>CAVVPU010000248.1:0-13444 GCA_963750015.1 uncultured delta proteobacterium | reverse complement strand
CACCCGAGGCCGATGAGGAAAGGAAAGGTGCCGGTGCCTCCTGCGAGACCCGTGGTCTCGGTATCGATGAAGAGGCCGTCACCTATAGACATATCTGAAGTTATCCCGACGCCTGCAAGGAAGGCCACTGCCTCCATGCTCGCGCGGCTCGCTTCGCCGATGCGTGCACGGCCGTGAAGATCGTCTGCCTCTGACCTGCTTTTGCTTAAGAAGAAGCTGCCTTTCCCGGTGAAAATTTCCTGACCTGCCACGACATGCTCGAGGGGGGTCGGGTTGACCCGGGAGAAGGTGACGCCCGCCTGCGCGCTCCGAGCCCGGCGGTCCATGATCCTGTCGAGCTTCAAGCGAAGCTCGTCCATTCTGTCTCGCCGAAGGGCCACAGGGGCTTTCGATGCATCACCCGTGAGGCGGTCGAGGCGGTCTTTGAGACTCATGACCTATCCATCAGATCGAGGATCTGCAACGCCGCATCCTTTGCCGAAGGCCCTACCTCCAGAAGGGGTCCCACACACGTGGGACAGCCGTGCTCGCAGGCGCAGGAAGTGATGACCGAGCGAACGGCGCGCATCAGCTCATCGTGCCTGTCGAAGAGGTTCTCGGAGAATCCGATGCCGCCGGGGTAAGAATCGAAGATGAAGACCGTGGGGTCGTAAGCGTCCTCCATGACGTTGGCAGGCTGGCTGGGAGTCGTCGTGATGACCCGGTGGTTGCTCCCGTGGCGCACGTACCACTCACCGCTCTTGTCGCCGATGCACCAGTCGACGTCGCGGATATCCGCCATGACGAGCATGGCCGATATGTGGTGGAGGCAATAGGCAAGCCCTGCAAGGCCGTCGACGATGTCCGAGCGGGTGAGATCGAGCGAATTGAGCAGGTCCCAGGGGATGGTGAACCAATAGCTCGTCGTGTGCATCTCCTTCTCGGGGAGATGGACGTCGCCGTAGCCGACATTCTCCGAGGTGTAGAACTTGATCTTTTTGTAGCCGACCACTTTGCGGGCCACGTGGACCTCGCCGTGCTCCACTATGATCCTGTCCTTCATCTTCTTGTCGAAGTCTTCTATGACGCGCACGCCCGTATAGGTCATGGCGTCGGTATAGTAATCGACGTTTACCTTCCGGACATAAGCCTTTTTTCGCTCAAGATCGAGCTTGTCTACATGGTATTGCTGCGATTCGACCATGTAGATGGCATCGTCGTGGACCGTGGTGAAGGCGCCGTCCCAGTCCACCTCGGCGATTACCTTGTGATTCGCCGTGTCGGTCGTATCGACGACGACCACGTTCTCGGGGTTGATGGAGCGCAGGGAGACCTCGTCGGCAGGGTAGCTCTCGGCTGCCCAATGCCACCGCTTGTCCACCCGGTGAAGCACGCCTTTCTCTTCCAGATAGGAGAGAAGCTCCATGAGGTCCTCATTGCCGAATCTCTCTCCCTCTTCAAAGGGCAGCTCGAAGGCAGCGCTTTTGATGTGGTGGAGCAGGATCAGAAGATTGTCGGGGTTCACCCGGCACTGCTCGGGAGAGCGGGTAAAGAAATAGTCGGGGTTCTCCACGATGAACTGGTCCATGGGGTTGCTTCTGGCGATGAGAATGGCGAGGCTCATACCTGCCCTTCGTCCTGCCCTGCCTGCCTGCTGCCAGGTGCTCGCAATCGAACCCGGATAGCCCACCATGAGGCAGGCCTCGAGATCGCCGATGTCGATGCCAAGCTCCAGGGCGTTCGTGCTCACCACCCCCATAACGGTCCGCTCGCGCAATCCCTTCTCGATCTGCCTTCTGAGGTTTGGAAGATAGCCGCCACGGTAGCCTGTCACGTAGTGGTCGCTGCCGACCTTCGGGCTGAAGGTGTCTTTGAGGTACTTGGTGAGAACCTCCACCGAAAGCCTGCTCGTGGTGAAGGCGATGGTCTGGATCTTGTTTGCCACGAGGTCGCCCATTATGTTCCTGGCAGGGGTCATGGCCGATTGACGTATGCCAAGCTCCCTATTGACGATGGGGGGGTTGTAGAGGACAAAGGTCTTGGCAGACCGGGGTGCACCGCTCTCGTCGATGAGGACGAATTCTTTCTCGACAAGGTCTTCGGCGTGCTCCTTGGGATTTGCCACTGTGGCGGAGCAGCAGATAAAGACGGGGTCCTGTCCGTAGAAGCGGCAGACCCTTTTAAGTCGCCTGAACACGTTCGTCACATGACTGCCGAAAACTCCCCGGTAGGTATGGGAGCTCATCCACTACAACGTATTTCAGGTTGGAGAAGAGCTTCTGCCATTTCGTGTGGTGAGGCAGGATACCGGCATGGAGCATGTCAGGATTGGTGACCACCACGTGGCCCTGCTTGCGGATCGATTGCCTGGCATCGTCGGGCGTGTCACCGTCGTAGGTGAAGGTCTTGATGTCTGCCTTCATCTCCTCGATGAAACTGTGCACTTCCGTCATCTGGTCATTGGCGAGGGCTTTCGTAGGGAAGAGGTAGATGGCCCTCGTCTCCGGCTCTTCGATGATCCGCTGGAGCACGGGGATGTTGTAACAGAGGGTCTTGCCGCTCGCCGTGGGCGTGACAAGGACTATATCCCTGCCGTCGTGAACCAGCTCTATGGCGCGCGCCTGGTGGCTGTAAAGCTTCTCGATGCCCCGTTCAACAAGGACCCTTCGTATGGAGGCATCCACCCAATCAGGGTAAGGGGCAAAGCGCCCAACCGACGCGGGTATGTGGGTGATGGAAGTCGTGTTCTCCCGGAAGCGCCTGTCGCTCTCGATGCGGGCGAGCCATTCTGATAGAGTTAAATGAGCCAAATTCTGCCTTCAGGCCTATTCAGACCTTTTCATCTCACCAGGCCTTTTTCATCATGGATGCGCGCGCCGACACATTCGGACATCAACAATCCTTTGCCTCCCGCTTATCCTAAGACATGGCCCTTCCGCAAGTCAATACAGAAAAAAGTGAATCGGTAATAGAGTGGACGTTGGCCTTTGCAAAAAGACTCGATGGCCGTGTCCATCAAGCCGGTGCGGGTTTGTTTTAGACACTGAAGGGGGCCCTAAAAGGGCCCCCTTCTCTTGCGCGATTAATCAATCAGTTTAACGAGTTATCTAGTGCGTGTATATGTGACGGCAGGGGAAATCGCCTCGGTGAACGATCTTTCCCTTCACCATCTGATCCACCCTGACCAGGTCCACTCCCTCGATCTTGCCCGGTCCATAGGTGAGGGGCGTGACGATGCCGCCCACGTCAAGATTCTTGATCTTGTAAAAGCCGTCGTTCAGCACATCGGCCGGTTTCAGCTTGTCCACGGGCGTCTTCAAAAGGGCGAGCCTCAAAGCTTCGAGCTGGGTCATGGCCTCGACCATGCCGCCCATATACTGGACGTTGCGCACGAACTTTCCGGGGCGGTACTTCTTCTGGAGATCGGTCATCCACTTGATGGCCGGGTAAGAGGTCGCTTCCCAGGGGGGATAATCACCTGACACGACGAAGCCGTCACCGAGGTCCTTCATGTCATCGGCGAAAATCTGAATGTGAGCCGGCGTGCCGACGGCAAAGGTGATCTTGTAGGCAAGGTTCGGCCCCATATCGAGCCTCCCCATCTCTTTCTCCGTGGACTGGGCCCCGGGGTTGATCATGATGCCGAGGGCGAGGTCCACCTTGTTCTGCTTAATCCACATGAGCTGGGTGGTAGGCGGCGAGGTGGGGACGAGGGGCACGTACTGGATGCCGACGAAGTCAAAGCCTTCCTTTTTGAGATAGGCTTCCATCTCGGGTATCTCGATGGACTTGCCCATGGAGTTGTCGGCGGTCAGGTAGGCAACTCTCGGCTTGCGCGACTCCTTCCAATTCTTCTTGAACCAGTCGGCGACCGCGGCAAGATCGTCTGTGTAGATCGGATAGTAGGTGAAGATCGTCGCCGGGGGGGTCATAAGGAAGGAACCCGTCGACATGCTCGTCGCCCCCATGTTGTCCTGTTTCAACCGGTCTTTCAGGGCAAGGGCGATGGGTGAGCCTGATGCCCGATAGACGAGTATCCCCTTTGCCTTGAGCTCCTCATAGATGCTCAGGGCCTTGGCGGGTTTGAGCTCGTCGTCACGCCAGAGGAGCTCGACCGGGATGTCGGAAGGCCACTTCTCCTTGCGCCAGGGCGCCATCATCTTAGTATCGTTCACATATTTCACATAGTCCTCGAATCCCGCAAGCACTGCTGCCGAATCTTCCGCATAAGGACCGGTGAGGGACATGGTCCCTCCGATATAGACGCTCTTTGCCGATCCCTGGGCAGGAAGCATGAACAGACCTGCCATCATCGCCACGAGCACGACCACGTACCAGATGCTTTTCCTCATAGACTCCTCCTTCTGTTTAATTACCCTTTCTGTCCGGCCCGGATATCTCCTTCCTACGGTTCATATGCGAAGGCCAGGCCCCCGCCCGTAATCCCGGGTCAGCCGCCTATTCCCTCAATCGGGAGTCCGGCGGATGGTACATGTTACCAGCTATGACAGAGGCGACGGTATCGTCGCGGAACGATTCTGATGTAGAATTTGGTCTATACCTTTGTAGTCATAAAACTACAAATATGCTCTAAAGGACCAGATCGTGTTCCAGGGCATAGCGGACTAGCTCCGCGTTGGACCTGACCCTGAGCTTCGAGAGTATCCTGGCCCGATAGCTGCTGATGGTGGTGCGGGCCAGAGAGAGCTCGGAGGCTATTTCCTTGACACTCTTTCCGGAGACGAGCATCTGGAACACCTGGTATTCCTTACTGGAGAGGCCTTCATGGGGCTCTTTTCCGCCCTCGCCGATGACCTGGCCCGCAAGGCGCTCCGCCAGGCTGTCGCTTACGTATTTCCCGCCTTGGGCGGCCCTCCTGATTGCCCGGATGAGGTCGCTGGGTACGCTCTCCTTCGTCAGGTATCCCGCCGCCCCCTCCTTGAGCACCCTTACTGCGTACTGCTCTTCCGGGTAAATGCTCAGTATGAGCACGGGAAGGCTCCTTTTCCTGGCCTTTATAGCCCGAAGCACGTCGAGCCCCTGCATCCCGGGCAGCGCCAGGTCGAGGAGGACCACGTCGTAAGAGTCCTCCGTCATCAGGCTGAGGGCCTCGCCGCCGTTTCCGGCTTCACCGGCAGCTTCGATGTCGGAAAAGGCCGAGAGGACCTTCTTCAACCCCTCCCTGAATATCGTATGATCATCCACGATCAGCACTCTGATCATTCCTCTCCTCTTCCCGCCCTCTCATAGTCGTCCTTCGGATAGTTGAAGTCTTCGGCCGACTGGCCCGAAGCAGCCAGAGGGATCGATACGGTCATGGAGGTGCCTTTGTTGCGGGCACTGCTAAAAAGCAACTGCCCATTCCAAAAACGGACCCGCTCCCTCATGCCGATAATACCGAAAGAGCCGGGGCTGGAAAGCTCTTTCTTGGAAATGCCTTTACCGTTGTCAGCCACTTTCAGGACGAGATTGCCCGCATCTTTCCTGAGACTGACCTTCACCGTCGTTGCCTTGGCGTGGAGGAGAACATTCGTGACCGTTTCCTGAAAAATACGAAAAAAGACCAGGGCGAGCCTTTTTTCCACCGCGGGGATCGCCGGGTCTATCCTCGTGATGAACCTGACGCCTGTTCGCTTCTGAAAATCCTCCGCATGCCATTCGATTGCGGCAGGGAGTCCGAAATCGTCGAGGATAGACGGTCTCAACTCGGAACATATCTTCCTCACCGTGTGGACGGCCGTGTCTATCTTGTTCGCGATACCCTGGATCTGATCGAGAACCTCTCCCTGATCCGCGTCCAGGCCCTGCCCGAGGCACGTCAGATCGATCTTGAGGACAGAGAGGAATTGACCGAGCTCGTCGTGTACCTGACGGGCTATGCGTGTCCGTTCCCTTTCGCGCACGCGCTGCAGGTGCTCCGAGAGGTTCCTTAGTTCCTCGCGGGATTGTTCGAGGGCCTTTTCTCTTCTGAGCTGGGCCTCCTTGAACGACCGTTCCTGCTCGAACCTCTCCTGCGCCTGCTTGCGCCTTGTGATATCCTGGTTTGCGCCGAAGCATCTTGTGATGCGGCCCGAAGGGTCTATGTTTGCTCGTATGCGCGCAAGGACATGGCGTACCTGTCCATCCAGTCTGATAATACGATGCTCCGTTTCATTGAAGAAGTCGCTGCCTTTGTGCACCAAGCGCTTTTCCGACGCTTGATAGAAGAGGTCCACGTCATCAGGGTGGACGAATCTGCGGGCGTACTCCGCCCTGGACATCAGATAGCCTCCTTCCTTTTCCGCGGTGGTGCCGTAAAAGGCGTAAAAAGGGTCGTTGAAGATGAACGTATCTGTGGCCAGATCGAGCTGCCAGTAAACGATGCTTGCAAGGTCCATGGCTTCGGAAAGCTGCATGCGGCTCGTGGATAAGGCTTCCTCCGCCAACATGTGCGCGGTGAAGTCGATGGCAAAGATGAGGACGCCCGCGATCTCCCCTTTCCCATCGAAGCAAGGGATCTTGTCCGTCTGAAAATAGCCTTTGGTCCCATTGGCGAGAAAATGCTCCTCCGAAACTCCCAACTTGGGCTTCCCCGAGGTCATGACCTCCATATTGTCCAAAGAAAGGCGTGAAGCCAGGGCCGGAGGAAAGATCTCATGGAGCGGTTTTCCGATGATGACTTCGACGGGCAGGCCCATATCCCGCGCCCCGGCCTCATTGACATAGAGGACTCGCCCTTCCCTGTCGAGGCGCCAAATTCTCTCGATCATCGAATCGAGTATCGGCCGGTATGCGTCTCTGCGCTTCCTGAGACCCTCTTTGCGCGCCGCTTCAGCCTCTTTCACCAGAGCGAGCTGTTCGCGCAGGGCCCGGATCTCAGCGACGAGGTCCGATTTCGTTCTGTCCCGGTCTCTCATGAGAGCCCCTCATCCGATAGGAATACAAGTAGGAGTATACAACACTCCGGGGGCCGTTGCTCTGCAAATCGGATTGAGCCCGGGGCACGCTCACTCAAGCTCCTGCCTACTTCACCTTTGCTCCCACCTTGCGGCCTACCCCTTTGAGAAGACCGAACCCCCCGGCGAGACTCTTGACCTGAAAGCCTTTTTGTTTGAGGATCCGGTAACCGATATAAGAACGGAGACCGGCGGCGCAGAAGGTCACATATTTTTTTCCTTTTTTAAGCTCGGTCAGCCTACGTCTCAATTGCGGAAGCGGTATGTGGAGGGACCCCGGCATGTAGCCCTCCCGGTCCAGCTCCACCGGATTGCGCAAGTCGATCAGGATTTCCTTCTTACGGTCGAGGCCGGGCAGGTCATTCCAGAGTATCTGCTCTACATCCCCTTTCAAGATGTTTGCTGCGGCAAAGCCTGCAATATTGACGGGATCCTTGGCCGAGGAATAGGGAGGGGCATAGGCGAGCTCAAGCTCTTCCAGGTCGTAGACCGTCATGCCGGCCTTCATGGCAGTGGCGAGGATGTCTATCCTCTTGTCCACCCCTTCCCTGCCCACGATCTGGGCGCCGAGGAGCTTGCCGTCCCCGGGGGCAAAAAGAAGTTTGATGGTCATGGGCTCCGCGCCCGGATAATAGGCCGCGTGGGAACCGGGGTGCGTGTAGCTCACGAGATAGGGTATGTGGTGGAGTGTCAGCCGTTTCTCAGAAGCGCCGGTAGTGGCGACGGAGAGATCGAAGACCTTGGCGATAGCGGTACCGAGGGTGCCTGCGAACGTGGAGGCCCTGCCCATGGCGTTGTCCGCGGCGATGCGCCCCTCTTTATTGGCAGGGCCCGCGAGGGCGACGACCATAGGGGCGCCCGTGACGATATCTTTCACCTCTGCAGCGTCACCCACGGCGAATATGTCCGGATCCGAGGTCCTCATAGAAGAATCGACCTTTATGGCGCCCGTGACCCCCAGATCGAGTCCGGCCTCTGTTGCGAGGCTGTTTTCCGGCCGCACGCCGATCGTCATGAGAACCACGTCGGCTGTGAGGTCCCTCTTTTTGTCAATCGAGACGACGATCCCCTTCGCCTTCTGCATGAAGGAAGTCACCGTGCAATCGAGCATGCAGACCACACCCTTTTCTTCGAGGTGCTTCTGGACCATTGCCGCCATTTCATAATCGAGGAGATTCATTATCTGGCCGAGCATCTCCACGATAAGGACCTTGCAGCCTCTTGCGACGAGGTTCTCTGCCATTTCGAGGCTGATGAATCCTCCTCCCACTATCACCACCCTCTTGGGCTTTCTTGCCTCCACATAAGCCGCAATGGCGTCAGCGTCGGGTATGCTCCGGAGGCTGAAAATGGCGGGAAGGTCAATGCCGGGAATGGGGGGCTTAACGGGCGCTGCGCCGGGGGCGAGGATGATACGATCATAGGCCTCCCGATAAGCATCGCCTGTCTGGAGGTCCCTTACCTCGACCTCTTTCCGTGCTCTGTCTATCTTCGTCACTTCTGAAAAAACCCGCACGTCGATGTTGTACCGCTCCTTAAAATCCTTGATGGTCGTTACGAGGAGTTGTTCCCGCTTCAGAATGACGCCGCCAATATAGTAAGGCAGGCCGCACGTAGCGAAGGAGATGTGTTCCCCCCGCTCAAAAACGATGATGCGGGCGTGCTCGTCGAGTCTTCTGGCCCTGGCAGCTGCGGTTGCGCCGCCTGCAACCCCCCCGATGATCAGCAGTTTCGTTTCCATTCCTATCTCCCGATTATGAGTTTGAGGAAGTCCCGCCTGTCCCGTGCGGGATCCCCGCATCTACTGTTGCTTTCACGATGATAGCGTGTTTCTTCAGGAGCTTCCAAAGGGTGACCCGGCTTATCTTGAGCATCCGGGCCGCCTCCTGTCTGCTGCCCCCGGTCTTCTCGAGGACCCTGATCAATTCCTTGCGTTCCTCGGCATCGGTCGACCCTTTTCTGGGACGGTCGACGACAGACTTTTGTTGCAAAAAGAGGGCCGGGAGGTGGCCTGTGCCGATGCACTCCTCCTGGCATACGACGAAGGCATACTCGAGTACGTTTATCAGCTCACGAACATTCCCCGGCCAGGAGTATGCCGTCAATATGCTCAAAGCTTCGCCCGTGAGTCCGTGGATAGGCTTTCCCGTTCGCACGCGGATCATTCTGATGAAATGATCGACGAGCAAAGGAATGTCATCCTGCCGCTCGCGCAAGGGAGGGACGCGGATAGGAATCACGTTGAGGCGGTAGTAAAGGTCCTCCCTGAAGGTCCCCTCCCGGCACATGGCTTCGAGATTCCGGTGGGTAGCCGCTATGAGCCTCACGTCGATGGGGATCGGCGTATGGTCTCCCACGCGCTCCACCTCCTTTTCCTGCAATACCCTGAGCAGCTTTACCTGGGTCGAGAGCGGGATGTCGCCTATTTCATCAAGAAAGAGGTCGCCTCTGTGGGCCGACTCGAACCTTCCCCGTCGGTCCTTGTCGGCACCCGTAAAAGCCCCCTTGACATGACCGAAAAGCTCACTTTCGAGCAATGATTCATTGAGGGCGGCGCAACTGACCTTCACGAAGGGGCCCTTATTCCTCCTTCCAATGGCGTGAACGGCGTTTGCCACGAGCTCTTTTCCCGTGCCGCTTTCTCCATATGCAATAATAGGCGCATCGGAAGCGGCGGCATTGCGAATCAGGGTGTAGAGGTCCATCATGGCGGGACTTCGGCCCACGATGCCTTCGAAGCCATCTTCGGGATCGAGGAGTTCCTTAAGCTCCATGATAGTCTGCTCTTTCGCCATAAGGTCGGTGATATCGGTGAAGGTTTCTACTCCGCCCACGACTGTGCCTGAGCCATCCTTGAGGACGGCGCCGTTTTTCACCACGTGCAGCGGCCGGCCGTCTTTCCTGCTCAACCGACAGCGGTGATTCACGACCTTGCCCGCCCGGAGAAGGCCGCAATGCTTTCTTCGATCGCCCCTGTCAGCCTGGGAGAAGCAGGCGTTGCAATCGAGAATGACACACTCCTTTCCGACAAGCTCTGCGGCGCTGTAGCCCATCATCTTCTCCAGGGCCCCGTTCACGGAGAGGATCGTGCCTTCCCGGTCCACGACCACCACCCCGTCCATCATCGTATCGACAACGGTCTTCCAGTATTCAGGGAAATCAGAGCCCATGGTCCTCCACCTGGTTAAGTGTAAACGACTATTAATTAACGTACGTTTAATGCATGTTAATTGCAAGGGGGGGTGATGGCTATCCCATCACCTTAAGAGACGAAAGAAGGGCCGCTTTGTTTATAAAGGGACTCTCTATTGCCTTGACAGAGAGCCGTGGCACCGACGCAGTGGGACGGAAAGGCCGGGGCCTTACTCGAGTCCCAACCTCCGGTGCAAATGTTTCACGTACTCCAAACCGTCCGCCTTGTAAGGCTCGGGGACCCAGGGCATCTCTTTGAGCGTCTGGAGCATGGGCGCCATTTGGTCGAAAGGGATGGAGACGAAGTGCAAGCCCTCGGGGAAGAGTTTCCTTCGCTTCATGCCGAACCCGAGACCGGTGGAGATGAAGTTAATTTCCCCCTTCAGGTAGGGATAGATGAAAAGCCATGCGCAGCCGATGGCGGCCGAGTACCTGCTCACCCACGCCTTCCCGGTCTTATAGCTCATGGCCCTCAGAAGGATCTCGGTCTGACTGGTGTTTGCGAGAAGAATCAGGACGTCCGGATCGAAAGGAAGCTTGTCGAGACCGGAAAAGGCCACATAATTGACCACGCCCCTGGCTATTTTCGGAATGTAATGGTAGAGCCTGCTTGCGGCGCGGGCGTCACAGAAGAGTCCGAGTCCGGAGCCGTATTCTCCGCTGATGAACTGCTCCTCGAGGTCTGTTTGACCCAGGACATAGAGTCCTGCGCCGCACCCGTGGCTCTGGGGCCCGGCGTAGAAGACTTCTCCGGCCTGGGCCCTCTTCAACATCTCGCAGAGCGTCATCCGCTCTTCCAGGGCCTTGATCCCATCCGGCGGTTTTGTGAGGTACTTCACCCCGACCGGCTGTATACCGAACCGAAAGTCATCGAGTATCGAGAAATCTTCCTTGGTAAGCGCCATGGCAAACTCCTTCAAGGTTTTAGCGGTCCGGGCGGAGCGTGCTCAGGTCTGCCGGAAGGCCCCTGTTTCAACTCTTTTTGACTTGTGGATTCCCTGCAGTTTCCTGCAGGGAGCACTTCCTTTCGCGCAATTATTGGGGCTCGCGTCGCCCCCTCTACGGGCATAGGCCCGTAGAGACTCCCCCTCAAAGACTCGCTTCGCTCGTTGGATTGAATGACCCTGCTGCAAGCAGCAGGGTCATTCAATCCTTTCCATTCCGATCCTGCAATACTTCCCGGCAAGCTCGACGTAAACGCGCCTCGAATGAGCCCAGAAATCGAAGTCTTTCTGAGACATGTCCCTGACCTTCTTTGCAGGGTTGCCTGCCACCACTATACGCTCAGGTACGATCTGCCCCTGCTTGACCACCGAGCCTTCGGCTACGACGGTTAGTCTTCCTATCTCGGACCTTATGCTCAGAATGGCCCCCATACCGATACCCGCTGAATCGGCAATTGACTTCGCATGGACAATCGCTCCGTGACCGAGGACGACCCCCTCCCCCAGAGAGCAGCACTCTCCGGGTGGCGCGTGGACAATGACCCCTTCCTCGATCGCTGTCTCGTCCCCTACCTCGATGCTCCCGTAATCGCCCCTTAGGATGGCACCATGGCCGATATAACAGCGCTCTCCTATCCTCACGTCCCCGATGATCTGTGCCGTTTCGCTCGCGTAAGTACCCGCGCCTATGACCGGCTGCCTTCCGTCGAACCTGTAAAGCATGATAGCCCCTTATCCGGTGCCCCGCGTCATAAATTCTTCAGAAGGACGAAATAGGGGTCCAAAGGACGCGCTTCTGCGTCAAAAATGCCCTTCCCCTGGCATGCCAGACATTTGTCTCCATCTTCGACGGGGTAGCTCTCCTTGCATGCGGGGCAGACGGCGAACCGACCGCGGTGTCCGTGCGCCCGCACCCAATCTGCCACCGTCACCGCCTGGACGCCGCACATATCGGCCCGAGCCCTTTGCGCTTCGCAAAGCAGATTCTCAGTGTCCTGCTCCTTTTTGGACTTGAGCTTGAAGAACCAGGCTTCCAGCTCGGGCCAGGCGCCTATCTTCGCCGGGTCCACAAAGACCCGAATTCCAACGCCCGTCCTTTTGTCATAGAGAGTCAATGCGAACCTCCCCACGTTGATCACTTTCACCCAACCGTTGCCCAATGTACAGGGGGTAAGGAGCTGAACCGCATCGGGCAGGCACTTAGGGGTCTCGCAGACCGCATCGAACAGACAGCCTTCCGGCAGGCGGCCGTAAGCGAGATCTACCATAAAACCGCCAATGATCACGCCTATTGCCTCGTACCCGTGGAAAGACTTGACCCGTTCGACAAACTCTGCAAACGTGTAGGGTCGGATACGAAAATCTGTCTCGCTCATGAGCACCACCTCAAAAAAACCTCTCTCCACCCCGCCCGCAAAACGGCCGGGGGATATGGAATAGACTACCACAAAAAGGGACTCTTCCATAAGGTGGTTACTCAGGGTGAAGTAGCGCCCTTCAGTAATTAAGAGAAGAATGACCGGCGGCTGAGGCGACTTGATAAGCGTAGGTAACGGGAATGAACCAGGGGCGAATGGGGAAGGAATGCGGGGCGGCAATCCTTCCCCTCGCTCGCTGGTACTGGATGGGTCGACGGCGGAGAGGCATCTACGCCGTCGACCAGGCTTGGTTTAGGAATCCCCGGCCGGAAACCAGGGAGGTGACCGATACCCCCGGCCGGGGTTGGAGCAAGGAACTCGTACACATTCGATCTCGGGTGACGATAAAGGCGGAACACCGAGTACGTTATATATCACAGGCAATAGCAACATGATCATTATATACTACTGTATAGAACGATAGTCAAGCTCTTTTTTCTGCTCTTTAGTTTTTCCCTTGGAAACAAGGCCGCCTTTCCCTATGATCGCTTGACATCGGATGACCTTATGATTAGCGTAGGAAGAGGAGATAAGTAAGCCGAAGGAACTCAATTAAGGAGGTAGTCATGAAAGATCTGCATGAGGTATTCACCCTTTTCAAGAAGGATTTTCCCGCCGTTAACGAGGGGCACGAGGCCCTTGGCAAGATCATTCACGAGCAAGGCGGGCCGCTTCCCGAAAAGGTGCGCTGGCTCATCAAGGTGGCGGTTTCAGGGGCGAGCGATCATAAAATCTCCCTCGAAACCCATATAGCGAGGGCGCGGGAGGCGGGAGCCAGCGAGGATGAGATCAAGCATGCCCTCCTCCTGATCATACAGACCACGGGGTTTCCCATGTTCATGGAGGCGTATTCTACGTACAAGAAGATGGGCTGACGGCTAACCAAGTTTCCTGAAAGCGGTCGCCTTGATGGCAGCGTAGACCTCGCTACCGGTCTTTATGCCGAGCTCGTCGACTGCTTGCCTCACCACCTCGG
>CAVVPU010000247.1:0-14738 GCA_963750015.1 uncultured delta proteobacterium | reverse complement strand
CGTAGCCGCCATGATTGACCTCATAGTCTGCCCCATCGAGTCTCTCTTTGGCTGTTATGTCGTACGTCCCGTACCGTGTGGCAGTGGCCATCTCGATCTTGTCGGGGTTTCCCTTGGGCACGAGCCCCCCGTCGGTGACCAGGGCGATCTTCGCGGAAGCGAGGTTTTTGAGGGCCGGAGCGGGTTTTACCCGGTCGTAGGCCGGCCGGGGGACCTCCGATTCGTAAGGCTCGCCTCGCAGCTTAGCCACGAGCATATCCGTAACCCTGACAGCCCCTGTCTTATGGGAAACTTCGTTGACGAGGAGGCCTCTCGAAAAGTAGCCCTCCTCTGCCGGCTTCCCGATCTTCTCCTCTCCGGCGAGCTTGAGCCCGAGGGCCGTCATTTTGCGGGCATTCTCGGCCATTGACCGGGCAGTATCCCCGGTCTCGATAATATAAGCGTCCCTTCTGTACAGGTCGAGACCAGGGTTCTCCCGGTACATACCTGTCACCGCCGGAATATGAAGCTCGTTCTGGGCCATCTTGCACACTGCTCCGCAGGCGAGGCCGTAGCGCCCCGCGTTGAAGGCAGGCCCGGCAAGAAGAAGGTCGGGCTTATAAGGCTCTATCAGGTCCCTTACTTCCCGGCTCGTTTGTTCTATGTTCTCTGCGAAATAATTGTCGCCGCAGATGACGGTGGCGACCACCCGGCCCCGGTCGCCCAGGGCAGCACTGAATGCCTTGGCAGGGCCCGCGAGGTCTTCGGTAAGGCGGACAGGCAGATCGGCTTTATCCTCCCCCCCTATCCCTCCGAAGAACTGATTGAGGTACAAAACCACTCTTATCATTTCCACACCTCCCAAATAGTCGGGGCTCGCGCCGCGTCTGCCCATGCGGCTTTCGATCGGCCCACAACATCGCGACCTGGAACTCTTCAGGATCAGTACCTGACAGCCCGGAGTCTGTGGCTTCCCACCTGGCACTGGCCTCCTTTTATGTTGTTTTCCGTCCTCACTATGACGCCGTCGATGGGAGGCAGGCCGGGAACCGCATGGGTCCTGCCTATGATTCTGTGCGGGGCAGGCAGGGTAAAGGACGTATTCGAGACCCCGAGGCTCACCACAGCGTCGACCTCGGCCATGTTGAACAAGGTTGCCGCCCCGTACATGTCTGCCGCCATATGGAGCACGGCGAGGGCTGTCTTGATACCGAGCTGTTCGCACCGCTGGGCCGTCCGTGCCATGGTGAGCTCGGGAGCGCCCCCTCCTGTCTTGGTCAGGATCGCGCCGTCTGCTCCGACGTAATGGGCGAGGTTCGCGGCGATATTGGAAACCCTCTCAATTTCCGCCATGTTGTTCGGGGCGGTGGAGGCGATCACGCCGGCAAAAGAAAGGTCCTTGCCGTGGCGCTCGCAGAGCCTCCATGATGATCGGATGGTTCTGGACCTGGAATGTCTGAACATTGAGGCACGGGAAAGGAGAGGTCACGGCCCCGTCGATCACCTCGTTCGGATGAAGGAGCGTGGGCACCATGTCGGCCACGTTCCCGCCGTAGAGGACGGGCTCCCCCGGTATGGGAACGAATTGGGTGGTAAGTATCTGAAAAATATAGACGACCCTCGGTAGATCGGCCGCCTTTTCGTCCCTCGCCGTCAAAGAAGGAAGGTCGAGGACCTTCGTTCTGTCAGGCCTGACCCCCTTCCCTGCGGAGGCAAGACAGGCTGCCGCCTTGAGGCCGGCGACTTTGAAAGCTGCCAGATAGTCCATCGCACTGACGCCGGAAGCGGGAACCGGCAAGAGCACTATGTTGTGGGTCTTCCCGTAAAGGCCCACCTCAGAGCCCGGACCCGACATATCGATTATGTCTCCGTTCGGGTCCGAGCTTCTGCCCGATTCGAACTTTTCCCTGTAATCGGCCAGGACGACGGCCGCGCCCTCGAGCACGCAGGTTGTGCCCTTCCCTGCGCCCATCTGTGTGCCCACCACTCCGGGAAAGCTCTCGTCTCCCTCGCTCGTCTTGGCCCGCGGCTCCATAACATCAAGGACTCCGGTGATGCGGCACTCTTCGCCGGGATGAGCAATCTCGATTTCCATCGAGGCGAATCTCTTGTCCCGCAGCAGCAGGGCCCGGAGCGCCTCCCTGTCCACATACAAGACACTGTCGCGGACTGCGGTCTCTGCCGCAAACTGCACATCCTTGATAGCAAGAATATCGAGTTGAAGTCTCATAAGAAGAGCCTCCTTTTCAGGCAGTGCGCCTCACGCTGCGCCCTCCCGGATTGCCTTGAACTTCCGCGCCACTTCTTCGGTATCGACGATCATGGCCACGATGCCCGCCGACTCTTCGTAAACATCTTCCGGTACGGCCTGCTTTACCTCGGGCTCCAGGATGTGATAGATGGGGAGTCCCAACGAGACCCCTGCCAATGGACCTGCAAAGCTCGGATCTCCGACGGTCAGCGTCTCCGCGGCGATCTCGGCGCTTTCGATGTCACTCGCGCCGAGCACGACGATCAGGTTCTCTTTTCCGATCTCCTCGGCGAGTTTCTTGATCTGTGCCTGACTCTCCATGTCCATGGTTCCTGCAGCCGTTCAGACGAAGCATTCGGTGGTCATGAAGGCGATTTCTCCGCCCGCAGCCAGCACGCAGTTTGCGATTGCCGGCCCGGGCACTCCGTCCCGCTCGCCCACTATGATGACTTTCTTTCCTTTGAACATGCTTTCCCTCCTTTGTGCAATTATTGGGGCTCGCGTCGCCCCCTCTACGGGCAAAGCCCGCAGAGACTTCCCCTCATAAAAAGGAAGAACCGCCGCAGGCGCGCATGGCCCACCCCCATTTAAATGTTCGATAGCGGGCAACTGCCGGGGCTCGCGCAATCAATGGGGCTCGCGTCGCCCCCTCTACGGGCAAAGCCCGCAGAGACTTCCCCTCATAAAAAGGAAGAACCGCCGCAGGCGCGCATGGCCCACCCCCGTATAAATGCTCGGTAGCGGGCAACTGCCAGGGCTCGCGCAATTAATGGGGCTCGCGTCGCCCCCTCTACGGGCAAAGCCCGCAGAGACTTCCCCTCATAAAAAGGAAGAACCGCCGCAGGCGCGCGCTGCCCGTGGCCGGGAAACTGCCAAGCGTTGCGTCTTTTCGGCCCTAAGGGCCGCTTCTGCCCTTCAATAGGGCTGTTTACCTTAGTTCCGCAATTGGCCCACGTAGGGACAATTGGGGTTGCTTCTCGACGGCCTACAGGGCCGGTCTTCCAATTGAGTTTCTAACCTCTGTACTCCTCCGTAATTGGCTCAGGTCGAGACAATTACGGTGTGATGTGGAGAGCCGCATGGGAAGAATCGATGAGATGTGGATGACCTGTCGTGCCTCATTGACCGCAGCCGTACTCGATGTACGGCGGATGGGCATGAGGTGCGGCAGGGCGCCGCAGATCGCGATTCTTTCTATGCGGCTCTCCCTTACCCACATAACCATTTTCCGACAGTCCTTTGCTCTTGTCTTGCTCCTGCTCCTGCCTTTACCCCTACTCCTGCTCTTGCCTTTGCTCTTGCCTTGCTCTTGCTCTCAAACCATTGCCGCGAACCGGCCATTCACTTTTCCTTGGCCGCCTGGTTTGCTTCCAACAGGAACGAAAGCCCGTCGGAAAGCTGCGACATCCTGCCGAGGAACAGACTCCCCTTTGCCACGAACATGGTGTTCTTTATCCGTCTTGCCTTCAGGTCACCGAGGGCATGGCCCAAAAAGGGCACCGCAGCAGGCACGTGACCCTGGGTGGGAGAAAAGCCGGGCATACCGCGCTCTCGCACGAAGGTGTCAATCTCGGTGCGGGGGAGTCTCCTTACGGATCGCGGCCAAAGCCCCCATGATCTTGTAGTTTTGTAGGGGCGTGTTGCCGCTTCCGGCAGGAAGGGTCACTTCCGGGTTATGCATCTCCGTGGCGTACCTGTCGACATCCAGCATACGCATGCCGAGCTTATCGAGGGGCTTCACGATGAGGGAGGTCATGATATCCTGCTGGTTTGATGAGGCGCCGATATTGTGTTTTCCCACGCAGTCGAGCCTTATCACCGGGCTAACCCCATCATCCTTGGTAATGAGAAAGGCAATGGCACCGAGCACATCCTCGAGGATCGGCATGTTGTTTTTGAGGTGCCCCGCATATTTCATGCCGATCTTGGCCAGGCAGCCTCCCCCTACCACGACGACCCGTTCGTATACGCCTGCCTCAACGTATGAGGCGGCAGAGACGATGGCGTGGATCGGTGCCGCGCAAAAGGCCTTCACGTCATGGCCCGAGCCGTTGACGCACCGGCACATCTCTCCGATGGCCTTCGAAAGGCTCCCGCCTCCCCGGTTGTACCGGTCCCCCACCGCATCTTCAGAGCAGCTCACGAGAAAATCGATCTCCTCCGGTCGCAAATCCGCTCTTTTCAGGAGGTGGCGCACCACGAGGGCCCCCGATGCCTTTGTCATCAGATTCTCCATGAGCACGTGAGCTTTGAGAGTATCGTCCGCATCGTGGTCTCTGCGCACGCAACCGACGACCAGCCCTTCATGGTAAAGGGGCAGTGCCCCCTCCTTATCCACGGCTGCGGCGATCTTGGCAGGATCGACCCCCTGGGTTGCGAGCTTCTTCAAATCGTGGTCCATGGTGAGCGGATGGAGAGCCGTCCTTTCCCTGATTCGGTCAAGGAAATCGGCGGTCAGCCAGACAAGATTGAAATCGTCAGATGCCTTAAGCCATCCGTAAAACTGATCTTCCGCCATAATCTCGCCGAAGGGCCCCTCTTTGTGGGCGTCCTCCATCTGGTGTTCATACCAGGGCTGGGCCACATCATGCAATTGATCGGGATGCATGTTGCCGATGAAGACCTGATTCGGAGGATAGGCGACCGCATCTTCGAAAGTTCTGATGTGACTATAAATCTTCTGCTCGAGTCCCGAGCCCGGCCTGCCGTCGAGAGCGATGTCCCGGATCGGCTTCGATCCATACCGCACGAAATTGGGTACATGGACGAGCGCGTATGCACATTCCTTAACTACAACAGCCATCTTGGACCTCCATCCAGGCTTGCCCTCGCGGACCATCGCCAACGGCGAGAGCCTGGTCCGCGATAGGTTCCTGCCTTTTCTTGCAATCTAATGGGGCTCGCGTCGCCTCCGACCCGCTTCGCGTGTGCCCGCGGGCATAAGCCCGCGGAGCCACCCCCTCATGAAAAGAAAAAACCGCCGCAGGCGCGCCCTGCTCTGCTGTTTGATAGGGGCTCGCGCCCTTTATAACAGGCCCTTCAGCTTATCTTCGATCATCTGAAGTGAGACGTTGTCCCCGGAAAGCCTCGAGACCTCTTGGCCGTCCTTGTAAAACAGAAAAGTCGGCAGGGCCAGTACCTTCAGGCTCAGGCACAGCCTTCTGTTCTTCTGCGCTTCCACCTTGGCGATCTTCACCCGTCCGTCGTAGTTCCCCGCAAGGGTTTCGACGCCCGGCATGAGCGCAAGGCAGGGCACGCACTGGGGCCCCCAGAAATCGACTACTACGGGCAATTGTGAACCGACAACCTCTGTCTCGAAAGTCTCTTTGTCAACTTCCGTCATGACGACTTCCTCCTTATCAGATCTTCACCGAGAACAGCCTGCCCTTTTCTCCATCCTTCGATAGCGACGTCAAATTCCAGGTTGTACCAGGTCGATTTCGCTCTCCACCGGTTCTTCCCGCATCTTCTTGAGCAATCCGTCAATCGCCCTTTCGGCGGTCGGTTACCACGTCTTCCTTGAAGAGACGGGACGGGCGCCCAACTTTTGCAGCCGGGCCCGGTTGACCCGCTTTCGGCGCCTTTGGTGCGGCTGTCGACAAATTCGTGAGGCCCGCCTGACTGACCGCATTAGGTATGAACCAGACAGGAAGGGTGATGTCGCCTTCAAGGTCCTGATCGGGCCCGCCGACGAGTCTCGAGCCCCCGATCACCCTGTCCATGGCCGGCAAATCGACAAGGGCGTCCACGTCTCCTTTTCCCCCAATGAAGCTTATGACATAATGAATATTAGCAGTAAGTAATGTCAACAGTAAAATGTACGCAGACTGTCAAGAATTATGGATTTGCATATCTATAATGAGGCGAACGAGATTAAGGACGGTTCAAAAATGATCACTATTTACTGTTGTAATCAATGGGGCTCGCGTCGCCCCCCCCATGAGCAAAGCTCACGGAGCCACCCCTTCATAAAAAGGAAGAACCGCCGCAGGCGCGCAGTGCTCCTTCCCGAAAGGGTAAGGTGCGGGTACAATTTGATAACAGCGGCGGCCCGAAGAGGCCGCCCATTCCATTCCCTCCATTCCCTTTTTTCTTTTCAGCGCACAGGCATTTTGCCCCCCTTGGCAATCCCATGAGCGTATGGCACCCGTTCCTCTCGCACATATTGCGCAGCGACCGTTAACCAGCGTTAGCGGAGCTTGAGCGGTCCGAAGGATGATGTGTCATGCTCGAACTGCTTTTAGCTCGGACGCCACCATGCACATCAAGCTCAAGCGCAGCTTACACTGGTCGGGAGCGTAGCCTTTGTGCGAGAGGAACGGGTGCCATACGCGTCGACTACACAGACCATTCTTAAATGCCTTTGCTCTTGCCCGTGCCTTGCCCGTGCCTTGCCTTTGCTTTGCCTTTGCTCTTGCCTTTGCCTTGCTCTTGCCTGTGCCTTGTCTGTCCTCTCCTCTTGCGCCCCATATCTATTAGTATTACAATGAAACACCGAGCGACGAAGGAGCACATGCGGCTCGACGACGGCCTCGGCGAGGAGACAAAGATGGGCTTTCCCTACAACAAGACAAAGATCGTCTGCACCATCGGTCCTGCCTCCTCTTCCCGGGAAACCATGGAGCGGATGCTTCTGGCCGGCATGAACGTAGCGCGCCTCAACTTCTCTCACGGAGAGTTCGAGGGACACGCTAAAGTGATCGAAGATCTTCGCGCCGCTTCCCGTTCTGTAGAGAAACGTCTCACTATCATGGCAGACCTGCCCGGTCCAAAGATCCGCCTGGGCGAGATAGCCGGAGAACCGATCGAACTGAAAATGGGTGACAACTTCACCCTCACTAGCCGGCAAATCAAGGGCGACGGTCATCGTGCTTCGGTCACCTTCGCAGGCCTCGCGAAAGCGGTGCGGCCCGACGACGTCCTTTTCCTCAACGACGGCCTCATCCAAATGGAGGTCGAATCAGTGCACGGACATGAGGTGGCGTGCAGGGTCGTGGTCGGCGGCGAGTTGCGGTCGCGCAAAGGACTTAACCTGCCGGGTATCGAGCTGGGCACGGCCGCCTTTACCGACCACGACAGAAAGTGCCTCGAATTCGCCCTGAACCAGGGTGTCAACGCGGTGAGCCAATCTTTTGTCGAATCGAAGGCCGATATCCTTGCCCTTCGAAAAGCAGCGGCAGACCTTGGCTACAGCCCTTTCGTCATCGCCAAGATCGAGCGATCGAAGGCACTCGACCGGATCGAGGAAATCCTCGAAGCTGCCGACGGAATCATGATCGCCCGGGGCGATTTAGGCGTCGAGATACCGATAGAGCGGATCGCCGTCGTCCAAAAGGATCTCGTGCATAAGGCCAATTTGCACGCCAAGCCGGTCATCACTGCCACCCAGATGCTCGAGTCGATGACGGGGAACCGGCGGCCTACGAGGGCTGAGGCGACCGACGTGGCCAACGCCATACTCGACGGCACCGACTGCGTGATGCTCTCCGAGGAGTCGGCCATGGGAAAGTACCCGGTGGATGCGGTCGCCATGCTCGCAAAAATCGCTCAGGCCGTCGAGCCTAACCTGCCGGGTCGATATGTGAGGGAGACCCTCGAGTCCATCGCTTCCGGTGAAAAGATAAGCACGGGAGACCTTATTTCCCTGAGCGTGGAAAGCGCCCTCGAGCGCATGCCCGTGGCGGGCGTCATAGTGCGCAGCCGGAGCGGGGCGACGGCGCGCAGGCTGTCCAGACTCAGGCTGCCGGTCTGGATAAGCGCAATAAGCCGTCTGGAAACGACGTGTGAGGCCCTCCAGTTCTCTTATGGGTCTTCCCGGTGCATGCCGTCGAAGATGGTAACGATTGGAGCGATTGGACGAAAAGCTGGTTGAACGCCCATGAGGCGAAAGGGGAGTTCGCGCTGCTCATCCAGGGTCCTTCTTTGAAACATCCGGAAGCGAACCACCGGCTGGAAATCATAGACCTGAAGTCGAAGCCTTGATGGCCGGGCCAAAGTGGTGACAGCCGGAACACTCCGGACCTTCGGTCCGGATCAGCAAACTTGAGAGGAGTATAGATGAACAAGACCGCGCTTCAACACTGTAGCTACGGGCTTTATCTTGTGTGCGCAAACAACGGCGAGAAGCTGAACGGCCAGATCGCGAATACGGTCTGCCAGGTGACGTCCGAGCCGCCCGGGGTATCGGTCTGCATCAACAAACAGAACCTGACCCATGAGACCATAATAAAAGCCAAGGCTTTCTCCGTATCCATACTCGGGGAAGAGGCGCCCATGGTGTTCATCGGCCGCTTCGGCTTCAGGTCGGGGCGGGACATAGACAAGTTCGAAGGCATCTCGTACAAGCTCGGACAAACCCGGGCGCCGATCGTGCTCGATTATGCCACGAGCTACCTCGACTGCGAGCTTATGGAGAGCATGGACGCGGGGACCCACACGATCTTTCTCGGGCGCGTGGTGGACGCGGAAGTAGTGAGCGACGGCAAGCCCATGACCTATGAATACTATCACCAGGTAAAGGGAGGAAAATCGCCGAAAACGGCGCCTACCTATGTTGCCCCGGGCAGTTGATTGTCCTGCGGCGATTCCCTATAATCGTGAATAGAGGTGAAACAAATGTCGAGAGTAATGATACATTCGGCAACCTATGAAACAGTGCGCCCGGCCGTGGATCGCGCCTTCGACCTTTTTCCCCTCGACCTGAAGGGGAAGAGCGTGCTGATAAAACCGAACGTGCTCCGGGCTTCCAGACCCGAAGAGGCCATTACGACTACCCGACCGTCCGCGGGCCGTGGTGGACAAGGTGGAGGCCATGGGGCCCGCTTCCCTCGTGGTGGGCGACAACCCCGGCCTCATGAACTATGGGGCAAATGAGGAAAGCTTCAGGGTATCGGGACTGATGGACGCGTCCAAAGGTTACTACAGGAACATCGGGAACGACTCCCGGAAGGTCGCTTTCAACCCTGAGTTCCTTCCGTCCGTGAGCCCCTCCAGGGCTGTCCTTGACGCCGATGTGGTCATCAGCCTTCCGAAGTTCAAGACCCACGGCCTGAGCGTCATTACCGGCGCCATCAAGAACAGCTACGGTATATTGCCCGGTGCCCAGAAAGCCGTGCTCCACAAGGCAGCAGGCTGTGCCGAGCGCTTTCACGAGATGCTCGTCGACGTCTTCCGTCTGAGGGTTCCCGATCTTTTTATCGTGGACGCGGTCGTCGGCATGGAGGGCAACGGCCCGGCCGGCCTCGACCTCAGGGACATAGGCCTGATCCTGGCCTCTGACAATGGAGTGGCCGTGGACGCATGCATCGCCTTCATGATGGGCCGGAGCCCGGTAAGATGCGTTTCCTTCAGAAGGCCAGGGAGGCGGGCCTCGGGGATTACGACATGGACGCAATCCAGGTCATCGGGGAGCTTCGGAGGTTGCCCGACTTCAAGCTCCCGCCCCTGGCGGCGAAGCGGTGCTCCAGAACCCGGCCATGCTGGCAGGCATCCACAGCCGCACGATTATGCGACCTCGCGCTAATCCCGATCTGTGCACCGCCTGCGGCACCTGCATAGAACAATGTCCCGTATCGGCCCTGTCCATGGGCGACACTCTCCCGGTCGTCGATACCGACACCTGCATTACCTGCTTCTGTTGCCAGGAAATGTGCTCGGAAAAGGCCATTACACTGCAATAAGACCGACGTCGGGACCATCGGGGCCGGCCGTCGTCCCCCGAATCTTAAGAAGAGTCGGCTCCGAGCCGAAAAAAGACATACGATGCAACAGCATCGCAAAGCCCTGGAGCAAAGAGGAACCTATGGCCCTGATGACTGGAACGAGCAGTTGAGCGTAAACATCAAGCAGATAGATGATCAACACATGAAGCTCGTGGAGCTGCTTAACGGCTTCCATGACGCCATGAAGCTTGGAAAAGGCAAGGAAGTAATGGGCAAGACCTTTCCGAGCTGCTCGACTATACGGTCTATCATTTCGGAACCGAGGAAGACCTCTTCAAGAAATACGGGTATCCTGCCTCTGCCTCCCACAAGGCGGAGCACGAAGCCCTCACGAAGAAGGTCGTTGACCTGAACGAGCGATTCTCCCGGGGAGAGCCGGTGATCAGCGCAGAAACCATGGCTTTCCTGAAGGATTGGCTTCAGAACCATATTATGGGGAGTGACAAGAAATACGCTCCTTTTCTCAACGCAAAAGGTATACACTAAAAAGACCGCCGCCGGGTCGTTACGGGATCGGGCCTCTCCTGTTCGCGTGCAGCAGGCACGTGAAAAAACCCTTTTTGGGATTGAGGGACACGATCGAACTTCACGAAAAACCGGACGAATTGACCAAAGAGAGAGGCACATACGCACGCAATGGATAGCAAAAGCCTGATAGAAGAAGTGCAGCAATACCTCCGGCTTGCTCTGCCCATCATGTCGAAGCAGCGCATACCGATAACACCCAAGAACTACGCCGTTTGGTACAAGTACGTTTCAGGCGCCGACGAAGAGCTTCGCATTACCATCGAAGCCATGCTTCAAAGGGAAGAGGACTTTTCCGCGGAAGAAAACGAAGCACTCTATCGCCGGTTCTGTTCGGAAGAAGATGGCGCCGGGTTGAGGAAGATCAGGCAGGAACTCCAGGAGCTTCTGCGGACGATTCTCAAGGAAGTGACCGAGCTCACCGGCGAAACGAAAGATTACGAGTCCTTCATTTCCCAGTCGGTCGACCGGCTCTCGGAGGACGCATCCATCGAGGAGATTAAAAGCGTCTTCACCGAGATAATCAATAAGACGAAGGCCCTGGGAGGTTTCGGAAAAGCTATCCGGCACAAGTTGAAGGAGACGACCGAAGCACTGGAGGAGCTCAAGAAAGACTTCGAGGAGCTGAAAACCGAGGCGTCCGTCGACTTCCTCACAGGGACCCCGAACCGGAAGGCCTTCGATACCCAGCTTACCCTTTCCATTGAAGAAGCCTCGGCGGGCGAAAGGGACCTCTCTTTGCTTCTTATCGATATCGACAACTTCAAGAGATTCAACGATGCATTCGGCCATCTCGTGGGAGACGAGGTATTGAGGTTCGTCGCGAAGAAGATCAAGGAGACGGTGAAAGGCAGGGATTTCCTGGCTCGCTTCGGTGGAGAGGAATTTGCGGTCATCCTTCCCCAAACTTCTCTGGCCGGTGCCGCCTCCGTTGCAGAAGGCATACGGAGCTTCTTCGAGACAATGCCTCTCAGGACGTCGGCAACGGCAAAAGAGATTGGAGTAATAACGGTTTCCATAGGCGTAGCGCGCTTTCGCCCGGGAGAGTCGTCGGAAGAGCTTATTCGTCGAACCGACCAAGCCCTCTACGCGGCGAAAAACGCCGGGAGGAACCACGTGGTGACCGTGTCCGACAAACAGGATAAAGTCGTGGACCGGCGGAGCACGCAGGGCCGGCCTTTCGTAAATCGACGGCGGATTCGAGTCTCTATTGAAACCTGGTCACATCGTACAGGGCGCTTGTAATCCTGATCGTGACGATGAGGAGATAGACGGTATAGACGATGACCGCCGCCGTCAGGATGATCTTCCAGGTCTTGCTAAAGGCCGGGCTTTTGAAGAGCAGAGGAAGGCCGAAGGGCCCCAGCACGAAGAAGAGAAGGAGAATGATCGCGAAGGGCCTGAAGTACCACTTCGGGCGGGAGGCCTCATTCCCGATCATCTTCCCCTGCCCCATTGGATGTCGTGAGAGGATTTCACCACATCAGCTCCTTTTCATGGTCCGGCTGACTTCAAATGGCCTTTCCTATCTTCCATCCCTTGCCGATGGCATCGACGATGAGGCCGGGGCTGTCACAATCACCGATGGCATAGATCTCCGGGACCTTGCCTTCCAGTGCGATCATGAGATCCCTGTTCGGCTCAAGAGGAAGGGCGGTGACGATGCTGTCTGCCTCGACGGTCGGCCTGTAGCCCAGCTTGTTCAGGACTGTCAGGCCTTGAGGCGTTACGGCCACAGGCTTTACGCCCGGCATCATGGTGACGCCCTTCTGGCGGAACCACCAGAAAAGCTGGAGCTTGAGATGGCTTATCATCCCTTCTCCAAGCTGATCCGCGGAATCGACGATAGTCACTTTCCTGCCCCTTTTGACGAGGAACTCGGCGAGCTCGCAACCCTGTATGCCGCCGCCTATGATAACGACCCTCTTTCCGAGGGGCATCCAGATATTGGTGAGGGAGCGCAGGGTCTCGGAAGAGAAGAAGCGCAGGAAGAACTTGAGCATTTTATGGAGCTTCGCGTTGCTCACCACGTTCTTTCCGTCGATCCCCGGTATGTCGGGAAGGGCCGGGATGCCGCCTGTGGCGAGGATGAGCACGTCGGGCTTCATCTCCTGGATGAGGGCGGGAGTTCCCTCGGTTCCGAGACGAACTTCGACCCCCAATTTGGTAATCTGGCCCTTGAGGTACTTTATGATAGCGGGAAGGTCCTCCACCTCGAGCCCCTTCACAAGAGCGGCCAGGGGGAGCAGTCCTCCCAGGCGTGAGGATTTCTCGAAGAGCACCACCTGGTGGCCCCTGAGCGCGGCCACTCTCGCCGCTTCCATACCTCCGGGGCCTCCGCCGACGACGACCACCTTCTTCTGCTTTGGCGCGGGTTCGAGGACATAGGGACTCTCCGTTCCGATTGCCGCGTTTATCCTGCAGCGCCTCGGCGCATCCTCGTCCTTGCATTGGGTACAGGAGGTGCAGGGTGCGATGTCGTCGAACCTTCCCTGGACGAGCTTGTTCGGAAACTCCGGGTCGGCATAGAGTCGCCGGTTCATGGCGATGAAATCGGCTTTCCCTTCCTCCAGGGTCTTCTCTGCGAGATCGGGATCGAACCTGCCCACGGTAATGACCGGGACGGTGAGGGCCTTCTTGAAGGCCTCGGCGAGGGGGATGTTCGCCCCTGCCCCATGGCGGCTCATATCAAGCTCAGGCGGGAAGGTGCTCAAAGGCACGGGAGGCTCGGGGTAGCACAGGTGGTCGGTGATGAAAGAGGCATCGTGTCTGCCGATCCAATGGGACCTCACCTGGATCGCGTCGGCTCCGGCATCCTGAATGGCCCTGGCTATCTGCACGCTGTCGGCGAGAGAGAGGCATTCGCTCCGCTCCACTCCGATGAACCTCCCCACCTCCACGCCGTTGATGAGGGCGGTCACGGGGAAATCCTTGCCCGCCTGCCTCTTGATCTCCTTGACGATCGAGACGATGAGACGGGTGCGGTTCTCTATGCTGCCGCCGTAAGCGTCATGCCTCTTGTTCCAAAAGGGGGAGAGGAAAGTATGGAGGAGGTGGGTGCAGGAAGAGTTGATCTCGACTCCGTCGAACCCGGCCTTTTGGGCGCCTAAGGCATTGATGACGAAGGCCTCCACGACCTTCTCGATATCTTCGGCCTTCATCTCCCTCGGCATGGAGTCGTGGTTATCCATCTCCGAGATGACGCACACCGGGGAAGGGGCCCTGGTGTCGTGGTCGGGGGAATGGGCGAGGTTCCAGTTGCCCATATGGGCGAGCTGCACGAAGACGGGGCAGCCGTGACTATGAATGATCTCCGTCACCTCCGACATGGCTTCGATTGCCTTGTCGTTGTCGAGGCGGAAGCCCTTTCCTCCCGGCTCGAGGCGAGGGCTCTCTATGATGATGAGGCCCACCCCTCCCCGTGCGTAGGCATCGAAGAGCCACTTGGCTTTTTCGGCGACGGGCACTCCCCCGGCTATCCAGTACTGGAGCCCTGCGGCGGGCTTGATGATCCTGTTCCTGGTCGCTACGCGGCCGATATGAGAAGGCTCCAGGAGTTTTGCGAATCTTTGGTCGGACATTTCAGGCTATCCTCCGGCGTTGCGGTCATTCAACGAGCGACGGACACCCGGGGGATCGTAAAGTTCGCCGGGTATCATTCGTTATTCCCGCACAATTCTCTAGATGAGTGACTTTAAGAAATATCGCTCTTCCTGTCAAGTCAATTATACCCCGCCGGCGTCATCCCCCCTGCGACTCAGCCGGCGGCCGTGTGGGCAAGGTCGCCGGCGCCGGTCTCTTTTCAACACGGCGTTACGCCGCCCGCGACACCCGGGCATTGGGGAGCCTTTCCAAAGGGAGATGACCCGCCGGAAGGCCGGGCCGCCGCCTTACCCGAAGGGCTTGTCGATAGGTCCGACGGGTTGCCGTGGAGCGTGTCATATTGACCAGCGGGAAAGCCGCTTTTCTGATCACCTGTGGCACTGTACGATAAAGGTGAATTCTGCGATCCACTCCCCGTCGGCTGGCCCAGGAAATCGTAACCAACCGGCGTTTCCTGCGAAAACGCCGCTGGTGCAAGGAAGGCGAAACCGACAAATAAACCTAGGACAACGACAAACAGGCCATTCATTTTCCCCACCTCCTTACCTTGATGCATAGGAATCAGAACATTTTTCTTCATCCCGACAGGACTCTAATCGGCGTGACCTCCCCTGTCAAGATGCGAACGCCTCCCGCCGCCTGCGCGCCTGGAGCGTCGG
>CAVVPU010000246.1:0-44200 GCA_963750015.1 uncultured delta proteobacterium | reverse complement strand
TCAGGCCTGCGAATTCGATTACTCCGGAACGCAGGCTTGCAAGGCCCTGCGCGAAGAGGGGTATAAGGTCGTGTTGGTCAACTCGAACCCGGCCACCATCATGACCGACCCCGAGATGGCCGACCGCACCTATATCGAGCCGTTCACCTGGGAGATCGTCGCCCAGGTGATCGAGGTCGAGCGGCCCGACGCCTTGCTGCCGACCTTGGGCGGCCAGACGGGCTTGAATCTGGCCATGGACCTTGTCCGGCATGGCGTGCTGGACAGTTCGGCGTCGAGATGATCGGCGCCAACGCCGCGGTCATCGAAAAGGCCGAGGCCCGCGACCAGTTCAAGAAGGCGATGGAGCGGATCGGGCTGGAGGTTCTGCCGCGGCGAGACCGTCACAATCTGGACGAAGCGCGCCGCGCGGTGGCCGCGATATCGGCCTGCCCTGCGTGGTCCGGCCCAGCTTCACGCTCGGCGGCACCGGCTCGAGCATCGCCTACAACCGGGACGAATTCGATGCCTGTGGCCCACGGCCTGGACGCCTCGCCGATCCACCAGGTCTTGCTGGAAGAGTCGGTGATCGGCTGGAAAGAATACGAGATGGAGGCGATGCGCGACGCGCGACGACATCGGCGTCATCATCTGCTCGATCGAAAACTTCGATCCGATGGGCGCCACACGGGCGACTCGATCACGGTGGCCCCGGCCACGCTACACAAGGGATAATCAGCGGATGCTCTACGCCTCGATCGCCGTCATGCGCGAGATCGGCGTCGAGACAGGCGGGTCGAATATCCAGTTCGCCATGAATCCGCGCGATGGGCGCATGGTGGCATCGAGACGAAATCCGCGCGTCAGTCGCTCTAGTGTGCTGGCTTGCAGGCCACGGGCCTTCCCATCGCCAATATTGCGGCCAAGCTGGCGGTCGGCTATCGGCTGCACGAATTGCCCACTTCCAGCCCGCGCAGGCGCCTTCTGGAACGATTCCTTGAACGTCCGCCCGATGGCCATCGTTTCGCCGACCCTCTTCATCTGCGTGGTCAGGTCGGATCGGCCTCGGGAAATTTCTCGAACGCGCAGCGTGGTATCTTCGTCACGACGTAGTCGATGGTCGGCTCGAAACATGCCGGCGTCTCGCGGGTGATGTCGTTCTTGAGTTCGTCGAGCCGATAGCCGATGGCGAGCTTGGCGGCGATCTTGGCGATGGGAAAGCCGGTTGCCTTTGATGCCAGGGCGCTGGACCGGCTGACGCGCGGATTCATCTCGATGACAACCATGCGCCCATTGTCGGGATGGATGGCAAACTGAATGTTGCTGCCGCCCGTCTCGACGCCGATCTCGCGCATGATCCGAATCGAGGCATCGCGCATCCGCTGGTATTCCTTGTCGGTCAAGGTCTGGGCCGGGGCGACGGTGATCGAATCGCCGGTATGGACGCCCATCGGATCGAGGTTCTCGATGGAACAGACGATGACGACGTTGTCAGCCAGGTCGCGCATGACCTCAAGCTCGAATTCCTTCCAGCCGATGACCGACTCTTCGATGAGCACTTCGCCGACGGGGCTCAAATCGAGCCCGCGGGCGATCATGTCGTTGAATTCTTCGCGGTTGTAGGCGATGCCGCCGCCCGTGCCGCCCAGGGTGAACGACGGTCTCAAAACGCAGGGCAGGCCGATCTCATCGCGAATCGCCTGCGACTCGGCCAGCATCGGGCCAGTCGGCCGCGCAGGACTTCCAGTCCGATGGCCAGCATCGCCTCCTTGAACTTCTGGCGATCCTCGGCCTTGTCGATGACGTCGGGCCGGGCGCCGATCATCTCGACGCTGAACTTTCGCAAGACGCCGTGCCGGAGCAAGTCCATGGCCGTGTTCAAGCCCGTCTGGCCGCCCAGGGTGGGCAGCAGGGCGTCGGGCCGTTCGATCTCGATGATCTTGGCGACGAACTCCCAGGTGATCGGCTCGATATAGGTGCGGTCGGCCATCCCGGGATCGGTCATGATCGTGGCCGGGTTCGAGTTGACCAACACGACCTGATATCCCTCTTCGCGCAGGGCCTTGCAAGCCTGCGCGCCGGAGTAATCGAATTCGCAGGCCTGGCCGATGACGATGGGCCCGGAACCGATCAAAAGTATCTTGTGAATGTCGTCGCGACGTGGCACGGCTTGTTCCTGTCCGCTCGGCGAGCCCTGGGCTCTTTCTAAAATCTCTCAATCTTAACATGCCGGTAACATGGTGAAAAGGGGGGTGTCTGGCGTAATAATGGATTATGGTGGTCGCGGTTTGCCCAAGGAAAAGTAGGGTGGGCCGACGGGCACCGAACGCAGCTTGGTCGGCGAGCCCCACCATGAACACTATATGGCACCTTTACAGAATCGCCCGCCTCGACAACAATAGAGGAAAAGCGTGCGTGGTCCGTCGGCGGGCCAAGCGGCTTGAATCGGACATAGACAGCGGCTTTCGCGCGTTGCGGAGGCCGCGGCTTTTTTTGTTGCTGCGGGAGAAAACATCCATGTCGGACCGAATTCCCATGACCCGGGCGGGCTATGACAAGCTCAAGGCCGATCTGGCCCAATTGAACGATGTCGAAATGCCCAAGATTCTCGAACGCCTGGCCACGGCTCGCGGCGAGGGCGACCTGAGCGAAAACGCCGAATATCACGGGCCCGGGAGAGTCAGGGCATGATGCAAGCCCGCATCAATTTGCTTCGCGACAAGCTTTCGCGCTGCCGTGCTGATCGACACCAGCCAATTGCCCAAGGACGAGGTCACCTTTGGTTCGACGGTGGTGGTCAAGGACCTCGACTTCGGCGATCAAGAGGAGTTTACGCTGGTTGGGGCCGGCGAGGAAGACTACGACACCGGCAAGATTCTCGTCACGAGTCCACTGGCGCAGGGTCTGATGGCTAAGAAAGTGGGCGATCGTGTGGAGATCCCGGTGCCGCAGGGGACGCTCAAGTTTGAGATCGTGGAGATTCGGCCGGTGGAGTAGCGTTCACTCAGTTCTGGATCGACGGGGTTGGGTGCCACTGCTGGCTTGTCCAGCAGTGTTGTGCTTCTTGGGTTTTGGTAGCGCGGGACAAGCTAGCGGTGACACCCGCCGCCCGCTGCCCCGTCTTAAAACATTCCGTCTCCGAGGCCATTCGGTTCGCTTCTTTTGTCGTCACGCTTCCGGTCAAAATGCCGCGCCCCGTAGGGCTCTGCGCCGGGCTGTCTCTCACCCCAGCCCTCGATTTGAACAGCCTTTTTAGACTCGCGGAGATCTGCAATCTGACCCCTGATACCCGCAACGACCGCGCGGCGGCGCTCACTGGACAACTGCTGGTCGAATTTTGCGACCTGCGGGATAGCCCACTCACACATCTCGATTTGCAACTCGTACAGCTTCTTTTTGGCTCGGCTCTCGCACCATTTCTTAAGGGCCAAATTTCCGTGGCATGCCACGTCCGGGACGTTAAAAAACTTAACCACCTCCTCAGTCCCTTCCGGTATGTGCAATATATACGCCTCCGACACGCAGTCCGAAACGATATCTGCACAGACGTCACCCACGGAAAGATTCCTCGGCCCGCCCATGTATTCGGGCGAGATCCTGAGGCAAATAGTCCAAAGACTCGAGCCCCACTTGAAAAAGACCATAGATTCAGTTAAAACAGGAAAGGTAATAGTGGGGACCGTTGCGGGCGACATCCACGACATCGGAAAAGATCTCGTCATCTTCATGCTCGACGTGAACGGGTTCGAGGTGACTGATCTCGGAATCGACGTACCCGTGGAGAAATTCGTGGACGCCGTGAAGGAGACGGGCGCGTCTGTAGTCGCCTTGAGCGGTTTTCTTACCCTCGCCTTCGAGAACATGAAGGCTACCGTGGAAGCGATCAAACTGGCCGGTTTTAGGGACAAGGTAAAAATCATGATCGGAGGCGGCCAGATCGATGACCAAGTGAGGGCATTCACGGGCGCAGATGCGTTCGGCAAGGATGCCATGGACGCAGTCAAGCTGGCCAAAGGCTGGATAGGGGGTTGATGCCATGGAAAAGATCGTCACTGCTCGTGAAAAGAGAGAAGCAAGATTTCAGGCATGGAATGCTCCGCAGGGCGTGGAGTTCGTGAGCTCGGAGGCCAAAACCGCCTACGAGACGAGGGTCGGTCTCTTCAAGGATATCGTGCTTAAGGAGAAAGTCCCCGAGCGGGTGCCCATTCTCCCCTTCGGTATCTTCATGCAGCCCGGGCTCTACGGCGTCTCCCCGTACGATGCCATGTACGACACCGACAAGATGCTCGTCGCCCAACTCAGCTTTCTGAAGGACTACAACCCCGACTACTTTGTCACGCCCGCTCTCATGGGTTACGGAAAGATATTCGACATCCTCGATTACAAGCAGTACAGACTGCCCGGCCACGGTATCTCGAAGCAGTCCGGATGGCAGTACGTGGAAGGCGAATACATGATGGCCGACGAGTACGACGCACTGATCAAGGACCCGACCGATTTCTGGCTGAGGGCCCTTATGCCGCGTGCTTACGGGGCGCTGGAACCCCTCAAGATGATCGCCCCCTTCACCAACATGTGGGAGGCCGTTCTCGTCTCCGCCCAGATGATCCCCTTCGGCATCCCTCCGGTGCGAGCGGCCATGCAAGCCATGCTTGATGCAGGCAAGGAGGCGATGGACTGGATAATGAAGATCGGAGGCTTTGAGGCGCAGGCTAAGGCAGAGGGCTTTCCCGGCTGTTTCGGCGGGGCCACCAAGGCGCCTTTCGACATCCTCGGTGACACGCTCCGAGGGACCAGGGCCATGATGCTCGACATGTACCGGCAGCCCGAGAAGGTCATCGCTGCGGCTGAGAGATTGACGCCGCTCGCCATCGACCAGGGTGTCGCCGGCGCAAACATGGCGGGATGCCCCGTCGTCTTCATCCCGCTCCACAAGGGAGCTGACGGGTTCATGTCGGACGAGCAGTTCGCCAAGTTCTACTGGCCCACTTTGAAAGCCGTTATCATGGGCCTAGCCGAGGAAGGATGCGTTCCCTTCCTGTTCTGCGAAGGCTCCTACAACACCAGGCTCGAATACCTGAAGGAGCTGCCCCGGGCTTCCTGTATGTGGGTATTCGATCGCACCGATATGGTAAAGGCAAAGGCCGCCATAGGGGACAAGCTCTGCATAGGCGGAAACGTCTCGTCCGGCCTGCTGTTGACCGGAACGGCCGAGGAAGTCAAGGCATACTGTAAGGAACTCATCGATACGGCAGGGAAAGGCGGCGGATATCTCATGTGCACGGGAACCGCCATGGATGAAGGCAAGGCCGACACCATCCACGCCATGGTGGATATTACCAGAGAATACGGCGTCTACAAGAAGTAGCCTGGTCGCCGCGAGTCGAGGGAGTGCCGTTACTCTAGAGTGGCGGCGCTAAAAGAAGAGGCCGGAGGGAGGGCAATACCTTCTTCCGGCCTCTTATATTGAGGTGAAACCCGGCGTTGTAAGAGAAACCATGAGGCAAGGACCGTCACCGGCGACTCCCTTTGCTTCTTCGTTTGACGGATAGCCTTCTTTTTTGCGAAAATACGAAAAAGAAGGCGTACCCGGGCCGGATGACGCCTGAAACAAAGAGGGGGAGCCATGTACAATGAAACGAAATGCGTCCACAGTGGAAAATACAGGGATAGCAAGGTAAGGGGGGTCACGAGCCCTATCTTTACCTCCTCCTCTTACGAATACCTCGATCGGGAGGAGTCGCCCTATCCTCGCTACTTCAATTTGCCCAACCAGGAAGCGGTCGTGCGGAAGCTCTGCGCCCTGGAGGGGGCCGAAAGCGGCGTCCTTTTCAGCTCCGGCATGGCGGCCATCAGCACATCCGTCCTCGCCTTCGCCCACGCGGGTGACCACGTGGTCCTTCTCGACGCGCTCTACGGCGGCACCCATGCCTTTGCGACCGATACCTTCGATCGGCTCGGAATCAGCCATGCTTTCGCGGCGACCGACGCGGATAGCATCGCCGAGGCGTTGAGACCGGAGACAAAGGTGATCGTCCTCGAATCTCCCACCAACCCCCTCCTCGGGGTCGTCGACATACTCCGGGTGGCCGATATCGCGCGATCCCGGAACATCGCTACCATCATGGACAACACCTTCGCCACCCCCATCAACCAGAACCCCCTCGCCCTCGGAATGGATGTGGTCGTCCACAGCGGGACGAAATACTTAGGAGGTCACAGCGACCTCTGCTGCGGCGTCGCGGTCGCATCAGTCGAGAAAGCGGAAGCGATCCGCAGCCTTGCCTGCCATCTTGGAGGCAGTCTCAACGCCATTACCTGCTATCTCCTCGAACGGAGCCTGAAAACGCTCGCCCTCAGGGTGGAGAGGCAATCTTGCAACGCAGGCACGATCGCGGAGTTCCTCGCATCCCACAAGGCGGTGCGGCGGGTCAATTATCCCGGTCTGCCGGGTTTCAAAGGGCACGAGATTGCGAAGACCCAGATGAAGGGCTTCGGGGGTATGCTCTCTTTCGAGCTTGACGAGGCCCTCGCGCCTGCTTCCTTCCTGCGGTCACTAAGACTCATCACACCGGCCCTGAGCCTGGGAGGAGTCGAAACACTCATCTGCGCACCGGCCGAGACCTCCCACTCGAAGATATCGGCGGACGAGAGGAAGCGGATAGGCGTATCGAATGGGTTGCTCAGGCTCTCTGCGGGCATAGAGAATGTGGACGACCTCCTGGAGGACCTCGATCAGGCCTTCAAGGGAACGGCCCGTCTTTGACAAGGCGGGAGCCACGGGAGGCTCGGGAACAAAAGGAACCGGCTGGTTGTCTCATATTGAAAGGGTTTTGAAGAAATGGGTTGTGCGAACGTACTCTGCCCTGATAGCATGAAGACTATGAAGCGGTCCGCGGCCCTATCCGGCACCTTTTCGGGCAGCCTTGCCGAGGTGAGCACGGGGGCCCCAGCGGCTACATAGACAGATCAGGGAGGTCCGCATGAGAATCGGGTCGGAAGAGATAAGCAGAAGGACTATCCTGCACTTTGCCGTGGCTGTGACCCTCGTTTTGGTCATCGGCTCTGTTTCCCGGGCGGGTGAGCCGGCGCTGGAGGAACAGGAGAACATCATCCTTGCATTGATATTACAACAAGGACATGAGAACCACGGCTTTATTGTGGTGGAGCCGATGACGACCCACATCGGTCCCCATGGAGGCTCCGACCCCTCCCGGATCAAAGCGCGCCTCGCGAAGGAGAGCGGGCTTGAAGGATACGATCCGGGTCCCCTCGTGGACCGGCTCTTCGACAAGAACAGGACGCCGCAGCGCCTGAAGCTCGTGTCTCATCCCGAGAAGGGATACCTCATCGACTATAAGGGCCGATTCGCCCGCTACTTCGAGGGCAAGGGAGGCGGCTGGGATGCATGGCACAGGGACCACCCCGAGGCCCACGGACATGTGCGGGTCACCCTGCCTGCCTATGACGAAAAGGAAGGAATAGTGCTTATCTACATGGACACCCAATCGGATAGGCTCGCAGGCGCCGGCGCACTCTACGTGTACAAATACGAAAACGGCTTTCTCAGACAGCTCGCGCGCGCGCTCCTGCGGATATCCTAACAGTCCATTCATCGGCCGGCAGCAGCTCTTCGTGCAAACCCGACCAACAGGCGCTCTTGCGCCGCATATCTATTAGTATTAGAATGAAACACCGGGCGCTGGAAGAGCACATGTGGGTTGGCGACGGCCTCGGCAAGGAGACAAAGATGGGCTTTCCCTGCAACAAGACAAAGATCGTCTGTACCATCGGGCCTGCTTCTTCATCCCGAGAGACCATGGAGCGAATGCTTCTGGCCGGTATGAACGTCGCGCGCCTCAACTTCTCGCACGGAGAGTTCGAGGGACATGCGAAAGTCATCGAAGATCTTCGCGCCGCTTCCCGGTCCACAGAGAAACGTCTCACTATCATGGCAGACCTGCCCGGTCCGAAGATCCGTCTGGGTGAGATAGCCGGAGAACCGATCGAGCTGAAGATGGGTGACAACTTCACTCTCACCACCCGCCAAATCAAGGGCGACGGTCACCACGCTTCGGTCACCTTCGCAAGCCTCGCAAAAGCGGTGCGGCCCGGGGACGTTCTTTTCCTCAACGACGGCCTGATCCAAATGGAGGTCGGATCCGTGCACGGACACGAGGTGGCGTGCAGGGTCGTGGTCGGCGGCGAGCTGCGGTCGCGCAAAGGGCTCAACCTGCCCGGTATCGAGCTGGGTGCCGCCGCCTTTACCGACCACGACAGAAAGTGCCTCGAATTCGCCCTGAGCCAGGGTGTCAACGCGGTGAGCCAGTCTTTTGTCGAATCGAAGGCCGATATCTTCGCCCTTCGAAAAGCAGCGGCAGACCTCGGCTACAGCCCTTTCGTCATTGCCAAGATCGAGCGATCGAAGGCACTCGACCGGATCGGAGAAATCCTCGACGCTGCCGACGGAATCATGATCGCCCGGGGCGACTTAGGAGTCGAGATACCGATAGAGCGGATCGCCGTCGTCCAAAAGGATCTCGTGCATAAGGCCAATTTGCACGCCAAGCCGGTTATCACTGCCACCCAGATGCTCGAATCGATGACGGGGAACCGCCGGCCCACCAGGGCTGAGGCGACCGACGTGGCCAACGCCATACTCGACGGTACCGACTGTGTGATGCTCTCCGAGGAATCGGCCATGGGTAAGTACCCGGTAGATGCGGTCGCCATGCTCGCAAAGATCGCTCAGGCCGTCGAGCCTAACCTGCCGGGTCGATACGCGAGGGAGACCCTCGAGTCGATCGCTTCCGACGAAAAGATAGGTACGGGAGACCTCATCTCCCTGAGCGTGGAAAGTGCGCTCGAGCGCATGCCCGTGGCGGGCGTCATCGTGCGCAGCCGGAGCGGAGCAACGGCGCGCAGGCTCTCCAGGCTCAGGCTGCCGGTCTCGGTAAGTGCAATAAGCCGTCTGGAAACGACGTGTGAGGCCCTCCAGTTCTCTTACGGGGTCTTCCCGGTGCATACCACCGAAGATGGTGACGATTGGACCGATTGGACGAAGAGCTGGCTGAACGTCCATGAGGCAGAAGGGGAGTTCGCGCTGCTCATCCAGGGTCCTTCTTTGAAACATCCGGAAGCGAACCACCGGCTGGAGATCATAGACCTGAAGTCGAAGCCTTGATGGCCGTGCCAAAGTGGTTACAGCCGGAACACTCCGGACCTTCGGTCCGGATCAGCAAACTTGAGAGGAGTATAGATGAACAAGATCGCGCTTCAACACTGTAGCTACGGACTCTATCTTGTGTGCGCAAACGACGGCGAGAAGCTCAACGGCCAGGTCGCGAATACGGTCTGCCAGGTGACGTCCGAGCCGCCCGGGGTATCGGTCTGCATCAATAAACAGAACCTGACCCATGAGACCATAATGAAAGCCAAGGCTTTATCCGTATCCATACTCGGGGAAGAGGCCCCCATGGTCTTCATCGGCCGCTTCGGCTTCAGGTCGGGACGGGATATAGACAAGTTCGAAGGCGTCTCGTACAAGTTCGGACAAACCCGGGCGCCGATCGTGCTCGATTATGCCACGAGCTACCTCGACTGCGAGCTTATGGAGAGCATGGACGCGGGGACCCACACGATCTTTCTCGGGCGCGTGGTGGATGCGGAAGTAGTGAGCGACGGCAAGCCCATGACCTATGAATACTATCACCAGGTAAAGGGAGGAAAATCGCCGAAAACGGCGCCTACCTATGTTGCCCCGGGCAGTTGATTGTCCTGCGGCGATTCCCTATAATCGTGAATAGAGGTGAAACAAATGTCGAGAGTAATGATACATTCGGCAACCTATGAAACAGTGCGCCCGGCCGTGGATCGCGCCTTCGACCTTTTTCCCCTCGACCTGAAGGGGAAGAGCGTGCTGATAAAACCGAACGTGCTCCGGGCTTCCAGACCCGAAGAGGCCATTACGACCCACCCGACCGTCCTGCGGGCCGTGGTGGACAAGGTGGAGGCCATGGGGCCCGCTTCCCTCGTGGTGGGCGACAACCCCGGCCTCATGAACTATGGGGCAAATGAGGAAAGCTTCAGGGTATCGGGACTGATGGACGCGTCCAAAGGTTACTACAGGAACATCGGGAACGACTCCCGGAAGGTCGCTTTCAACCCTGAGTTCCTTCCGTCCGTGAGCCCCTCCAGGGCTGTCCTCGACGCCGATGTGGTCATCAGCCTTCCGAAGTTCAAGACCCACGGCCTGAGCGTCATTACCGGCGCCATCAAGAACAGCTACGGTATATTGCCCGGTGCCCAGAAAGCCGTGCTCCACAAGGCAGCAGGCTGTGCCGAGCGCTTTCACGAGATGCTCGTCGACGTCTTCCGTCTGAGGGTTCCCGATCTTTTTATCGTGGACGCAGTCGTCGGCATGGAGGGCAACGGCCCGGCCGGCCTCGACCTCAGGGACATAGGCCTGATCCTGGCCTCTGATAATGGAGTTGCCGTGGACGCATGCATCGCCTTCATGATGGGCCTGGAGCCCGGTAAGATGCGTTTCCTTCAGAAGGCCAGGGAGGCGGGCCTCGGGGATTACGACATGGACGCAATCGAGGTCATCGGGGAGCTTCGGAGGTTGCCCGAGTTCAAGCTCCCGCCCCTGGGCGGCGAAGCGGTGCTCCAGAACCCGGCCATGCTGGCTGGCATCCACAGCCGCACGATTCTGCGACCTCGCGCTAATCCCGATCTGTGCACGGGCTGCGGCACCTGCATAGAACAATGTCCCGTATCGGCCCTGTCCATGGGCGACACTCTCCCGGTCGTCGATACCGACACCTGCATTACCTGCTTCTGTTGCCAGGAAATGTGCTCGGAAAAGGCCATTACACTGCAATAGGACCGGGACGTCGGGACGATCGGGTCCGGCCGTCGTGGCAGCACAGGCCGGGAGGAAAACGAATCTTAAGAAGTGTCGGCTCCGAGCCGAAAAAAGACATACGATGCAACAGCATCGCGAAGCCCCGGAGCAAGGAGGAGCCTATGGCCCTGATGACGTGGAACGAGCATCTGAGCGTGAACATCAAACAGATAGATGACCAGCACATAAAGCTCGTGGAGCTGCTCAACAGCTTCCATGACGCGATGAAGCTTGGAAAAGGCAAGGAAGCAATGGGCAAGACCCTTTCCGAGCTGCTCGACTATACGGTCTATCACTTCGGGGTCGAGGAAGACCTCTTCAAAAAATACGCGTATCCTGCCTCTGCCTCCCACAAGACGGAGCACGAGGCCCTCACGAAGAAGGTCGTTGACCTGAAAGAGCGATTCTCCCGGGGAGAGCCGGTGGTCAGCGGAGAAACCATGGCTTTCCTGAAGGATTGGCTTCAGGACCATATCATGGGGAGTGACAAGAAATACGCTCCTTTTCTCAACGCAAAAGGTGTACACTAAAGAGACCGCACGCCGGGTCGGTTGCGGGATTGGCCTTTCCCGTTCGCGTGCAACAGGCGCATAAAAAAAGCCCTTTCTTGGCTTGAAGGGCACGATCGAACTTCACGAAAAACCGGACGAATTGCCGAAAGAGAGGGCACACGCACGCAATGGATAGCAAAAGCCTGATAGAAGAAGTGCAGCAATACCTCCGGCTTGCTCTGCCGATCATGTCGAAGCAGCGGATACCGATAACACCCAAGAACTACGCCGTCTGGTACAAGTACGTTTCAGGCGCCGACGAAGAGCTTCGCACTACCATCGATGCCATGCTTCAAAGGGAAGAGGACTTTTCCGCGGAAGAAAACGAAGCCCTCTATCGCCGGTTCTGCTCGGAAGAAGATGGCGCCGGGTTGAGAAAGATCAGGGAGGACTCCAGGAGCTCCTGCGGACGATTCTCAAGGAAGTGACCGAGCTCACCGGGGAAACGAAAGATTACGAGTCCTTCATTTCCCAGTCGGTCGACCGGCTCTCGGAGGACGCATCCATCGAGGAGATCAAAAGCGTCTTCACCGAGATAATCAATAAGACGAAGACCCTGGGAGGTTTCGGAAAAGCGATCCAGCACAAGTTGAAGGAGACGACCGAAGCGCTGGAAGAGCTCAAGAAAGACTTCGAGGAGCTGAAGACCGAGGCGTCCGTCGACTTCCTCACGGGGACTCCGAACCGGAAGGCCTTCGATACCCAGCTTGCCCTTTCTATCAAAGAGGCCTCGACCGGCGACAGGGACCTCTCTTTGCTTCTTATCGATATCGACAACTTCAAGAGATTCAACGATGCATTCGGCCATCTCGTGGGAGACGAGGTATTGAGGTTCGTCGCGAAGAAGATCAAGGAGACGGTGAAAGGCAGGGATTTCCTGGCTCGCTTCGGCGGAGAGGAATTTGCGGTCATCCTTCCTCAAACTTCTCTGGCCGGCGCCGCCTCCGTCGCAGAAGGCATACGGAGCTTCTTCGAGACGATGCCTCTCAGGACGTCGGCAACGGCAAAAGAGATTGGAGTAATAACGGTTTCCATAGGCGTAGCGCGCTTTCGCCGGGGAGAGCCAACAGAAGAGCTTATTCGTCGAACCGACCAAGCCCTCTACGCGGCGAAAAACGCCGGGAGGAACCACGTGGTGACCGTGTCCGACAAACAGGATAGAGTCGACCCGAGATGGACCGGCGGAGCAGGCGGGGCCGGCCTTTCGTGAATCCACAAGTTCGAGCCTCTATTGAAACCTGGTCAGGTCGTACAGGGAGCTTGTGAGCCTGATCGTGACGATGAGGAGATAGACGGTATAGACGATGACCGCCACCGCCAGGATGATCTTCCAGGTCTTGTTAAAGGCCGGGCTTTTGAAGAGAAGAGGAAGGCCGAAGGGCCCCAGCACGAAGAAGAGAAGGAGAATGATCGCGAAGGGCCTGAAGTACCACTTCGGACGGGAAGCCTCATTCCCGATCATCTTCCCCTGCCCATTGGAGGTCGTAAGAGGATTTCACCTCATCAGTTCCTTTTCATGGTCCGGCTGACTTCAAATGGCCTTTCCTATCTTCCATCCCTTGCCGATGGCATCGACGATGAGGCCGGGGCTGTCACAATCACCGATGGCATAGATCTCCGGGACCTTGCCTTCCAGTGCGATCATGAGATCCCTGTTCGGCTCCAGAGGAAGGGCGGTGACGATGCTGTCCGCCTCGATGGTCGGCCTGTAGCCCAGCTTGTTCAGGACTGTCAGGCCTTGAGGCGTCACGGCCACAGGCTTTACGCCCGGCATCATAGTGACGCCCTTCTGGCGGAACCACCAGAAAAGCTGGAGCTTGAGATGGCTTATCATCCCTTCTCCAAGCTGGTCCGCGGAATCGACGATAGTCACTTTCCTGCCCCTTTTGACGAGGAACTCGGCGAGCTCGCAACCCTGTATGCCGCCGCCTATGATAACGACCCTCTTTCCGAGGGGCATCCAGATATTGGTGAGGGAGCGCAGGGTCTCGGAAGAGAAAAAGCGCAGGAAGAACTTGAGCATTTTATGGAGCTTCGCGTTGCTCACCACGTTCTTTCCGTCGATCCCCGGTATGTCGGGAAGGGCCGGGATGCCGCCTGTGGCAAGGATGAGCACGTCGGGCTTCATTTCCTGGATGAGGGCCGGAGTTCCCTCGGTTCCGAGACGAACTTCGACCCCCAATTTGGTAATCTGGCCCTTGAGGTACTTTATGATAGCGGGAAGGTCCTCCACCTCGAGCCCCTTCACAAGAGCGGCCAGGGGGAGCAGTCCTCCCAGGCGTGAGGATTTCTCGAAGAGCACCACCTGGTGGCCCCTGAGCGCGGCCACTCTCGCCGCTTCCATACCTCCGGGGCCTCCGCCGACGACGACCACCTTTTTCTGCTTTGGCGCGGGTTCGAGGACATAGGGACTCTCCGTTCCGATTGCCGCGTTTATCCTGCAGCGCCTCGGCGCATCCTCGTCCTTGCATTGGGTACAGGAGGTGCAGGGTGCGATGTCGTCGAACCTTCCCTGGACGAGCTTGTTCGGAAACTCCGGGTCGGCATAGAGTCGCCGGTTCATGGCGATGAAATCGGCTTTCCCTTCCTCCAGGGTCTTCTCTGCGAGATCGGGATCGAACCTGCCCACGGTAATGACCGGAACGGTAAGGACCTTCTTGAAGGCCTCGGCGAGGGGGATGTTCGCCCCTGCCCCGTGGCGGCTCATGTCAAGCTCAGGCGGGAAAGTGCTCAAAGGCACGGGAGGCTCAGGGTAGCAGAGGTGGTCGGTGATGAAGGAGGCATCGTGTCTGCCGATCCAATGAGACCTCACCTGGATCGCGTCGGCTCCGGCATCCTGAATGGCCCTGGCTATCTGCAGGCTGTCGGCGAGGGAGAGGCATTCGCTCCGCTCCACTCCGACGAACCTCCCCACCTCGACGCCGTTGATGAGGGCGGTCACGGGGAAATCCTTGCCTGCCTGCCTCTTGATCTCCTTGATGATCGAGACGATGAGACGGGTGCGGTTCTCTATACTGCCGCCGTAGGCGTCATGCCTCTTGTTCCAAAAGGGGGAGAGGAAAGTATGGAGGAGGTGGGTGCAGGAAGAGTTGATCTCGACTCCGTCGAACCCGGCCTTTTGGGCGCCTAAGGCATTGATGACGAAGGCCTCCACGACCTTCTCGATATCTTCGGCCTTCATCTCCCTCGGCATGGAGTCGTGGTTATCCATCTCCGAGATGACGCACACCGGGGAAGGGGCCCTCGTGTCGTGGTCGGGGGAGTGGGCGAGGTTCCAGTTGCCCATATGGGCGAGCTGCACGAAGACGGGACAGCCGTAACTATGAATGATCTCCGTCACCTCCGACATGGCTTCAATTGCCTTGTCATTGTCGAGGCGGAAGCCCTTTCCTCCCGGCTCGAGGCGAGGGCTCTCTATGATGATAAGGCCCACCCCTCCCCGTGCGTAGGCATCGAAGAGCCACTTGGCTTTTTCGGCGACGGGCACTCCCCCGGCTATCCAGTACTGAAGCCCTGCGGCGGGCTTGATGATCCTGTTCCTGGTCGCTACAGGGCCGATATGAGAAGGCTCCAGGAGTTTTGCGAATCTTTGGTCGGACATTTCAGGCTATCCTCCGGCGTTGCGGTCATTCAACGAGCGACGGACACCCGGGGGATCGTAAGGCTCGCCGGGCGTCATTCGTTATTTCCGCACAATTCTACAGATGAGTGACTTTAAGAAATATCGCTCTTCCTGTCAAGTCAATTATACGCCGCGATAGCGTCATCCTTCCTGCGACGAACCAGGCGGCTTATCATACTGCCAAAGGGCCCGCTTCATGAGGGGGGAGTTCGCCATGGTGGTCACGCGCCTGCCGTACAAAGGGTCCTCACTGTAACCCGCATAATGAAGTGTATCGGCAAGCTTGTCGACGCTTGTCCGCACCACGGGATCGAACATCTTGAAATACCGGGGGTTCCCCTCAAGAAAGGCAAGGTAGTCGTCCATGCTTTCGCTGAAATCCGGATAGGCCCGGTACCTGGTGCCTCCCCTCGTGTAGGTGGGACCCTGCCATCTCTCGTCCGCCTTGAGATTGAAGAGATTGTTGCCCTCTATGTTTTTACCCAGTCCGACCTCGTGAGCCGTGTGGGCGAGGATAAAGGGGAGGGGAAAGGCCCGTTTTCTCGGAGAGGCTCTTGGCGTGAGGATAAACTTTTCCGAGAAAGTCGAACTTGTCCTTCAGGGAATAAGCCGGTTTGTTGGACAGAGGTGCGGCTGCCTGGGCCTGCGCGACCGGAGCATATGTTTTCTTGTAGGGCCCTTCGAAGGCAGGGGCAGAAGCGAGGAGGTTCCTGGACTGGAAGGACGGCACTGATGAGCTGTAAGAAGGGTTGCCGATCCAGGAAGGGGCCGGGTCAGGGTTCAGCTCAAGGCGGTTAGTAGGGGCCGGAGCCTTGTTGGGTCCGGGCCGGGGGTTATTAACCGGGGCGTGTCCGCTGCTTCCCGGCGCAGAGGTTTGAGGGGGAGTTTCGATCCATTCCGACGTGGCTTCCCTCTGGCCGCTTCTCCAGCCTTCGAGCTGGTAATTGTTATAGTCTACCAACACTTTGAACTGTTCGTCGGTGAGTTTGGCTAACGGGGTATTCTCAGTCACCGGTTTACCGTCCGTGTCCACGTACCCTTTGGCTTTGTCCAAGAGATCTTTGATGCGCTTTTTTCGATCTGATGTTGTGAACTTTTCCACTGCCGTGCGAATAGTATAGCCATCGGACCGCATGTCAGTCCACATAGCGTCGGCCGCCCGCATGCCGGTCCTCCAATCGGGAAAGACGCCAAAGCCGTCTTTATCTCGTCCCAAAGCGCCGGCTTTCCGGGCCTTCTCATCGCTACTGAATTTCAGGTTGCCTGGATTGTTGTTGCGTACGGGACGGTTGCCCCTAACCCGCAGTTTCCGCCCGTCGGGATAAGTGTAAACGACTGTTCCGTTTGCGCTTGTATCGGCGCTCGTGGCGCTTGAGCCATATTCAGACGAATAACTGCTTGTCCGGCCATCTTTCATAGTCCGTTCCTCCCTAAGCTACAGAATACGTGTCCGGGAAACCCACCTCGTTCGAGAGCCGTTGCCGTGATTTCTCACGGCCCGGGGGTCTTCCAGGGATCATATTCATGGACCGTGTCCGTTTTGAAGGTCTGAATAGGTACGAAATCATAGATCGGAAGCGGATGGGTTGCCAGACCCTTGGATATCCAAATCTTGTAGAATCTCTTCCATATCTCGTCCGTGTCGCCTTTGGTGCTTGCCAGTCTCCTGCCCTTCAAATCCCAAAGCTCGTCCCATATGTCGATGTACTGCTTTTCCCGCGACCCGGCGACACCAACATAGATATAGAGCCCCGTTTCCCCCGTTTCACAGGCCCAGGCTGTCGCAAGGTGCTCGTACTGTATCTCTATCTTTCCTCCGGGGTCGCGCTGCGTAATATACTTCCCCGATCCTTCCATTCTGGTGAAGGCCCCGGTCTTCTTGTTGACAAAGAAGAAATGCTGGTCGAAACACCGTGCGGTTTTGGCGTCGATCGAGTCCTCGGTGCATGTAGTAAAAGCCTGAACTAATGTGTCGCCGCACGACAGCTCGTCGGTGCGGGTGTAGAGTCCCTCTCCATGAAGAGGGGTGATGAAGATCAAAAAGATAGTGAAGAACGCGAACGGGTGTGCTACACCGAACATCGTACGTCGTCTGGCTTCCATAGGTCCTGTCCTCCCTCCATCAAAACTTGCTAATCCGGGCCGAAGGTCCGGAGTGGTTCCGGCTTCCGATGACTGCCATCAATTCTTATAGGTTTAACGGAATCTCTTCCGGCTTCCGGAAAACGGACCTTCCTCTCCCTACCCTTGATTCTCTCAAAGAAGGCTCACATCCGTCAAACCAAAACGGGCTTCGGGAGGGGGGGTAAAGAGGGGGTATATGGGGGGGTAAAGGGTAGGTAAAGAGGGGGAAGAATCGCGCCGGTCCTTTTTCTTAATGGATTGTCCCTCAAGAGCGAGGAAAAAGATGAAGCATACATCCGCTCCTTTGGCGGCCTCCAGGGACGCCTCCTATTCAATTGGTGCCGGCGTGTGCATCCTATGAAGGCCGCACCTCGAACCCTCACTCGTCTCTTTAGCGCAGAAGAAACAGGACTCTGATCGGCGTGACCTCCCCTGCCAAGATGCGAACGCCTCCCGCCGCCTGCGCGCCTGGAGCGTCGGCGGAGTCTTGCAACCATATAGTCTATGTGAAATACTTTCATCATGACCCGTCCTCACGGGTCGGAATTTTCGGCCTTTGCGAAGGCAGATTCTTAGACTGTAATGATGATAGAGGTCTTCAGAACCGCCGAAAAAGGAGAGGGCATGTCCAATGGTGAGGTATGGGCTGTCGCGGCTTTACCGTAGGAGCAGGATCATTTCATGAGGGTGACTAAGAGGGATTTCTTCGCCATTACGGCTGCCGTTCTCCTGGCTGCCGTGCTTATCGTCGCAAGCACGGGCGGCAAGAAGGCCGAGATGGTCCCTGCCGACGACACGCACCGTCCCTTCAGTGAAGCTATGAAGAAAGGCTCAGACAGGATTGAGACTGAAAAGGGCTGCACGACCTGCCACAACCCACAGGCTCACCCCCTGCCAAAGAAGCATCCGCCAAAAGAACAATGTCTGATCTGTCATAAGCCTTCGGAAGTCGTGTTACAATAATATGCCCTTTGTCTCGGCATCGGAAAGGGAAAGCGCCTCCTCGGCGGATCGTGACGGCACAAGGGTAAGAAGACCCAGAGGGAAGACCCGTGAAAACGACCTTGAAACGGCAGCTGCTTGTGCGGTTCATTGCCGTCATTCTGACCACCGGCGTGGTCTCATGCGTCATAGGCACGGTCCTGATAAATAAGTGGACCATGGGGCAGGCAGAGGACAGGGTGGGCAATTCACTCAACGCAGCCCGGGAAGTCATCAACCACCGTTTGGAAAACATCGAGAGCACGGTCCGCTTCGCCTCTTCAACCGCCCTCGTCAGAGACGCCCTGCCGGATAAGGACCGTTCACGTGTGCGGGGATACCTCGAAGACCTGAGAAAGAAGGAAGGTCTCGACACCCTGGACCTCGCCGACGAAAAAGGAACCGTTCTGTTGAGGTCGAGCAACCCCGGCGTCGCAGGGGACGTCGTCCTCAACGACGAGACGGTGCAGAAAGCATTCTCTTCGAGGGCAACGGCCTCTTCAATCGAGGTCATCCCTTACGGGCTCATCCGGAAAGAAGGAGAAACACTTGCATCGCAATGCGCGATACACTGCGATGGGCCCGCGAAGGAGGAACAATCGGGCGCCACCCCCGCAATGGTTCTCATGTCGGCGTCACCCGTGTTTCAAAAGAACGGAAAAGTGATCGGGGTTGTCTACGGCGGAGAGGTCCTCAACCGGAATAACGAGATTGTCGACAGGATCAGGGACATTCTTTACCGGAACGAGAAATATCGGGGAAAGGACGTGGGAGTGGCGACGGTCTTCTTGAATAATGTCCGTATAGCCACCAATTCCAGGAATGAGGACGGGACCAGGGCCATCGGGACCACCCTTTCGAAGGAAGTCTTTGAAAAGGTGCTCCGCCGGGGAGGCCGGTGGGTCGGCAAGGCACAGGTGGTTCATGACTGGTACATTATGTCGTATGAGCCAATTCGCAACGTTCACAACGACATCGTAGGATTCCTCTCCGTCGGTATGCTTGAACGGATGTTCGCGGATATGAGGGAAGAAACGCTCACCATCTTTTTCGGGATCACCCTTTTGGGAGTGGTGCTTTCCATCTTCATCGCCAGTCTTCTTTCCGATACGATCGTCAAACCCATCGATAGCCTCGTCCAGGCGTCCCACAGGATTTCCCAGGGTGACTTCTCGGTGATTGTCACTCCCCGGTCAAAGAATGAAATCGGAGAGCTCGAGGCCACGTTCAACCTGATGGCCTCCTCGCTCGAGGCCAGGAACGTGGAAATCAAGAGACTGACCGAGCGACATATGGCTCGATCGGAAAAACTTGCATCCATCGGGAGGCTCGCCGCAGGCATAGCCCATGAGATCAACAATCCCTTGACCTCCGTGCTCACCTTCAGCTCCCTTCTATTGAGAAAAGCCGACGAGAGTCAACGGGAAAAACTGGATATCATAGTCAAGGAAACGACGCGGTGCGGGGAAATCGTGAGAGAGCTGCTCAACTTCGCGCGCCAGAGCGAGCCGAAGAAAGAGGCGTGCAATATCAACAAGATCATCGTAAGCGCCCTGTCCCTGACGAAGAACCAATTGAAGGTGAGTGACAGCCGTATCAACACAGCGGTAGAGTTCCAAGAGCTACCCCCTTTGATGGCCGATCGGGATCAATTGCTCGAAGTCTTCATCAACATGGTCATCAATGCCTTGGATGCCATGCCGCAGGGCGGGGACCTCATGACAAAGACGAGGCTTCTGGAAGACGGGAAGACGATCGAGATCAGTATCAGCGACACGGGACAAGGGATACCGGAAGAAGATCTCGAAAAAATATTCGAGCCCTTCTTCACGACCAAGGAAGCCGGCAAGGGAACGGGCCTGGGCCTGGCCGTGAGCTACGGAATCATCGAGGCCCACAAAGGAAGCATCGATGTGAAGAGCGAGGTCGGCAAGGGCACGACCTTCATCATTACGCTGCCCGTGGAGTGATCAATGACTCCCTCGGGCGGGCACAAGCCCGCCCGAGCCTCCCGCTCAAGCGGTCCTATTCTCCTATCTTCTTTCCTCCCCCCCTTCGGGTTTCCCCTCAGGCCGTCCGCGTTCCGCTCCGCCTTGCCGTTCTTGGCCCTGAGGCTGTCCGTGCTGTCGCTCGACCTGCGGCTGCCCCTGTTGCGGTTGCGGCGGCCGCTGGGGCTGCTGCTGAAACTGCCGTTGCGGCGGCGCCTGTGGTCTCTGAGGCTGCGGCGCCCGGACCTGTTGTTGGTGCTGTTGGACCTCGGGCCTCTGTTGGTACTGCTGCTGCCTCTGCTGTCTCAATGCCTGTTGCTGCTGAGCCGGTCGAGGTTGGTAACCCTGAACTCCCCAGGCCTTCTGCTTTTGCCAATACCCGTTATCGTGCCAGCCTTTCCAGCTCTGTTGAAGCCGGCCGTTGTCGATCCTCTCATAATTCCATGGGTGTCCGTGCCAGTTATGGCTTCTGTAGTACCCTCTCCAGCCCGGGTCGACATCATAATAGAAGCGTGGGACATGATTGAAATAGGCCCAGCCCCGATCGTAATAACGGGAGCGGTACCAGTACCCATCCCACAGGCGCCACCACCAGCCGTTGTAGAAGAACATATCCCCGTTCACATCGGGAACCGCATAGACGTCGGGCGTATCGGGCAGCACTATCACCGCCGGAGGTGCCTGAAAGACGATGGGCGGCGGCAGGGATATTCCGACGCTCACGCTTACCTGCGCCACGGCCGAAAGAGGAACCAAGACGAGTATCGCTAAAGGGATTATCCAAAGAACCGAGCGTTTCATGTTGTGCCTCCAAAGGCCCCCAACATCGACCCTTCGAGTGGCGGTGGGTCTTATAGAAGGTACGGTAGGGGCAAAATACCAACGCAGCCGTTACGTGAATGGCCGCAGTAGTAGTTTATCCGCCGAGGTCCGGAAAAGCAAATCGTGGGTAGAGTGCGCTCTCTATCTGTTGCCGCGGGCCTTGTGCAAAAATAGTCAATGCAGGATTCGAGGGTGACCCCCCTCCGCTCGTTTTCCTCTATCGAAAAAGATGGCCGAAATGGCCGTGGTAGAAAAACCGGCCGAGTCCCAGACTGAAGAGCAGGCAGCCAAAAAGGGAGTGCTCTATGGAAACAAGCAAAGTAGAACGGGATCGTTTATAGGTCACCACGAATGCCGTTCCGCCGACAACTGTGAGGACAACGGCGATCCAGTTATGAAAAATGACATGAGCATAGCCGAAGAGCAGGACGTTCAGGACGACCAGGAGCCGCTTGTCGGGAAAAAGCTTGCCATAACGATGAAAAAAATAGGCCCGGTAGATCAATTCCTGTGGATACACCGAAAAGAGAGGATAGAGAAGCAGGATCAGGAACCAAAGGAACGGCCTTTCTCTGGGTAGACTGAAGAGAAGGCGGGGAGCAAAGAAATAGACGAGAGCAAAGAGTGCGGCAGCACACCCCACGAAGCGAATCAACATCGCTCTACCCCCGGCCGCCAGGGCAGACGCACGCCAAAGATTGGTTCGATCGAACCGGGAATCTCTGATCAGCACCCGAGCGCACCCGAGGCCGAACACCCAGAGAAGCGGCAGAACCGGAAGGGGTCCCCAAAAGTACATGAGGGAGGGAGGGACGAGGAAGAGACCACAAAGCTCCAAATAGAGGAGGAAGCGGTTTTTGGTCTCTCTAAAATTCAGTGATTCAGACTCCACAGGAATTTCCCCCCTCCTGAATCTAAGCATACACGTCAGCCCTGAAAACGTAAAGCCTGTCTTTCCCGATAATATCGGTCCATCGGCGAATCAAACATCATCGGGGATGTTCATTGCGGGCAGCATTTGCTGTTGCGAATCTTCTTGAGTCGACGTAAGATGTCCGAGAGGAAGAGGCCGGGGCACACAGGTTCTCAGGCGGGTGCGCGCCGGCGACCGGCGGCGCCTCGGGTCCGGATTTGGCTCAAAGGAGTCACCCATGAAACAGGAAGTCATCGAGAGCGGTCAGGGTCGGGATTACGATTGGTCAAAAGACCATGTCTTCGTCAAAACCGCCTCGGACTCGACCAATGGACAGGTTGCGGTGGTCGAAGATACGCTGAAGCCCGGGTTTCGCCTGCCCCCCCATGCCCACAAGCGGATGACGGAGATCTTCTACATCCTCGAGGGCGACGTCGTGTTTCTTTTTGACGATGAGACCGTGATTGCTTCGCCCGGAACGACCGTCAATGTCCCACCCCACGTCCGGCACGAGGTGACCTGCGACAAGGGCGGGAAGATGCTCACCGTCTTCAGTCCGGGCGGATTCGATCAATATCTGGCGGAATTGGCCTCCCTCTCCGAAGAGCAGTATGCCGACCATGAACTGATGAAGGCTCTGGCCGAGAAGTATGATCTTTAGGTTTTTTCTTGACATCTGACTTGCGATGTTTTACGATGCCTTAACTATTAAAAACAAAAAAGCTTCCCGGACGGTAGGAAGGACCGCAAGAAGAGATTTTTTTGCGTTCCAAAAAGAGACGGAATCGTGTATAATGATGTTATAAGGTACTCGGTTCCACGGCAGCCCGCAAAGATACGCTAGGTTGTGGGCTATCTTTGTTTCAACGGCGTTGAGTGAAAGCGCCTTGCTAATCTCGCAAGCGGAGGTAGCAGAAGCATGAAGAAAGAAGTCACTGTATGTTTCCGAACGAGCGAGGACCTGCGAAGATCTCTCGAAGGTTTGGCCAAAGAGGAGAGACGCTCCCTCTCCGCAATCATCGAGCTGATACTGACCGACTCGTTGAGGAATGAAAGAGATCTGCCGGCTCGTGACCAGCAGGAAAGGCGGCGATACCCTCGGAAAGCAGTGGCTATACCGGCCTACGTCACGACACGCGACTCGGTTCGCCACGGAGCAGTCGTTCTCGATCTGTCCCTCGGCGGCATGCGCCTTTCCTTACCGAAAGAGGCTGTTTCGAGAGTTTACGAAAATGAAAAGGAATCACTTTTCGATACGTCCTTTATCTTGCCCGACCTGAACAAGTCGATCCAGCTCGTATGCAAGCCGGAGAGAGTCGTTCCCTTGAGCGGAGACCTCTACGTCGGAGCGAGCTTTGTCGATGCAGCCTTCGGCAATTATCAGAACCTCCAGCAGTTCCTTATGTAGAAAGTACGGGTCCTCTTAAGTTTCTTCCCGCTGGAATTACCCTTCAAGCACGCATAATCCACAATTAACAGAAGCTTCATTTCACTATTGCCACCGTGGGCGGCTCGTAGGCCGTCGGGTCTGTCAGAGAATCGACCATGGCTGCACCGGGCGCATAGGCGCGAAGGGCAAGATAGAAGAGTCCTGCCGGCGCCGGCAGCCAGTTCGCCTCACGATCAGGGCCCGGGCTCTCCTTCTGCACATAGATCGTGAGCGTTCCGTCCGGATTGAGCTTCATCTTCCCGTCGTCACTGCCGAGGCTGTAACGGTCGATCGGGTTGGGGACAGTGTAGTTGTTGCTGAAATCGTACAAAGTAAGGGACCAGAATCCCGGCTCGACGACGGGCGGCGTCTTCTTGAAGGTCACCGTGTAGCGCTGTGAGCCGATGAGCCTGTTGCCTTCATTGTCCATCCCGGCTGTGTAATAGACCGCTTCCCTGGGCGTATTGGCCGTGAGGCCGACCCTGGCCGTGATCGCCCGCATGAGGTAGTCGGTCCCGAAGGCGCCGATTGTCGGGGAAGGGACGCGCCATCCATTGACGAGTCTGCCTTCGGGCAGAAGGGTAAGTACATTGCCGAGGTTGGCTGCGGCGTTTTCCATGGAGTTCAGGACAATAGGGTCCACCTTTGAGCGGTCCCACGGGATGCCCGCCTTCAGATTGAGGAGGGCGAACATGGGCAGGAGGGCCTTGGTCTGCTCCCCGGGCGGAGGGTTCTCGTTCATGGCGGCAGACAGGATCTCCCAGAACTGGAGAGGGTCCTGAAAGTCCATGGCGCTCACCGGCAGCTTAGGGTCCTTGAGCCTGGGAGCCGCATAGTCATAGGCAGGTGTTGATGGCGCCGGATGCCCCGCGTACTGTGCCAATCCCTGAACCGTGATCGCCTCCAATACTTTGCGCGCCTCAACGAGATCGGTTGGGTTCTTGATATGGACGCGCGGCTGTATCAGGACCCACCGCGTCGGGCAATCGATGCGCCCTACCCCGGATGGCAGACTGCCCTCCCAGCCCGGTCCGGCAAGGGCGAAGGTGCCGCCTTTGTACCCGGTCGCCATGCCTCCGGCATAGGCGAAGGCGTTGGTCCACAAATCGACGATCTCCACCACGTAGTAGCGCCCGTGAGAATCGGGGACGCTCAGGATGACGGGCTCCCGGGCGAGATCGAGAAAACCGAAACCGTAGAGAGTGTTCACATTCGGCGACACATAGCCGGACTCCTCCGAGAGCTTCGGCGTCGATATGTCCTCCATGCGCCAGATCGAGTTCGGGGCGGCCTTGGGCTGAGGTCCGAGAGCATCGTGATATCGAAGGACGTACATGATGACCGCAGGAGCGCCCCAGGTGGCGGCCACGAGAGCGTCAGCACCCGCATAGGTTCCCAGGACCCTTTCCCGCATGGCAGCGAGCATGGCTTGCCCCGGCATCCGGGAAGGGGACGGGCCGGTCGGCTGGGCGAACCCGCTTTGGGCGACGCTCAAACACAAGACAAGGACGAGGACGAGAATCGTACACTCTTTCGATACCATCATTCTAAGCCTCCCCCGCAAAGCCTTAAATTAGGAGCCCTGTATCATTCACAAAGGGCCCGTTCCTACGACCGATGTCGACCGGTATGTGCTGCTCGAAGAATTATAGACGGAAGCGTCGGGGATAACAATAAGGCGAATCCTTGAGCGGGCCTTGACCCAATGAATTGACACTTCCTGCTCCGTTATGTCAGATTAGACATACTACGACGAGGAGGAGACCATGGAAAGCTACAGGATGTGGATAGGCGGGAAATGGGTCGAAGCGGAATCGGGTAAGACTTTCGGTGTGATCAATCCGGCCACGGGCGTTGAGATTGCGAGAATACCCTTCGGGGGCCAACCCGAGGTAGATAAGGCGGTCGAGGCGGCAACCAGGGCCTTTCCGGAGTGGTCGGTCAAACCCCAGCAGGAAAGATCGGCTATCGTCACCCGTATGGCCGCGCGTCTTCGGGAAAGGACAGAGGAATTCGCCATGCTCGACTGTCTCGATCACGGGACACCGATCTCGACGGCACGGGGAATGGTCTTCGGGGCAGCCGGAAATATGGAGTTCAATGCCCAGGCCGCCAGGACCCTGATGTCCGACGTCATACCGGTGAGGCCGAACGCCCTCCATTTCTTCCATAGGGAGCCCGTGGGGGTGGCTGCCCTCATAATCCCCTGGAACGTGCCGCTCGTCATGGTGGGCTCAAAGCTGGGCGCGGCCCTCTCGCTGGGTAACACGTGCATAATCAAGCCGCCGAGCATCGATTCTCTGGCAATCCTCAAGTTTGCCGAAATACTCGAAGAAGCGGGACTGCCCCCGGGGACCGTCAATATAATCAGCGGACCGGGCAGCAGCGTGGGAAGCGCTCTTGCCGGCCACCCCGGTGTAGATCTCGTCTCTTTTACGGGAAGCAGCGAAACGGGAAAGGAGATAATGGCGCGGGCGAGCGGGACCGTAAAGCGGCTCGTCCTGGAACTGGGAGGTAAGAACCCCTTCATCATACTTGACGATGCCGATATGGACCACGCCGCCCGGAAGGCAGTCAACAGCCAGCTTCGCAACAGCGGCCAGATATGCGCGTCACCGGGAAGGTACTATGTGAGCGAAAAGAGACACGACGAGTTCGTCTCCAAGTACATCGAGGCCACCAAGAGCTTCAAGGTAGGCGACCCTCTCGACGAGAAGACGACCATGGGTCCCATGGTGTCGGCAGAGCATCGGGATCACGTGGAACACTACATCAGATCGGGAGTCGAACAAGGGGCATGCCTCGCTCTCGGCGGAGCACGACCTACGGAAAGCCCCCTCGATAAGGGCTGCTACGTGATGCCGACCGTCTTCACCGGCGTTACCGACACCATGAAGATCGCCAGGGAGGAAATCTTCGGGCCTGTGGCCTGCGTCCTCACCTACAAATCGGAGGAAGAGATTGTGGGGCGGGCGAACGACAACACCTTCGGCCTGTGTGCCTCGGTCTGGACCAAGGACATGGTAAAAGCGGTCAATTTGGCTAAGAAACTCAGGGCGGGAACGATCTACATAAACGATCACCTTACCATAAGCCCCGAAATGCCCTGGGGTGGCTTTAAGGAAAGCGGCATCGGCAAAGAGAACTCCGTGGTGGGCCTGGAGGAGTACACCGAGCTGAAATTGATCGCCATGGAACTGGTGTAGCAGATCAGGTTCTGCCCCCTCCGGGCCTGCCCTTCTTTAGTGGCCGTCGGCCACCCACACCTTGTGGGGCGGAACCCAGACGTTATTCACCGTCTGTCCCGGCACCTCGATCCATTGGCCACTGCCCTGGGGAGGAGGGGCGGCCGGTGCGGGAGGGGCGTATGACGGCGGGGGCGGCGGCGGGGTATAGACCACCTGCGGCTGCTGGTAGACATAGACCGAAGGAGGCGGGTAGTAGGCCGGTGGCGGTGGGTAGTAGTAATAGGGATTGGCGAGGGCACTTCCCAGGATGACGCCCCCCGCAAAAACCCCGGGACCCCACCAGCCTCTCCAGGCGTGGCTCGTGGCAGGAAAAGCGAGGGTCCCCACGAGCAGGGTCACGGCAATGATCTTCATGGTTTTGCTTTTCATAAGCTGCCTCCCTCTATGTTCTTTAACATGATTATTAGACCAGCAATAGTCGTGCCTCGCAAGAAGCGCGGCTGAATGACCTGATAAAAGCGGCGATTCCGGAGGAACCGGCCAAGAGGGGCATGGAGAAAATCGCAAAAATGTCGAAAGCGGGAAAGGGTGAATGGACAAAAATGTCGATGGGGAGGATAATTGGGAACAACTCCCGCCGTGCCTTGCCGCCTGCGCGGCGGGGGCTTTGATAAGACCTATAGGTCATATAGGACCTATTATAGACTTGCAACCGGGAGAAACGACATGGACAGGTTTGTGAAATCAGCGAGCATCATGGATCAGCCGGAAATTCTGGAAAGGCTCTTCTTCCCTCGTCGCGAGTCAGCCGGTGAGAAGTCGCCGAAAAACGGTATGACCCATTCCTTAAAAGTTGCAGAAGACATCTCCATCGGCTGCCGCTTCTACCCGGCGGCAAAAGAAGCTCCTGCCATCCTCTATTTCCACGGTAACGCAGAGATCGCCGCCGACTACGACTATGTGGCCCCTTTCTTTCTGAGGCGGGGAATCAACCTCTTCGTGGCCGATTACCGTGGCTACGGGAGAAGCGACGGGAGCCCGGGCTGTGCGGCCCTCATGGCAGACAGCCATCCCGTTTTCGAGGGCTTCCTCTCCTTTCTCGGGGAACACGGCTACCACGGAGGTCGCTTCGTGATGGGAAGGTCCCTGGGAAGCGCGCCTGCCATCGAGGTTGCCTATTGGCATCAGGAAAGGCTCGAGGGGCTTATCGTGGAGAGCGGCTTCGCGGGCGAGCTTAACCAGCTCGACCGGATCGGCATGACCCATCTCTTCGAGAAACCGGAAGAAATCATCGGATTCGGGAACGATATCAAGATCAGGGAAATCCGAATCCCCACCCTCATCATACACGGCGAATGGGATGACATCATCCCGGCCGAGGAAGGAAGGCGCCTCTTCGACCTGTCGGCTGCCAGGGAAAAGAGTGCTCTCTTTGTGCCTGAGGCGGGCCACAACGATCTGCTCGATTTCGCCCTCGACCGATACATGGAGGCGATTGCTTCGTTTACGGCGGGGGCCGTGAAATAGGCAAGAGGCGTCGAAGGCGATCGATATATCCTTTTCCGCCCTTTTTTTACTCCTTTTTGTAATCTGTTCAAAGAAAACCTTAATCGCCGGAAAATTTGGCCGATAACCGAGTATACGGCCGCGGCAGGCCAAGAAAGGCGCGTATTGTCGGCAACCACCCTCGCGTCACCCGAGTATCGCCTCCCGTGAATTTAACGAAGGCGCTGATTATATTGAAAACAGATGTTCTGCATATAGATGTTCACATGGAGGGCATATCTCAATATCGTAAGGAGGGGTAAGAACATGAAACTGAGATCATTTGGTCTACTGGTAATGGTAGTTGCACTTGGATTTTCTTTGGCGGCTTGTGGATGTTTTCAGCAGGCCATGAAAGGGGAGGTAGCTCCTCCGCCGGCGCCCGAGCAGAAAGTGGTGGCAGCGCCCGAGGAGAAGCCGCCTATGGTTGTGACGCCTCCTGCGGCAATGGCCCCTGCCCCTGCGGCAGTCGAGGTCCAACTGGCGGATATCCATTTCGATTTCGACAAGTACGACATAAGACCCGGCGACCGCGACCTGTTGAAGCAGGATTACGACTGGATCAGCGCGAAGAGCGCCAAGGTGCGGATCGAAGGGAATTGTGATGAAAGAGGAACCGTCGAATACAACATGGTTCTGGGTCAGAAGAGAGCGGATGCCGCTAAGGCATACCTCGTCAGTCTCGGGGTAGACCCGAAACGCCTGGACACGATCAGTTACGGCAAAGAGAGGCCTGTCGATCCCGGTCACAACGAGGCGGCGTGGGCGCAAAACAGAAGAGACCATTTCGCGCCGGTCGAATAGGACCCCCACAGAACAGTGGTAATAAGGAAATCCCGGGTGCCTGAAAAGAGGCACCTGGGATTTCAGACTTCATCCATTCCGGCTCATGGGCCTGGCCATGCGGTCCTATTGAGCGGAAGGGCCGTCCTGTTCGTCGACCTTTTTCAGGTTTACCCGTAAGCGGCTCTGTTTTGCGCTGAAGAAGAGCCCTTTGAGGGTGGCCGGGTCACTCTTGTCAGCGACGAATTCAAAAGTATACTGGCCGGAATTACGGTTGTCGGCCCCAAAATACTCGCCGCCCGTCCCATTGACCACATGGGAGACCTTCAGCCATTTCGGACGGAATTTCGGGGTGAAGAAGTGGAGCGTTATACCATCCTGGCCCTGTTTGACCTCGGCCTTTTGTACCCTCACCCAGTTCGGATTGCAATGACAGCTATTCTTCGACGTGTTGTAATCCCCCCAGGAAAGGACCACCTGAGCTGAATCCCGGTCGATTTTTTCGACGTAAAGCACCGTGTCCCAACCGTATTTTGCATCCCACGAGCCTACCCATTTACCGGCGAGGGCCTTAAGCTGATCCGGAAGGGAAGGATCGGGGCTCTCCAGGGAAAGACTGCGAGGCACCGGGGGCGGGCCCTGTTTCTCGGAAGCTCCGAAACAGAGACAGGTAAGTCCCAGGAAGAGTATCGATGCCGTCCACTGAACCCTTCTTCTCATAGCATCCTCCTTCGTCGACCGGCGGACCGGACCGCGCCTCCCGCCTCTTTTCGCACGCCCCTGCGCTCCTTCGGCGCGCCTTCCTTGATTAAGATTACCACAGCCCGCAAGAAGGTGCTACCAAGCTGACGCAGGATACGGGGAATAGCAGTGCCCAGAATACGACCGGGACCTCCGTCAACAGCACCTTCAGCCTGTCGGTCAGCTTCGTCAGCATCAGTATTTCCGTTTGAGGTTGAACCTCCAAGACAAGGCATTATAGAGATCGTACAGTACAGAATCCTTTTCCGACTGCATGAAATCGAATCCTTTCCTTGAATTGTCGCAGCCCTCAGTCCTCGGACCTTGACTTCGAGTCCGGAAAATGGCATAAACATTACTCACGAACCAAGGGCGTTCATAAGGTTATGTCAGGCACAAGCCATCCCGACCTTCCCGGGATGGCTTTTTTGTCGTCTTTTCTTCCCCGGGGTGAAGCCCGAGAAAGCATGTGCAAATACCCGAGGAGAAGAAGATGAAAAACACGAACGAACCGACCGTCTTTCAGTGGCTCGACGAGCTTCCTTTCAACCGGTTTCACCTATCCGCACTGATACTGAGCTGCCTTACACTCACCGCTGCCGGCTTCAACCTTCAAATCCTTGCTTATGCCCTGCCGCTCATTACCAAAGAGTGGGCCCTCACAGCCGTCCAGGCCGGGACCATGGTCTCTTATGGGTTTTTCGGCCTCATGATCGGCGCCTTGGGGTTCGGTATCGTTGCCGACCGGATCGGGAGGAAGAACGCCCTTCTGGCGGCTATATGCGGGTTCTCGTTGGCCGGCGGGGCTACAGCCCTTGCCCCGAACTATCTCACTCTCTGCGTGCTGCGCTTCGTGACCGGCACAGGCATCGGCGGCGCCTTTCCACTTACGGTTGCCCTCCTGACTGAATTCTCTCCCGCCAAAACCAGGGCCCGTCTCGTTGCGGCTGCGGTCAGCGGATTCACCTTCGGATGGGCCGTGGCTGCCTCCGTCTCCATGGGCCTCATCCCCCGGTTCGGCTGGCGTCCGGCCTTCCAGCTCGGGCTTCTCTCGCTTCTTCTGCTTCCCCTGCTGTGGGTACTCCTCCCGGAATCGGTCCGGGTGCCTCGTGGAAAAGGGGCGTCGTGGCGAAGCGCTCCAGGTAATGGATAGGGTCGCGCGAATGGCGCGCTTCCCTCATCCCGAGTGGTCGTCCGTCGACCTGAGTGCACCTGTGGGCAGGACACAGGGGGGAATTACCCTACTCTTCCGCGAGGGACTTGCCGTAATGACGCTCCTTGTCTGGTCGACTTACCTCTTGAATACGATGGCGCTCTATGGCCTTTCTGCCGGTTGCCGTCGCTTCTGGTTAAACAGGGGTTTCCCCTGGTCAAAAGCTACGGCTATTCGATGGTCCAGGCCGGAGGCTCGGCTATCGGCGGCTTCCTGCCTGGGCTGCGCCATGGATCGCTTCGGCCGAAAACAGGGCCTCGTCCTCGCCTATCTTTGCGGCGGCTTTTCCATGGTCCTTTTCGGTATGGCAACGACGAATCTCCCTCTGTTGGCCGCCGGAGCCGCGACGGGGGTATTCGTCGTCGGCACACCGACAGCGCTCAACGTCGTATGCAGCGAGATCTACCCCACGGGCGTGCGTTCCACGGGAATTGCCTCAACTAGGCCGTCGCCAGGATCGGCTCCATTCTCGGACCGATGCTCGGGGGGATACTCCAGGCTCTCGGGTTCACTTTTCACCAGTTCTTCCTAATCTTTGCCATACCCTGCTTCCTCTGTATGCTCCTTGTCACTTTCTACCCCATCAACGTCCGGGGTGAGGCCCTCGAAGCGGTGAGCGAGAAGCTCATAGTCGCTCAAGCAAATCCCCCTTCGGGACCTTAGGCGATGACCTAAAAGCCGATCATTTCCATCCGCTTACCCATTTCTTGATCTTGGATTTCATCCATGAAATGAGGAGCACGGCACCGATAAAGATCCCGAAGAGCAGGGTGATCAGGACCATCAGCAAGAAGAGGCCCCCGATGCTGCCGGACGGCGCGCCCATGTAGCCGGCCTGGACGCAAGACGCCGAAAAAAGGAAGAATAACAAAACACAAAGTACGTTTATCGCCTTTCCGATCATATTTCCCCCGGCTTCGCGTCCCTTACGCACCGGACATGCCGGATTTGCCCCCTTATGGCCGATGGAGACGTTCCTGTCTCCTTCGGCTGTTACCACTTCTAACACAGCCGCGCAAAAAGTGAAACCGGATGGTGAATTTCCTCAAATTTCTTCGAGAGCGTAAAGGTCGATGGAACCGGCTCGGACATCTGTATTGAAAAAAAATCAGAAACATCCCATACCGATTTTTCTTGACCTTATGGAAAGTTCTATATAACCATATAAAAAGTTACGGTTTGACATTCAATGCGTTCCGGCGAGGCCACGATCATGAAAGGGCGGCGTCCGGGTTCAATGAATTTTCCCGACGCCCGAGAATTGAACTTCAAGGGAGGGAGAGATCATGAACGCAGTCTTGGTCCTTGTCTTGGGCTTCATCGTTTTTTTTATCGGTTATCGTTACTATTCCAAATATATCGATCAGCGCGTCATCAAAGCGGACCGGCAAGCGGACCACCCCTGCCAAAATGTACATGGACGGGGTGGAGTTCATGCCCACGAGCAAGAACGTCCTCTTCGGCTACCAGTTCAAGTCGATCGCGGGGGCGGCACCGATCATAGGCCCCATCATCGCCATTCAGTGGGGCTGGCTCCCCGCGCTGCTCTGGATACTGGCCGGCACCTTCTTCATAGGGTGGGTCCACGACTATTCGAGCGCCATGATCGCCATGAGGCATGAAGGCGCATCTTTCGGGGGCCTGAGCCACAGGCTCATTTCACCCCGGGCGAGGATCATCCTCCTTTCTTTCATCTACTTCTACCTCCTGCTCATCGCCGGCGCCTTCGGCAATGTCGTGGTGAGCACGGCCGTCACCCTCAAGGCTGCGCCCATGGCGTGGCTCTTCCTCACCCTCGGCGGCGTCCTCGCAGGCCAGATGATCTATAGATGGAAAAGAGATATCATCCTCACCACTGCGGTCTGCGTCGTCATTGCCCTTGTCGGCATCTGGCTGGGGACCGTGGCCCCATCGGATAAGATCCTCGGCGCGGGCCTCGCGAACAGCAGGCTGCTCTGGGCCCTCGCGGCCTGTGTCTTCTGCTACTTTGCCGCGGTCGTGCCCATCTGGCGCTTCGCCCTGCCCATCAACTACGTGGCGTCCTACATAGTCTTCCTCGGCCTCTTTTTCGGGATCGTAGGGATATTCGTGGTTCATCCCGGCTTTACCCTTCCGGCGGTCACCACCTTCACCATAGGGATCGGCCCTGTGTGGCCCATCATGTTCGTCACCATCGCCTGCGGGGCCATCTCGGGCTGGCACAGCATCGTGTCGAGCTCGGGCACGGCCCGTCAGCTCGAGTACGAGACGGACGCCCGGCCCGTGGGCGCGGGTGTCATGTTCGTGGAAATGATGCTCGCCCTCTTCGCCCTGGTGATAGCCGGCACGATCTATGCCTCCTCCGCCGCGTATAAGGCGGCGGCAGTAGCAGGCCCGGGCGCCATTTTCGCGACGGGCGTCGCCAAATTCCTCGGGGCCCTCGGTCTGCCGCTTGCCCTGGGCCAATCTTACGGCAGCGTCATGATGGTGGTCCTCGCCATTACCATCATGCAGCTCGTGATCCGGTTCATGCGGGTCGCCACGTCCGAGCTGCTGAGCGACGTGAGCTTCGTTTTCAAGAACCCCCACATCGGCACCCTGATCGCGGGTATCCTGACCCTTGTCCTCATCATGACGGGCTGGTGGCAGTATCTGTGGATACTCTTCGGAGGGGCCAATCAGCTCATGGCCTCCCTGGCGCTCATGCTCGTCACCGCGTGGCTCATGGCAGAGGGCAAACCCTACGCCTGGGTCTTCTATCCCATGATCTTCATGTTCGTCACCACCATAGCCGCCCTGTGTTACACTTCCTACAGCCTGCTCTCGAAGGTGGCAATGGGCATGGTGAAGGGCCAGGACCTGGTGGGAACACTCTCATGGGTCTCGTGGGTTTCTTCCTGGTCATCGCGGCTCTCGCCCTCGGCGTGGAAGGCTTCAAGGCTTTTGGCCGGCACCGGGCCACGAGGGCGTCCCTCGTGGGTAAGCCGGCCGAGGCCTAATAAGCGCGCAGTTGCGGGAGAGACAGGCCCGGCAATGTCCCGGGTCTCGTGCACCTTTAAGTCAAAGGAGGGGTCAATCATGGGGGAAGGCGATAAAAATGGCGGCATTATTCGGGGCCATAAAGGAGTTCGTCTACGGCGTGGCCGCGCACGATTCCGCGCGGTTTGCACTCAAAACCAGGGCGAGCATGGAGCACCTCTTCATCCTGATCACCATGGGCGACATGCTCGGGGTGCCCATTCTCCCGCCCTACTACTCTCTGAGGCTGCTTCCCTATGTGGTCCCCCAGATCGCCACATGGAAAAGGAGAATGCTCAGGGAAAAAGACCTGACAGACGGCCTGGCATAACGGGCAGGGAAAGCTGAAACGTTCGCTTCTGCGGGTCTCACTTTAGGAGGTGCGCCATTTCTCTTTCAACGGTTTTTACCCAATATCCCGATAGACGGTACATCATGTTCGGGGGCAAAGGCGGCCTCGGAAAGACCACCTTCTCCGCGGCAACCGCCTTTCACCTGGCAAAGGAGGGCAAGCGGGTGCTCGTCTTCTCAGTGGATCCCCAGGCTTCCCTGAGCGACATCTTTCAGAAGGACATTTTCGGCAAGGGACCGACTGAGGTCATGCCCAATCTCTACGCCCAGGAAATCGACGCGGACCGGAGGATAAAAGAGTACCAGCACGAAATACGGCAGAAAATCCTCGACATGTACGGCATGGAGAAGATCCCCGAGGAGATCGAGAGCTACATCCAGGCCGCGGCCGCGGAACCGGCCATGGAGGAGAGCGCCATCTTCGACGAGGTGGTCGATATCGTGGTCAAGGGCGGCTACGATTACTACATCTACGACTTGGTGCCCCTGGGCCATGCCCTGTATTATTTGAGCATGGCCTCGGTCTACGACGCGTGGATCGGCAAGATCACCGGCCTTCGCGAGCAGATGCGCGAGTACGATCAGGTTGCGGCCATCATGCGCCGCGAAAAGGATCTGGATGAGGACGCCATACTGAAGGAGCTTCTGTATATCAAAGAGCGCATCAACAAGTCTTCGAGCATCCTGACGGACAAGGAGAAGACCGCCTTCTTTTTCGTGGTCACCGCGGAGGAGATGGTAATCAACGACACGGTCAAGGCGGCCCAGCTTTTCTCGAAATTCGATGTCCCCCTGAGCGGGTACATCGTCAACCGTGTCCTCTCCGACTCCTTAAGGGATCAGGACATCCCGGAATACCTGAAAAACCGGCTCGACATGCAGGCGCACTACCTGAAAGTGATCGACGACACGTTCAAGGGGCAGATCCTCGCGTCCGTGCCCGAGATGGAGAGGGACGTGACCGGCCTCGCCATGATCGAGAAGCTGGCGGCTGCCATGTTCTGAAGGCCCCCGTCAGCCACCGGGAGCGCACCCGGTCGAGGTCTCTTCCTTTGGGTGGAGCTTCATTAGGAGGTGATAAGGTGGACGGCATCAGCATGACGGAGAACATTACCCTCAGCATGAGAAGGTACATGGAGGAGAACCCCGGGCTCAAGTATATCTTTTTCGGCGGAAAGGGCGGCGTGGGCAAAACCGTGATGGCGGGGACCGCAGCCCTTTGGTCGGCGAAACAGGGCAAGAGGACCCTCCTCGCCTCGACCAATCCGGTGCACAGCCTGTCCAATCTCTTCGGTCAGAACGTCTTCGGCAGGCCCGTCGTGGTCTGCAACGAGGATCGGTGCCACGCCTTTGAGATCGATACGAAGGATACCATCGAGCGGTCGAAGCAGGAAATCAGGGAGAAGATCAACTGGTTCCTGAAGTTCGCCGACATCACGAGCAAGGCCGAAGATTTCATGGAATCGGCCACCATGAACCCGGCCTTCGAGGAATCGGCCATGTTCGAGAACATGATGGACCTCATGTTCAAGGACGAGTACGACTTCTATGTCTTCGACACCGCCCCCACCGCCAACGCGCGGCGCCTGCTGGGCATGTCGAAGGTCTACTCGTTTGGGTGGAAAAGATGCTGAAGAGCAGGGAGGAGGCCACGTCGCTCAGGGAGGTGCTCTCCTTCACGAAGAAGAAGGAAAAGGACCCCCTCATGGACTACCTGCTCGGCTTCAAGGACCGGATGGCCAATGCGCAAAGACTGCTCACGGATAAGGCCCTCACCGCTTTCTTCTTCGTGACCCTCCCCGAGAGCCTGCCCATCGCGGTCATCACCAGGTTCATAGACTGGTTCTACGAATTCGGCATCCCCGTGGGGGGCGTGATCGTGAACGGCCTCATCCAGAAAGACCAGGTGCACGAGAAAACGGTGGAGTTCGTGAGAAACAGGGTGGCCATGCAGGACGAGCACATGGCGGAGATACGGAGCATATTCGGAGATAAGGTGAGGGCCGTCATACCGCTGTTCGAAACGGAGGTGAAGGGGGCGGCCATGCTGGAAAGGATGAGCAAGTACGTCTTCGCGTAATGGAGCCCGGGGTGGTGCCATAGGTGCAAGCCGGTCGGATGAGGAAAATGGCCCTCTCGGGCGCCCTGCTCCGCACCTGACCTCTGGCGTACATCGAGTACGCCGGACGGTCAAGGTTGCTCACATTTCATCCCGATATGACTCATTTCCCCCATCCGACCGGCCAGTAACACGGGTCGCCGTATCAATCAATGGGGCTCGCGTCGCCTCCGACCCGCTTTGCGGGTGCCCGCTGGCATAAGCCAGCGGAAGCCACCCTCATAAAAAGGAAGAGTCGCCGCAGGCGCGCCCTGACCCTTCTCGCGAAGGTAGAATGAGGGGGTTCCTCAACTTTCGCGATTCGCGATTCGAGTTTCGCGATTTCTTTCCACTTTCCACTTTTCGCTTTTCGCTTTCCCCTTTCCTTCCCCCCCATTTACCTACCCTTTACCCCCCATTTACCTACTCTTTACCCCCCCTCCAAAAGTCCATTTCGATTTGACACATCGGCTCTTCCTCTGGGAGAATCTTAGTTATGAGGTGCTTCCTAAGGCCCTTTCCCGACTCTTCTTCCGGACCGGCAAGCTTCGACGGAGCCTCGTCCCATGGCTGAGACTGTATACAAAGTGGCCCGGAATTTCTCCAAACCGTCAAATTTCGTCAAATTTTGTCAACCGGACAATCGGCCAAAGTGCTGCATTTTCCTTGAATATCAAGGAAAAGAGCATCGAGGAAAGGGCGCGAAGCCTCCGGGGCCGCCTGACGAATTTGACACCACTATCGCATGGATTTGGCCTCGAACAGGGGGCGTCGGGGCCCGATACAGCCCTCAGGCAGGGCCACTATTTGCATGGCACGCTGCTGTTAGCGATCGCTGTTTTTGAATCTGTCTCAGACAAAAATCCGGGACTCTCGTATATAGAACATAAATAGGATTTCCTGAGAACGGATGGGGTATCATCGAGAGAGGGGCTTGGCAAAGGATTGGGCGTGTCAGACTACGAACTGGTGAAGAGGTTTCTATCAGGCGAGAGGGACACCTTCGTGGAGATTTTCGCCCGTTACAAGAAGCTCGTTTACACCACGATCTACAACCTCATGGGGGACTCGCCGGAGGTGAACGATCTCTTTCAGGAGGTATTTCTCAGGATATACAAATCGCTGGCCAGGTACAACCCCGAGTACCGGTTCTCCACGTGGACGATCAGGATCGCGACCAACGTGTGCCTGGACCGGCTGCGACAGGCCAGACCCGACCATGTCGCCATGGATGACATCGAGGAAGTCGGCGACGACCGGCTGGATCCCGAGGGCCAATACCTCGCCCGGGAGCGGGCGGAGCGGGTCCGGAGGGCCCTTCGGGAGCTTCCCGAGGATTACCGGGTACCCGTGATACTCTTCCACCAGCAGGGGCTGTCCTACGAAGCGATGGTCGAGGTCCTGGGCCAACCCATGTCCATCGTCAAGAACCGGCTCTACCGGGCGCGCCTGATGTTGAGAGAAAGGCTTGGCCATGACAGAGAAGAGGAGGCATCATCATGATGGAATGCGACCGATATCACAACCTTCTCATGCAATATTTCGATCATGACTTGGCAAGTCGTGACCGGGACGCGCTCGATAAGCATCTTGATTCCTGCCCGCATTGCCGGGCTTTGCACCGGGAGCTGGCCGGCATATTGAACACCCTGGAAAATGTCGCCCCGGTGGAGCCTGACGCGGATCTGGAAAGGCTGGTGCTGGACCGGATAATGTCATTGCCCTCGTACCCCCGGACGGATCGGGACATACTGACGAAGGTGCTTTACGGCTCGCTCGCCGGTCTGGCCGCCCTGTTATTCCTGATACTCGGTCTATCGTTCCAGGGTATGGGTTACCTTGACTTCTTGCTGGAGGCGCGGGACTACACTTATTGGTCCTCCGCCCTCCTGGTCAATCTACAGATCGCTTACGGGATAGTCTCCGGGCTGTTCCAGGCGGATGTATTGGAGGCGTCCCGTGAGATTATAGCGGCATCGGTGCTGGTAGTCTCTATGCTGCTCTTTCTGGCCGTGAAGACGGCCTTTGGGAGGCTTGGCGCCTCAGAACCGTGATGTGTCCCGGGACGGGAGCTGAAGAAAGGTGGCCCGGGACAGGAGGGAATCCTGGCTCTCGGGCAGACGACGGATTTCTCGCAAGACGGGCCGGGCGAAAGGAGAGAGAAAAATGAAGAAATGGCGCAGAGCCGGTATGGTGCTCCTGGGAATCGCAATTCTCGCGGCGTCGGGGCCGGCATTGGCAGGACCAGCGGCAATTGAAGGCGCTCAGGCCAAAGAAGTCGTGACTGGGGATAAGTACGTCACAGGCCAGATCATCAGGAATGAGAGCACTATCAAGGGTGACCTGATCTTCTGGGGCCAGAACATCTCGTCGACGGGAACCGTGGAAGGGGACGCGATCGGCTTGGGCCAGGACGTGAGCCTGTGGGGCAGCGTCCTTGGGAATGTCAGGGTTGGGGGAGTGAGCCTTAACCTGGCCGGCCGGACCGGGAAGAACGTTACGGCCTTCGGGGGCACCATCAACCTCGCCCAGGGCTCCGTGGTCGACGGCAGCGTCACCGCCTTCGGCGGCACGATCTATCTTGACGGCAAGATCAAGGGGCACACCACCGTCGGTGGGCCGAACGTCGTGCTCGGCGGTGAGTTCTTCGGCGACGTCGACGTCAGCGACTTCGGCGGGAACCGGCCTCGATTCCGCGACCCCTGGATGAGCCGGTCCCCGTTCCACAATCGTCGTACGAAAGCGAAATTGACCGTTCTTCCCGGTGCTATCGTCCACGGCACACTGAGGTTCCATGGTTCCAACGCCGACATTCAAAAAGGCGCACATATCGCCGATTTCCAGTGGAGCAAGCCGGACGCCGCCCCGGAAAGAGAGACGTGGGGGATCCAATGGTACGTGTGGAGATTCGTTCGTCTCCTCTTCACTACCGGGGTTTACTTCCTCATGGGGCTGCTGCTTCTCAACCTGTTCCCGGCATTTTTCAGAAGAGCGGCCGACTTTGCCTCCCGGAAACCATGGAGCGCGGTCGGCAGTGGTGCCATCGGCCTCTTTTTGGGCATTGCAGTGGTAATTGCGTGCGTGGTCCTGCTGGTGATGTCACTCATAATGTCGCCCATGTTCGGCATTATGTCCGGTATGACGGCCACTGCTTTCTATGGGCTTCTATTCTTCCTGGCGGCCGTTCCTGCCGCCCTCTGGCTTGGGGGGTTGATTCTCAAAAAGAGGCCTTCAGCGTACCGGCTGGCTGCCGGCCTGGTCGCTCTCAGGGTGGGACTGTTCCTTCTTATGCTATTGGGTAGGGTGCCCGCAATAGGTCCCGTTTTCCCGGCCCTCGGTTTCCTCGTGAGATTCGGAGTCCTGCTGCTAGGAGGAGGAGCGCTGTTACACGCGCTGTGGGAGAGCTGCCGGACGGCCAGGAGGGCAGATGGCTACAGTGACCCGGTCTGACGAACAAAAAGAAAAAGGGAGGGCGTGACGATGCAAACCACAGGCAAAGAAATTAGGGAGATGGGCAGGCGCGACTTTCTTCTGCTCTCCGCCGGCGCAATGTGCGCGTCGATCCTGTTTCACGGTCGGGCTGGTGCCTCGAACGGTCGGTCCGGGCCGGAATTCATTGAATCCTCCGGCCAAAAGAACGAAGGGACAGCGGACAAGGTTTTGATCGCGTATGCCAGCAGGTGCGGCTCCACGGCCGGCGTCGCGGACGCCATAGGACAAACCCTGCGAGGAAAAGGGGCATCGGTGGACGTACGCCTGATAAAGGATGTGAACGATCTCAGCCCCTATAAGAACGTGATCGTGGGGAGCGCCATCCGCATGGGCCGGTGGCTGCCGGAGGCGGCGGATTTTGTGAAAAAGCATTGCGACAAGTTGGGTCGGGTGCCCGCCGCCTGCTTTGTCGTATGCATGACCATGAAAGACGACACGCCGGAGAACCGCAGCAAGGTTCTGGCCTATCTCGACCCGGTGCGCAGCGAGGCCCCCCAGATGCAGTCAGGGAACATAGGCCTTTTTGCCGGAGCGGTTGATTACAGCAAGCTTTCCTTTGTGTACAGGTCGGTATTGAAGGCAAAGGGAACCCCGGAAGGCGATTTCCGCAACTGGGATGCCATCAAAACCTGGGCTGCCGATGTTGCTCCGACACTTCTCGGGACGCCATGAAGGAACACATGATAAGATTCCCCAGGCAGTTGGAGACCGAGTTCGATCCGGATGCCATACGATCGGCACTGACGGAACGAACAGCAAAATTGTGGCCGGGCGGCGAGCTTTACGTTCCGCTCATCAACATTAACGTCCCGCTGAAGAAGGCCCTCCAGACAGCCAATCTCAAAGGCGCCCTGCGATGCGGCCTGGAGGGGGTCTCAGCCAAACTGAAAAGCGAAAAAGCAGGAATCGAGAATGTCAGGGAACAGAGCGAAGCTGCCTATGGCGAGCGGGTTTCACGACTCATGCTCCTTTCCAACGACGGCGCGGAACGCTTTTATCGCCATGCCGAAGGGCTCCTTTTATTGCATGCCCCCCGGCTACTGGCATGTATTCTCGATATCGACAGCACTGCACTCGGCAAGCTCATCACCGGCAAAGACAAGCAGATAAAGCTCGTAATGGCGGAACATAAGGATGCCGTATCCGAAATACTGCGTGCAATTCTTACTTCGCGGGCTAGGGCATAAAGGCTATGCCCTTATGTAGTACTCGCTTTTGTAGAAGTCGCACTGCAAGCAATTCGCAAGCTTCGTCGCGAAGGTCCCCTGCACTTTGCCGCCGCAGAGCGTCCCTGCGACGCGGGCACAGCTTCTTCCGTTTTGGGGGTAAGAGGGGCAGACTCCCACTCATGCGCTTTCGCCCCGCCTTTCTCACGGCCACATTTCTTGAACTCCCAGCAATTCATATGCTTCTCCTTCAGGCAAAATCATTTTGTTAAATTGTTTCTCGGCTGAAGATGACGTTATCTTAAACGTCGACAGTCTCATGCCTGCCGGCCATGAAGGCCGAACGCCTTGTCCGCAAAGAAGCCGGGTCCGTCATGTGAAACTTTGGGAAAACAGGACCAATAATTGTTGATTAATTCACTAAAGTAGCGATATATTATTCCTTGAGAATCATAGTGCCACAGGCCTTTCATGGTTAATGACTCCTCCCCGTAAGAGATATTGCCGGCCGGTGCATGATAGCCAATAGAGCCGTCACAGAGGGTTATTTTCGCCGGGGGATCGGTCCCCCGAGCTTGCAGTTCTATATCAGCGCGAGAAGGAGAAGGTAAATGTCGGATTTTGAAGATGCGGTGCAATTTGAAGATGCCGTACGATGTGACCACGGAGCGATCGACGAAAAGGTACGGGGAATACGCCTGCTTATCCTCGATAGGGAGACAGGAGAAGAACGATGCTGCACGTTGGACGACGCGGAGGCCTGGGACTGGGCCGACCCCGAAATCTGGCGGATTGTCAACGGCTGGCAGATCACGAGTTTTGACAGCCTCCTGAACATTCTTACGATGAAGGCGGAAAAGGGCGTCGAGGAAATACAGATACTTCAGTCACCTCGTTTCATGATGCTCGCCGGTGGATGAGGAAACATAACCACGCCCATTCTGTGCGAGTGCCGAAAGGCAATCCTTCTTGATGCGAGGCAGCAATGAACAGAACGTTGGAAGCCAAGGCCGGGAGCGAAAGTCTCTACGGTGCGGAAATATCGACCGGAGACGCGATAAGACTCATCGGCTCTGAAAAAAGGACGATAGTCCTCGATATCCGCAGCAAAACTGCGTTTCACGTAAGTCGAATCAACAATGCCTGTCACCTTCCGGAAGACGGAATCATGACCTTTCTTGCAGGCCGGGGAATAACGGAAGATGATCCCATCGTGGTCTATTGCGCGGTGGGCATCCGTTCGCTGGAGGTGGCTGAGCAGTTGAGGGAGCATGGCTTTCGCAATGCCTGCTCCATAGCGGGCGGCTTTACCGGGTGGCGGGTGGCGGGTGGTCCTGCGGTGAGCGACAGCTCCTTTTCCGTGGGACAGCTCGAACGGTACAGCAGAAACATGTACCTGAAGGAAATAGGTGAAGCAGGCCAGATCAAGCTCATGAACGCGAAGGTGCTTATTGTGGGGGCCGGCGGACTCGCATCATCGGCCGCACTCTATCTCGCCGCATGCGGAGTGGGCACTATCGGCGTCGTCGATTTCGACATTGTCGACGTGTCGAACCTGAACAGGCAGATACTCCACGGCGTTGAGGATATAGGGAAGCTCAAGGTCGAATCCGCAAAATCGGCAATCGAGCGCATCAACCCCGACGTGAACACCATCGTCTTTGCAGAGCGGCTCTCCCCTGAGAACGTCCTTCATATTATGAACGGCTTCGACGTTGTCATGGATGGGTCCGACAACTTCGGCACGAAATATCTTCTCAATGACGCCTGTTTTCTTTCGGGTAAGCCTTATGTCTTTGGCGGCGCAGTGGGGTTCGACGGCCAGGCCTCCGTGTTCTGGCCGAAAAACGGAGGGCCGTGTATGCGCTGTCTCATGCCGGAGCAACCCGACAGCCGGCTGTCACCGAGCTGCAGCGAGGCGGGAGTCCTTGGTATGGTGCCGGGTCTGATAGGGCTCGTTCAAGCCACGGAGGTCGTCAAGTTGATCCTCGGAATAGGAACTCCCATTATGGGAAGTTTCTACGTCTACGACGCGCTCAATCCCCACAACAGCCGGCTCTTCGAGACCGGACGAAGCGCGGATTGCCCTCTGTGCGGAGAGAACCCCCGCATCACTGCGATATCCGGAGAAGGCAGCGTGGAGTACCGGGGCGGGCAATGTGACGTTGCCTGATGGCGTTAGACTATAGGCACGAGCATGGGCGCAGACTTTTCCTGCTATGGGCCCGGCAACGACCCATCGAGGAAAGCAGCGCACATCGCGCAACAGAGCGGCGGCTTCATCTGATCCTGCGTCAAATAAGCCTTAAGAAAAGGGTGTGGTGTCCGACAAAAAGACAGGAAGGCGGTCTGATTCAGCAGCGGCCCGCGAGAATGCAAAAGGAGCGGGGTTATGAATGGCGAAGATGCATACGGAACCGGCATGAAGGAACGGATGATTCACGACACGAGAGAAGTGCTGCTGACTTTCGTGTACCTGGCCCTGTTCTTCTGCTGCTTTACTACATACCGGAAGCTCGTGTCGGACGAGTTCGGCATTGCCTACTTCCATTACGGATTTGCGCTGGTCAAGGCGTTTGTCCTGGCAAAAATCATTTTGCTGGGCCGGCATGTGCGATTCACCAGAATTCTTGATGACCGGCCGTTGATCTTTCCCACCCTGTACAAGGTGGTCGTATTCAGTTTCTTTATATTGGCCTTCGATATTATCGAGCACGTCATAGGAGGATTTCTCCACGGAAAAGACCTGGCGGCTGTCTATCAGGGAATCGTCGGCACAGGCAGGGAGGAGCTCCTTGCCCGGACTCTGGTGGTGCTTTTCGCTTTTGTGCCTTTCTTTGCCTTCGATGAAATAAGGCGTGTCCTTGGCGGGCGCCGATTAGGCGCAATGTTCCTGAAAACAACGGCTGCCGCAAAGACCGATCCGCCGGGGCCTGAAGTGGGCCCCTTGTCCGCTATTTAACGGCTCCCGGAAATCACACCCGTTGCAACCTTTCTTTCAGGAGAGTATACCGTAGCTGGGGCTTGTTGTTGTGTATCGCTATCCGCAGCGCCTTCTTCGTCCCCACTATGACCACCAGCCTCTTCCCCCTCGTAATCCCCGTGTAGAGCAGGTTCCTCTGTAACAGCACGTAGTGCTGCGACAATATGGGCAGCACCACCGCCGGATACTCGGACCCCTGGGACTTATGCACCGAGGTCGCGTAGGCGAGGACTATCTCGTCAAGCTCGGAAAAATCGTAGCCCACTATTTTTCCGTCGAAGTTAACGCCGACCTCCTGCTCTTCCCTGTCTATCTTGACGATCCTGCC
>CAVVPU010000245.1:0-4625 GCA_963750015.1 uncultured delta proteobacterium | reverse complement strand
CCGGTCCCGGCCCTCCAGTTCTGTAATGCCAATGGGGTCAGACCCTGCAATCACACAAAGATACAATAACGCTATCTGAAAATGTATGATTGCAAGACCCGACCCCACAAGCTTTTCAAGCTTTTTCTGGGCTGTCCCTTTTTGTTGAGTGACTATTCCTTGACAGCGTCTCGCTCACGATCATAAGATAGAGGGCGACTATGTAGATGGCCTTCTGTCATAAGGCAACCTTGCGCGAACCCCAGCGTTGAGGGCCAAATAGCGACAATGAAAGGGGTAGCTAGTGGCTGCATTATCACCAATACAGATCGTCGCTGCAATTGAAGACGCGTTCACCGAAGCAGGTGCATCTGCTGCACTCGTCTCGGAGGCAAGAGTGCATCCGCACAGGTTCCAGATTGCTGCCGGCGAGATGTCGTTTCCAGTGTGGATCTACATCTGGACCTTAACACACGGCGGCGGAGCAGCGCGCCCACGAGATGAGTTCCGTATCCAACTGACATCAGTAACCCCACCGCTTCCGGAAAACCCGGACGGTCCAACACTGCTTCTCGGATATGATCCGGGGACGAAATGCTTCGCCGGATTCGATCTCCGTAAACATACGAACTTCTCTCCGAAGTCGCCGTCCATACAAATAAACATCAACGCACTTCGGGACGCCGTGCGAGATGGCTTCGCCTTCTCACGCAAAAGCAACGACGAAATCGCCATTGGGTTTCGGCCTGACAATATTCTTTCATACTCCCTTAATGCGGAAGATCTTCATGACAGCGGCGCCGATGCCTATGTTTCCGATCTGCTGACTAAAGCGACGCGTTTCGAGGCGGTCACTGAGGAGGAAGTCGCTACTGTCCCGGAAGAACGCCGGCGTGTTATCGCCAAAATATCACGATTGGCACGTGATAGTGATTTTCGCCGTAAGGTGACCGTAGCGTATGATCACAAGTGCGCCGTGACTGGGCTGCAGCTTCGCCTTATCGAGGCAGCGCACATTCTTCCCGTCGGAGCCGATGGCAGCACTGACGAAGTGACTAATGGCATATGTCTTTCGCCAACCTACCACAGAGCGTACGACCGGGGGCTCATCTACCTGACCGAAGACAGGCGCATGGTCATCAGCGCACCCAAGAAGCGTGATCTTGTCAGGTTAGGTCTTGGTGGGGGGCTTCCCGAATTCGAAGCCCATTTGAATCGGGAGGTCTTTCTGCCACCGGACAGGCGCCAATGGCCGAGCGTTGAGTTCATCCGCAGGGCTAACGCCTTTCGCGAGGACTGATGCAATATAGTATCTGTCATACAAAAACTATTTGACACAGCCCCGTTTTTGTCTTACAGTAACTCATGCCACGCCCAAAAAGCCAGAATCCTCGGAGCCGCGTTGTTAACTTCAGGCTTGCAGAGAATGAGTACGCCGAGATGGAGGAAGAGGCGAGTCGTGAGGGTTTTGATTCTCTGAGTGACTACCTGCGCCACCTTCACGCGACATCACAAAAACCCGGTTACGGGGATAGTGAGATAGGAGAAAGTCGCCTGTCCTATGGGACAGATGACCCGACGCTTTTCGAGGAAACTGAGCGCGGGAAGATATACCTCGGCGATTCGCTGGACCTCATGGGCAAAACCTTGGAGCCGGAGACGATCGATTTAATAGTCACTTCGCCTCCTTTCGGACTCGTCAGAAAGAAAGCCTACGGGAATGAGGATGCTGACCAATACGTGAAATGGTTTCGTCCATTTGCTCGCGAAATGCGAAGGGTGCTCAAGAAGCAAGGCAGCTTGGTCATTGACATCGGTGGATCATGGAAACCAGGAATACCGACCAGGTCGCTATATCACTTCGAGCTTCTTATTATGCTATGTCGAGACTTCGGGTTTCATCTCTGTCAAGAGCACTATTGGTGGAATCCGGCAAAACTACCCACTCCGGCTGAATGGGTGAACATCCGAAGAATACGGGTTAAAGACGCAGTTGATTGTATCTGGTGGCTCTCACAGTCTCCTTGGCCCAAGGCGTCCAATAAGCGCGTTCTCGCGCCCTACAGCGACTCAATGAAATCTCTTCTCAAGAACGGCTACACCCCAAAGTTGAGGCCTTCTGGTCACGACATCTCAGATAAGTTCGGCAAAGATAATGGTGGGTCCGTACCACCGAATTTAATCGCTCTCGCTAATACGGAGTCGAACGGCGCCTACCAGGAATACTGTCGTGCCAACTCCTTGCCTGTACACCCGGCGAGATTTCCCGCCGGAATACCTGAGTACTTTATCAGAATGCTTACGGATAAAGACGATCTAGTGGTCGATCCATTCGCCGGTTCTTGTGTCACCGGAGAGGTTGCGGAGGCGCTGGGTCGCAGATGGGTGTGCTGTGAGATGTCCGAGGAGTATCTCAAGGGAGCACGTGCGAGGTTTGTAGGGCTCAAACCGAAATTGCGAAGTCAGGAAAATCAGGCCTACCAGATATTTCCGCCCTGCTCTTTGAATGGCAAGACCGATACTTCACCACTCTCCAATGACGGCGGTTTCAAGCGAGCCCGGCCTGCGTCAGGCGGATCAACAACACCCCAAGAGGGGTGCCTCACCACCACGAAGTCCAACCTATAGCAGTTGTAGCGCATCGGGGCTCTTGAACGTGCCACCCGAATTGAATCGCATGACCCTATTTGAAGAACATTGCTCTGTTTTAGAGAAACAGCGCCCATTGTTGTGAACCCAGGCTATCTTTCTCGGCCGAGGCGATTTTTGATGACAGGCGCGGCACACACCACCCCGCGATTTTTTCCCGCGGGGCAATCGGTGGGGTCGCTCACCGCAGGCGTACTTCGTTGTACGTCGAGGACGTGCGGCCCTGCTGATGACAAAGCATGGCGCAAAAAGCGCCCGGTCGATCCGTAATGATAGCGGGGATATTCTACACATTAAACCTGATGTGCAGAATATCCCCATCCTGGACCAAATATTCTTTTCCCTCAACCCGCGCCCACCCCCTCTCCCTCGCCCCCTGCTCCGACCCCGCTTTCAGAAAATCCCCGGTGGCGATCACTTCGGCCCTGATGAAGCCCCGCTCCATGTCCGAGTGGATCTTGCCTGCCGCCCTGGCTACAGGGGTCTGTTTCTTCACGGTCCAGGCCCTCATCTCCTTGCCCACGACCGTATAGAAGGTGACGAGATCGAGGATGGAATAGCCTGCCCTGATGATCTTCTCGATGCCCGTCTCTTTCATGGAATACATTTTCATGAAGTCCTGCCTCTCATCATTCGGCAGGAGGGCCAGCTCCTCCTCCAGCTTCCCGCAGATATAGACCACCTGGCGTCCCCTTTCTCTGGCGGGCGTCTCGACCGCATCCATGGGGATATTCTCCAGGTCTGTCTCGTCGACGTTGACCACGTAGAAGAGGGGTTTTGCAGTGATGAGGTTGAAAGAGGCGAGTATGGCCTCTTCTTCGAGACCAAAAACACCTCTGTCGATGAAATTGCCGGCCTCCAGCATGGCCTTGACCTTGAGGAGCACGACCTGCTCGGCCTCATGCTTCTCCTTGGAGACCTTGGCGAGGCGCTCGATCTTGTCGATGCGGTCTTCCACGATTTCGAGGTCGGATATGATTATCTCCGTCTCGATGACTTCCATGTCCCGCGCAGGCTCTATGGTCGCGTAGACATGGGGCACGCTCTTGCCTTCGAAGCACCTGACCACATGGGCGATCGCGTCGACCTCGCGGATCTGGCCGAGGAACCTGTTGCCCAATCCTTCGCCCTTGTGGGCGTCCTTGACGAGACCGGCGATATCGATAAACTCGATAGTCGTGGGGGTGACCTTCTCGGGTTTGATGAGACTGGCAAGCGCAGAGAGACGCGCGTCGGGCACAGGTACGATGCCGACGTTCGGCTCGATGGTGCAGAAGGGATAAGGTTGGGCAGCCACGGACAGGGTAGTGAGGGCGTTGAATATAGTCGATTTGCCAGAGTTGGGCAAACCTATGATGCCGCAAGAGAAACCCATTGACAACCTCCAGTTCAGAGAGCCGATAAGTGACCGGCCAATTGCATCTTCAGAATCGCGATCTGCGGCGCGCTTTTCGCCATATGTCCTCCGACGTACGCTAAGTACGCCTACGGCCTATATGGTTCAAATCGCATCCACACCTCATCGATTCCCGAACATGCAATTGTCCACTCACGCCGGGCCTAACAGCCGACCGACCCGGCGATGAAGAATCGTCTATAAGCCAGAAGGCCGTCCCCCTCACCCTACCCTCTCCCCCGGCCGGGCGAGGGATAAAGAAGCGACGGGGCGCGGACTTAACTGACATTATACGATAGGAAGGACATGATACAACAGGATGAATCTCGAAGGTCGAATCGCCAATCGCGAAAGCTAAGGCCTTTGGCGGCCTCCAGGGACGCCGCTCTTATTCAATTGACGTTGGTGTCTACATCCTATGAAGGCCGGAGCCAGGAAAGACATCGCGAAACTCGAATCGCGAAAGTTGAGGGCAAAAAAACGGCCGCCACCCTCACCCTGCCCTCTCCCCTCGTCGAGCGAGGGAAACAAAACTCCACATCGCTTTGTCTTTGGCGACCTTAAAGGGCGCCGCCCTTGTTCAATTGTTGTCGGTGTTTAC
>CAVVPU010000244.1:0-15004 GCA_963750015.1 uncultured delta proteobacterium | reverse complement strand
ATCCTATGAGGGCCGGAGCCGCGCTCTTAGATGATACGGCTCCGCGTGCCACCGGCTGGTCGCATGAAGGGGATGCGTCATAGGTGGATGAGATTTGAGCCTTATCGGCCGCAGGCGTACTTTCGTACGCCGGAGGGCATATGGCGAAAAGATCGCCGCATAGGGCGTATTCCCTTCATGCGACCAGCCACACCTCGTGCCCTCACTGACATTCAGGCATATAGCCCTTCTACCTGCTTTTGCCTGTCATCTGTTGTACAGGTTCATGGCCTTCTCTGCACCGTCGGTCAGGAAGACTTTCAAGGCATCCACCGCTTTGTCTATAGCTTCGTTCAGGGTCGGAAGCTCTTCTTTCTTGAACCGTGCGAGCACGTAATCCTCGGGGGGTATTACGGGGTCCCTGCCTATCCCTATCTTCATCCGGTGAAACATCGGGGTCCGCAGGTTCTCCGCGATCGACCGGACGCCCTTGTGGCCCCCGTCGCCTCCGTCCCACCGTAGCTTCACCCTTCCTAATTCCATGTCCAGGTCATCGTGAATGACGATAAGATTCTCGGGGGAGATATTCTTCTTCCGCATGAGGGCCGCAACCGGCCCTCCTGAGAGGTTCATGAAAGTATCAGGCTTGGCGAGAAGGGCATTCTCCGCCTCGCCCACCAGGCACCCTGCGGCCTTTCTCGACAGAGGGCGGCCGAACTTGTCGGCATACCTGTCGACGACAAGATAACCCATATTGTGCCTGGTATTGCGATAGGCAGCGCCCGTATTTCCGAGACCGCAGACGAGGAGCAAGAGCTCCTACTCCTCCTTCGCTGCCCCTTCCTCAGCCACAGGTGCAGCCTCTGCGGCCGCCTCCTCTGCCTCAGGCGGCGTCAAGCCGACGACGGCGACGTCAGGCGCGTCAAGAAGCTTTACGCCGGGGAGCTCGATCTCGCGTATATGGATAGAATCGCCTATCTCGAGCTTCGAGATATCGACATCGATCCTTTCAGGGATCTGGCCGGGCAGGCTCTCGACCATGACCGCCCTGAGGTGCTGTTCGATAACGCCGCCGTTCACGGCGCCGGCCGGCGTGCCCACGAGATGGATGGGGACCTCGACCTGAACCGCCCTTTCCATGGAAACCTGGAGGAAGTCGATGTGAACCACCGAATGGTCCACCGGCCGCCTCGCCACGTTCTTTATCATGACCGGCCTTTCCTCAACCTTCGTGGCGGTTTTCAATTCCATTCTTATGACCGCATTGCTCCTCATGTGCGCTTCGAGGAGCCGCCAGTCTTTGGATGCGATAGAAAGAGCAACGGGTTCTACGTCTCTTCCGTAAAGAATCGCAGGAATGCCCCCTTCCCTTCTCAATTGGCGGGCGGGTCCTTTTCCTCTTCCGATCCTGGTTTCGGCCTGTATGCGTATCTCGTCCATGACTTAATTCTCCCTTTCAGAGTTGTTGGTAATGTATTCTATACAAACAGCGAGCTTACAGTTATTGGGGCTCAGCGCCCCCTCGACAGGCATAAGCCCGCCGAGCCTCCCCGCTCACCTCGCTTCGCTCGCATCACTGTCTGCTCGCGTCGCTTCCTCCACCCAAGCTTGCCGATCCGGACGAAGTCCGCGATGGCTTTCCGAATGTGTCATCTATACAAACAGCGAGCTTACAGTTATTGGGGCTCAGCGCCCCCTCGACAGGCATAAGCCCGCCGAGCCTCCCCGCTCACCTCGCTTCGCTCGAGCCACCGTCGCTCGCATCGCCCATAATCATTTTATACAAACAGCGAGCTTACCGAAGCCTCGTTGTGTATCCTCTTGATGGCTTCCCCCAGTATGGGAGAGACATCGAGCACCTCGATCCTCCCCAGGTCCTCCCGTTTCCAGTTCAATGGAATGGTGTTGGTGACCACGAGCTTGTGGAGGTGTGAATTGTTGATCTTCTCCACCGCGTTCCCCGAGAGTATGGCATGGGTGCAGCAGGCGTAGACCCTGCTCGCGCCGTTCTGTATCAATGCCTCGGCAGCCTGAACGATAGTACCGCCCGTATCGATCATGTCGTCGAGGAGGATCGCAACCTTTCCTTTCACGTCGCCCACGATATGCATTACCTTAGAAACATTCGCCCTCTCCCGCCGTTTGTCAATGATGGCGATGGACGCGTTCTTGCATCTCTTGGCAAATTCCCTCGCCCGCTCGACGCCTCCTGCATCGGGCGAGACCACGACCACTTCTTCTTCGAGGTTGGCAAAATACTCGAGCTGGACGGGCAGCGCGTAGAGATGGTCGACCGGTATGTTGAAGAACCCCTGAATCTGACCGACGTGGAGGTCCATGGCCAGGATCCTGGTCGCCCCTGCGGTCTCGACGAGGTCAGCCACGAGCCGTGCGGAAATGGGGGCACGGGGGGCAACCTTCCGGTCCTGCCTGCCGTATCCGTAGTAAGGCATAACCACGTTGACCCGGGCGGTCGATGCCCGTTTGAGGGCGTCGAGCATGATGAAAAGCTCCATGAGGTTCTCGTTGACAGGGGGGCAGGTAGGTTGAATGAGAAAAACGTCCATCCCTCTCACCGACTCGTTTATCTCCACCTGTATCTCGCCATCGCTGAAGTTGCTCACCTTTGCCTTCCCTATCTCGACTCCGAGATAGGAGCATATCCTCTCAGCAAGCTCCCTGTTAGCGTTTCCGCTCAGTATCTTCAAACTATTCAACTTCCATCCTCCTCAAAGAACTGCCCAACACCCGTCACATTAAAAGCTGGGGTGGGAGGATTCGAACCTCCGAATCCGGGCTCCAAAGGCCCGTGTCTTACCGCTTGACGACACCCCAATCAACAAACTTCTATAATAATATTTTGTTAAGCTCCCTGTCGTAAGCTTCCAGCACAGTCGACTCTATCCTCTGTCGTGTCTCGCTGTTCAATGGATGGACCGTGTCCCTGTAAGAGCCGTCCTTCATCTTCTTGCTCGGCATAGCAACAAACAGCTTGCTATCTCCGTCAATCACCTTAAGATCTCTTATAATAAAACATTCATCGAATATAACAGAAGCGTATGCTTTCACCTTCTTCTCACTCACAGGGTAGATCTTGACATCGGTGATTTCCATCTCTCCCTCCTCCTAGATGCTGTTTGCTATGAAGACACTTCCTAGCCCCCCATCTTCTTCATGGCGTTCCTTGCACCTCGCTCCCCCCCAAATATGCCGAAAACCGCCGACCCGCTGCCGCTCATGAGCGAGCCAATGGCCCCTACCTCCTTTAGTCGATCCTTAATTGTCTTAATTTCCGGACACATCAAAAAAGCGACCTTTTCGAGGTCGTTCTCCAGGATACCTGCGATGTCGGTAATACTCGAAATTTTCCCGGTAACTTTAACTTCATTTTCCCCTTTTGTCAACACGATTCTTAACCTGTTATACACCTCCTTTGTGCTCACATTCACATTCGGGTAGACGACTAAATACGACAGTCGGGGCAGTTCTATGGGGCTCACCTTGTCACCCACACCACGCATAACGCAGGGTCTCCCGAAAAGGAAAAGAGGGACGTCGGCCCCTATCTGCCTCCCCAACTCCATCAGCTCAGGGGTCTCGATCGGCAGGCTCCAGAGACGAACGAGGGCCTTCATCACGCGGGCCGCATTGCTCGACCCCCCGCCCAGGCCGCTGCCCATGGGGATCCGCTTTTCCACCACAGCCTCTATACCGGATGAGACCTGAAACCGTTCCTTGAGGAGCATGATCGCCCGGCGGATCGTGTTGTCGCTCCCTTCGGGAAGCAAGCCGGCCGTGTCGTGCACCCTCACCTCTCCGTCGGGCAGCTCCTTCAGCCGTATCACATCATAGATAGAGACGATGTCGACGATGGAGACCAGGTCGTGATACCCGTCGGGCCGCTCGGAGACGACCTTGAGGAAGAGATTGACCTTGGCGGGAGAGAGGATGACTTTTTCCATCTAGCGGGCGCTCTTCACTTCGAAGCTGTCTATGATGAAATCGGGATTGGCAATGATGTTGATCTTCGTGCCGTAGGTGGACTCCAGGTACTCGAGCGAGCTTTTCTCCTCTTCGATGAGCAGCCCCGCCACTACCGGGGAAAGATGGACATTGAACTGCCTGCCCTCCCCTTTCCTGCAGGATGAGCGGAGTTGGCGCAGCACCTCGTAGCACGTGGTGTATCTCGATTTTATGTAGCCCGATCCCTCGCACGTGGGGCATGATTCGGTGAGCATGGTGACCATGTTCTCTCGGGTCCTCTTTCTCGTGAGCTGCACGAGGCCAAGCTCGCCGATAGGGTAGGCGAACGTTTTTATACGGTCCTTCTTCAGGGCGTCGAGGAGGGCCTGAAAGACTGTTTCCCTATTGTCTCTCCGCTCCATGTCGATGAAATCGACTACGATGATCCCCCCTACGTTCCGGAGGCGTATCTGGTAGGCGATCTCTTTGACGGCTTCCAGGTTCGTCCGGAGAATGGTGTCCTCCAGTCCCCGTTTGCCGAGGTACTTGCCCGTGTTCACGTCGATCACGGTGAGAGCTTCCGTGTAGTCGAAGACAATATAGCCGCCCGACTTGAGCCATATCTTCTTGTGAGGAAGCTTGGCGATCTCGACCTCTACCCTGTAGGACTCGAAGATGTCCTCCTTCTCGTCGAAATACTCGACTTCACATCTTTCCTCCGGAAGATACTCCTCCAGGAACTCGTCGATACGCTTCTTGAGGTTGAGGTCGTCCACGACGATCCGCTTCAGGTTGTGGGAATGGAGGTCCCTGATGACCCGGAATACCATGCGCAGGTCCTGGTGCAGTATGGCAGGGGCCCTCGATTTCTTGGCCTTGACCTGAATGCTCTCCCACATGCGGCGAAGGAACGTGAGGTCTGCGAGAAGCTCGTCCTCCTTCTTTCCCTCGCAGGCGGTCCTTGCGATCAGGCCGAATCCCTTGGGGCAGACCCCTTTCAATATGGCGGCAAGACGCTTTCGCTCTTCCTCGTCTTCGATCCTGCGGGAAACGCCGATGTGCTCGCTCGCAGACATGAGCACGAGCAGTCTTCCCGGGAGGGTAATCCTGGAAGTGACCCGCGTGCCCTTCTGCCCTATGGGCTCCCTGGAGACCTGTACGATGATCTCCTGTCCTTCTTCGATGACACCCTCGATCCGCTCGCTCGACTCGACGGGGGTGCCTATTATCTCCTCGAATTCCTCGTACATCCCGGAATCGACCACGATGTCGCCCACATAGAGGAAGGCCGACTTCTCCAATCCTATGTCGACGAAGGCAGCATCCATGCCGGGCAGTATCCTGACCACCTTTCCTTTATAAATGTTGCCGACGATGCTCTTGTCGTTCTTCCTCTCCAAAAAAAACTCGGTGAGGACCCCATTATCGAGGAAGGCGATCCTTGTCTCACTGAAGGTCGTGTTAATGATCAGTTCGGAGGGCATCTATTCTCCTGTTCTCTATTTTCACTATTCTCTCGAACGCGTCGGAGAGCCACGCCTCCTTTACCCTGCCCCCTTGCCACCGGTAAAAGGCCCTCTCTCCTTTCTCCCTCAGTTTCACGGCATCGGTCTGCTCGATGCCTTTCTTGCCGACGAGGAGATAACCGAATCCATTGCCCCCCACCTCCATCCGACCGGGATTCACCTCCAGTATCCTTATGCCTGTGGGCAGATGGGCGTCGATCCTTTTGATCATTCGGGCTTCCAACTCGTGTGTCCCTTCAGTCTCGATCTCGAGCCGCTCCTGGGTACTCTCCACTCCCACAGGCAGAGCCGGTGAAAGGGAGATTTTCGGTTTCGGATGGTACTTACCGTGCATCTTTATCGCGATGCCCGCGGACCTAATGGCCCTGAGCATGATCTCTACCGTATCGAGGTGTCCTATGTGGCGAGCGTCCCCGACCTTGGCGTATCGGAAGGTGAAGAAAGAGCGATCTTCCCGGGCCTGTCCGCCTTCTTCACCGGTCTCGTCCGTATCCCCGGCAGGCAATGATCCCTGCATGAGCGGCGTGACAACGGAAGGCGTCCGGATTTCCGGGACCCGGCCGTTCCTTTCCGCACGGATGCCTTCCTGCGGCGACGGGCACCCCATCCCGCATCCTGCGCACGAGCGGTAGCAGTCGACACTCTTTTCCTTTCTTTCCGCCCTCTCCAGTTCCTCAAGAAGAAAGGAGGAGTCGACCCCCGTGTCGACGAAAGACCAGGGCAAAGGGTTTTCCTTATTCCTGGCCCCGAGCAGGTCCGCGGCAAGGCCTTCATGGCCGTCCAACCATTCATCATAGAGGGCGCCGTCGAAATGCTCGCCCCAGGCCTCCAGGCGCACCCCTTTCTTATGGAGCCCCTCGAAGAGGCCCGCCAGCCGTCCGTCTCCGCGGGATAGGAGGGCTTCGACGAGGCTCGTTTTTGTGTCTCTAGCCTTGACTTTGACCCCGCGGCCTCCTGCTATCCGCTTGACGAGCCCTATTTTTTCGTTCAGGCTCTCCTCACCCTCCATGGGAAGCCACTGAAACGGGGTATGGGGCTTCGGCGTGAAGGGAGAAACGGAGAGGGCAACCTCGATCCCGCTGTGCACGAAGGGAAGGATAAGGTCCCGGATCGCGAGGAAATCCTCCTCCTGTTCCCAAGGGAAGCCGACCATGAAATAAAGCTTCACCTTTCTCCACCCGTGTTTCTTGAGGAGGGGAATGTAGCGCGCAAGGGCATCCGTGTCGATGTCCTTGTTGAGCCTGTCCCTTAAATCCTGAGTAGAGGTCTCCAGGGCGAAGGTAAAGCCTCCCCTGGCGCCACCCTTGCCGAGCAGGTCGATTTCCTCCTCGGTGATGCTTCCAATCTTGAGGGACGGAAGGGAGAGAGAAATATTCTTGTGCTTGCCGCGCACGTGAGAAATAAGGGTGGAGAGGCAGCTATAATCGCCGGAGCTTAAGGAAAGGAGGGATATTTCTTCGAATCCCGTCTCTTCTAACGCCGTATCGATGATCTCGGCCAACCGGGAAGGCTCCCTCTCCCGATAGGGTCTGTAGCCATAGCCCGCGATACAGAACCGGCACCCGTTGCCGCACCCCCGCGAGATCTCGACATTCAAACGGTTGTGGATACTTCCCACGGTCGGGATGGGCGGCCTGATGGGATGAAAGGAGTTGTTTAAATCGCGTATATAGAGCCGTTCCACCCGTCTTCTTCCAAGTTGTGGCGAATAAACCCCTGGAAGGAGGGCGAGCTCCTCGATCACGCGCCCCCTCGGCAGCCCCTTGAGTTCTCTGAGGCGGTTCACCATCTCAACGAGCACTTCGTCCGCCTCTCCTATGACGATGAGGTCGAAGAAGGGTTCATAGGGCACGGGGTTGAGCATGAGAGGGCCGCCTCCCACGACAATGGGTCCATCGCTCCTCTCGTCTGCCCGGATCGGGATGTTGCCCAAGCTGAGCATGTTGAGAACGTTCGTGACGTTCAACTCGTAGGTAAGAGAGAAGCCGACCATATCCATGCGGGAAAGAGGGGTCCGCGATTCAAGCGTGAACAGGGGGGTCCGCGATTCCCTCAAATATACTTCCATGTCGGTCCACGGCGCGAAACAGCGCTCGCACCAGACCCCTTCCATGTTATTGAGCAGCTCGTAGAGAAGAAAAAGACCGAAATAGGACATACCTATTTCATAGATGTCGGGGTAGCAGAGGGCAAAGCGCACACCTGCCTTTGCCGGATCTTTCAAGACACGGTTGGGCTCGGTCCCGATGTACCGGCCTGCCCTCGTTATGGTGCGTGGTATCTTAAACATCTCTGAAATTCATCCTGTCGGACCTCTATTATACATGATCGAGCATAATTATTCAGGCTCGCCGATCAACACTCCCCGATAGAGGTAGTATCTCATGCAAAATCGATTATGACGCCGAAGCGCCTCGGTTGCGCGGACGAGGGTTCGTTTATCTCGCCTTGGCCTCCATGCGCTCTAAGATCCGTCCGAGGTCTCCGGTGACGAGCCCTCTGATCCGATCCAGGGCAACCGTCGAGTCGGCCTCGAAGCGAAGCACCAGGATAGGCTGCGTATTGGAGGCGCGGACGAGTCCCCAGCCGTCGGGAAAGAGGACACGGACACCATCCGTGTCGACGATGGGAAACTTCGACCTGTAGTATTCGGTGATCTCCCTGACCGCCCCGAACTTAATCCCCTCGGGGCAGTCCATCCTAATCTCGGGGGTGGACCAGACGGGCGGCAGATCGCTCAGGAAGTCCGAAAGCTTGCGTCCGTCGCGGCCGATGATCTGGAGAAGCCGCAGCGATGAGTAGATGGCATCGTCATACCCGAAATAGCGGTCGGCAAAAAACATGTGGCCGCTCATCTCCCCGCCGAGCACGGCATGGACTTCCTTCATTTTCTGCTTGATCAGGGAATGGCCCGCCTTCCACATGACCGGCAATCCTCCGTGTTTTTCTATGTCGGCGAAGAGGTTCTTCGAGCATTTCACCTCCGACACGAAAGCGGCTCCTTTATTCGTCTTGAGGATATCGCGGGCGAATATGATCATCAGGTAGTCACCCCAGATCACCTGACCTTTATCGTCGACGACCCCTATCCTGTCCGCGTCCCCATCATAGCCTATGCCCAGGTCGGCGGACGTGGCGAGGACTGTTTTTTTCAGTGCCTCGAGGTTCTCTTCCACGGTCGGATCGGGGAAATGATTGGGGAAATGACCGTCCATCTCGCAGAAAAGAGGCACAACCTGCTGGCCCATGCCTTCCATTATGGGGCAGGCGACGACGCCTCCGGTACCGTTTCCGCCGTCGACCACCACCTTGAGGCTGCGGTCGATAAGGACGTTTCTGCTCAGGTAGGCGCTGTACTCGGCGATCAAGCCCGGATAGGAAGTGATGGAACCCTTACCGCCGGCGAACCGCTGTGCCTCCACGATGTTGCCTATTTCCTGTATCTCAGCCCCGAAGAGGGTGCTTTTCCCGAAGGCCACCTTGAAGCCGTTGTATTCCGGGGGGTTGTGGCTCCCGGTTATCATGATGCCCCCCTCGACATCGAGGTTGAAAAGGGAGTAATAAAAAACGGGGGTAGGCATCACGCCGAGGTCTGTGACGGAAAGTCCCCCTTCGGCCATCCCTTGCGCCACAAGGGCACCGAGTGAATCCGAGCTGAGTCTACAGTCCCTTCCCAAAGAAGCCTTCGTCTTGCCCCTCTCGCGCATATAGGTCGCGAACGCCCGCCCTATATCGCGCGCAATCTCATCGGTAAGGTCCGTATCGACGAGGCCCCTGATGTCGTACTCCCTGAAGATAGCCCTGTTCATCTCTTATCTCTCCTCTTTCGCCCTTTTTCCCGGTAGTAGGTCAAATGGGACCTATACGGCCTATTCAGGGCCTGTCTGAAAACACAAAGTTTTCTTTGACTTCCCCTGGTCGACTTAAATATTATATGGGCAACCGTCAAATCTCAAGGTAAAAAGGGGAAATATGGAAAAACAGTTCGTTATCGACGACATAACCCTCAAGGATTCATGGCGCCTTTTTCATATACTGGCCGAGTTTGTTGAAGGCTTCGAGAACCTCTCGGACGTGAGCCCTGCCATTACCATCTTCGGCAGCGCGAGGACAAAAGAAGGGGATGAACTCTACACCAAGGCCTACGACCTTTCGAAGATGCTGGGGAATGCGGGATTCAACCTCATTACCGGTGGAGGTCCCGGAGTGATGGAGGCGGTCAACAAAGGGGCCAAGGAGGTAGGGGTAAAGTCGGTGGGCATCAACATCGAGCTTCCCTTCGAGCAGAAACCCAACCCATATATCACGCTCCCCCTGAGCTTCAGGTACTTCTTCGTGAGGAAGGTGATGTTCATCAAGTATGCCATCGCCTACATAGTGCTGCCTGGAGGGTTCGGCACCCTCGACGAATTCTTCGAGGCCCTCACCCTGATTCAGACGCGCAAGATACGCCCTTTCCCCGTTATCCTCGTGGGCAGCGATTTTTGGGGCGACATGGTCGCCCTCATGCGAAATCACCTGCTCGAGCACAAGATGATCAACAAGGAGGACCTCAACATCTTCAAGGTGATGGACGACCCCGAGGAGATCGTAGAGTATATAAAGCGCTTCGTGATCCTCTAGCGGCGTTCTAGGCAGTCAGCCGCACGCGGCCTAGAAAGACGATGAACTTTCGAAGGAGCTTTTCGTCGAAGCAGCGGCGCATACCAAGGTCGCGCTTATCCTTGACGGCGTTCTCTCCGTCTTCTGCCTCCGACGGCGCTCCGACCATGATCTGTACCGCTTTCATGGCGGACATGGCCTCCTTGTAAGGACGGCGGGAGGTCATCGCTTCAAAGACATCGACGATCCTGAGTACCCGCCCGAGAACCGTTATGGTCGGTCCTTCGATGCCCAGGGGATAGCCGCCGCCTTGAAAGTCCTCGTGGTGCTGCAGCACGGCCTTTTTGACAAAATCGGGTACTGCCGTATCAAAAAGCATTGCCATGCCACTCAGGGGATGACGTTTCATCACTTCCCATTCGGTCTCGTTGAGGGGCCCGAGCTTGTTGAGGATCGATTGGGCGACGAGGGCCTTTCCGATGTCGTGAAGCAAAGCAGCAACGCCGCACTGTCTCAGCAAGTCCTTCCGCTGCTCCTCATCGTAGGCCTCGCAGCCCGGCTGGATCGTTTCCAGAATTTCCCCATTGTCCTTCAGAAAAGCCGCAGTGAACCAGAGCACCTTTGTCGCGTGCTCGTAAGTCTGGTAGTCGTGGCCGATCATCTTGGCCAGGGCCTCCATCGACCTCGATTCCGCTATGAACATGAGAGCGTTCGCCACCATCCTTTGGGTGCGCTCGATAATGTCGCCCGTCATGGCGCCCATGCCAAGGGACGTTTCAAAAGCGGCCTTCACCACGTTGGCAGAGACCTTGCCGAATATGGTTGCCTTCTGCTCGTCTGAAGTCCCTTCATTCTCCAGGATGCCCTCGAGGTTAGTTTCCAGGTACTCGTCGAACTTGAGCTCTTCTTCAAGGTCGATGAAGACCTGCGTGTGCCCGCCCTCTGCGAGTTTGAGGAGCTGCTGCTCCGTAACCCTATTGCCGTCCTCGGCCCAGAGTACATATTGGCCGCCCGACGTGGGCACGTAGATGGAAAATCTCGGAAGACTTCCGGGAACGATCGCTCCGGGGGGAATGGCCATATACCTTTCACGGCTCATCGTTTCATCCTCACAATTCCCTCATGAGTTGTTTCTCGATCCGACCCGCAGGAGTGTTTTCCGCGCATCGGCGCTACCTTCGTGCTGGGAACCAACATTGGGTTATTATCCATACCAGTACTAGATTATCGGTAAAAACGAGGCATACTTGAGACGGAGGCCCACACGAACGAACCGCGATCGCCCGCACGGGTCGTCTCGCTCGTCGTCTTCGATACGCCGCTGCTTGCAGCAGGGTCATTCACTTGTGTCGATCGGCGGCCGATTCGGGAGTTAGAGGGCGTTGAAGACCCCGAGCGCTCTGTACCCCAACTGCCGCGAGATGAACAGAGCTTTCTCTCTCAGGTAGGCTATCTCGGTCGCCCTATCCTTACTGAAATCGGCAACATCGCCGGAGACTGTGAGGGCGGCGGCAAGCTCCCCGGCATCGTCGAGGATAGGCGCCGATATGCCCACGAGCCCTTCCCTCGTCTCTCCATCGTCCACTGCATACCCTCTTTCTTTTACCTTCGCGAGCTCCGCCTTCATCGACGGGAGGTTGTCTATGGTGGCAGGAGCAAGCTTGACGAGGACAAGAGACTTGAGAATCCGCCTTTGCTCTTCTTCGGGCAAGTAGGCCAGGAAGAGTTTTCCGTATGATGACGAGTGGAGAGACACCTCCGACCCGAGAAGGTAGATCATGGGACGGTTGTCGAGTCGGAAACGGTCCACGACTATCGTCCTGCCGTTCTTGAAAATGCCCCATGCGGCCACCAAGCCCAGGTCTTTCGCCACCTTCTCGAGATGGGGGAGGATGATCCGGCGCAAGGGATGGTTGAGCACGTAAAGCAGCCCGAGTTGGAGAAAACGCGCACCGATCCTGAATTTCCCCGTATGACGGTTCTTTTCCACGAAACCCTCGATCTCCAGGGTCTTCAACATCCGGGAGACTTTGCTCGGAAGCATCTTGAGCGATTTCGAGATGTCACTGACGCTGCGTTCCTCTATTTCCCGTGTCTCGAAGAGCGACAAAATCCGGGACAGATCGGTGAGCGTCTTGTATCTGAGATTAGTCTCTGCCATCGGATTTAATTCTATAGCCCCCCTTCTTCATTGTCAATAGCGCAATTATATTGAATATTGACAATTAATTGTTCCTATGGCAACGACACCTGCCGAATGGCCTTTCCCGCGGCAAGCCGCGGGAAAGGCACCCATGCGGATTCAATCGGTTCGAGGCGGCCCGAAAGCCGTGTGAACCGCTCTCGCTTCACACGATCCGAACTTCTTCTTCAAGGCGCCTTCACGTAATCGAATTCAGCGGGCGGCTCTGTAAAAAACTCCAGTATGCGGACTTCCTTGTCCGAGCGATTGCTTATCCTGTGCTTCTTTCCTGGTGGGATGAAGAGCACGTCTCCTTCGGTCACCGAAATCTCCCTGTCCTCGAAACAGGCTGTCCCGTTCCCACTCAGATAGACCTGGATCGATTCCCGCTTGACGTGGTAATGGAATTCTCCCTCGGCGCCAGGGGAAAGAATGAGAAAAAGACCTCCGAGATCCTTGGCCGCATCTTTATCGGCCAGGATGTCCTCCCGGTAGGTTTGGCCCGAAACGCGATTCTCCACACGCAAAAACTCTTCTTTCTTGAACAATTTCATTTCTTTCTCCTTTAATGTTTGCTGGCGTCCGCCATGAGGACCTCTTACAATTCTCTCAAAGAAGAGGCATGCCCGTCAAATAGGAATGGGGTGAGCTCAGGTGACGGAGACAGGAAAAAAGCCGGAACTTCTTCATGAGGCTTAAGAAACGGCGATGTCCTCCGACAATACTTTTTGGGGGGAACTATGGACTACAATGGAAAGGCTGTGGCAGCCGCTTCCGGCGATGAGGTCTTCGTAGCCCGGCAACCTATTTTCGACACCGACCAGAAGCTGTTTGCCTATGAGCTCCTCTATAGAAATTCCTGTCAAAATTCCTATGCCGCAATAGACGGGACGTCGGCCACGCTGAACGTCCTCAGGGACGCCTTCCTCGTCCTCGGGACCCAGCTTACAGGTACAAACAAGGCCTTCATCAATTTTAACCTGGACTTGCTTAAAAAAAGGGTTCCCTTTTCCCTGAGACCCGAGAATACCGTGATCGAGATACTGGAAGATGTCGCGGCCGACGAGAGTGTAATACGGCTTTGCCGCGAGCTCAAGGAAGCGGGCTATACCATAGCCCTCGATGATTTCACGCCCGACAACGGGGACGCTTTGGCCCTCCTGGACCTCGCCGATATCATAAAGGTCGACTTCCGGCTGGTGAGCGCCGGCGAAAGGGCGTCCATCATAAGGTCCCATGAGGGAAGGAAGATACAGTTTCTCGCGGAGAAAGTAGAGACCCTCGAAGAATTCGCCCAGGCCCGCCGGATGGGCTATCTCTATTTCCAGGGTTATTTCTTCGGCAAACCGCACATAGTATCGGCCAAAAACATACCAGGAAACAAAGTGAACCACCTGCGTATGCTCCACGAGATCAACAGGCAGGACATGGACTTCATCGGCCTTGAAGGCATTATCAAACGGGACACGTACCTCACCTACACCCTTTTAAACTACATCAATTCCGCCTATTTCGGTCTACGGGGCACCGTCAGCTCCATCATGCAAGCCTTGTCGCTTCTGGGGGAGAAAGAGGTGAGAAGGTGGGCCTCCCTTATCATCCTCACCTTCATGGGGGCCGATAAACCGTCGGAAGTGAGCATAACGTCCCTGATCAGGGCGAAGTTGTGCGAGTACCTTGCGACGCTGACCGACCTTGCCGGAAAGGCCCAGGAGCTGTTCATGGTCGGCATGTTCTCCATGCTCGACGTCCTCGTGGGGCGGCCCATGGAGGAGATCCTTGATACGATAAATGTCGCGAAAGACATCAGCGTGGCCCTTACCATAGGAGGCAACCCTCACGGCGATCTCCTGAGGCTCGTTCTCGCTTACGAGAAGGGTCTCTGGGAGGAAGTCGACTCATGGGCCGGCAAGCTCGGTCTTGACCACAGGAAAATACCCTCCGGATACGGTCAGTCGGTTCAATGGGCCGCACAAGTATTCGACGCCGGAAAGTCGCGGACCCCTGTGGCAGTTCGCGCCGACGCCTGAGGCCCGTGAGAATCACCGATCCATCGACCCCATAATATGGAAATGGACGCACACGAGATCAAGCCCGGACTCAACATCCGAATCGTCACCGAAATAGACGTCACTCTGGAGAGGATCTCCGTCAAAGCTTCTGTGGTATACGATGTAAAAGGGGAGAGAATCATCGTCGCCCAGACCGATCCCCCCATGTTGAGATCGAAGGTCCAGACGGAAACCGTAATCACCTTTCTGGCTAAAGAGAAGAACGTGACTCGTCGATACGGCTGCACCGCAAGGATCGTCGAGTTCATCGACTATGTCCTCAGCTCGGGCCAGCCCGTTCAGGCAGTGGTGATGGAAAGGGCCGGAGAGGCGCAGCCGTATAATATCAGGATGTTCTACCGTGTCGCCCCGACCGGTCGGAGCGGCATTTCAATGACAATTTACGAGACGCCGGTCCACGTGCTCGATATATCGCTGGGAGGAGCAAAAATCAGTTACGAAAGATCCCTCGAGCTGGGACAGGATTCGATCGTGAAAGCGAGTGTGGAGATGAACGGAAGGACTTACGGACTCGAAGGGCTGATTCTCAGGACCTGGGAAGGAAACAGGGAAAGCATGAGTCGCGATCTTCGGTTCGCTTCCATGGAATTCACGAATATGAGCAATACGGTCGAGCTTGCCCTGTTGCAGAAGATCCGCGACATAGAGCGGGAATCCTTTCGGAAAGAGAAGCTTTCTTA
>CAVVPU010000243.1:0-12120 GCA_963750015.1 uncultured delta proteobacterium | reverse complement strand
CTCATCTTGATGCTCTAAATGCATGAGTATGGCCTCTATTTCCCTTTCCGCCTTGATGTTTACCTCGTAGTCCAATTCTGCTCTCGCTTCAGCATGACGTCCCTGAAGGTTCTGTCCTATCATAATTAAGGGCATCAGAAAAATCTGTAGCATATTGGATATGAAAAGCCAGAGGACGAAGGCAGGGAAAGGATCAAATCGCGACTCTTTTGGCCCAATGGTGTTCCAGCCAAGCCAAACAATGGTCCAGACGAAGATAATGATGAAGAAACCCATCGAACCGACTCGATCGGTAATCCAGATAGCAAATCGCTCCAAACGGGTAAGACTCTTCTTGTGTTCTCTGTTAGCATTTCGCATTGGTTTGCGAAGCTTCTTCAGCTCTTCCAATGATAACGGCTGTGATTTGCTTTTCATTTGAACACTCCTCGGACGCCGCAAAGAGGCGGTTTGCTGCCCGTAATATCGCATATTGCAGGGACCGGAGCAAGATAACTATTTCAGGAAGCCCTAAGACCCACGGGCCTATTAATTGAAAAATGACCGGCTACGTTTGCAGTAGACTTTAGGTGCGGGCACGAGGTGCGGCTGGTCGCATGAAGGGAATACGCCCTATGCGGCGATCGGTGAGCGCCTTCCGTCCATCCGCCGTACGTCGTCGATGTGATCTCAGTAGGCGAGAAAAGGAGTGACGCCGAGGGTCGGGACGGTCTTGCCCTCTATGCCTATATAGACGTTCCTGCCCAGGAAGAAGGGAAGCCCCCAGTCGAAGAAGCTGCCAGCCCCCCTCGATCCTATGTTCGAGAAGACGCCGTTGGCCTCGCCGTCGGTGGAGGAGGCGAAGAGGCTGTCGGCGTTCCCTATCTGAAAAGCTACTGAGTTGCTCGGCGAGCCCGCGGCCCCCGTAATAGTCGCGGAGAGGTAGGCAGGGGAGGAGGGGATGAACCAGAGGTAACTGTCGACCGGGAGGGAGGAGTCCGGAAAGGAGAAGCTGTTCGACCCTGTATCGGCGACGCTGCTCATGAAAGCGCCGCCGAAGCTCGTGGTAAACTCTCCGTATTGATTCATGCCGTAGACGGTCACCCCCGAGGGCATGTTGTTCGGCTCGGTGCCAATGCCGAGCACGAGGTAGCCTGTGACCGAAGGCATTCCCTCGGGGGGCACGCCGGGGAGTTCGACGATCACCCCGTTATTATCAACAGGAAGGGAGGCGACCGGGTTTTGCACCTGATGGGCCAGGGAAGCCGTGGTCACGGAGCAGGTTGAGCCGCTGCACGTGTAGTACTGGCCGGCCGGCCTGCTCACGCAGACGCTGCCACAATCGTAGACCAGAGGCCCCACACCGAGGACTCCGCTATAGCCGGCGCTTACCGGGCTCGTATGGGGACTGGTGCACGATTGGGGAATGGTTGCGTCGGGGGGCGGGTCGATCACCTCGACGGGAACGGGGATGGAAGTCTGCTCATCGGCCAACTGCACGTTCGCGAACGCCACGAACCCCCAATCCGACCTGTTGTCGCCGTAGGTCAGGCATTCGTAGAGTTGCCCACCCCCGGTGGCTGACAGCGGGGTGAGGAGGGGGCCGACAGTGGGGAGGGCCGAGTAGAATATTCGGAGGCCGGAGCTCCCCGTATCAAGGAGGATGTCGTTGACCGTCTGGCAATTTCCGGTGACAGGGTCGCAGACGGTGACACTCACGCATGGCTTGTCCGGGTAGTTCGCTGAAGTGGTGGGATCGCATTCCGAGCCGTTCACGGTGATGGGAAGCACGTTCGTGCTGGTTGTACTGCCGCTACCGCCGCCGCCACCGTCTCCGCCGCCACCACCTCCGCCGCCGCAACAGGATAGGCCGAGAAAGAGGCAGAGGAGAACGAGCAGATGCCTATTTGATCTCATCGAGGCTCACCCCCGGGGGGATCAAATCCGGGACGTAAGCCCGGCCGTGCATGCTCCTCATGTGGCCCCACTGTTCCACCACTACCCTTGGAGTCCTCACCACAGACCTGTTTCTCATACCTGGTGGGTGTGGGGTGTTGCTGAGGGCCTGCTGAAACTCACCCTCGTATGAGCCGAGCAGTGGCGTGAGATCGGCAGCGAAGAGGCCGTCCCAGGCGATGGCGAAGACCACGCCCGAAGCGGAGACATACTCCCTGTAAGTGTGGGCGTCGTCGGCCATCGCGTGAACGGTGTAGCTACCTTGGGTGGTAATGGCGCCCCGGCTCGCAGAGAGCATCTTTCTGTCCGCCTCGACGGAGTCGGCGGGTCCACCGAGTGTCGCATGCCCCGGGCTCGCCAAAAGAAAGAAAATGGCTGAAACCGCGAGGCACAGAAATGATCGACAGGACATATTCTTCATTGCTAACCCTCACGTTTTCCTTGATTGGGCAACCCTATTCGGTTCAAAATAATACATTCAAATAGGCCGTGCAATATTTTCAGAAATCCGTCCATTTTCGTCTTGAGCGGGAGACCATCGACTTTTTCAAGGCACGGGACAAAGGGCATATCTCCCGCATGCGGGCTCTCGGGCCTCCGATCTTATGACAGAATATCCCCCCAATCGATGAGCCGCCATGCAGTTTCGCTCACCACCCGATGTCCCTCATGGCCCGCTTCGCGGCCAAATAGCCGCACATGCCGTGAACACCCCCGCCCGGCGGCATTGAGGACGAACAAATGTAGATGCCCTTGACCGGTGTTGCATAGGGTATCCATTTTCCTAAAGGTTTCACAAACACGTCCCGAAACCCTTGTATGCCGCCCAGGATGTTTCCTCCGACGTAGTTCGGATCGTATGCTTCCATATCGGCCGTCGAAAAAATGTGTCGGGCCATAATCCGGTCGCGGAAACCAGGAGCAAAACGCTCTATCTGGGCCTCCATTGAATGGGTCATATCCACCATACTTCCATTAGGGACGTGGCAGTATGCCCACACAGTATGGATTCCTTCGGGAGCCCGTTCCGGATCAAAAAGACTCGGCTGCGACAGAAGGACAAAGGGCCTTGCCGGCACGACTCCCCGCCCCACATCCAGCTCCGCTGCGGCAATCTCCGCCAGGGTGCCGCCGATGTGGACGGTTCCCGCTTTCAGACACGCGGGATCGTGCCACGGGATCGGACCGTCAAGGGCCCAGTCAATCTTGAACACCCCGGCTCCATACCGGAATGAGTCGAGCCGTTTCCGGTAGTCGGCGGGAAACCGTGATCCGGCTATGGCAAGCAGTTGGCTGGGAGTGACGTCGAAAAGGAGGATACGCGCTTTGGGAAGCTCGTCGATGGCTGATACGGGACTGTCGACCTTGACCGTCCCCCTTAGAGAAATGAAATATGACATAAGGGCGTCTGCAATTGCCTGGGAACCCCCTCTGGCTATGGGCCAACCCACGGCATGGCCAAACACCGACAGCATCAATCCGAAGGCTGCCGTTGAGCGACTTTCCAGAGGAAGGATCGAGTGACATGCGTTGCCGGCGAAGAGTGCGCGGGCCCTTTCTCCCTTGAAATGAATTCGCGCGAATCGCGTTGCGGACTGCATGGCGAGCGATCCAAAGCGAAGAAGGGTCAAAGGGTGTCGTGGGATGCCCAGCGGTCTGAGTGTATCATGCACGAGTCGCTCCCAGTGGTAAACGAAGGGGCCGACAAGACCGCAATAGGTGTCTTTGTCCCGGTCGAGCCCTTCTGCTGTCGCCTCGATCGACCGGTGCAGCAGGACCGCCTTGCCGTTATCGAGCGGGTGGGCCAGGGGTACAGGCGGGTGAATCCACTCAAGGCCGTGGGCAGCAAGATCGAGGGACCGGAAGAAGGGGGATGCGAGCGCCAGAGGGTGCACCGCGGAACAGACATCGTGGCGATACCCCGGGAGGGTAAGCTCTTTGGTGCGGGTCCCACCTCCGACGGTCTCGCTCCCCTCGAGGAGGAGGACGGAACGCCCCTTCCGGGCGACGGTTATCGCGGCTGCAAGGCCGTTGGGGCCGGAACCCACGACCACCGCATCGTATTCTTCTCTATGTGCGTTCTGTTTTTTCGGCACACCCGCGCCTCATCGGGGCGGTGAGCAACCAGAAGGGCTCCCGCATCAGGGTTCTTATTTGGGCATTGTACCATACGTTCCTGCTCTGACCCCACCGCACGTGGGGATCGACGCACCTCACCTCGGTCCTGACGATGGCGGGAATTCCGAGATATGCGGCCAGAGAGGTGAGCACATAGGTCCACACCCTGGACTGAAGTCTTGAACCTATAGCACGGAATCCCCCTTCGTAGAAAGGATCGCCTGCCCGGGCGAGACCAAGTATTTGGGTGACAGTGTGCCCGTCCGCCTCGTAGGCACTGAAGTTCACCATGCCGCACTCGGGGTGGCCCTGGGGCGCGATGAAAGTGAATGACCGTTCGTCTGCGTAGAGTATCATGACACCGGTGGAAATCGGCCCGGCCGGTGTGAGCGAATCAAAAAGGACGATCTCCCCGGGCCGGATGCCGGCAGGAGAAGGGAAGAACCGGTTGCGGGATGCCTGGAAGCCCGGAAAGTTCTGCTTCAATGCGGCAATAGCCTGCCCGGGCGTGACGGCGGGATCGCTGATATGGAGGCGGAAGATCTTCTGCCATAACTGACCGAATCCGTTGACGCCACTTTTCACGCCGCGACCGGAGACGTTGAGGCCCCGTGCCTCTCGCGGGCGGTGGGATACCTTGAGCTTGGCCACCGGTTTGGCCCAGTTGCCCCCATTCACCAGGCCGTCTGACTCCGTCCCGATTTCCAGGTAGGCCTGATCGACGACGACGCCCGCGGCCCGAAGCGCCCCGGCTTTGCTGCCATGGATCAGGATAGCCTGGTCAAGCTCGGTGACATGAAGAACATCACGGAGGGATTGAGCCACACCGAAGGCGCTCAGGACTCGACCCTCCATGCGTGAAAAAGCGTACAGCTTGACGAGCATGCTTGCGCCTAACCCGTCTATTTGCCGAACCTTGCCGAAGTCGAGGATAATATGGCGGGGGTCCTTTGCGGCTCCCGCAGAGGCGTTCAGTAGAGGCGCCTCTTCGTGGTCGAGCAGATCGGGCGGGAGGTGGAGAATGCACGCCTTGCCGTGGCCGAATGCTTCGGCCTCGATGATCGCACTTGCCTGCGCCTTGAACGCCAAGGACAGGGTCGGTGGAGTCTCCGCGAGGCGCTCCCTCGTCAGGTTCAGACGGTTGGCGCACCCTGGGAGCAGTCTCAGGGCCGCTCCCACCAAGGGGCTGCTGCTCATCTTGTCGAGGTAGGCCAGTTGACTTGCCCGGCCCACGAGGGCCTGCGCGTAAGTGGGATAGGCATGGGTCGCGGCGTGGAGTTCATGAAGAGGCCGGTTGAGGGCCCTGATCACCTGGGCCTCATGGATGACTTCCGGGGCCCCTTCTCCGAGGATGTGGACGCCCACAATGTGGCCCCTGCCGTCGCACAGGAACTTGGCAACCCCGGTCTGCTCGCCATCTACCATGGCGCGGCGCATGTTCCCATAGTCAAACCGGTAGACTCTTAACTTGTGGCCGTATGCTCTGTGTGCCTCTTCTTCCGTGAGGCCCATGTATGCAAGGGGAGGATCGGTAAATATGACATAGACGTTGTTCCGGTAGTCGACCTTGCGTTTCACGGGCAATACACCGTTGGTAGCTGCGACCATGCCCTGATACTCCGCGGTCGAGGCGATCTGATAAGGACCGACGATATCACCGCAGGCGTAGATATTCGGGGCGGAGGTCCGGAGGGTTCTGTCGGTGATGATACCTTTGGCCGTGTGGTCGACTCCGGCCTTTTCGAGGAAAAGCCCTTCCACGTCGGGTTTTCGTCCGATACACACGAGAATTCGATCCGCCTGAACTTCCCCGTACCGCCCACCTCCCTGGCCGAACATGAGCACGCCTTTGCCCTTTTCCTTCCACACCTTGTGAGTCTTCACTCCTGTAAGCACGGTAATACCGTCACTTTTCAGCTTTTGCAGCAGCCTGTTGACCAGCTCCCGGTCCACCGTGGGCAAGAGGCGCGTCCCCATCTCGACAACCGTGGTTGCCACGCCCAGTCTTCCGAATGCCGAAGCATACTCGAGACCGTCGACTCCAGCACCCAGAATGATGAGGGATTTTGGAAGGCTGTCGAGCTCGTAGATATTTTCGTTCGTAAGATAATCGATCTCCGAAAGTCCCTCGATGGGCGGAATAAAGGGACGAGTGCCTGCTGCTATGACAAACTTGTCTGCCGTGAGGGATGAGCCGCCGAATTCGATCTTGTGCCGGTCGACAAATGCCGCCGCACCCTTGAGCACGGTGATCCCGATTTCCTCGAATGTCTCCGGGAGGTCCTTCTCGTAGGCCTTGCGGACGACGGAGCGGATATGGGCCATCACGTGGCTGGTGTCGAGGGTGGTAGCAGGTGCGGTCCGGAGCCCGAGATGATCGAGGTGAGCCAGCTCCCGCGTAACGTGGCCCACCCTGATGAGTGCTTTGCTGGGGATGCAGGTGAAGTTTGTACAATTGCCGCCGACTTTCCGCTTCTCGACGATGGCCACACGCTTGCCCAAGCCGTTGGCCGTCACCGCGGAAACGAAGCCGGCGATGCCGCCTCCGATGACGATGAGGTCGAAATCGTAGAGCGCTCCCATTTATGAAGCGGCCACTCTTCGGACGGGACTATCCGGGACCCGGCCCTATGAGAGGCAGCTCTCTCGTCCACCCTGAAAAAGACCACGTAACGAAGAGCCTCCTTACCGTACATATTATAGTTGCAGCGGCGGCAGATAGCGGCCACGAGCTCTTCGCTCGTCTCTTCCCGTACTTTCGTGAGATGGAGTCGCTTCCCCACGTATCCTTGTCCCTCCTCTGCGAAGAGGAACGCCGCATGAGGGTTCGTTTGGACGTTGGCATGGCTTAGGCGATCGGCCATGATGAAAGCTACTGTCTTTTCGTCGCCTTCATCCGTAAAATGGGGTCGAGAATAGATGGCGGCGTTCACTTTCCCTGATGCATCCGATGTGGCAAGCACACCCAAACCCTTCGCGTTGTCGAAGTATTCATTCAGTTTCACCCAAACCTCCTTGAGACTTATTCCGGTGCCTCGGATAATCGGCATCCATGCAAAGAATGTAATGCCAAATCCTCTTTACGACCAAACAACATGGGGCGAAAGCAGCAGGGGGAACCTACTCTTTGAGGTTTTCCCCGTGTTTGAGAGCACGCACAGGCGAGGACTTTGCCCTAATAGCTCTGAACTACCCGCTTGTCCAGACAGATACATTCTGGAAGCGGGTTACGTGGACCGCCTGCTCGACGACCACAGCCATAAGGGCCGTTCCTGGCTCGTCGATAAAGTCCGCCAACTGGGGGTGCATGCCGATAAAAACCTTCCGGTACTCTTCCTTTCTGGCACCTGCTCTGACGAGCCTTGCCCTGCCCATAAGCGTTACGGCCTCCGCACGGCTCAGGTCCTCCGGCGTCTGGGAGCGGTTATCGACAAGGATGGACACTGATTGCTGGCCCCTTATGTTCCTGTACTTGCGCGTGGCTTTCGGCGTCGCAAAAATAACGGTGTGGTCATCGGGAGTGAAAGCGAAGGCTATCAAGGAGGTATATGGTCGCCCCTCGTCGGACGTGGCGAGAACGGCAAACCGGAGACTCGCTGAATGGCACGAGCATTTGCCCAAGATCCTCTTTTTCTCCCCGAGTGGACCTGCGGTGTCCCTTATTCATTACTTTCCCCGTTTTTTATCATCGCTCCGTTTCTTTACCGATAGAATGGACGAGCCTCGCCTATGTTCTTTCTCTCACTTCCTAGCCCGTAAAACGCACCTTTCTAACGATGAGCCGCTCCGCCAAGTGTTACACACAGGTTCGTTGCAGTGGGGCTGCCTATTGCCCACAGCGACCGTCCACGGGCCCTGCAATACCGAAAAAGGACTTGACCCTCCCTCACGCCTTCGACAGCGAATGTCTTCACTTCGATCTCGACAGCGGGAGAGGCGTCACCCATGTACCACGCTTTCCAGCGCCACGCGGATCTCCGGATACTGAAAGACGAAGCCGCTCTCCAGGAGCCTGCGGGGCAAAACCCTCTGGCCTTTGAGAATGACGGACCCGAATTCTCCCAGCACGAGCTTGATCATGAACCCGGGCGCCGGGACGAGGGACGGCCGATGGAGGGCCTCCCCGAGAGCTTTTGCAAGCTCCCTATTCCTGACTGGGTTTGGCGAGCAGACGTTCACCGGTCCGGATAGTTCAGGATGCTTGAGCAGGAAGAGAAAAGCCTCCGTCAAGTCCTGTGTGTGAACCCATGAGAACCACTGGCGGCCGCTTCCGATGGATCCTCCCACGAACTTCTTGAAGAGGGGGATCATTTGACCCAGCGCCCCTCCTCCGGCACCGAGCACTATCCCGAACCGGGTTATCACCACCCTTACTCCCTTTGACTGGGCCTTGAGGGCCTCTCCTTCCCATTCAGCAGCGACCGTTGCGAGGAAGTCGTCGCCTGGTGGTGAATTCTCCGTCAACTCTTCGTCCCCATGGAAGCCGTAATACCCCACCGCAGACGTACTGAACAGAACAAAGCTCTTTTGAGGGTTCGTTTCGATGCCTTCGACTATGTTCCGCGTGGTGCTGACCCGACTCTCCCGTACCGCCCTCTTCTGATCGTCCGTCCACTTCGTGAAGATCGGGGCACCGGCGAGATTGATGACCGCATCGTGGTTTCGAATTGCCTCCTGCCACGCCCCTTTTTGTGTGGGATCGCCTTGCACAAGAGAGACCCCGGACGAGATACCTTGCGCTTCCTTGTTCGATCGTATGAGGATTGTAACCTCATGTCCGCCCTTTAAGAGGTGGGCGGCGAGATAAGAGCCGACGAAGCCGGTCCCTCCGGTCATCAGGATTTTCATTGATTTCGGTCCCTCCGTGCCTGTAACTTAAATATAGTCTTTCATCGTCTTCCGCGCAGGAGAGTGCGGAGATAGGGACAATGGCACACGGGGTATGCGTCAAGAATCGGTTAGTGGGGCTGGAGGCGGTTGTGAAAAGGAGAAGGGTGGTCGTCAATGACCTGATGCAACGTGACTACGTCTATGTCCTCACGGAACCGGTGGGGAAGCATTTCCACCCCCGTTTTACGCCGGATCTCAAGCCAGCAGAAATGCTCGAGCTGGGAGTCTTCGGAGGCAAATACATGACCGATTGCACCGAAGAATTCCCGGTAGCGTGGTTCGAGAAAGCCAGGCTGTGTCATGAGCGACATGATCCCGGATTAAATATGTTCGGTGTAAATGCTTCCCTGCCGCTCTCCGAGTGGAGGAAGCGAGGCTGGATTTATTACGAGGACCCGAGAGGATGGTTTCAATGGTACTGCAGGTATTACATGGGGAGAAGATGTTCGGACGATGAACGCCAGATCGGAAGATGGAGGGCCATACGGAGACACGTTACCCAGATCGTGCGCCATTGCGGGGCGGGAGACCTTGCCTGCCGCAGGAAGCAGAGACAGGCAGTGCTCCACTGGGCATACGACAGCAGGAGAATTTAGGAGAGCCTGGAGCGATCTGTCGTGCGCACGCTGTTTTGTCTTCATGCGTCCTGCTGTCCCCTGCGAAGACGTGACCATCGATGCTATCCATGCCGGGCATACGGATTTCATTTCCATGTGTCGTCCTTTTATCAGAGAACCCTATCTGATAAAAGGAATAAGAACTGGAAAGATAGTCAAAGCATCCTGCGTGAGCTGCAACAAATGCCTCGCTGCTTTGGCAAATGACATCCCGGTAAGATGTCATGTGAAGGGGCTCAAGCATTCTCCCGACTAGGCCATTACCATTTCCACGAAATGCTCCTCCCGGTCATCGACGAGCGGTATTTCCTTCCCTCCCAGCGTGACCCCATCCAGGACGACGGCTGTTGTCCCTTCAATACCCGCGCCTTTCTGCCGGACCTTTATGTGGTACACCGTTTCACGGAAGCGGTAGTGCACGGTGAAACCATCCCATTCGGCGGGGAGGCAGGGCACAAAAGAGAGCTTGTCCGTCTTCAGTGTGAGACCGAGGAGTGATTCCATGATAAGGCGGTACATCCACGCGGCCGAGCCCGTATACCACGTCCATCCGCCCCTGCCCGTATGCGGCGGTGCTGCATAGACGTCGGCCGCGACCACGTAGGGCTCGACCTTATATCGTTCTATGCCTTGCGGGGTATTCCCGTGGTTCACTGGGTTGATGATGGCGAGAAGTTCCCATGCCCGCCTGCTGTCAGCAAGTTGAGCAAAGGCCATGGCCGCCCAGATCGCCCCGTGGGTATACTGTCCGCCGTTTTCCCTCACGCCGGGGACATAGCCTTTGATGTAGCCGGGATTCAGGTCCGATTTGTCGAAGGGTGGGTCCAGAAGCTGGACGAGGGCGTCATTCCGGCGCACTAGATGTTTGTCGACCGCGTCCATTGCCATCCGGGAACGGACCGCATCCCCTGCACCCGACAGCACAGACCAGCTCTGCGCTATGGAATCGATCCGGCATTCGGGGTTGCTCGTCGAACCTAGCGGGGTACCGTCATCGAAGTAGGCCCGGCGATACCACTGCCCGTCCCACCCGTTCTGTTCGATGCTGCGGCGGAGTCTGTCGGCCTCGCTTTCGCACTGTCTGCTGAAATCTTGATCGCTCCTGGCCTGAGCGATTGGAGAAAACCGGCGAAGCACTTCATACATGAAGAATGCGAGCCAAACGCTCTCGCCTTTGCCCTCCCGGCCTACCATGTTCATACCGTCGTTCCAGTCGCCTGAACCGATCAGGGGAAGGTCGTGTTCACCCCTCTTGAGGCCCCTTTGAATGGCGCGCACACAGTGCTCGTAGAGACTGGCTGTCTCCTGGGAGGTGCGCGGAAGATCGTAGTAGGAGTCCTCGTCAGGGTTGACAGGACGCCCTTCTATGAAGGGAATCGATTCGTCCAGTACCCCTGTGTCACCGGTACTCTGAACGTAACGGCACGTTGCGAGGGGGAGCCAGAGAAAGTCATCGGAACAATGGGTGCGCACACCACGGCCCGCCGGAGGGTGCCACCAGTGTTGAACATCTCCTTCCGCAAACTGGCGGCTCGCGCACGTGAGGAGGTGCTCCCTCACCAGGCGAGGTTCGCTGTGGACGAGGGACATGGTGTCCTGCAACTGATCGCGGAAGCCGAAGGCACCGCCCGACTGGTAGTAGCCGCTCCGTCCCCAGAGCCGGCAGACGAGCGTCTGGTAAAGGAGCCAGCCGTTCGCGAGAAGGTCGATGGACCGGTCGGGCGTTTCAACCTGGACTGCACCGAGGGTGTGGTTCCAGTAGTACCACACTCCTTTCAGTGCCTCTCGTGCGGCGACGGAGTCGCGGAAGCGACGGGCAAAAGCGGCGGCATCGTCGCCATTCCGCCCCGTGCCCAAGGTAAAAACGACCTCGTGCTCCTCTCCATCGTCGAGATTGAAGGCCACTTGTATCGCGCCGCATGGATCGAGTGCGGCCCCGACCCTGCCGGATAAGCGCGACCGGCTCATGGCAGCGGGGTTGGCGAGGGTGCCGTTACGGCCAAGGAACTCGGTCCGGTCGCCGCTTACGGTTCGAGTAGTATGATCCACATTGAAGAAAGCAACCCGGTTGCCGAATTCGGCGCTGTAGGGGTTGCGTGCCAGGAGCGCGCCCGCCTGAGGGTCGACCTCCGTAATGACGTGCATGACCGACTTGGGCCGCACGTCCCCCAGTACCCATTCCACATATCCCGTCGCAGAAAGGCGTCGCGGTCTGCCCGAACGATTGCGCACCTTAAGGACAATGAACTTGACGGGCTGGTCTATCGCTACATAGACCGACATCTCGGAGGCGATCCCGCGCTCCGTGTGCTCGAATACCGTGTAGCCGAACCCGTGCCGGGTTACATAGGGAGTGGCCCCCCGGGCGGGAAGGGGCGTAGGAGACCAGAAATGGCCGCGCTCTTCATCGCGAAGGTAGAAAGCCTCTCCTCCGGAATCGCTCACGAGATCATTGCACCAGGGGGTGAGACGAAACTCGTGGGCGTTGTCGCTCCAGGTATACGCAACACCGCTCTCCGAAACAACGGTGCCGAAGTGAGGGTTCGCCAGCACGTTTACC
>CAVVPU010000242.1:0-56778 GCA_963750015.1 uncultured delta proteobacterium | reverse complement strand
ATGTTTATGTGTGCTCTGCTCGACGAGTACGTATTGCTAGAAGGCTCGCCTGAAGCGGATGGAGGAGGAAGGCGTAAGTCTTGCAGCCCGCAGGGAAGAGTTGAGGCGCATGCGGGAAAGGATCGAGCACGAAGGCGAGGAAGAGAGAAACCGGCTCTTCGGGGTCATGACACGGCTCACCGAAATCAGAAACAGCATCCTCGACAGGCAGCGAATAGATAAGGAGCGGCTGGCCCGCAAGCAAAGACGACTCGAGGAGGAGAGGCTCCTCAAAGAGAGGTTGGCCGGTCTCGAGACAAAGCTCTCTACCGTGCAGGAGCGGCTGGGCAAGGAAAGGGAAGAACTCACGGCCATCGAATCGGAAGAATCTGCCCTGTCCGCCCGATACGATAGGATGAATGGCGAGATTATCGGTCTGCGGAACGATCTCGAAGGCCTCAAAGGGGTCAAAAGGGGCAAGGAAGAAGTCTTGAAGCAGATGAAAAGCTACGGAGAAGGCCGGAAGACGGTGGATCTCCCTTATCGCCGGCTCATCAATGTACTGAAACCCTCGAAAGATAACGAACAAATGACGGAGAAATTCTTTCCGAAGGAGATGGAATATCACGTGCTGACGGAAGGAAGCCCCCGCGAACTCGCCGCGGCAGCAGAGAAGTACGATGCCGATTTCGTCTTTTTCCCTCCAAAGGGCATGTTCGATCTGAACGACGGGGAGGCAGAGGTGAGGCTCTTGCGCGCCGAAGCCATGGAGGAGGTTTTCGAGAGGATTGAAAGGGGTGAGGAGGGGCTTTTTCTCACAGACCACAGTCTCGTCGATTCCAGGGGCTTTATACGCAAGGGCACAGACAGCTACGGCCCGTCCATACGGGAGTTCAGGGAAAAGATGCGCACCGAGAGCGAAATCGGTGAGATAGAAGAGGAGTCAAGACAAAAGCCATGGGGCTCGAACAATTGCAGCTCTCCCTGAAGGAGCTGGACAAATCGAGGCAGGCCCTGAGAGACAGAAAGAAATCGAGGCAGGACAGTCTCACGACCGCGGAAAAGGAAGAGGTCGAGGTGAAGGCGCAGATCAGGACAGCCGGCGAGAGGCTGAGCGCGCCCGACCCCTTCGACCAGCCGGGCGTCGACCGGGAAGACGATGGGACCTTCTCGGCCCGGATGGCACAGGCTCAAGAAAAATGTGAGGTAGAGAAGGCCGGGGTCGAGCAGGGGGTGATTGATCTCAAGGCCCGCCTGGAAGAGACCAAGGATGAGTATGGCCGGATCGATGGGGAGTTCCACGAGACATCGATCGCTATCGAAAGACTCGCAAACCAACTGAAGAAGAATGAAGAGGAAGCGGCCCGAAAGGGCAGCTCTGTGGCGGCCTTCGAAAAGGAAAGAACGGCCAAGGCGGAATCGGCGGCCAAGGCGGAGGAGGGTTTTAAGGCTGCCACAGGGAAGGCGGCGGGCCTCGAAGAGGCCTACACCCGGCTCCAGGAGGAAAGCTCCCGGGCAGTCGCCAGATACGAAGAGATGAAGACGAGGCTCGGCGACCTGCACATGGAAAAAACGGCCGATCAGGAGGCCCTCAAAGCTCTCGACGGGGAGATCGAGAAGACCAGGGTCAAGATGGACAATGTGGAAAAGGAGCGGCTTGTCCTGGAGGAGAAAAAAGAGACGATTCGGGAGAGACTGAAGGCCGATTACGGGGTGGAGGAGGCTGGAGCGATCGAGCCGGCCGAGGTGCCCGACGATGCGAAGAGGGAACAGGTGCTCCAGGAGCTGGCCGCCATCGGGGAGGTGAACTTCAGGGCGGAAAAGGAAAGGGAGGAACTAAAGGAAAGGCTGGAGTTCCTCGACAAACAGAAGTCCGACCTGACCCAGGCTATAGAGTCCCTCAAGAAGACTATCGCCAAGATAGATATGGTCTCCCGGGAGCTTTTCCTCGAAACCTTCGAAAAGGTGAACGATGCCTTCAAACGCTTCACCGACATCCTCTTCAAAGGCGGTCACGGGGCCCTCGTGCTGAACCAGGAGACGAGCGGCATAGAGCTCTATGTGCAGCCGCCGGGGAAGAAAGTCATACGCATGGAGCTGCTCTCGGGAGGAGAAAAGGCGCTCATCTCTCTGGCCTTCCTCCTTTCCCTCATGGATACGAAGGCGTCGCCCTTCACTCTCATGGATGAGATCGATGCGCCCCTCGACGACGCCAACCTCGCCAGTCTTCTCGACATCGTCAAGACGATCAGCAGGAAGACCCAGACGATCATAATCACCCACAACCGGCTCACCATGGAATCGTCGAATACGATCTATGGCATTACCATGGAAGAGGACGGGATATCGAAAACCATCTCCATCCAGCTCTGATAGAGCTTCAAAAAAAGACCTTGACTAAATAATTGCAGAATAGCACAGTGGATAAATGAACCAAGTCTTACCACGAAGGCGAGGTGACGGGTTTGCGCTGACGATCTTTCAAGGAATGTGAGGCTTTGAGACCGGTTTCTTGTCATACGAACCGACAATAAGGGGGCACAAGATGAGGAAACTGTCCTTACCTATGGTCATCGTGGTGATAGGCGTCCTGGTGTCGTTCGGTTACGGGAGCAAGGCTTTTGCCCAGGCCAAGCAGAAGAATGGGCCGGTCGTGTTCAAGTATTCACGGCCAGGCACGGATGCTCCTCCCCCGGCTGGTGCAGTGCGGGGAGGCTACATGAGGGAAATCAGACAGAGGTTCCCCACGAACCTGGGCTACCCGCCCGATTGGGCTCCCCAGGACACCATTTTCGCCCTCCCCGTCTCGGAAAGGTTGATCGACTGGGACGCCAAGGGGAATCTCATTCCCTGGCTCGCCGAATCGTGGGAGATGGACCCTCAGAAGGCGACGGTCACCTTCCACCTGCGCAGGGGGATCAGGTTCCACGACGGAACGCCTTTCAATGCCGAGGCCGTCAAATGGAACTTTCAGCTCAGGATCGACACGAAATCCCAATATGACGGCGAACTCGTCAAGTCTGTCGAGGTCCTCGACGAGTACACGGTGAGGCTCATTTGCACGGAGATCACGAGCTGGTCGGCCTACATCTACGGATGGGACCAGATGATCTCACCCACGGCCTACACGAAGAATGGCGGAAAGGAGTGGGCACGGGCGAACTGCGTGGGAACCGGACCCTTCAAGGAAGTCGAGTTCAAGCGCGACAGCCTGATCAGGTACGAGAGGAATAAAGACTACTGGCGCAAAGGCTACCCCCTCCTCGACGGGTTCGAGATCCGCTACGTTCCCGATCTCGTCACTGCCTCGATGCTGATGGAGTCGAAGCAGGCAGACCAGTGGACCGACGTGAACAATGCGGTCAAGAGCGTCCTCGATTTGGAGAAGAAGGGTCTGAAGGTGAACTGGGCCCCGGGCATGTTCTATGCCTTGCTTCCCGCCGATGCTAAGGACCCCAAGTCGCCTTATGCGAACAAGAAGGTGAGGGAGGCTGTGGAGTACGCCATCGATCGACCGGCGGTGGCAAAATCGATCGGCTTCGGAAAGTACGAGGCTATGAACCAAATAGTGCCCTCCAACTCGCCGGCCTACGTCAAGGGTTACGACCCGAGGCCTTACAATCCTGATAAGGCCAAACAGCTCCTCACCGAGGCGGGTTACCCCAACGGCTTCGAGACGAAGCTGCTCAGCCTTGAGACCACCAGGGACGCAGCGGTGGCGATACAAAGCTATCTCAACGCAGTGGGCATCAGGACGCAGGTCGATCTGGCGGACGGCGGACGGTATGCCGCAGCGATTTTCTCGCCCACTGGTTGGACGGACCTCGTGCTCGCCGCCTCAGGCATCAACCCTGACTCGACGGACATCCTCGTCCATTTCGGCCCGAGGCCGTGGACCTATCGTTTCGGCTTCATCGCCAAGTCTCCCGAGTTCCTCGCAGCGTGCGAGAAAGCCCTTCATACCTATGACGTGGCCGGGTTCAGGGCCGCCCTTCAACAGGCGGCGAGGCTTGCTTCCGAAGACGCCATGGTGATCCCCCTATGGAGATCGGCCCAGGCGGGGGTGATGTGGCCATGGGTACACACCGATTATCCCAGGGTACATATCGTCACCTGGTATTCGCATCAGGATTGGATGGAAAAGCGCAAGTAAGGCCGGGAAGGAGGCCGAAGATGACCACATGGAACGAGTATGTGAGCGAAGGGGGGAACGTTCCCGAATGGCCCTACCCCATACTGTATGAAAAGGAGAGCCTTGTATCGTGCGATGTCTTGATCGTGGGAGGCGGTGTGGCTGGCTGTCATGCAGCCATCAGCGCCGCGAGGAACGGGGCAAAGGTGGTCCTCGCCGAAACGGGTCACGCGAAAAGGAGCGGCTCGGGCGGGGCGGGCGTCGATCACTGGCACGGGGCCTGCACCAACCCGTGCTCAAAGGTTACGCCCCTCGACTACACCCGGGCGATTATGGAATGCACCCACGGCTACTCCAATGGCATAGCCCGCTACATAATCTGCTCCGAAGGCTGGGACACCCTTCTGGAATGTGAGGAGATGGGGGTCCAGATCAGGGACGTGAAAGACGAGTTCAAGGGCGCCGACTTCAGGGACGAGGAGACGAAGCTCATGTTCGCCTACGATTACGCGAACCGGCACGTTATCCGAATCTGGGGCTTTGACATCAAACCTCGTCTCTTTTACGAGATGAAAAGGCTCGGCGTGGAGATCTACAACAGGACGGTCGTCACGGGACTTCTCACTGAAGGTGGAAGGCAGGGGGGACGGGTCGTCGGGGCTACGGGCGTCAACATGAGGACCGGAGAGTTCTATGTCTTCCAGTCGAAGGCAACCATCGTCGCGGCCGGAGGCGGGGGCAGGCTCTTCTCCTTCGCCCCGGAGGTGACGGCCGCAGGTTCCATGAATAATATGAACGCTGCCGGGGTGGGACACGCGATCGGGTGGGACGCAGGTGCGGAGTTTGTCCTCATGGAACAGACAGGTCCGGGCCGTCTCAACGGGTTCGGCTACGCCCCCTACAGCATGGGCACTACGAGCAATACCTATCACGGGACTTCCATCGTCGACGCAAACGGCAAGGAGGTGCCGTGGGCTGATCCTTACGGTCGCCCCGTAAAGACCGTCGAGGAGCGCTTCCTGCCTTCGCCGGGGCAGCGATTTCAACTCGGCATAGGCATCGGCATTCATTCCTATGTCGACCAGTATCGACTGAACGATCTGACCCGCGGACTGATCGAGGGCATTCGTAAGGGCGAGTATGTCCTTCCCCTGTACGCCGATCTAACCCGCATGCCCGAGCTGGAACGAAGGTGCATATTCGGGATGATGGTGGGCAACGAGGGCAAGACGCGCATCCCTATCTACGACACCTTCACAAAAGGCGGCTTCGATCCCGACAAGGACCTGCTCCAGGTCCCTGTCATGCTGCCCGAGGCGTATATGAATTCGAATTTCTGGGGCGGATCGCCCATTCCCCACTTGAGGAGTCTGGCAGGTGGTGGTTTCCTCGTCGACTGGGACCTGCGGACTTCCCTGGAAGGCCTCTACGCCGCGGGCGGCTCTCCCGTCTTCGGCTCCGGCTGCCACGGCGAATCGCATACGACCGGGAGGTACGCGGGGCGGAAAGCTGCTGCCTTTGCAAAGAGCGCCACTGATGGGGCCGTGGACCGAAGACAGGTGGAGGCACAAAAGAGCCGGGCTTATGGGCCGGTGAAATCAGGCAAGCAAGGGATCGGCTGGAAGGAGCTCAACGTCGCTATCGCGCGAATCATGCAGGATTACTGCGGCAAGTACAAGAACGAGATTACTCTCGGCCGCGGCCTTGATCTATTGGGCGAGTTACGGGAGAACGAAGGGTCCTCTGCACACGCGTCGAACCCCCACGAGCTCGGGCGCACCCTGGAGTGCTTCTCTCTTATCTCCCTCGGCGAGATGGTCATGCGGGCGTCGCTCGCGCGCAAATGCAGCAGCATTTACCTCGATTTCTACCGCCTCGACCACCCGCAGATGGACCCTCCCGAATGGGAGAAGCTTATTCCTATCCGACAGGAAGAGGGTGATGTCAGGGTTCGCGACCTTCCCCTCGATTTCCATCTGAAGCCGCCTTACGCACCGACGTACGAGGAGAATTACGAACGACACGCACGGTAACAACAAGGGGGTCCCCATGAGTAACAAGGTCTACATGACGCCGAACGCGCCGACGCCCAACAAAGGGCAGAGATTCGATCCCGAAAAATGCAACGGGTGCAATGCGTGCGTCGAGGTCTGCCCGACGGATGTGATGATGCCGAACCCGGAGAAAAAAGCGGTGCCCATCGTCCTTTACCCCGAGGAATGCTGGTTCTGCGGGGCCTGTATCGAAGAGTGCCCAAGGGGTGCCATATCCATGGCCCATCCTGCGTCCACGAACATTTCGGTCAACTGGAAACGTAGAGAGACGGGCGAGTATTTCCGCCTGGCCATGAAGAACCCGCCGCCGCCGAATACGAGGCCCCCGTCAGGGGGAGAGCGGGAAACCGGGAAATAAGGTTTATTGGGGGCGGCACAATTTAAGGGGCGGCTATCAAATGGGGCTCGCGTCGCCCCCTCGGCGAGCAAAGCCCGCCGAGCCTCCCCTTCATAAAAAGGAAGGACCGCCGCAGGCGCGCACTGCCCGTTGGGGCCGCCATTTCAATTGGGTTCTTATCCTATGAAGTGCCCAATTGGCCCAGCCGGGGGACAATTGGGATTGCTTTTCGGCGGCCTATGGGGCCGCCTTTTGGTTGGGTTTTCTATCCTATGTACTCCTACTGGGTTTGGCCCAGGTCGGGCCGAACCCAGTGTGGAATGGAGAGCCGCGTGGGAAGAATCGATGAGATGTGGATGACCTGTCGTGCCTTATTGCCCGCAGCCCACAAGTAGAAAAGTACCACCTGTCTTAGCGGGGCACCCCCGTCCGGCAAGACCTGTCAAAAGCAGCCACACTGACACGGGGGTCGCCTTACGGCGGATGGGCATGAGGTGCGGCAGGGCGCCGCCGGGAACCCGCTTGCGGGTGCGTGCGATTCTTGCCATGCGGCTCTCCCTCACCCACATAACCATATCCGACGCCTTTGCTCTTGGCTCTTGTCTTGCTCTTGCCCTCAAAGTACGGCCACCTGACCGACCTTATCTTTATCTCTCTATGGGGATCTTCGAGAATTCGAACGCTCTCCCCTTCATCCTCAGCGCCAGGAAGGCAAACCAGTTCTTGTCATCCTGCTCGGGATACTCTGCCCTCACGAAGCCCAGCCCCCGGTTGCCCGTCCTGCTCTCCTTCCTCTCCTTCGAGGCTGCGAGTATCATCTCGCTATTCTCCAGAACCGATTGCACCTCGAGGCTTCGCATGAGCTCATGGGGATTCTCCGCCCTAAAGGAGATATCCCGCCTTATTTTCTCCAACCGCTCCAGTCCCCGGTCGAGCATGGGCTCCGATCTTACGTCACAGGCATAATAGTCCATGATGTTCTGAATGGCCATCTCGACTTCGCGCCAGTGGAGCCCTTTCATATTGCCCATCACGCTTGCACGGAACTCTTTCAGCCCTTCGAGCTTTTCCGGGTCTATCGAAAGGCTGCTCTTGCGACTCCTGGCCGCAAGAGCAGCCCTTTCGCCGGCCCGCCACCCCATGGTGAAGGCGCCGGGCGAGCACATCCACGGGACCCCGCCCACGTCATCTCCTGCGGCGAAGAGCCCCGGGACCTCGGTTTCCATGTTCGTGTCGACCCAAAACCCTGAAGCGGCAGTGCCCGCCATCTCACGGCTGTTGGGTAGCCACTCGAGCTTGTCGCTCCTGAAGTCGAAGCCCTCCCGGTTCTTCAGGTAATCAAGGAAAAGGGAGCCCTTCCCTTCGTTGCCGATCGACCACTCTATGTATCGTATCTCTTCTTCGGTGCCTTTGGTGAGATCGAGGTAGAAAGGCCCCTTGCCCTGCTGGTGCATCTGATTGTAGGAAACCCTGGTCTGCCCTTCGAGGAACTTCCGCCTGCTCTCCAGGGCGTCTATCTTCTCTTTTCCGAGATTCCCCCAGTCGTAAAAAGAGGTCCGCGGCACGATCGGCTCACCCTTGGGGCTCGTCACCGAACCTGCGGGCTGCACGGTGTTTCTCGGCGAGCCGAGGTTCAACTCGAAATTGCCTATAGAATAGCCTGCCGGGGTGTAAAACTCGGAGTTGATGATCGGAAGGCCGGCCCTGAGGCCCATGGCCCTGCCGTCGCCCGTCTCGTTGACCGGGACCCGGTGGTTACCCCAGACCCCTGTGACGGCCCGGGACAACCTGTTCACTCTGCCTGTCGAAACTACCACGGCCTTGGCCTTGAAAGAATAGATTCTCCCATCTGACGTGCCTATGCCCACGGCTCCCGACGCCTGACCCTCGGTAACGCTCAAATCGGTCACCATGACGCGGTTGACGATGGTGACCCCTCTTTTCCTGGCCTCTTTCGTGAGAACCGGCTTCAGGTCACGACCGTCGAAGTTGAAAGTGGTCGGCACACTGTGGAACTGATGGACGACTCTGAACTTGCCGGGAAGGGTGCTCTCAGGGTATCTGAAATTGATCCCGAACCTTTCCAGGTCGAGCACCCTCTCGTAGCTTTCACCCGCCACGAGGTAGAGGAGCTTTCTGTTGATGAATCCCCGGGCAACCCCCTGGGAATGGTCCTCGACGAGATCGTCGATGGTCCAGCCCATCTCTCCATGAATGGGCGGAATATAACCCCATACGTGGTCGATGCCCGTACCGGCGCACCCGCTGCTCACGGTGTTGCCTTTTTCCGCAATAGCGACCTTCAGGCCATACTCGGCTGCCTTGATTGCCGCCATGCAGCCGGCGAGTCCTCCACCTATGATCAGTACGTCTGTCTCTACAGGAACGACCTCAGTGCTGCAATTCATATGTAGACCTCTCACGTCGTGATGACTGATTACAGACCCGAGCTTTCATCCCTTCAGTATGGAAACCCTCATGGGAAGGGGAGGGACAACCGTTATGGCTCCCTTTTCCCGCTGGGGGCACCTCAGCCAGCACGCACCGTCATAGGCGCATTCATCGGGATAAGCCACTATCGGAGGTTTGCCTTTCTCGGGATTCGCCTGCAGAATCTCCATCAGGCAGACATCCACGCATGTATTGCATCCTTTGCAGGCTTCTTCGTTAAAGACCACCGGTCTGAACATTCACGATCCTCCATCCAGGCTTGCCCTCGCGGACAATCGCCAACGGCGAGAGCTTGGTCCGCGATAGGTTCTTTGCTATTTGATGGGGCTCGCGGCAATCATTGGGGCTCGCGTCGCCCCCTCTACGAGCGAAGCTCGCAGAGACTCCCCTTCATAAAAAGGAAGGACCGCCGCGGGCGCGCACCGCCCGTTCCCGCGTAGCTGCTCAAGTGAGGCCTGCGGCGCCCCGCTACGCTTAGTGCCCCATCCTGCTGTTTATCCAGACGAAGTCCGGAGTTTAACTCGTTTCAATGATTCCACTTTCCCCGCATCTTGGGCTGTTTAATGGGGCTCGCGTCGCCCCCTCGACCGGCAAAGCCGGCCGAGCCTCCCCTTCATAAAAAGGAAGGACCGCCGCGGGCGCGCACCGCCCGTTCCCGCGTAGCTGCTCAAGTGAGGCCTGCGGCGCCCCGCTACGCTTAGTGCCCCATCCTGCTGTTTATCCAGACGAAGTCCGGAGTTTAACTCGTTTCAATGATTCCACTTTCCCCGCATCTTGGGCTGTTTAATGGGGCTCGCGTCGCCCCCTCGACCGGCAAAGCCGGCCGAGCCTCCCCTTCATAAAAAGGAAGGACCGCCGCGGGCGCGCACCGCCCGTTCCCGCGTAGCTGCTCAAGTGAGGCCTGCGGCGCCCCGCTACGCTTAGTGCCCCATCCTGCTGTTTATCCAGACGAAGTCCGGAGTTTAACTCGTTTCAATGATTCCACTTTCCCCGCATCTTGGGCTGTTTAATGGGGCTCGCGTCGCCCCCTCGACCGGCAAAGCCGGCCGAGCCTCCCCTTCATAAAAAGGAAGGACCGCCGCGGGCGCGCACCGCCCGTTCCCGCGTAGCTGCTCAAGTGAGGCCTGCGGCGCCCCGCTACGCTTAGTGCCCCATCCTGCTGTTTATCCAGACGAAGTCCGGAGTTTAACTCGTTTCAATGATTCCACTTTCCCCGCATCTTGTCAAGTACGGCCGGGTAGTCTTTTCGCGGGCTTGCGGGTTGGCTTGCAAGGGGTATAATACTATCAATGTGTGGATTCTTCCACCAACGGCCTTGATGAGACTGATGACTTTGGGGACCGCTCTTAAGGAAAGAATATGATCGAAGGATCGCCTGAAAAGTTCAACTACGAGATAGGACCCATACGGCCTCCCAGTGAGGCCTTAAGCCTCCTCGTGCGCTTCACCCGGAATTGTCCCTGGAACAAATGTGAGTTTTGCCACCTCTACAAGGGGACGAAGTTCGAACGAAGATCGGTTGCAGATATAAAGGCGGATATCGATACGATCAGGGAGATTCGACATGCCCTGGAGGCCCTCGCGTGGCAAAGGGACGAAGCGGGAAGCGTCTCCCCCGGATTGCTCCGGGAGATCTTCTCGGATCCTAAGTACAACGATTGCTTCAGGAGTGTGGCAGCCTGGGTCTATTCAGGAGCCAAGCACGTCTTTATTCAAGATGCCAATTCTCTGGTCATGAAGGTGGATGATCTTGTCGAATGCCTCACCTATTTAAAGGAAGCCTTCCCTTCAGTCGAGCGCATCACTTCCTACGGCCGGTCCCAGACGATCGCGCAGCTCCTCTCGATGGAAGACCTGAAGCGCCTTAGGGGCGCAGGGTTGACGAGGCTCCACTTGGGCATGGAAACAGGTTCCGATCTTCTCTTGAAATACATGCATAAGGGTGTGACGAAAGAGCAGCACGTGATCGCCGGACGACGCGTTAAAGAGTCAGGAATAGAGCTGTCGGAATACGTGATGCCGGGCCTCGGCGGGAAGAAATGGTGGGAGGAGCATGCCCTGGAGACCGCGGACGCCCTCAACAGCATCGACCCTGATTTCATCAGGTTCCGCACTCTGAAGGTGACGAAGGAGATGATCCTTTACGGCAAGTTGGAAAGGGGTGATTTTCTTCTCGAAGAGGACGAAGAAATACTCGTCGAGCTGCGCCTCCTCGTCAGCCGCCTCCGGGGGATCACGAGCTTCATCAAGAGCGACCACATCATAAACCTCCTCGAAGAGCTTGAAGGCAGGCTTCCCGAAGACAAGGAAAAGATGCTCCGGGTGATCGATCGCTATTTCGAGCTCGGTCCGGAGCAGCGGCTCGTCTATCGGGTAGGCCGCAGGGCCGGCGTGTACCGGAGCACGGATGACCTGAAAGACGGATCGGTCTACGGCCGCATACGAGAGGCCATCCAAAATATGGAGAAGCAGGAGCCCGGATCGGTGGAGAAACAGCTTTCCCTCCTCCTCGAACAGTACATATAGGAGCAGGCGAAGGATTGGGGCGGCAAGAGGGTCCTGCTCGTTTGGCTTGTAATACCCACGCCAAGAGTGGTATGTGATAGACGTAGATGGGGAGCGCGGTTCCCTTTACAGGAGTTTTTTCACGCTTCAGAATGTCTCCCCATCCGGGGAGGCCGGTTCTCTTACTCTAAGCGGAGGTGCTTTGAATGAAGGACGGAATGGACAGGAGAGAGTTTCTTGGCACGGCGGCCCTTGCCGCCTTGACAGTCCCTGTCGTGTTGCAGGGAGGCGTCAAATCAGCAAAGGCTGATAACGATTCGCAGACGGCGAACAAGGGAGGAGCCAGGTCCATGAAAAGGATCTGCATCGAGGAACACTGGAGCAGTCCGATAGAAAGCATGTCTGCAGGGCCTCCCTTCGACGTTAACACCATCGGCACTCCTCTTCGGAGGCTTAAAGATATAGAGCAAGAGCGCCTCCCCCTCATGAACGAGTCGGGTATCACCATTCAGGTGCTTAACGCCGGTTATCCCCGTTACAATGGAAAGGGAGATCCGAATGCAATAATCGCGACCATCGCTAAGATCAATGACAGCCTGGCAGAGACCGTGAGAAAACACCCCGACCGTTTTGCGGCCTTTGCGGCCCTGCCCACGTGGGACCCCAAAGCCTCTGCCGACGAGCTCAGGCGCGCGGTGACCCAGCTTGGTTTCAAGGGAGCGTTGATAGCCGGTCGTACCGCGAACGGCGAATACTACGACCAGCAGAAGTATTGGGTGCTCTGGGAGCGCGCCGAGGAGCTCGGCGTGCCGATCTATCTTCATCCGGGTGAACCGAGCCCCGATTTCCCCGGGCATCCCGAGCTTAAGGGACCCATATGGAGCTGGGGGGTCGAAACTGGCACTCACGCCCTTCAGATTATCGGCTCGGGCGTGTTCGACGCCTTCCCAAAGACGACCCTCATCCTCGGGCACCTGGGTGAGGCCCTTCCGTACCTCCTCGGCCGGCTGGACGAAGGCTACGTCATGTCTCACAAGCCCGTGAAGCTCAAGAAGCTTTATTCACAGTACGTCAAAGACAACATAGCCGTTACCACGAGCGGCAAGTACAGGCCTGAAGCCCTGATCTGCGCCATCGCCGCCCTCGGGTCAGATCGCGTTCTCTTTTCAATCGACTATCCCTGGGTCACGATAAAGGATGGCCTCGCCTGCTTCGAGAATACCCCGATGACCGATTCGGACAGGGAAAAGATAGCTCACCTCAATGCCGAGCGATTGCTGAAAATGTGAAGGACTATTTGCCTATGCAGAATCGGCTGAAGATCTGATCGAGGAGCTCTTCCGAACAAGTCTCGCCCGTGACCTCGCCCAGGTGAGAGAGGGCCTCCCGCAACTCGAAGGCCAGAAACTCCAGGGGCTCTCCCGCCTCGGCGCAGGCCCGGGCCCGGCCGAGGCTTTCACACGTTCTCGTCAGGACATCCCTGTGGCGCACGTTTGTTATCACGAGCCCGGAGCCGCGATGACCCTGCTCCGAGAAGGCTCGGTAGAGGGCATCTTTCAAATCTTCAAGCCCGGACCCTGTAAGGGCTGATACGGCTATCGGGTCGAGACCTTTTGCACGCACGGTGTCTTCGTCGATCCGCCTTGGCAGATCGCTCTTGTTGAGCACGGCGATAACCCTCTTCGGCTCGATCTCCTTCCAGGCTGCCTCGTCGTCCGGGCCGTACTGATCGGACCCGTCGAGAACCCACAGGCAGATATCGGCCTCGGGGATGCGCCTTTTAACCCTTTCTATGCCCTCTTTCTCGATAGGGTCGAGGGGGCTTCTCAAACCGGCCGTGTCGGTGATCCGGAATTTTATCCCCTTGATGGAGACTACGTCCTCGAGCAGGTCGCGGGTCGTCCCCGCAAGGGACGTGACGATGGCCCTTTCCGACAGAGCCAGGGCATTAAGCAGACTCGACTTGCCGACGTTCACCCTGCCCACAATGAGGACATCGAGGCCCTGCCTGAGGGCCCGCCCCTCATAGAAGGAGGCGATGAGGGCCGACAGGGAGGGAACCATTTCCGCCAGACGACCCGACCAGGAAGGGGCGCCAAGATCGAGCCCTTCATCGGGGAAGTCAATCCGGGCTTCCACCTCGACAAGAATATCCCTGATCTCCGATCTGATCCGGCCAATCCTCTCGGAAAGCTGCCCCTTCACATGGGTGACCGCACATGCCAGCTCCTCGACGCTCTCACTCTCTATGATGTCGAGGACCGACTCGGCCTGAACAAGATCGATCCTTCCGTTGAGATAAGCCCTCCTCGTGAACTCACCAGGTTCTGCCAACCTGGCGCCGCTGCGCAGCATGACGTCGAGGATTGCCCTCTGCGCCGCGAGTCCCCCGTGGGCGTAGACTTCCGCCATCTCTTCACGGGTATAGGTTGAAGGCTTCTCCATGTAGACAACGAAGACTTCATCCACCTCTCTTCCCGATATCGGATCGAAAATGAACCCCAGACGTAAGCTGTGGGAAGGGAGGGACTTTATGCTTTTTTTCGGGCGGAATATCTTCTTCAGAATGGCGAGGGATTCGGGCCCGCTCATCCTTATGATGCCGATCCCGCCCTGACCTAAAGGAGACGAGATGGCGGCGATGGTGTCGTCAAGAAGCCTGATGGTGCGGGCCCCCTGGACCGGAAGGGGAGATGACGACCTGTTTGGTATGACCTTCCCCTTCGCTGTGAGTCTTTATGCGGCTGCTGTTTTTGAAGAGCGTATGGATTATCCGCCTTTCATAAGGATTCAAGGGCTTTGTCCTGACAGGTTTTCCCTCTTTTCGCACCTGGTCCCCAAGCCTCTTCGCCATGGCGAGGATGGTCTGCTGCCGACGATCCCTGAAGCCGTTGACATCAAGGAGAAGCTTCATATTCTCCTTGCACCTTTTGGCTATGGCGAGTTTGGTGAGATGCTGCAGCGCTTCCAGGACTTCCCCGTCCTCGCCTGTGAGCGCCTCGGCGTCCGCGGTCTCCATGGAGAAGAGCACCCTATCGTCCCGGGTCGCTGTCTCGACGCGTATGGTCGCGCCCAGAAGGGCGGCGACCTCTGTCAGAAACTTCTTGCCGTATTCTTCCGGGCTGTGCCGCACGCGTGCGGTGATCCTCACCTTCTTGCTTCCCAAAAGCCCGAGGATGCCTTTCGTATCAACTTCGGTTACCTCGATTTCGAGGTCCTTTTCGTCGGCTTCGAGGGCGACAGCAGCCTTCTTGACCGCTTCCTCATAAGTCTTCCCTTCGACTTCCAGAAACTCCATTGGCACTCCTTTAGGTCACCTGCTTGTTGATGTAGTACTGCTGGCCGATGGATATCACGTTATTGACGAGCCAGTAGAGGACTAGTCCGGTCGGGAATCCCCAAAAGAGAAAAGTAAAGATCACGGGCATGAAAAGCATCATCTTTTCCTGCGCCGGGTCGACGCTTGTCGGAGTCATTTTCTGCTGGATCACCATCGTAATACCCATGATAAGGGGCAGGACCCTGAGGGGAAGCGCGTAACCTGCAACGTTCAGGGTATAGAGGTTTTCCGGAGAGCCGAGGTCCTTGATCCAGAGAAAGAAAGGTGCCTGCCTGAATTCTATGGCCTGATAGAGGACCTTGTAAAGGGCGAAGAAGACCGGTATCTGAATGACCATGGGGAGACAGCCCCCGAGCGGATTAATGCCCTTGGTCTTGTAGATATCCATCATCTCCTTGTTCAGTTTTTCCTTGTCGTCCTTGTATTTCTCCCGTAGTTTCGCGATGACGGGCTGCATCTTCTGCATCTGCTTCATCGACTTGTAGCTCTTGACGCTCAACGGGTAGAAAATGATCTTGATGAGGATGGTCAGCAGTATGATGTCGATTCCGTAATTGCGTGTGAACCTGTGGGAGTAGTTCATACCCCACAGCATAGGCTTGCCGATCACGTCGAACCAGCCGAAGTGGACTATCTTCTCTGCACCAATATTCAGTTGGCTGAGGAGAGACACCTTATTGGGCACGAAATAGAGGGTGCTGTTTATCTGGCCCGTGGGCGAAGAAAACCGGTCGATCGGGATGTCTCCCGTCTTCAAGATCTGAAGTTGCGGCTGGGAACCCTGAGGCAAGAATATAAAGGAAAAATAACCTTCATTCAATCCGGCGTATTTGTAAGGAACGTCGACATCCATCTGGGGCTTCTCGTTGACACTGAAACTGCGCCCGTCCCAGAGGAAAGGACCCTGGAAGATATATCTCGATCCGCCTTTGAGCGACATGAGGGCGAAGTCGACATACATCTCGGACTGTCGCGGCGCACCTTCGGTCTGGACCGCGAGTCCTACCGAGTAGGCATCCGGATAGAAGGTGTAAGTCTTCAGTACCTTTGTGCCGTCCGTCAAAGCGCCCGAAAAAGTCAATGTCTCGGGTTTGTCCTTCACGACGATATCGCCCCGGTCGGCGCTGAAGAGGGTGGCATCGCTCGCGCTCTTATCTCCTGCGGCCTGGTAAACTGCCGGCACATACTTGTAAGGACCCAGGTCCTCGAGAAGCTCTTTGCTTTTTGGGCTTCCCAAGGTCTCTTTATACTCCTTGAGGCGCACGCTCGTCATGCCTCCGCCCAGGTTACCCAGTACAATGCTCAGTTTGGGTGTTTCCACCGTGATCAGCTTCGTCGACTTCAGCTCGATCGTACCGGCAGGGGCGCCCGGAAGGACAGCTGCCCCTGTGCCCTGGCTGGTGGCCGGAACCGGAGGTTGACCCGTCTGTCCGGCGGTCGATGGCGCTTTGCCTGCCTGCCCCTGCGGGGGAGCGTTCGTCGGTGGTACCTTTTGGGGCATGATATACTGCCATGCGATCAAGAGGACAATAGTCAGGACCACGGCCATGATTGTTCTTTTTTCCATTAAGCCTCCGCTACCTTACTGGGTCGAATCCCCCGGGATGGAAAGGATGACACTTGAGAATCCGGAGGAGACCCAAAAAGACGCCTTTCCAAAATCCTTTCTTCTGGATGGCCTCCATCATGTAGGACGAGCAGGTGGGGTAGAACCTGCAGGAGGTAGGTATGTAGGGGGACAAAAACAGTCGATAGAGCTTCAGCACAAAAACGGCGATTTTTGTCATTCCTTGATTGACCTGATCACCAGCGCGCGCAGCTCTTCGCTTACGGCATTCCACGTCGTGCTCTCGGGCATTCTCGTCACTCTTACGGAATAGCTGGTTGAGTCCTCGAACAGATGCTTGTTGAGCCTGAAGAATTCTCTCAGCAGCCTCTTTATCCTGTTTCTCCTAACTGCTCCCCCGGCCTTTCGGCCCACCACGGTTCCGAACCGCTTTATCGAATTCTCATTCTTCCTCTGAAAGAGAAGAAAATGGAGAGATCTGCCTGACCTCGTCCATTTTTCCCGGAAATCTCTCTTTTGCAGCCTTTCGGTTCTCCTCAGGCCTTGTTCCATTAAACGGTGAGTCGTTTCCTTCCCTTGGCGCGCCGTCTTCTGATCACGTCCCTCCCGGATTCGGTCCGCATCCTCACCAGGAAGCCATGGGTTCTCTTTCTGCTCTTGTTGTGCGGCTGGAATGTCCTCTTCATGAATTCACCCTCTGCGATTTAGTGGAACCTAATAATTAAGCACAAAAATCAGACCAAAGTCAACATCGGGGAAGCCCGTCGCAGGAGGGCCGGGGCACCCGCGTAGTGGGTCGGAGCTTTGGAAGAAAGGGCAAGAACCTATCGTGGACCAAGCTCTCGCCGTTGGCGATGGTCCGCGAGGGCAAGCCTGGATCGAGGGGGTGCTGAGCCAACGGCAGTGCGAGCGGAGCGAGCCTTGAGCGGGGAGGCTCGGCGGACTTATGCGCGTCGAGGGGGTGCTGAGCCAACGGCAGTGCGAGCGGAGCGAGCGTGAGCGGGGAGGCTCAGTCGGCTCAGCCGACTGAGGGGGCGCTGAGCCCCATTCAAAAGCAGCTCAGTACGAGGGCCGTTGCGAGAGGGATCGCGAAATTGTCGTTGATGAAACGGGACGAGAAGAACTCCGTAGCGGTTGCTGCCGCAGCCGCCGCAAGAAGGGGGGCGCTCCCGAAAGAAAAAAACTTCAACACAATGATCGAGGAGAGGAAGAAAGCGATGGTCCCCTCCGCCGACTTGCCGAAAAAGCGGTGCCTTCCCCATCGGGAGCCGACGGTGGAAGCCAGGGGGTCGGATACGACGAGAACCAGTATGGATGCCACGGCGATAGACCTGCCAAAGAGAAGTATGACAAGAAGACAGGAGACCATATAGAAGAGGCTCCCTGTAGGGTTCTTTATTTCCTCCTCTTTCAAATGTCTCCTGAGAAAAGGCACATCGAGGGAGAGACCGATTCTCACGAACTCGGCAATTGCGAGGAGGACGAGTGTTATGGTTGTCACTAGCAGGGCAGAGCTTTTCCCCAAAGACAGATACGTGATGGGAATGATGACTCCGGAAAAATGAAAGAGCCTTCGCAGCAGGGAGGTCTTCATCTCTTGAGGGGAGAAGAGCGCATCTTCTATACTTCGACCACAGGAAGCTCGATCACCATCCTGGTCCCCTTCGGCGTGTTATCCTGGGCGTTGATCCTTCCCCCATGCTCGAGAATCACCGAATTTACGATAGCGAGACCGAGGCCCGTGCCATCAGGGTTCTTGGTGAAGTAGGGATCGAAGATCCGTCCCTTGTCCTCGTCCTTTATTCCGGGTCCTGTGTCGGCCACCTCGATCCAGGTCATGCCTTTGCTCTTGTCATACCTCGTGTTCACTTTTATGGTCCCCGAATTCTTCCCTATGGCTGTTATCGAATTCGTGATGAGGTTGATCAGGGCCCTCTTCATCTTGTCCCTGTCCATCATGGACAGGGGTATCCGGTCGGCCTCAAACTGAAAGGAGATGTTCCCATAGAGGTTCTTGTATATCCCTATTGTTTCCTCGATGAGTGCGTTCACGTCCTCCACCGTCCTGGCGGACGACGTCTGGCTGAGCCTATTCAGTTGATTCACTATGGAGGTGATGTCATCGGATGAGGTGAGTATGGTCGCTGTCGCTTCGTCAAGAACCTCTTTTTCCCTCCCTTCCGCCTTGGGCAGCACGCGCCTGCGGAGCCTCTCTGCCGACAGCTTTATCGGCGTAAGGGGGTTCTTTATTTCATGGGTGAGCCTTTTTGCGATCTCACGCCAGGTGGCAAGCTTTTCGGCCCTCATTATGTGAGTGATATCGTCAAAAGTCGCGATAAATCCTTGGGGCTTGCCAGCTTCGTCACGGAGGACGGTAAGGGATGCCCGCAAGTAGACGTCGTTCGGAAGAGGGATCGTCATCTCGTTTGTGGTGGTCCCGCTCACATCCTCCCGCATGCCTCTCAGGAAAGGCCTGATGGTCTTTCTGAAATCATCACCCAGGACATTTCTTAAGGGAGCGCCCAGCCAGCCGCCTTCCGAGCCCACTCTCAGGATCCTTCTGGCCGCCGCATTGAGTAAGAGAACGCGCCCCCTTACGTCGGTCGCGATGATCCCCGTGGCAACGTTGTCGACAATCACCTCCATATACTTGGTCTTTTCTTCTATCTCGTCCTTGGCGATCTTCAGCTCTCTCGCCATGCTGTTGAAAGCGCCCACGAGGGTCCCGATTTCATCTTTTCCCCGGTCCTCGAGGTTGATATCGAACCTGCCCTTGGCTATGATTGCGGCGCCCTCTTTCACCTTCTCGAGGGGAATGGCAATTTCGGTCGCCATCTTGATGCCTATCCAGATCGAAAAGAATATGGTGAGGATAGCGACGAGAAAGAGCGGGATAACGAAATTGTACTTCACGACTTTCTTGAGAGGACGGGCGTCCTTCTTGAATTTCCTGTAAGCCGAGCTTATCTGCTGCATATTCTGGGTACCGTGGACGCGGATCTTCTGACCGAGGAAAAGAAGGGCTTTCGGTTGGCCGACGTCGTCGGTGATCGTTGAGAGGAACATAAGGAGCTCCCCATCCTTCACGGGAACGATCTGCTTGGTCTGTTTGTTTTTTATGAAGCCCTTCGATTTCTTGAGGAGTATACTGCTTACCTCCTCGTCAAGAGTGCTGTAGGTCTTGACCGGCTCGCCGGCGAGATCGAGAACTGCGAGGTAGTCGAAAAAGTTGGATTTCCCTTCTTTCTTTATGAACTGGGTGAGCTTCTTGTCACTTTCCAGCACGTTTTCGTCCCTGATGGTCGATGCGAGCATATCCCCCATCTGCTGATAGCGGCCGAAAAGGTCCTCGTAGTAAAAGGTCGACAGCTCCCGGGCGTTCTCGACCGTATCCTCGATCTCCTGACTGAACCACTTGTCCATGCTCACGAAAAGGAACCACGTGGTGAGAATGAAGAGGGAGGCGGAGGAGATGATGGAGATGGAGAAGACGGTAAGGGTGAGCCTCGTCTTGAGCCTGGAGCCCCAGATGCCTCTCTTTTTTTCCACATAGGTCTTGAACAGTATTCGGCTTGCAAGAAAGATAAGGAGCAGGATCAGGAGGAAATTGACGTTGAGTATGCCGATGAGCAGTTTGTTGTCGACCACGGGCAGGAATTTCTGAAAGGAGGTCAGGTTGGTCTCCAGATAGACCAAGATACCTGTGATCAGCAGGATCGCGGGGATGTAGAGAAGGTCTTTTTTGTGTGTACTCATCCGACGTCCCCTTCCTTAACGTTTCCCGTAAGCAGTCCGGGCTTAGAGTATATCCTATCTTCCGAGGAGGACAAAGTTTATCTGTCTGCCCGGTTGTTTATCCCTTCGTGCGGAATGGAATAAGTCGGGCAGACAGGCCGTGCAGAGGTGAGAGTCATGGATATCGTCGATTCCCTCCCGCTCGATCAACTCCCGGTTCGCCTTCTTCAGATCGAGGTAAGTGGAGGCGTTTCTTTCGACGAAGATGTCCTCGGTGAAGAGAGCTTTGCGAAATTCGGATGCCACGTCATCCTGAACCTCGTAGCAGCACGGTCCTATGCCGGGGCCGATGAGGGCGCCCATCCTTTCCTTCCTGGCTCCGAGGTCGATCATGAGGCGCACTGCCTTACCGGTAATTCCTTTGACCGTTCCACGCCAGCCTGCATGGATAACCGCCGCCATCGGAAAATCGGCATCATAGAGTATGACGGGCAGACAATCGGCCGTCTTCACTACCCCGACCCTTCCCTCTTCGACCATGATGAGGCCGTCGCCCCTGAGGGGTCTCTCCCCTCCTTCGACCACGTGCACTTTATCCCCGTGTTCCTGGTCCATGATGATCATGTCAATTGCGCCCAAAGAGCGCACGAAGCGCTCCCGCAGGCCGCGATCCGGTATCATCCTATCGGAGGCCCTTGTCATGAAACCGTGAATGATGCCCTTATCGCGGAGGGCCGGAAAGGTAAAATAGGGAAATGACTTGTCGCCCTTCAGCTCGAACTCGCTCTCATTCATCGTGTTCCCTCACGAACTCTTCCATGTCGGCCGGAACAGGCGCCTCCACCGTGATCTTCCCCCCACGGGCAGGGTGGTCGAAGACGATCCGGCGCGCGTGGAGAAGGGGTCTTTCCGCAAGCCCCTTGGTGCGCCGGCCGTATAATTCGTCCCCCACGATGGGGTGGCCGATATGGCTCATATGCACGCGTATCTGGTGGGTCCTTCCCGTGCTGGGGTAAACCTCCACATAGGTAAAGCCTTCGAGCCGCTTGATGACCTTGAAACGGGACAGGGAGTATCTCCCGTTTTTCGCGACGAGGGCCATCTTCTGCCGTTGGCGCGGATGTCTCCCGATCTGCCCCTCCACGACTCCCTCGTCCCCCTTCATGACTCCCTCGACCACAGCCCTGTAAACCTTTTCTACGTTGCGATCGTGAAACTGGCGAGAAAGAGCCTCCTGGGTCGACCTGTCCTTGGCAACGATGATCACGCCCGTCGTCCCCTTGTCGAGCCTGTGGACGATTCCCGGTCTCTCATCGCCCTGGTCCGTCTCCTTGATGTGGTTGAGGATTGCATTGACCAACGTGCCTTTACGATGGCCCAGCGAGGGATGGACGACCATGTCATTCGGCTTGTCTATCACGAGAAGATACTCGTCCTCATAAAGGATCTTGACCGGGATATCTTCGGCCAGGAGCGTCTCCGATTCTTCCCGGACCACTTCGCCCTCGATCTCGATATCCTTCTTCACCTTGAAGGATGGCTTGCGCGGCCGGTCGTCGATCCTGACGTGGCCGCCTTCGATCAAGGCCTTCACCTGCGACCGGGGCAGCTTGAGTCTCTCCGACAAATAGACATCGATCCGCACGTCGTCTTCGTCGCATGTAAGACGAAATCTAGTTTCCATCCCTGAGGGCCGCATCGATCCCGGAGACCAGCTCACGCTCCTCTTCTTCCATGATCGTCCGCATGTCTATGAGGAAGCGTGCTTTTTCGATCCGTCCTATTATAGGCACGCCAAGACCCCTCATGCGCCGCTCCAGGGCATCGACGGTCATCGATGAGGGCACCAGGGACAGGCCGTAGGAAGGGAGCTGCACATCGGGGAGGCTTCCGCCTCCGACCTCGGAGGAGAGCTTCACCACATCGATCTTGACCTCCCTGGCGACCTTTCGCGCGCTTCTGGCCACCCTGAAAGCCCTTTTTTTCAGAAGATCCTCATCAGCATCGAGCATTCTCAAAGTCGGCACCTCTTTTTTTGCCTTCTCCTCGTCGAGGTAGAGCAAAAGAGTCGCTTCGAGGGCCGCGAGGGTAAACTTGTCGGGTCTCAGGGCCCTCGTAAGGGGGTTGCGCTTTATGGCGTCGATATACTGCCTCCGTCCGAGAATCACGCCTGCCTGGGGACCTCCGAGGAGCTTATCGCCGCTGAAGGAAAGCACATCCACGCCCCTTCTCGTCTCCTCCACTACGGACGGTTCGGAGAGGCGGGCGAAGCTGCCGAAGGGAGAAATGAGGCCGCTGCCCGTGTCGAAAAAGAAGGGGACCTTGTGTCTGGCGCAAAGTGCCGATAGCTCCTCGCTGGTCGCCTCGTGGACGAAGCCCTTGATCCTGTAGTTGCTTGTATGGGCCTTCATGATCAGCCCTGTCCCTTCGTTTATGGCGTGCTCGTAATCCTCGACGAAGGTTCTATTCGTCGTGCCCACCTCGCGTAGCACGGCCCCGCTCTTTTTCATGACTTCCGGAATCCGGAAGGAACCGCCTATCTCGATGAGCTCGCCCCGCCCTATGATAACTTCCTTTCCTTCGGCAAGGGTATTGAGCGTGAGGAGCACGGCACCGGCATTATTGTTGACCACGATCGCCCCTTCGGCCCCGGTGAGCCGCGAAAGGACGGCGAGGCAATGGTGGTGGCGGTCTCCGCGAGTACCCTCTTCCAGGTCGTACTCGACATTGGAGTAGCCTCCGGCGACGGCTAGGAGCCTTTCGATGGCGGAAGGTGCCAGCGGTGATCTGCCCAGGTTCGTGTGTATGACGATCCCGGTCCCGTTTATCACCCTTTTAAGGGTGGGGGACAGGAAGCGTCTGGTCCGCTCCGCCGCCTCCTCGATGATGGACGACAGGGCCGGCACGGTTTCAGTCCTGCCTTCCTTTATGGCGTCCCTCAGCTCGTCGAGCACTTCCCTGAGACTATCTTTCGCCAAAGTCACGGGGTAGGCGGCAAGCCCCAGCCAGCCTTCGTCTTTGAGGATGTCATCGACTTTCGGTATCTTTCTCAGCAGATCGTTCATCGTCCCACCAGGGTCTTCACAATATTGAAAAGGTTCATCCGCAACAGTCCCGTAGGCCACTCAAGCTCCCGCTTTTCTCCTATGCTGCTGATGTTCTTCCTCACATCGATCCTCAGCTCGTCGATCCTTATCTTTCGGTCCTCCGGGCTCATCTTCATGGCCTCGTCGATCTTGGCCACCACATCGAGGGAGAAGAGGATCCTCTTCTCCACCTCTTCGAAGGTGCCCTTCGATATGAGGCCATGGGCCATCTTCACCTTGTTGAGGGCAAGGGCCGAGTGGTAGGTGGCATCGACGATCTCGTCCCGGTTCATCCACTCGGTCTCGTAATTGAGGAAATACTTCCAGCCGGGCTGAAGCATGGCGAGCCTGTGCGATTCCACGTCCCGGAACAGAAGCCTGTATCCATGCTCCTCGGGCGATTCGAAGACCATGCTGCCCGGGTCGACGAAGGGGGCCAGGGGCGAAATAAAAGGAGTTGTTACCCTGGACTTTCCGAGGTGGGTGAGGAGGCGGTCGCAGTATGCGGCCGTCTCGATGGTCGAGTCGTAGTCCTGGTAGGGCAGGCCGACCATGAAGAAGAGATCGATGCGGCGGCACCCGTATTCGATAAGGGTTTCGATCAGCCGCTCCATGCTCTCGTTCGTGTAAGGCCGGCCGAATGCGTGTCTCACCTTCTCGTCGTGCGATTCGGGGGAGAGCTCCACATTGAAGTTTTCCGCCGCATCCCTGATCATCTTGACGTGTTCCCGGCTCGGAGGCTTGAAGAACTCGAAGACGAAGTTGTTCTTTATCCGCTCCTTTTTCAGGAGAAAAAGCAGTTCCTCCCCATACTCCGGACCGTTCTGAAAAAGATCGCCTATGAAGAAGATAGGCCCTTTGAGATGGCTCGCCACCTCCCGAACCTCTTTTACGAGCAGCTCGGGCGACTTGAAGGCGGCCCTTTTCCTGCCTGTCATGTTCTTGAAGGCGTAGTGCGAGCCGCCGCAGGTCTTGCAGTTGTAAGTGCAGCCCCTGCAGGTAAAGATCGCCGTAATGGGATATTGGGGCCATTTGATGAAGGGCACGTAGCCCGAGAAATCCCTGTACCTCACCACCTTGCGCATGATGTGGCGGTAGTCGATGCGGCTGTAATCGAGATCCTCGGGCACGAAGGTCGTCTCATTCGCCTTTATTACCCCCTTGTCCCTGAAGGTGACGTTCGGCACGTCAAGGGGCGGCCTTCCTTCTTTGATGGCCTCCATCAGAAGCCTGAGGGGCTCTTCAGTTGAATCCCCGCGAACTACATAGTCGATGGTTTCGTATCGCTCGAGCAGCTCCCGATGAAAGTAGGTGGACGAAAGTCCCCCGAAGATGACGGGCGTGTGGGGATGATGCTTCTTCACCAGCTCGGAAAGGGCAATGGCCCCCTGAACGTGGGGCATCCAGTGGAGGTCTATGCCGAAAGCCTTCGTCTTGATGCCCGCGATCTCCTTCTCCGCATCGTAGCGCTCGCTCTTGAGCATCTTATAGGCAATGTTGATGATCCTTACCTTGAGACCGTACCGCTCCAGGTACTCAGACAAGCTTGCGAAGCCGATGGGGTACATCTCGAAGATGGGTGTCGAGGGAATAACGTCGCTGATGGGACCGTGCAGAACGGAGAGCTTTCGAAAATCGTACACGCTGGGCGGGTGGAGCAACACAAGATCTGGCATCGTAATTTGTATCATATCGCAAGGTTCGAATCAATTACCGGGCCTGAAGGGCAGCGCTGTAGCTACTTTCATCCCGCGAGGGGGTTGGCCTGAAGGTTCGTCCCACATTCTTCCCACATTTTAGTTGCTATCGGTTGACCCTTAGTGGTAATTGAATAGCAGGGCGATGCGACATTACGTATGCCATGATTGACCCATTGGGTCGAAGGGCTCGAAAAAATGTGCGACCTTCTCCCTGCCCAGGATCTGCCGGCAAACCCCCGAAATCGATACAAACCGTCAACTATTCCTATGGCTCTCGTGCGCGTGACCGGCGGGCCGGCTTTCGCCCGTCTGTCGCGCCGCGAACGGAGGTGGTGGCGTGAACGACCTTGACAAGACAAAGGAACAGCTCATCGAGGACCTCGCAGAAATGCGCCGGCGCGTCACCGCGCTCGAAAAGACGGAAGAGGATCTGCGCACCACCCGGCTCCAGTTGTCCGAAGCCATGGACCTCGCGGGTATCGTCTACTGGGAAGTCGATTTGAACACGAATGCCTTCATTTTCAACGACGCCTTCTATGCATTCTACGGCACCACCGCGGAGGCGGAAGGGGGCTACCGGATGGAAGCCGCCGAATATCGACGAAGGTTCATTCACCCCGACGATGCGGCAATGGTAATGCAGGAGATCGAGCGTGTCAAGTCAGGGAAGGAACCGGGACACTTCGATATCGAACACCGTATCGTGCGCCGTGACGGCGAGGTGCGCTCCATCATAGTGCGGACAAGGGGAATCAGGGACGGGTCGGGAAAAACTGTCAGGCGCTACGGGGCGAGCCAGGACATCACGGACCGGAAGAGGTCCGAAGATGTCCTGCGGGCCAGCCAATTTCAGTTGTCCGAGGCGGCGAACCTGGCCCAAATAGCATATTTTGAGAACGATCTTGCAGGGGGCACTATCGTCCTCAACGACGCCTACTACGGAGTCTATGGCACGACCGCGGAGGCGGAAGGGGGCTACCGTATGGCGCCGGAGGAGTTCAAGCGAAGGTTCATTCACCCCGACGATATTCCCCGCTTCGAGGAGCTCGTGGCCCGGAATCTTGAGCGGGAAAAAAGACTCGAACCCTCTCTCGATATCGAGCACCGTACGATCCGCCGGGATGGGGAGGTGCGCCACATCCTCCTGCGTACGAAGGTAGTCAGGGATGGATCGGGCCGTGTGACGCGGAGGTACGGCGCATGCCAGGACATTACGGAGCGCAAGCGGTCGGAGGAGGCCACGATCCGCCTCAACCGCGAGCTGCGCGCCATCAGCGACTGCAACCAGACCCTGTTGCGGGCAGAGGACGAACAGACGCTTCTTCACGACATCTGCCGTATCGTGTGCGACGAGGCAGGCTACCGCATGGCCTGGGTGGGATATGCCGGGGATGATGAAGGCAAGTCCGTCCGTCCAGTCGCCTGGGCCGGGCTCGAGGAGCCGCCCTTCGCGGACCCGAAAGTCACCTGGGCAGACACGGAGCGAGGACAAGGACCCACCGGAACGGCCGTCAGGGAGGGAAAGACGGTCTACATCCAGGATTTTACCACTGACCCGCGAATGGCCCCCTGGGCCGAAGACGCCCTGAAGCGCGGTTATCGTTCCAGCATCGCCCTTCCCCTCAAGGATGAAAGGGCACGGACATTCGGCGCCTTCTCCATCTACTCCCCGACAGCCCATGCCTTTACCCCGGATGAGGTCCGGTTACTCGAGGAACTCTCGGGAGACCTGGCTTTCGGCATCATGGTCCTTCGCGCCCGGGTGGAGCGCAAGAGGGCGGAAGAGGTCTTGCGCTCCACCCGGCTCCAGTTGTCCGAGGCCGTGGACCTCGCGGGTATCGTTTACTGGGAATTTGATCCGGCCGCGGACACGTTCATTTTCAGTGACGCCTTCTATGCCCTTCTGGGCACCACGACCGGGCGGGAAGGCGGCTATCTGATGGCAATCGGGGAGTATGCAAAGAGGTTCGCGCACCCCGACGACTTGCCGATGCTTGAGCAGGCCCTCGAGACGATCAGGTCGGGTAAAGACCCCGAATTCATCATCGACGTGGGCCACCGTATTATCCGCCGTGACGGCGAGGTGCGCCATATCCTGACGCGGACACGGGGCACCAGGGATGACTTGGGCCGGATTACGAGGTGCTACGGGGCAAGCCAGGATATCACGAAGCGCAAAGAGGCGGAAGAAGAAAATTCGAGGCTTCAGGCCCAGCTTCTTCAGGCCCAGAAGATGGAGGCCATAGGCACCCTTGCCGGAGGCATCGCCCACGATTTCAACAACATCCTCACCGTCATCATGGGCTTCGCGAACCTGGCCCGTATGAGTGTCGCCGAGGATGACCGGCTCCGCCCCTACCTAGACCAGATACTGATATCTTCCGAGAGGGCCGCCGATCTTACCCAGAGCCTCCTCGCTTTCGGCCGCAAACAAAAGATTACCCTCGCGCCTCGCGACATCAACGATGTGGTGAGGAATGCTTCAAAGCTCCTCGTGAGACTTCTCCACGAGGACATCGAGCTCAAGCTGAAACTGACTGAGAAAACGGTGGTAGCCGATGCGGACCTCGCGCAAATGGACCAGGTGCTCATGAACCTCGCCACTAACGCCAGGGACGCCATGCCCAACGGAGGGTTCCTCACAATAGGCACAGACGTGGCCGTCCTTGATGAGACCTTCGAGAAGACCCATGGATTCGGCAGACCGGGCGCGTATGTGCGCATCTCCGTCTCGGACACGGGCGTCGGCATGGACGAGAGAACGATGACACGCATCTTCGACCCCTTTTTCACCACAAAGGAGGTGGGCAAGGGCACGGGCCTCGGTCTCGCAAGCGTTTACGGCATAGTGAAGCAGCACAATGGATATATCACCGTCACGAGCGCCCTTCTCGAGGGGACCACCTTCAACATATACCTCCCCCTCGTCGAGATGAAGAAGCACGTTACCACGGCCGGCGCCGTGGTCAGGGGAGGCTCCGAGACGATCCTTGTCATCGAGGATGACGCGCACGTAAGAACACTGATAACGAAGATCCTCTCGGACCGAGGCTACACCACGCTGGAGGCCCCCAACGGAGACGACGGGATACGCTCCTTCCACGCACATAAGGACAGGATAGGCCTTGTAATCCTGGATGTCGTCATGCCGGGCAAGAACGGCAAGGAAGTCTTCGACCAAATTGCCCGCATCAGCCCGAAGGTAAAAGCCATCTTCATGAGCGGCTACACCGGCGATGTCGTCATCGATAAGGGCGTCCAAAAAGAGAATGTGGACTTCCTGCAAAAGCCCCTTTCGGTGGCGAACCTCCTCGCGAAGGTGAGGGAAGTGCTGGACAGGTAGGGTGTCCGGCTTAGCGGGTCCCCTCGAAGGCGATCACCCCCGCTCCGCACTGACCTAGTGCCTCGCTTAAGGTCTCATCCCCCATCCGGTCGTACATGTCTGCCCGGTGACGGTCTGCCGACCTTCCGGCCCTCCTCGATGCTCCGGACCTCCAATAGCAAGGGTTTCACGTATCTTGAGCCTGTCTGTCAACTTTACGGAATTTGACGGAATTTGACGGTTTGAAGAAATTCCTGGCCACTTTGTATACAAAGAAGGTCTGGGGACGAACTTGATCGAAGCGTGCTGATTCGGACAGAAGGTCCAAAAGTGGCCTTGGGAAGCACCTCATGACTATAATTCTCCCGGAGACAGACGGATGTGTCAAATCGAAATGGACCTTGGGAGGGGGGGTAAAGAGGGGGTATATGGTGGGTAAAGGGTGGGTAAATGGGGGGAATAGCGGGAAAACTGAGCTTCGGGTACTTTCTTAATTGATAGTACTCGCCTCCTTTCTGAAGTCCGTAATCCAGCTCTCGCCCTGATTCGCTTCCCATTGAGGTGGCAATGATGACTGTCAATGCCTATCGTGGACCCGGGAACCGACGTAGGCAAGAAAAGTATCGAAGGCGCTCACTTAAGTCGAGTCCGGTCGTCACTATGCGTCCTCTGCATTTCTCGTGCTCGGGCGACAAACCTCTCCTTGAGTCCTCTCGCCCGCAAGTGCTTGACCAACCCGAAACCCATCACCGGGATGATCTCCCTGTTGGCCCTGTGCTGCGTGCGTTTTGAAATCCGGCCAATCGTGGCAAGCTCCTGCCCGGCCTTCTCATATGCCCTGTAGACGTCAAAGATACGGGGAAAACGTGCCTCGGCCTCGTGGTCTTTACCGTGCCCCGCCATGGATCCGCAGTTTCTTACCAGCTGCCCCACGAGGGGAGCCTCCATGAAGCGCGAAAACGTGTGAAACCAGGAGATCACGTTCTTTGGCGTCTCCGACTCGAAGTTGTCGCAACAGATGAGGCAGACGAAGGGCTTCGAACAGATCGATTTATCGACGAAGTGAAACATAAGCCCACTCCGGGTAGCGCACAAGCGATCAGAATTGCCGGTGGCGTAAAGGCGATCGAAGAAAGTTTTCATAAGGCCCGTCATGTTAAAGATATAGATCGGGGTGGCGAAGACGAGCAGGTCCACCTCGGCCATCTTCAGAAATATTCCCTGCACGTCGTCCTTTCCGTCCCAGACGCACCAGGGCTGAAAGCGATCCTGGTCAAAGGCGCCGTCGGGTTTCACCTGACACTTGTTGCAGACCAGGCATCGATTGATCTTCAAGGCGGCCAGATCAACCACTTCAGTCTCGGCGCCCGCCTGGGCCGCACCTGCCAGAAGCCTGTCCACCAGAAACCGGGTATATCCCCGACTGCCTGAATGACTGCCGTTGATAGCCAATATCTTCATCGACTCCTCCTGGTCAGTGGTCGTTAGCTCTGCCTATGGCCGGCATGCTCTTTCATGATAAGCTCTGCGCACAGTGTGCCGGAGATGGCGACGGTGACGATTCCGGCCCCGGGAAAAACATACTGGCCGGCCCGATAGAGATTCCCGATGGGAGTCTTGTTGCCTCCCCTCTCTCTTCCGCTCTGTGCTACCGTATGTGCAAGTCCCTGAAGGCCGCCTCGTGTGGCCCTTGTGTACCTGTACATGGTGAGCGGGGTCGCGGTGCTCTGCACTATGACCCGCTCCCTTAGGTTGGGGATCAGTCTGGTCGTCTGTTCGATGAGCTTCTCCGCAATTCTTTCTTTGAAATTGGCGTACTCCCTCTTGTCCCCACTTCTGATAAACCAGTCCTTCGGGTGATCGTAGGGACACAGGGTTGATATGTTTATACTCCTGGTTCCCGGGGGCGAATTCTCCGGGCCCTCAACGGTGATCACCGCGCCCTCGCAGATGGCATCCAAATCCCAGTTCTTCACCTTTTCAAAATGGTCGGAAAGCCCTTTACCGAGAGAAAAGGTCGTTACGTTCTCAAGTCCTTTCCCGTCCACTCTTTGATGCCGAGGAAGAGCTGAAAGAGCGCTCCCGAATGCACCTGCCTTCTGACAGCCTCTACGAAGCTCCTCTTGAGATATCTACCATCTACGAGTCTGAGATAAGTCTCTTCATTGGATGCCGTCGACACGACCGCTTTTGCCCGGACCTCATCGCCCTGGACGGTGCGAACGCCCACGGCCTTATTCCGCTCGACCAGGATTTCTTTCACGTCCCTGGAGATTACCACCTGTCCGCCATGTGTGTCGATGTATCCGACCAGGGCATCCACGAGCACCCTTGTGCCGCCCTTGATCAGGCTCATCCCTTCGCCGAGATGGTGAGCGGACCATATGTTCGCGAAAGCGAGGCAACTCTGGTTCTCGACGGGCAAGGTCGTATAGTTCCCCACGGCAGTGAGAGAGGCGATCAACTCGGGGTTCTTCGCATAGTTATCGACGAAGAGGCGGGTGGTTTTCCGCGCATATCGCATAAACAGGCGATGTCTGGCAAGGAGAGTGAACAATCTCGGCTTGCCCCGGGACACGTATTTGAGGGACTCGTTCACCCTTTTCATATCCGAGACGAAGCGCAGGATGTTCTCCTTCTCGTCGGGGAAGAGCCTGGTCAGGTTGGCCGTATACTTTTCGATGTCGAGCGAAGCTTCAAGCCTCTTTTCTCCGACCTTTACCACGTATGACGGATCTATCGGCGTGACCTCCACACTAGCGCCGATCTTCTTGACCAACTCCCGCGCAGGTGAGGCCTGCCATTCCGGAACCTATTATCACCACATCGTGGCGATCACTTCTGATCTTCTTTTGATATTCCATGGTCGACGCCTCCTCGTAAGATCAACTTCCACTTTGGTCACCGGTCTTTGCCATGGACCGGCCTTTAGGCATTGTTCGCCCTTCGGCCGTCTGTGGAACCACCGGCTCTGCGTCACGATACGCCACGCCTCCCTTGACGACCATTCTCACGTTGCGGAGATTCCCGAAGTCTGCGAAACGATCTCCTTTCACGAGCACGAAGTCCGCATATTTGCCCGCTGTGATGCTTCCGATATTCTTTTCCGCGCCCAGAATTTTCGCGTTTACGTGAGTCGCGGCCTTCAAGGCCTCCCCGGTGCTGAAACCCGCATTCGTCATGAGCTCAAGCTCCTTCCAATAGAATCCGGGCAGATTCAGGTAGCATCCGTAACTGTCCGTTCCCACGCCAACGCTTCCCCCTGCTGCCCTGATCCGCTCCAGATTCCTGAGCGTCGTATCAAACCCCCGTGAGGGCTGTTCTTGGGAGTCCATCGGCTCTCTGCGTCTCTTTCATCTCTGTCAAGGCCGTGGTATCTCCTCCTTTTAGGAATCGCGCCACTCCCCTTTTTACCAAAAACATTTTAATTTATACGACCAGGGTCGATGCAGTAACCGGCGATAAAAGGGACCATGAGGCGATGAAGTGGTAATCACGAGGCCTCGACGAATGTGGATGGCACATTACGCACGGCATTCGCTACCCTCTTATCGCTCTTGATGGACGAGCCAACTCCAGAGGTGGTACAATGAAAGCGAGCAAGTCACAGACAAGATCGTGAATGATATCTTTTCCATATTGCTGCCTGCCAAAGCCGATAATAACATCCGTGGGATGAAACTGCCCGTTTATGTGTTTGCCCTGATCGCCTTGATCGGCACTGTCAGAAGCTTTATTCACCTTTTGGCTCCCGACGGGGGCGCAGGTAGCATTGCCGGAATCGATCTCTCAGTGGCTGGCGCAGACGGCATCATCTTTTTCGTCGCCCTGTGGGGTAGCGCACAACTGATCTACGCCCTGATCCAATGGCTCGTTATCGTACGCTACCGGTCGTTGGTGCCATTCATGTGGGCGGTACAGTTCCTGGAGACTCTCTTGCGTGTGCTGGTCGGATATATGAAGCCGGTCGCTTTTGCGCATACACCGCCTGGCGCAATCGAAAACTATATTTACCTGCCGCTCGCGGCACTGATGTTGGTGCTCTCTTCGTGGGACATCGGTAAGCCCAAAGCCACCATCGATTGAAGCAGATGATTAAGATGGAGCCGCTCCGCTTCCGGCTGTCAATAGTGGACAATCGAGCGACGCCGGATGCATCCAGGAGTGATGAGATCAATAAAGCAAGGCCCGATCAGCCGTATCCGTATCTTCCCTATAAGGAGTCTCAACGATGGACCAGGAGAAGCCAGACCGCAATGCTGCCGCGAACCTTCGACAGTTGCCGACATTGATCCGCGCCGTGCTTGCGAATCGGAGCGCCGGTAAATCGCCCGCCCGGGATCCGCATTGGGTCCTGGTCGATTCGCCGGAACGTCCGGCCTGCGTGCCTGATGGCCGGGAGGCGCCCATCCTCACCGCTGAGTCCGGAGTCCGCTTTGTGCGCACGCCGGAGGAACGCTTTGCCAACTTGCCCGGCTATCCGTTCGAACCTCACTACGCATTGGTCGAGGGGCTGCGCATGCATTATGTGGACGAAGGTCCGCGAGACGGTCAGGTGATCCTGATGCTGCACGGCCAGCCTAGCTGGTCTTACCTCTATAGGAAAATGATCTCACCCTTGGCGCGGGCAGGTTTCAGGACTATTGCCGTCGATCACATCGGGATGGGCCGTTCGGATAAGCCAGTGGAACTGAGCTTCCACACCTTCGAGAAGCACGTCCGGCGAGTAAAAACATTCATTGCAACTGTGGGATTGAAAGAGATCACCCTCTTCTGCCAAGACTGGGGCGGGCTGATGGGACTGCGGGCGGTGGGCGACGATCCGGATCTGTTTGCCAGGGTGGTCGCTGCCAACACAACCCTGCCGATTATCCCCAAACGATTGAACCCTTTCCGCGTCCCGAACCCAGTGACGATAGACTGCACATTAGGCGATTTTGCCATCCCGAACGATTTTAGCCCCGCTACCTGGGCAGTCAATTTCCAGAAATGGATCCTCTACGCCCTGACCGCACCGAACTTCACCCCCAGCCAAGTCGTCGCGGCTAATTCGGTTAGTAAACCGTCACGGGAAGAACTGGCAGCTTACGACGCACCTTATCCCAGCCTGATCTATAAGGCGGCGGTGCGTGCATTTCCATCTATGGTTGCAGCTATTGAAAGGCAGAACGTACCGGCCTGGAAATCATTAGGCAAATTCCAGAGGCCCTTCTTGTTCTTTGGCGGCGAGCGTGACTTCAATATGGGCTCCCGCGCCAATCAGAAACGCCTGACCGAACACATCCCCGGCGCATCCGGCCAACCGCATGAGCGTTTTGAGGCAGGTCATTTCATTCAGGAAGATATCGGGGAAATCCTTGCCGAGCGCATCATCGGCTGGTTTAAAGCATCATGACCAGATCATCGACGAATACGGCGAGTGGATGGGCTTGACAACCAAAAGCACTGAGCGACGGGAGGAGAATTTGAGGCACCCTCGTCCTCCCCTCTCAGGAAGGGGCACTACGCGCCTGAGGCGGTTCCTCCACTTTGTGAAGGGGAGTTTCTGCGAGCTTTGCTCGTCGGGCACCTGCGCAGTCGGAGGCGACGCGAGCCCCGTTAATTGCCGCCGCCGCACTTCTTCAATTAGGCTGGTGTGTGCATCCTATGAAGGCCGGAGCCGCAGGACTTGAAGATACGGCTTCGCGTGAGTGGACGGCCGGGTTGCAAACCGTTCCGGATATTCATATCATTATAGACACCATGGACCCAATACTCGAATTCGCCGTAGAACTGGCTTTTGAATCGGGAAAGATTCAGAAAAAGCTTTTCCGCGAGAGCCACTCCATCGTCCACAAGGGCGAGATCAACATCGTCACCGATGTTGATCTCGCCTGCCAGGAACGGATCATCAGCCTCATCTCACGCCGCTTTCCCGATGACCATGTAATCGCCGAGGAGAAAGACAACATCTTCGACGACCGGAGGAACAGGTGGATCGTCGATCCCATTGACGGCACTACCAATTACGCCCACGGCTATCCCTTTTTTTGCACCTCCATCGCGTACGAGGTCGCAGGCGAGGTCGTCTGCGGCGTGGTCTACAACCCCATCTTCGATGAGCTGTTTTTCGCGAGTTTGGGAAAAGGCGCTTTTCTCAACGGTGAACCCCTCAAGACGTCGGCAACAACGGATCTGAAGCAATCCCTTCTGGTGACCGGTTTTCCCTATGATCTGGGCGGCGTCAACAACCTGGATCATTTTGCCGCGTTCCTCTTTCAGGCCCAGGCGCTCAGGCGGGACGGATCTGCCGCGCTCAACCTCGCGTACGTGGCTGCGGGCCGCTTCGACGGGTTTTGGGAGCTCCATCTCAACTCGTGGGATACTGCGGCAGGGGTCCTTCTTCTGAAGGAAGCAGGCGGGAGGGTCACGGGCTTTGAAGGCGAGCCTTTCGACATCTATGCAGGTCGGGTCGTGGCCTCGAACGGTCTCATACATGAAGCGATGCTCCGGGTGCTCCGGGAGGGGCGCTGAGGGAGCCATAGGCTTTTCTTGTCTGACGAAGGTTTGTTCGAAGTGACAAAAGAGAAGACATCCATAAGAAAGAGGGCCCAAGAGTGTGAGGTGCAGCTCGGGGAAGCCAGGAGCCTCGCAACCGTCCGGGAGAAGCTTCTCCTTGCGAACTTGAAGGAGCTGAACGAAGTCTATGAATCTCTGAGGCAGAAGATGGAGGAGATCGGGCAGCGGGATGCCCGGATCAGGAGCTTCGACGAGGTCCTGACCCATGCCAGCCGGCTCTCTTCCCTCGGGGAATTGGCGGCTTCTATAGCCCATGAGATAAAGAACCCCCTTATTTCGATCGAAGGGTTTGCCAAGCGAATCGAAAGGTCGCGAGATTTAAGCAAGATCAGGGAATACGCGGCATTCATCGAGAAGGAATCGGACAGGCTTGCAACGGTCCTGGAACGGCTCCTCGATTTTTCGCGCATGTCCGCCCCGGAAAGAGAGTATTTCGACCTGAACGGCATTGTGGACGACACCGTCCTCTTTACCGAGCACCACCTTACGAGGTTCAAGAAAGTCGTGCTCTCTGTCGAGAGAGGAGAGCATCTGCCTAAAGTGTACGCGGACAGGATTCACCTGCAACAGGCATTGCTCAACCTCATAATGAACGCAGCTCAGGCCATGCCGGAGGGTGGGCCCGTGATCGTCAGGACGGGCACTGAGGGCAGCGACCATGTCTGGATATCGGTGACAGACAAGGGCGTCGGCGTTGAAGAGGAAGATATCGAGAGGATCTTCGAGCCTTTCTATACCACAAAAGTCCGGGGCGAAGGCACCGGCCTGGGCCTCTCCCTGACAAAAAAGCTCATCGAGGCAAACCAAGGAAGAATAGAGGTAACGAGCACCAAAGGCCAAGGAAGCACCTTCCGCCTCGTGCTACCGGTACGAGAGGCGAGCGAAGCGAAATAACCGGGGCGTTCCATCCGGCTTGCCACCAGTCACCCGCGTGGCGTGGGCGGGGAGGGACGGGTCATCGGGGCAGTGCACGCTTGCGGCGGTTCTTCCTCGAGGGGCAAAAGAGGCCAAGACCATTCGGGACTACGTCCCGACGAGCAAGCTTTGAGGGAGGCTCGGCGGGCTTATGCCCGTCGGGGGGCGACGGCGCGAGCGAAGCGAGTTGAGCGGGGAGGCTCGGTCGGCTCAGCCGACTGAGGAGGCGCTGAGCCCCAACCTAGAAGTCCCACTTCATCCCGTCGTACGCTGCAACGACTTTCAACCCCGTCTCTTCCTTCAGTGCCTTTGCGAGATGGTAGGGCCTGTCTTTTATGATGGACTTGCCGAAGTGCGTCATGATCGCGACCTCGGGTTTCACCCTGGTGATGATCTCTTTGAAATCAGCCAACGAAAGATGTTCGATCCCGTCGTCGGCCCGGATAGGCTTGACCCTCAGTACGTTGACTATGAGGATATCCACCTGATAATGATCGGGGAGTTCCTTGAAATATAGGGTGTCTGCTATGAGGCCTATCCTCTTGTTGAGGTGAAAAACGAGTCCGTATGCCTCTACGCCATGCTTGTGCCTCACGGGCACGGAAAAAGTGACCTCCCTTACTTTGTAGGTGGCTTTCTCCTTGAGCACCTCTATGCCTTCGAGGTATTCCCTCACGTATCTCAGCACGACCGGGTCCTCTCCGATGGCGTCGCCGGGACAGAAGAGTATGCCTCTGTGTTTGTGCCCGCTCTCAGTCATGGCCTCCACCATGACATTGACGTCGTTTGCGTGGTCGATATGTTTGTGAGTGAGGATAATACCGTCGAGCCTCGCCGGGTCCAGATGGTCTTGAGCCGCCCGGACCCTGACCAGAGCGCCCGGACCGGGATCTATATATACGTTCGTGCTCTTGTAATTAAGCCAGATTCCTCCTGTGGAACGCAGCTGGCTCGCTACAACCACCCGCGCCCCGCCTGTCCCTATGAACCTGACAAAACCTTCCATCCCCTCTCCTTTTGTGGTATCTTTATTGTATGTTTTTGAAATGGGGGGTGCAAATTCGGGACGGTCTGCCGATGAAATTCAGCATGTTCGGTTCCGACCCGGCCGTTGTGGCCCTCTTCTCGCGGAGCACCTGCCTTCGGCAGGCTCAACCTCTTGACGACGGTCAGGCGTTGCATCGCGGTCCTATCTCTGTTGTCATACCCTGTCATAAGGCCATCAACGGTAGTGGTTCGCCCGGGGGCTTCGGCATGGGGAGCGACATGAAAATCAGGCTCCTCGATCGGGAAGGCACATCTCCCTCCGGGTTGCGAACGACGATGATGCTCTCGTAATTCTCGTCTGACAAAAGGTCTTTCTTATGAAGCAATGGTTTGTGGTGAACACGAAGCCAAAAAACGAAAACCGGGCGTCCCACAACCTTCTGAGCGCGGGGTACCAGGTCCTCAACCCAAAACTGAAGCTGAGGAAATATAGAGACGGGCAGTTCGCGGATGTTGTCGAAGCGATGTTCCCCAACTACATATTCGTCAAGTTTCACCCCATCGACGATTTTCACATGGTCAAGTACGCAAGAGGGGTCAACAAGATAGTCACCTTCGGAGGACATATGGTTCCTCTTCAGGAAGAGTTTATCGATTTCATCAAGGGAAAGCTCATAGACGGCGTAGCCCGCATTGAGAAGAAGAGATTCAAGAAGGGTGAGAAGGTTTTCATCACCGACGGCCCCTTCAAAGGGCTGGGCGGCATCTTCGAAAGGGAGCTTGAAGGTGAAGAGAGGGCGATGATCCTCCTCGAAGGGATAAACTTCTACGCAAAGATGGTAATAGACAAGGACCTCATAACGGCGCCGTGATGGCAAAGGAGGAAAGATGGGATTGAGACGTGTGCAAGGAGCCGGTTACGCGCTTATCGCCGCATGCGTTCTTGTTGCTTGTGGTTGTCAGAGCTCGCTTGCCAGGGCCGAAAATGTTTCCCCGGCGACCCCGGTCACCCTTTCCGACAAGGAGATGGTCCCCATTTTCGAAAATATCAACATGCCCAAGGCAAAAGTGCTCTCGATCCGAAAGGGCCCCGTGGAGGGGTTCTGGGAAGTCGCGGTGGAGAACAACGGCAAAAGGTTCGTGATCTACGTCGATTCTTCGAAGAAGTATATTACGCCCGGCCCTTTCATCGACTACGCAGAGCGAAAGGACATAACAAGGGAACGCATCGACGAGCTCGAAAAGGACCGCAGGATCGACGTGAGCCGGCTCTCTCTGGACGAGGCGCTTGTTATGGGGAAGAAAGAGGCCCCCATCAGGGTGGTGGTCTTTACAGACCCCGGCTGACCGTACTGCCGAAAACTTCATCAGGAGATGAAGACAATCGTCGAGAAAAGGCCCGATATCGTCTTTTTTCTCAAGCTTTTCGTCATGGTCAGCCCGGATGCGAAGACGGTCAAAAGCATTGCATGCAGCAACTCCCTTGCCGTGCTCGAGGACGCCTATGAGCACAAGACCGTGCCGGACAAGGATTGCCCGTCCAAAGAAGTGGATAACAACATGGATTTTGCCGAGGCAAACGGCCTCAGTGCGGCGCCTGCCATTATCTTCCCCGACGGCTCGACACAGTTGGGATACACCGATGCGGCGGCTTTGGAAAAAAGTATAGACCAGGCAGTCGAGCGGGCAAAGGGCGGACAAAAGCAAGGTGTATCAGAGTAAGAGATCCGGGTTGACGTCCTCTTAGCAACGTGGAAGAGGCGTTTTATCATTGACGAAGGCCTGACAAAGATGTTATATTTGTTAAGGTTATCCAAACAAATCGGCGCTGCCAAAAGGAGTAGAGGTTGAGAAAGAATAAGTCCGCAATAAAAAGAGCGCAACAGGCGGAGAAGAGGCGTCTCAGGAACTCCCACGTCAAATCCACCATGAAGACCAACATCAAGAAGGCCTTGATGGCGGTGAAAGACAAGGATACGGCGAATGTGGAAGCCGTGACCAAGGAAGCCATCGCGTATATCGACAGGGCATCATCGAAAGGTGTAATCCATAAGAACCAGGCCGCCCGAAGGGTTTCCAGGCTCGCCAAAAAGGCCCACAAGGTTCTTACCGAACCGGCTGGATAAATTTTTGATCCGACAAAAAAGAAAAGGGCGGGAGAAACCCGTCCTTTTCTTTTTTGTCATTCAAGCCTGACCTTCTTCGCCCTCATGGACCGGGAGGGGAGGACCTGTTCTCGGCCTTCCGTCCTTCGCCCCTGCCGCCGGCTTTGACGTCGAATTTGTCGACCCTCTTTCCCCCTATCTCTTTTACCTGAAAAGAATAGCCGTTCTCCTCCCGCGACACGATCATGTAAAAATAGGAATCGCCGTTCTTCATGAAGGAGGGGCGGGCACCGCCTGTTGCGCCGGCAATCACGTAGGTAATCCCGTCCTTTTCCATCCGCCCATATATGTGGTCGTGTCCGGCGACCACGAGAGAGACTCCCGATCGCACGAAAAGTCGGTGAAGGCCGTCCCTCTCCGGCTGGTGACGGTCGAGGCCGTGGAGCGGCACGACAGGGAAGAGGGGCTCATGAAGAAAGATGAATTTATAGGGGAAGGGCCTTTGCAATTCTGTGGTGAGCCATGCGAGCTGTTCCCCGCTGATCGTGCTTTCCTCACCGGGCAATTCCGTATTGAGCAGAATGAAAAGGGTGTCTCCCTCCGAGAAAGAATAATAGGACTCAGGGAAATACTTGAGGAAGACGGACAAAGAGGAGGCCCCATGTATATCATGGTTTCCGGGGGCGAGATAGAGCCGTTTTTCCGGGCCCGTCATTTCCAGAAAAGACTCCCACTCCCTGGTGCTTCCAGGAGTGTTTATGGCATCCCCCGTGTGTATGATCATATCTATCTTCGCCTTTTCGACGGCGCGAATGAAAGCCGGGTAGACGCTGTGGGGTGCGCCCACGTGGCTATCACTCACCACTGCGAAAACAGGGTACTGGGCCTGTGCAAGAACGGGAATCAGGCAGAAAAGAAGGACAATTAGGAGGACCCGCCCGCGGACATGACGAAAAGCGCGGCGACCCTGGCTTGTGCCCGGAGGAGGCAGGAGGCCCAATCTATCTTCCTCCGGTTTTGAGGTGTTTTACCGCATCGAGGAACTCGGCCTTGTTGAGATATCCGTGATGGTGCTTGTCGTATTTACTGAATTCGTCCATGGTGACGTCTTTGACCACCACCGACAGTCCGACCGGCGTGATCTTCCCGTCCTTCTTGATGTCTGCCTCATCGAAGCCGGTTTGGTCCCGTTGTTTCGCCATTCTGATCAGCCTTCGTGCAGGCTTCGACGGTTTTTCCGCAAGGGAGACGGTAGCGGCCTCTTCTTTGCCCTTCCTCCCGGAAGGAGCCCCTGCCGACAACTTCGTCACCCTTATGCCATGGGTCGTATAAGAGGCCGCTACCCGGTCCCCGATCTCCATATCGGAAAGCGATTGGTAGCCGGTGAAGATCGGATTGGAAGCGTCGAAGCCGATCCTGTTTCCTCTGTCGCTGACGGAGAAGGAACGGGCAGCCACATCTACCTGCTCGACTCTGCCGCTGAAGACGTGCTTTGCCCTGTCTTCAGTCCTCATAGCCGGCCGGCGGCCGGCCGGGACAGACCCCTTCCGCTCAGCCGACGACCCGGCCCGGGCGTGTCCCATCGCCATACAAGAGAAGGCCGCCAGGAATACCACGGCAATCGTTGTTACTTTCATGCTTTCTCCTTCCGTACGAAACGCACCATGTTTTACCGACAAGAGAAGGGCCTTGTCAAGCCCTTCGCCGATGCCCCGAAAGGGGGCGTCCGGACAGGCGATCTCTTGTCTGGACGAATCAGGGCCGCCGCTGTATAGTTGTCATGAACGGACGTGGCCGACCCGCAGAGGGTACGCGAGAGAGCGAGGAGGAGGGCTTATCGAATGGACGAGACAGGCAAAGAAGCGACGGCGCCGATGGAGGCAAGGAACCGTTTCAAGGAGGCGCTGACCCAATCTGACCGCTTCATCTACACAGTCGAGCTGGTTCCCGGCAGAGGGTCGCGCGGGAAGAGCCAGGAACAGGTGCTTCGGTTCGCCGAAGAAGCGGCAAAGGGGGGCCTTGTCCATGGCCTCTCCGTCACGGACAACCCGGGTGGCCACCCGACCCTCGCCCCCGACGTTATCGGTGAGGAGATCTGCAAGCTGGGTGTCGATCCCATCGTCCATTTTACCTGCAAGGACAAGAACAGGAACCAGATCGAGTCGATCCTTTACGCCCTCGATCGGATAGGGGTCCACAACCTGCTCGTCATGACCGGTGATTTTCCTCTTTACGGCTTCCAGGGCAAGGCCAAGCCTGTCTACGATCTCGACTCAATACAGCTTCTCCGCCTTATTGCAAGGATGAACCAGGGACTCGATATCGATGACCGGGCCCCGGGAGGCGGCGTAGGCGGACCTCCCACCCATACGGTGAAGGGATGCGCGATATCGCCCTTCAAACAATTGGAATCGGAAACCATGGTCCAATACTTCAAGCTGGCAAAGAAGGTCCGCGAGGGGGCCGATTTCCTGATAACCCAGGTAGGATTCGATGCCCGCAAATTCGATGAGCTCCTTCGTTTCATGAAGCAAAGAGAGATGGGGGTTCCTCTCCTCGGCAACGTCTATGTCCTCAACCTTCCCGTAGCGAGGGCCATGAACGGAAGACGGGTGCCGGGGTGCGTCGTGACCGACAAGCTGTATGAGGCCTGTTTGCAGGAATCGCGCGGACCGGACAAGGGAAAAGCGGCAAGCCTGTTGAGAGCGGCCAAGATGGTGGCAATGCTTCGAGGCATCGACTATCGCGGGGTGCATATTGGCGGGCCCAATCTTCGCTACGAGGATGTGGAATGGATTATCGGCAGATCCCTCGAAATGTCTGGTAGCTGGGAGTCCCTCATTCCCGAGTTCGACTTCCCCCAACCCGACGGCTTCTACCTTTACGAGCGGGATCCGGCCTCTCGTCTGAACCGGGATATCCTCTCTTCCCGGACAGCCTCGCCTGCGAGGGAATTGGCCTATGGGATGATGCGGCTTTTTCACCGCGCCGCTTTCGCCCGGGATGCGCCCCTCTATGGTGCCGCATGCGCCTTTTTCCGTATGATCGACGGCACGCTCCTCGAGCCGCCCCTCACGGAAATGGAGTACTGGGTCAAGTTCGTCAGTTCCAGATGCCGTCGCTGCGGGGATTGCACGCTCGAGGAGGTGGCATTCCTTTGTCCTCAATCGCAGTGCCCCAAGTCTCTTTTTAACGGACAGTGCGGAGGGTCGTCAGAAGGGTGGTGCGAGGTCTTCCCGGGGAAACGGCGCTGCATCTTCGTCCGCGCTTACGATCGCCTCAAATGCTACGGAGAAGAAAGGTCTCTCGAAGGGGAATATGTCCGGCCCCGGGACTGGGCGCTCGACCAGACGTCCTCATGGGCTAACTACTTCAGGGGCCGGGACCATCGGGAACAGACCTGCGACAGGCTCCCTTGAGTCTTCCGGCCCCCTTATATTCCGTGAAATGACGGGTCAGAATACAAACAAGTCGAGACCACCCATCATGTTAAGGATTGCCCCGGTCATGTACGCCGCTTTACTGGAGCACACGAAGGCGATGGCATCCGCGATTTCCTCGGGCTCGGCAGGCCTTCTCAAGGCGATTCTCTTCTCGAACCTTTCCCGAATCTCCTGCGGAATGGGCTCGTAGTAGGCCTCTGTGTTCGCCGTGCCTATGAGCACGCAGTTGACCGTAATGTTAAAACGGGCGCCTTCGAGAGCCGCCGATTTAGCCATACCGATGAGACCCGCCTTCGCTGCCCCGTACCCTGTCTGGCCGGATCCGCCCATGACTCCCGCAACAGATGTCATGTTGACGATGCGGCCCCACTTGGCAGCGCACATGTCGGTCCATGCCTCTTTGATGCAGTAAAAGGCGGAGTTGAGGCAGAGCTTCACCTCGTTCTCCCAGTCCTCTACCGTGGTCTTCGCTATGGTGACCATACGGCGCATCTGGGCGACGTTATTCACCAGGATCTCCACGGGCCCGAGCTCGTTCTTGATCGTGGCGAAAAGCTTCTGGACATCGCCATAATCCCTTCCGTTCACCTTCAGGGCGAGCGATTTCCGTCCCATTGCCTTTATCTCCTCGGCCACGGCCTTGACTCCGTCCATGTTGTTGTAGCCCGTGACGACCACATCAGCCCCGTCCCTCGCCAAGGCGAGAGCAGCAGCCTTTCCGATACCCCGCGGCATCGAAGCCCCGGTCACTAATGCGAGCCTGTGCTCTGCTGACATATCGATCCTCCTTTTTGATGAGTCAAGATTTGATCTTAAATGATATCGCCTCTTTCATGAGAGTGCAATCAATATCGCCCGGCTTCCATAACATGTTCCAACAAAAGGGGCCGAGCATTTTCGGGGCTCATGAGCCTGCCAAGGCCCTTCGTGGACACCTCGCCGGAATTGACTTTCTCCTTCAGATATGCTAAATAAGTGGGAAAATGGTGAGTGTAGCTCAGCTGGCAGAGCACCGGGCTGTGGACCCGGGTGTCGAGGGTTCAACCCCCTTCACTCACCCCAGAATTCATCCCATAATTCATGGTCATGGAAAAAGATAACCTTACAGAAAAAATCAAAAACGAGAGCAAAAATGGCAAAATATCCTGTCGGCAGGCCCTCAAGCTTGCAGAAGAGGCTGGTGTTTCGCCGAAAGAACTGGGTGGCCTTCTCAACGAGATAGGGATCAAGGTGGCCACATGCCAGCTCGGCTGCTTTCCCTAAAAGGCGTCTGAAGAAAAAAGACGGCCTCCCTTAAGGGAGGCCGTCTTCGATAATGCTTTACGGCGCTGGTGTCTTTAAGCCTTAATGATCTCGAAGGATAGCTGGCCGTCTTCGTACTTGATGGGCCTGACGGAAACACTCATCCCCACCTTGACTTCCTCGGGCTTGATTTCCTTTGAAAGCCGCGCAAAAAGCTTGAGACCGTTCCCATAAGAGACAACCCCCATGGTATAGGGCGGGTCGGCTTCGAAGCCGAAGGGCGCGTAAAAGGCGGTGGTAAAGGTCTCGAGGGTGCCTTTCGGCGGCATGTCGAACCAGTCCAATTCCTTGGAAAAGCAGACCGAGCAGTCCGCTCTGGGCGGGAAGAACCTGGTCCCGCACTTTGTGCACACCGTTCCCTCGATCTTCCCCGAGGCGAGGAAATCGACGAACTTTGCGGTTTTGGTCGTCGCGGTAAAACTTCTTCTCCCAAAAGTCTCGAAACCCATGTCTCACCTCCCGAATATTGTAACGTTGCCGTAGAGACCTACTCCACCGACATTGTGTACGAGGCCGATGTCCGGATCGTTCGGGACCTGCATCGGTCCCGCTTCTCCCCGAAGCTGAAGCACAATAGTCCTCATCTGAGAACCGCCTGTAGCACCGATGGGATGACCTTTCGAAAGGAGGCCTCCATCGACGTTCACGGGAATCCTGCCTTCCTTGTAGGTGGCCTTCTCGCGGACGAGTTGCTTACCCTCTCCTGAAGGTGCGAAACCCAGGCCTTCGTAGGCCATGACCTCGGCAATCGTGAAGCAGTCGTGGACCTCTGCCACCTTCACGTCCTTGGCGGTAATGCCCGCCATCTTGTATGCAACCTCGGCAGCCTTGTACCCGACGCTCAGACCTTTGGCAAAATCGGGTCTCGCCGCCATGTTGACCGCTTCTGATGCGGCCCCGATGCCCATAATCCAAACAGGCTTCTTGGAAAGGCTCTTGGCCTTCTCCTTGTTCGCGAGGATGATGCATGAGCTGCCGTCGGCGTTGGCGCAGCAATCCCCCTGGCGAAGCGGCTGGGCAACGAAGGAGGCCATCTTCTTCTCCGGGTTCGATGCGTCAAAGTCCTCCGGGGTAAGCTTCTTGCGATAAACCGCCCTGTCGTTCGTCGTCCCGTAGAAAGCTGATTTAAGCCTCACGTTCATGAGGTCTTCATGGGTGAGACCGTTAGCCGCCATATATGCCTGCGCGTAAAGCGCATAGTATGCCGGCATCATGGTGCCGAAAGGCGCCTCCCACTGGATGTCGGCACCCCTACCCATCCTTTCCTGCGACTCGGCCGAGGTGATCTCCGACATCTTCTGGAAGCCGACTACGACCACCAGGTCGTGCAGACCGGCCTTGATCATGCTATAGCCCACCTTTACCCCCGTACTGCTTGAAGAGCAGACGGTTTCGACGTAAAAGGTCGGCTGGGGAACAAGACCCAGGTACTCCGCCAGGACTCCCGCAGGGGACCGCTGTTTGTCATACTCCGGGGCCGAACAAAAGACCGAGGCATCTACGTCTTTCTGCGTGATGCCTGCATCCTGCATGGCTTCCCTGAAGGCCTCGAAAGCCAATTCACGGATGGACCCCTCATAGCCCCTGACGAAGGAGCTCTGACCGACGCCAATGACCGCAACATCTTTTTCCATAATTACCCCTCCTCCTTAAGTCGTGTCTATTTACGCCCCTTGCCCCTCTGGTACTTCACGACGAAATGATTGTGCTCCTCCATCGTCCTCGAGAAGACATGGGTTCCATCATTCCTTGAAACAAAATAGAGGGCGTCGCTCCGGGCCGGATAGAGCGCCGCCATGATGGAGCTTTTCGAAGGACTGCAGATAGGCCCTTTGGGCAGCCCCTTCAGATGATAAGTATTGTAGGCCGTGGGCGTGGCGAGATCGGTTTTCGTGAGTCTGTCTGTCGAAGGATCCCCGTCCGTAGATCACCGTAGGATCCGCGTCGAGGCTCATGCCTATCCGGAGCCTGTTGTGGAACACCGCTGAAACGAGCTCCTTCTCCTCCTCCCGCTTCGCCTCTTTTTCTATGATAGATGCGAGGTTGAGGGTTTGGAAGAGATTCATGTTCAGCTCTTCCATCCTCTGCCTCACGTCCTGCTTTTCAAAGAGCCTGAAGGTCCTCGACACGATCCGCGCCAGGAATTCATCGAAGTCGACTTCCCTGCTATAGAAGTAAGTGTCGGGACACAGGTATCCTTCCAGCGAATCGGAGGGGATCGCAAGTCGCTCCAGAAGCTCCGGTTTCCTCGCGAGCTCCAAAAACGCCTGGGCCTCCATTATTCCCGAACGCTGGACAGCATCTGCTATGGTATGAAGATTGTAACCCTCCACGATCTTCAGGACATATATCTTCCTCTGACCGAGAGCCATCTTCCGCGCTATCTGAAAGATCGACATGCTTTTCGACAGCTCATATTCTCCGGCCACGACCCTTCCTTTGTGCGCCAGGAAAGAGACGAAAAGGAAGAGATACTTCGACCTGACGTAGCCGTCATCCCTAAGAGATTGGGCGATAGTCCCTATATTAGTTCCTCTTTTCACAATAAAGCTGTCAGTCGTCTGCTGCCCCGAGCGGCCCGGTAGAGCCGCCAAAAAAAAGGGCATTACTAATAGGAGAATCAGGACAGCGAAGGCAAAAAGACGTCTATGAGTGCCCCTGGGCATCTAGGTATCCCTGCAGAATGATTTGGGCAGCCATCATGTCGATTGAACCCCTTCGCTTCTTCCGTTTGATCGATGCCATGTCGAAGATCCGATGCGCTTCATCCGTGCTGAAACGCTCGTCCCACATATCGACAGGCACATTCGCAGCCCGGCCTATATCGGCGGCAAACTGCATTATTGCCTGGGCCTTCGGCCCTATGGAACCGTCAAGGTTTTTGGGCAGGCCAACGACCAGCCTCGATACATCGTGCTGGCGTACCAGCTCTCCAATTTCGGCAATGTCCTTGGCTCGTGACCCGGTTGCGCTGTAAACTTTCAAGGCCTGAGCTATGATGCCGCTCGGGTCGGAAAGGGCGATTCCTATCCTCTTTTCTCCGACGTCCAACGATAATATGCGTGCCATTATAGAGAGTAGCATAGGGATTGCCGCACTGCAATAGCAAAAGGCCCGTCCCTCCTCAAGAACAGATGGGCGACGAAGCCTTCGAGTTCCTTTAAGGAGGAGCGGATTCGGGCAGGGCCTGAAGGCGAAAGATCGATATTGTTAATTAATGCACAAATTCCGACAGGGGGAGCCGGGTCCGATATCCTCACCCCCGGGTGCGCAGCTCAGATGAGATCGGATTCTTTCATTTCATCCGGGTGAATACAGCCGCGGCCGTTTGTGATATCATTATCTCTTACGTTATTTCCTAAGACGCGGCTCGGAAGCTCAGGGGGACCCCAGGATGGCCGTCCCCGGCTTAAGCCCTCATGAGGAGACTAAAATGGCACAAGGTTCTTACAACGAGACGGTGCTCGATCATTTTACAAATCCCCGAAATATGGGTGAGATCGCTGATGCCAGCGCAGTGGCCGAAGTGGGAAACCCGGCATGCGGGGATTTAATGAAACTCTATCTGAAAATCGAAAACGACACGATTACGGACGCTAAGTTCAAGACCTTCGGGTGCAGTGCGGCAATAGCTGCGAGCAGCATGACAACCGAGCTTATTATCGGCAAGTCCGTTGATGAGGCCTCGCGCCTCTCCAATGAAGCAGTCGCCGAAGCGCTGGGCGGGTTGCCCCCGACGAAGCGCCATTGTTCGGTCCTCGCAGAGGATGCGCTGCGTGCCGCTCTAGAGGACTACGCAAGAAAGCAAGGCAGTTAATGGGGCTCAGCGCCCCCTCGACCGGCAAAGCCGGATCGAGCCTCCCCGCTCAACCTCGCTGCGCTCGTGAACGGCGGGGCTCAGCGCCCCCTCGACCGGCAAAGCCGCGACCCACTTCGCGGGTGCCCCGGCCTCCCCGCTCAACCTCGCTGCGCTCGTGAACGGCGGGGCTCAGCGCCCCCTCCATCCAGGCTTGCCCTCGCGGACCATCGCCAACGGCGAGAGCTTGGTCCGCGATAGGTTCTTGCCTTTTTTCCCGAAGCCAGCGGAGCCACCCTCAAAGCTTGCCCGTCGGGACGTAGTCCCGAATAGTCTTGGCCTCTTTTGCCCTTTGAGGAAGGACCGTCGCAGGCACGCACTGCCCGATGGTGTGCGCATGCCGATTGGAGCCCTCCCCCTTCTCCCTAGTCCCGAAAGGGACGCTCTCCCATCTCCCCTCTGCTCTTCCCTTCCCACCTCACGACGGCCGAAAAATATTTTATAAATTATTTCGATATCTTACGTCCTTCCGCCTGCCCCGCCAAAAGCCTCATAGGCGCCTAAACAGGCGGGTTGACGGGTTCTTGGTGTCCGGATCTTGAGCCTTCCCACCTCTTGAGAGCGCCAAAACTGATTGAAAATCTTTAACAAGTCTTCAAATAGTCCTTGACAAAGGCACAAGCTGACCGGTATATTTGCTCTTAAGTGGGAAAAAGTGGTATAAGGTGGGATAAATGTTCTCGGGAAGGTATGAATACACGATAGACGATAAGGGAAGGCTCAGTATACCGGCGAAATTCCGGGATACTCTCCTATCCCACGATATTCCGGCACTGGTGCTCACCAACCACTTAGACGGCTGCGTCGTGGCCTATCCCCCGAAGGAATGGACCTCCCTTCAAGACCGTATAGAACGCTCTGATGCTGCCTTGAAAAAAGAGGCCAAGTACGTGCTGAGGTTCTTCTACTCGGGCGCCACAGAATGCCCTATCGACCGGCTGGGGCGTATTCTGGTGCCCCAGAGCCTTAGAAGCCATGGGACGATCAAGAAAAATGTAGTTATCGTGGGCATGAACAAGAAGATAGAGATATGGGCTGAAGAAGCCTGGTCGGAGGTTGTGAAGAAGGCGACTGCCGACATGGAGAAGATGACCGATATTGCTTCAGAACTCGGGTTCTGATGGCTTTCATCCACGCCCCGGTCCTTGTTGACGAGGTGGTGAGCAACCTCGTAGATGAAAACGACCTCTTGTTCGTGGACGCCACTATAGGCGGCGGCGGACATGGGTACCATATACTGGAACGGTATAGCGGCCTCAGACTCGTGGGTATAGACGCTGACGAGGAAGCTCTGGCCGTATCTTCGGAACGGCTCGCGCCGTTCAGGGATAGGGTGCTCTTGAAAAAGGGGAACTTCAGAGATCTTAGGCGGATCTTGGAGGAGGAGTCGATTCGGGAGATAGACGCCGTCCTCTTCGACCTTGGTATTTCCATGTATCAGATGTCGGGCGACCGCGGCTTCAGCTTTGCCGACGAGACGAGCCTGGACATGCGCGTAGACCGGGACGAAGCCCTCACGGCGTACAAGGTCGTCAACGGGTACGATTATCGGACCCTGGTAAGGATCATCAAGGAATATGGCGAGGAAGGGGATGCGCCCAGGATAGCCCGTGGAATACTCGAAGCGAGGAAGAAAAAGCCCATAACCGACGCGAAGGAGTTGGCGGTGATAGTCGCAGATTCGAAAAGGGGAAGAGGGAAGATACATCCGGCCACAAAGACCTTTCAGGCGCTGAGAATAGAGGTAAACCAGGAGTTCTCGAACCTCGAAAAAGGCCTGCAGGCTGCGGCCGACATGGTCCGTCCTTCGGGCAGGATCGGCGTCATCACCTTTCACTCCCTCGAAGACCGAATAGTGAAGAACTTTTTCAAGGCGAACTCACGCCTGGTGAGCGTGACCAAGAAGCCGATCTCGCCCGGCAGAGACGAGGTCCGCTCAAACCGGAGGGCCAGGAGCGCAAAATTGCGAATAGTGGAGAAGATATATGACAACGAGGACCATGGATAGGGCCGCCTATATCCACGTGACGCGCGTGACGGCAGCACGTCCGATTTCTCGCTTCACCCTCTCGGTGGTGCTGATAGCCCTTGTCGCGCTGGCCTTGATCAGCTTTTCTTTCGTCTTCTCTGCCCACGAAGACGCCAGGAGTCAGTACATAGAAGAGCTCAAGAAAGAAAAACAGGTGATTGAATTGAACAAGGCCTTGAAAATGGAGCTGGCGGCCGTGACCCAAAAAGGGTACGTGGAATTTGCAGCTCAGGAAAGGTTGGGTCTGAAACCGCCGGAAGACAAAGAGGTCGTAGTCGTGAGATGAACAAGAAGTCCAAACGGAGGGCTTTCTTCGTTTACGTAGTCATATGCCTTCTCTACGTACTCGTAGGTCTTGGACTTCCCGGGAAAATGAGCATGACAAGGATTTCGGACGAACAGCCGGCACCGTCTAAAAGCATGGTATTACCCCTGCCAAACAGCAACGTCGTCGATCAAGTCCTCCCTCCAGACGGGGCTCCATCCTGCACTACCGTTCCTGACACCGCGATAGAAAGAGCGGAAGACGCCAAGGCGCCGCTTGCGGCCAATGCAAGCGCGCCTGCCGCTAACGCGCAATCTCCCGATGCGCAATCTATCGCTGGAGGCATGCGCGGGATAGAGCCCTCCCTCCTCATTTCAGTCCCCATAGTCTGTTATGCCATCAGTCAGGGATGGCTCGAAAAGGAAAGTTTGATTTTCGGTAAGAAGGATGCTTACAATAATGTCGGCTGGAGAAAACCCATTGAAATCCTTAAGAATCACGACGAGCAAGGCATAAGAAATATTCTTAATACAATCGGGGAAAAACGAATTTTGGAGTTCGCAAAGAGAGAGGGCCTTGGCCTGAACACCGGGCTGACCGCCGAAGCTCTCATGCTCGGCAGGGGATACACGGTGGAGAGTACCCGCCTTGTGGCCCTCTACGATCGGTATGTTTCGAACACGTGCGACGAAATCTTCCCCTTTTCAGCGGGACAGGCGACCATGCTCAAGGAGCCGTCCGGCTTTGTCCTCAAGAGCGGCAAGGACCTGGGCAAAGAGGGGAGCTACGCCGCACAGGAAGAGTGGTTGATGCCTAACCTCGCAAACCTCCCCATCAGGGCGGCGATAGAGAAGCTCGCCGTTCATACGTCTCACATAAAGATCATCGGCGACGGGCAGGTTACGAGTCAATTCCCGCGGCCTTTTGAAAGGCTCAAGGGAGAGCCGGAGTGCGTCATCCAGGGGAGGACCGGATACGAATGAAGTTGAAGGAGCTTCTGGCTGACATGCCCGTAACTACCGTGAAGTGCGGCGGAACGTTACTGGAGCAAGAAATAAGGGGGATAACGAAGGACTCGAGAGAGGTGCGGGAGGGCTACGTCTTTTTTGTCACAGGAGGGAGCAAGCCATATCTTTCGTCCGCCCTCGAACGAAAGCCCGCGGCCGTTGTATCGGACGAACTGTTGCCCGGCGTCATTCCCTGTCTCGTGGTGACCGACAAGGTGCGCCTGCTTCTTGCCCGGATGGCGGCAAAGTTTTACGGCTTCCCCTCCAGGGCGCTGTCGGTGACGGGCATCACCGGCACAAACGGAAAAACAACCATAACCTATCTTGCCGAATCGATAGTCCATGCCGCAGGATCGAAGGCGGGCGTGATCGGCACGATTTCTTACCGTTATGACAATCACAGCCTGCGTGCAGCCAACACGACGCCCGAGTCGGTCGACATACAGGCGCTGCTCAAGGACATGAAAGAGGCAGGCGTCGGCCATGCGGTGATGGAGGTCTCGTCCCATGCCCTGGACCAGGGGCGTGTAGAAGGCGTCGATTTCGACTGTGCCATCTTTACCAACCTCACCCACGACCATCTCGATTATCATGGTGATTTCGAGAGTTACAAGGAAGCGAAGGGACTTCTCTTTCACCGCTTTCTCCAAGAGAGCGCGAAAGAGAAAAAGACTGCGATCATCAACGGAGACGACGAGAATGGATCGAGCCTGGTCCCGGCGCCTCCTGTGACGACCCTCTTCTACAGTCTCCGGAAGAAGGCGGACGCATGGCTTGCCTCCTACGAGGAGTCCATCGACGGTCTGAGTCTTGAGATCTCCCTCGCCGGCACGCGCGTGTCGCTGACGACGCCCCTCATAGGTCTTTTCAATGCGTCCAACATCATGGCGGCAGCCCTCTTCGGCCATTGTGCCGGCTTCCCCCTGGAGGCGATCGAAAAAGGCATCACTTCACTCCCCGGGGTACCCGGACGGCTTGAGAGGGTCCCGTGCGAGAAGCCTATCAACGTGTTCGTCGACTATGCCCACACACCGGATGCTTTGAGGAAGACCATGGAGACCCTCAACCACGTACGCTCCGGAAGATTGATAGTCGTGTTCGGATGCGGTGGAGACCGGGACAGGACAAAAAGACCCGTCATGGGCCGAATCGTCTCCCAGCTCGCCGACGTTGCCGTGGTCACCTCCGATAACCCGAGAAGCGAAGATCCCCTGGCTATCATCGGTGAGATCAAGTCAGGGATGATCGGCAATGGGGCCAGGGTCATAGAGAACAGGGGAAACGCCATAGCCGAGGCCCTCGCCATGGCGCGGGAGAACGATGTGGTGCTCGTGGCCGGCAAAGGTCATGAGGAGTATCAGATAGTCGGAAAGGAAATCCTGCCCTTCAGCGACAAAAAAGTGGTAGAGGAGTTTCTCCATGTGGTCCCTTGATGCGATCGTGGAAGCCGTGAAAGGGACGATCCATCGCGTGGAGAGGCAGGCGTTTTCGGCCGTTTCCACCGATTCGAGGACAATCAAAGCGGGGGAGCTCTTCATCCCTCTCAAGGGTCCCAATTTCGACGGCCACCTGTTCATGGCCGAGGCCTATAACCGCTCCCTCGGGGGCAGCCTCTGCGACCGGGACAGGAGAGAATCGCTGACTGCAGTCCCGGGGACCGTCGTCCTCGTGGAGGATACGAACCAGGCCCTTCTCGACCTCGCCCGCTTCAAGAGAGAACGTACGGCCGGCACATTCATCGCCATAACCGGAAGCAACGGCAAGACCACGACCAAGGAACTGCTCGTCCATCTGGCTGATGATCTCTTCCCTCTTCTCTTCAACGAGAAGAACTTCAATAATCAGGTGGGCGTTGCGAAGACCATGCTCGCCGCAGGGGAAGAGCCGAAATTCGGGATCTTCGAGCTGGGCACGAACCACAAGGGCGAGATCGAGGTCCTCACGCGCATGGTCCGGCCCCACGTCTCCCTCATCACCAACGTCAACCCCTCGCACCTGGAGGGTCTGTCCGATCTGGAGGGAATCCGCCAGGAGAAGCTGAGTCTTTTCGAAGCGACTCAAGCCGGGGGAACCCTCTTCATCAACCTGGACGATCCTTCCCTGGCAACATATGCGGACAAGGATCGTCATAGGAGGGTCACCTTCGCCATGGAGATTGATGCGGACTGCATGCTCCGGGTAGTGGAGGATAAAGGAATAGAGGGTTCCGAGATCATCCTCTCCTTGTCCGGTGAGGAAATCAAGGCACGGACGCACCTCCTCGGCCGCCACAACCTCTACAACGTGCTCGCCGCAGCCGGCCTTGCCCATTTCATGGGAGTGCCGGGGCCGAGGATCGCCGCCGGGATCGAATCGTTCGAGCCTTTTCGCGGTCGCTTCAGCCCGGTGAGGGCCCGCAAGGGGTACCTGGTGGTAGACGATGCATATAACGCCAACCCTGCGTCGATGCAGTGGGCGATCGATACGGTCTCAGCCCTCCCCTGCGCCGGCAGGAGGGTCGCAATCCTTGGGGGTATGAAGGAGCTGGGTGAAAAGGAAGAAGAGTATCACCGTGACCTGGGCCGCCTCCTGAAAAACAGCGGCATATCTCTTATTCTCCTTCTAGGGGAGGAGACAAAGGCTGTCTTCGACGAGATAGGCAACGGCCGGGCGAGGTTCTTCGAAGACAGGTCGAGCCTCATCGATTTTGCGTCGAGCAAGCTTGAATCGGGAGACATCGTGCTCGTGAAGGGTTCGAGGGCGTTCGGCATGGAGAAAATAGTGGAGGCCTTGGTTTAATGCTCTATTATCTTTTTTACTTGCTTCACGCCAAGGTCACCGCTTTCAACGTCTTTCGCTACATCACCTTCCGGACCGTGCTCGCCATACTTTCCGCGCTCATCATAAGCTTCGTCCTCACCCCGAAGGCAATAAAGAAGTTCCAGGGATGGAATATCAGCAACGGCAAAAGGGAAGACGTGCCCGAGAGGCACGCGGCAAAAAAGCAGACCCCGACCATGGGCGGCGCGGTGATACTCATCTCGACCATCATTCCCACCCTCCTTTGGTCTGACCTGCGAAACGAATATATATGGCTCGTGACCACCATACTCGTCACGTTCGGCATCATAGGCTACCTGGATGACATACGCAAGCTCAGGGGGGTGAACAACAAGGGTGTGCCGGGGAGGACGAAACTCCTTCTCGAAATCGGCTGTGCCCTTGTGGTGAGCGTCCTCATATACTCAAAGGGCACCTTCGCGACCGAGCTCGCCATACCCTTTTTCAAGCATGCCACTCCGAACCTGGGGCTCTTCTATATCGCGGTATGCGTCCTGATAATCGTAGGGACCTCGAACGGCGTCAACCTCACCGACGGTCTCGACGGCCTCGCCATCGGTCCCGTCCTCACCGTGTGCGCGACTTTCCTCCTCTTCGCCTATCTGGTGGGCAACGTAAAATTCGCCCAGTATCTCCAGGTCTTCTACGTGAAGGGTGCGGGGGAGCTTACGGTCCTCTGCGGTGCCATACTCGGCTCGGGCATAGGCTTTCTCTGGTATAACGCCTATCCTGCGGAGCTCTTCATGGGCGATACGGGCTCTTTATCCCTCGGCGCAGCCCTGGGGACGATCGCGGTGGTGATCAAGCAGGAATTCCTCCTGGTAATCGTCGGCGGTATATTCGTGATGGAGACCCTGTCGGTGATCATACAGGTATTATCATTCAAGTGGAGGGGGAAACGGGTGTTCAAGATGGCGCCCATCCATCATCACTTCGAGTTGAAGGGCTGGAATGAGGAGAAAATCGTGGTCCGTTTCTGGATCATATCGGTGATACTGGGGCTGCTCGCCATGAGCACCCTCAAGCTGCGGTAGAGGGCGAAGGCGATGGTCGATACACTTAACATTCCCGAAAGGGTCCTCATCGTCGGTCTCGGGGCGACAGGTGTCTCCTGTGCCCGGTTTCTGGCGGGCCTGGGAAAAAAGGTCACCCTTACCGACATGAAGGGGGAGGCTGCGCTTGCCCCCTCCCTCGAAGCCCTCAAGGGTGTCCCCTACGTCGGTCGCTTCGGGCACCACGACAGGGAGGATTTCGTCGGCCACGAGCTTATCGTCATAAGCCCGGGGATCGCCTTCGACCACCCTCTCCTCGAAGAGGCGAGAAAGGGCGGATCGCGCGTGATCGGAGAGATCGAGCTGGCTTCCGCCTTTATCGAAGAGCCCATCATCGCCATTACGGGCACCAACGGCAAAACTACCACGACCACCCTCCTGGGCCGTCTCTTTCAGGCCGCTTACGGCGAAGTCTTCGTCGGGGGCAACATCGGCGTCCCCCTGATCGACTACGTCCTGAAAGGCTTAAAGGCGCGCTACATCATCGCGGAAATAAGCAGCTTTCAACTGGAGACTATAGAGGCCTTCAAGCCTCACACCTCGATTCTCCTCAACATCACCGAGGACCACCTCGACCGCTACACGGCCTTCGACGACTACGTCGCGGCCAAGATGAGGATCTTCGAGAACCAGACATCAGGCGATCGGGCCATTGTGAGCACGGAAATCAGGGACGTGGAATCGATCCGTGCGCGCACGTACTATTTTTCGACCAAAAAGCGCCTCGATGAAGGCGCCTGGGCCGAAGGTACGCTGCTCAACGTAGCCCTGGGGGGCACGAGGTTCTCCTACAAGCGCGATATTTCTCCCCTCGTCGGCGTGCACAACAGCGAGAACCTTCTCTCGGTTCTGCTCACGGCCCATCTCTATGGCATCGACAGGGCCGTTATCGAAGAGACAATAAGGAATTTCAGGGGATTGCCTCACAGGGTCGAGTTCGTTAAGGAAATAGGGGGCGTCAAGTTCTACAACGACTCCAAGGCGACGAACGTCGATGCGACCGTGAGAGCCCTCGAGAGCATAGACGGTAATATCGTGCTTGTGGCAGGCGGAAAGGACAAAGGCGGAAGCTATGAGTTCGTGACGGGCCTTGCCGAAAAGATCAGGGGGCTCGTCCTCATCGGAGAAGCGGCAGAGAGAATCGAAAAAGAGATCGGGTCTCACGTGTCGACTTTTACGGAAACCGGCCTGGGAGCGGCGGTGGAGAGGGCATTCCGCATTGCGAAGGCGGGAGACACGGTGCTCTTCTCCCCCATGTGCTCCAGCTTCGACATGTTCGAGAACTACAAGGCAAGGGGAAACGCCTTCAAGCAGGCGGTGGAGGCTCTATGAGAAAGGCACTCGTCATCGCCGCGTCATCCCTCTTCTTTTACGGTTTATTGCGGGACATGACCTTACTTAAGACCCTCATGCTGTGCGCGGCCATAATATCTTCCTTCGTTATCTCCAAGGTCCCCGTGAAGTATCTGACCGGGGCAAAGTACCCCGTCATAGGCCTTTCCCTCATTCTTCCCTTTGGCCTCATCTTTTACCCGTGGGCCAGAGGCGAGAAGGCGATCGTCGCGGCGAGCCTTGTCCTCGCCTTTTTCAGTATCGCCTTATTTCTGGTGACCCTCGATGAAAAAGGCAAAAAGGCCTACAAGGAGATAACCGGTCTGTGCCTCCTGTACGCGGCGTCCTTCACGAACCTCTTCCTCACCGGCCTGCCTGCGCTCATTCTACCGCTCTCAATCGCGGTGCTCCTCTTCCTTTTCATCGTCAACAAGACGAGGATCATGCCTTTCGTCGCCGGCCTCACCGTAGCGGCCGTGATCGTCCTTCTGGTCTCGCGCGTGTCCCTGCTTTCCACAGGCCCCTGGCTCAACCAGATGGAACGGTATATCCTCATGGGGGCCGCCTTTGTCCTCATGCTCGTCGCCTTCGTGGGTTTCGTGAAGAAACCGGGTTTTGTCAACCTTCTCGGCTTTTTCGGCCTTTTGTATGTGTCAGTCGACCTCCTCATGTCCATCGGATTGAGGCTCGGGGGCATCCTTCTTTCGCAGCCCGGGCTTTCCCTCTTCATCGTCGGCCCTATAGTGGGAGTTGCCATGAAGGGAGGGAAGGAGGCCCTATGAAACTTCTCATCGCGGCGGGGGGCACAGGGGGCCATATCTTTCCAGGGGTCTCGGTGGCAGAAGCCTTCGTCGAGAACAAGGATCATGAGGTTGTCTTCACAGGCACTTCTCGTGGGC
>CAVVPU010000241.1:0-160241 GCA_963750015.1 uncultured delta proteobacterium | reverse complement strand
GCCAGTACGAGAAACTCGGCGCTCATGAAATGACGATAAGTGGGGTAGAGGGCGTCTTTTTCGCGGTGTGGGCACCGAATGCCCTTCGGGTTAGCGTCATGGGAGATTTCAATCAATGGGACGGAAGAAGGCATATGATGCGCGTCCGGGGATCGACAGGAGTCTGGGAGATATTCATCCCCGGTCTGAGACAAGGCACAATATACAAATTCGAGGTGAAATCTCGCTACAAGGGTTACATGGCGCAGAAGGCCGATCCCTACGCGTTTTACTCGGAGCAAAGGCCGAAGAGCGCTTCCGTCGTATGGAACCTGAGTAATTACCGATGGTCCGATGAAGACTGGATGCGGCAAAGACGTGAAAGGAACCGGCTCGAGTCGCCTGTCTCGATCTACGAGGTGCACCTCGGCTCCTGGCGGAGAGTACCGGAAGAAGAGGGGAGGTGGCTCACGTACAGGGAACTGGCGGAAGTCCTGGTCCCTTACGTGAAGGAAATGGGCTACACCCACGTAGAGCTCTTGCCCGTGAGCGAGCATCCCCTCGATGAATCGTGGGGCTACCAGACCACAGGCTACTTCGCCGTCACAAGCCGATTCGGGACTCCCGATGACTTCATGTATCTCATCGATCGCTTTCATCAGGAAGGCATTGGTGTCCTCGTGGACTGGGTTCCCGCCCATTTCCCCAAGGATGCCCACGGCCTGGCCTTTTTTGACGGCACAGCCCTTTACGAACACGAGGACCCTCTCAAGGGTGAGCACAAAGATTGGGGGACGCTCATATTCAACTACGGCAGGAACGAGGTGTCGAACTTCCTCATCTCGAACGCCCTCTTTTGGCTTGATAAGTATCATATAGACGGCCTTCGGGTAGACGCGGTCGCCTCTATGCTCTATCTCGATTACTCGCGGAAGCCCGGGGAATGGATTCCTAACAAGTTCGGGGGTAACGAAAACCTCGAAGCGGTTGCCCTCATCAAGCGTTTCAATGAATTGGCCCATGGTCTTTACCCCGGAATTCTCACCATAGCAGAGGAGTCGACTGCGTGGCCTGCGGTCTCCCACCCGACCTATCTCGGCGGTCTCGGTTTCAGCATGAAATGGAACATGGGCTGGATGAACGACATCCTCCAATACTTTGCCCATGAGCCCATTTATCGTAAATACCATCAGAATAACCTCACCTTCGCCCTTCTTTACGCGTTTACCGAGAACTTCATTCTCGTCCTTTCCCATGATGAGGTTGTGTACGGCAAGAGATCTCTCCTCGACAAGATGCCCGGCGACCTGTGGCAGAAATTCGCGAATCTTCGCCTTCTCTACGCATACATGTTCGCCCAGCCCGGGAAGAAACTTCTCTTCATGGGGGGAGAGTTCGGGCAATGGTGGGAGTGGAACGCAAACACCAGCCTCGACTGGCATCTCCTCGATTACGACCCGCACAGGAAGCTAAGAAACTTCGTGGGGGATCTGAACGGACTTTACGGGCGAGAGGCGTCCTTGTATGAAGTCGATTTCAGTCACGAGGGCTTCGAATGGATCGACTTTCGAGATTACGAGCGAAGCGTAGTCTCCTTCATCAGAAGGGCAAAGAATAAGGAGGATTTTCTCGTCTTCGCCTTCAATTTCACGCCCGTTCCCCGCCACAACTATCGTGTAGGAGTACCGAAATGGGGCTTCTACCGGGAAGTCTTGAACAGCGACTCGGATATCTATTGGGGAAGCAATGTGGGAAACCAAGGGGGACGCCACGCAGAGTCGGTTTCCTGGCATGGCCGCCCCTTCTCCCTGGTCCTTGACCTGCCGCCCCTGGCTGCCGTCGTCTTCAAGCCGGAATAGATCGAGATGCCTCCTCTCATGAGACTCGTGTCTTCTGCCCGGAGACAACTCTCATGACAGGAGGCGTTCTTCAACGAAACGAAGCGGCTATTCCCGCTCGATCCTGAAGGAACGGAGCATAAGCTCTGCCTCCTCGAGAAAGGCCCTCGCGAGGGACTCGTCGCGAGTCACGGTATAGACTTCATCCGAATAGAGGCTGGGTTCGTACCAGTTGTAAGAGCCGGTGATCACCGTGCAATCGTCGATCACCGCGAACTTGTGGTGCAGAGGGGAGTAAATACTCTCCCAATAGTAAACGTGAAAGACCTCCATCCAGGCGTTTTTGAGCCGCTCCATCGGCTCCTTGAGAGGCCTTTTGAAGTTCTTGTCCCAGGGAGCCGGCTGCTGCCCGCCATGGGCCATCATGCCATTGACGATGATCCGAACCTGCACTCCCCTGTCCCGAGCCTGGATCAGGGCTTCGACTAGATCCAGCTCGGTGCTGCTTCCTGAGACAACCCCTTTAAGCCGCGCCAGCTCGAACATGCAGACGGCAATAGAATGACGGGCATTCACGATTTCCGCGACTAGGGCATCCTGGGCCCGTATTGGCCCGGAAGGCCCCTCGTAGGTTCCGAAACTATAATAAAGGTTGTATCTGTGAGCAGGGTCGATGGTCAGCCTTGGTCTGCTGCCATAGCGTATCGCGTTGTAGACCGACTCGTACAAAAGAAAGGCGTCCCTGCCGCGCTCGCTTACGCTGTTTTCCCAATTGCCCCCCCATAGGTGGAAATGGAGGTTGTAGGAGGCTGAGTGCACTACCTGGTTGTCGAAGAGAATTATCTTCGTATGCATGCTTGCCATGTCCTGGTCGAGGCGATTAGGGTCGTTTCTGACCATTCCGTAAACCGGTATTGAGGCGCGCCTGAGGACTGCGACATTTTCCGATGCATTCAAGGTGCTCACCCGGGTCCAATCGCCCACGCACTCGACGTCGACTCCTTTCCCCTTCGCATACGCAAGGTGGGCTGCCATATCCCCGTCATCGAAGTCGAACATGGCCAGGCGGATCGTGTGGGTGCCAACCGGGTCTTCAACCTTCTGCTCTATCACCCTGTCTATGGCCATGTGGATTGCGTGCATCGGATGTCCGGGCCTGTTTACCTCTCCCCGGGTGAAGAAGGGAACAATGTGCCGGAGGTTTCCGGAGGCATTGAGTCTTTCGTAAGCATCCTGCGGCTCCTCATCGTCGAGGGGGGGACGGGGTTCATGGTTCTTCGCTTTCAGCCACGAATCGTGGTAGTCGTCAGGGCTCATGTGCCCGCAATGAAAGTCGTCCAGGGCGGCGAACCGGTATCGATACTCTGACGGGAGGACCTTGCCGTCTTTAAGGACGGCGTAGGAAAAAGTCATGTATGAGGCCCGTCCGTGAAGGCTCTCGTAGGGAAAAAGGGGGAGCAGGTGGGTCTGCCACTTCTGGTAAGGGCCTCCCCATTCCCCGCAGTAGTAGGCCTCGGAAAGGTAGTGCTCCTCGACTCCGTCCTCTCTCTTGACATGAAGGGTGACTCTCAATGCTTTTTGGTCGGAGTAGTTGTAAAGGGAGAACCCTATGCCTCCAGGGAATATCGATATACGCCAGCCCTGGAGGTTCTCGATGAAATACCTTTCTCCTAGCCACTTGTAGGAGGGTTGCGCAAAGTCTTCGGCCGTCCCGCTATCCATCTTCGTCTTCACCCGTTCTTTACTCGACCGTATTCGCTGTAGGTGATAGAGGCCATCTTTCGGATACCCCCAACCATGGCATGGTGCGCGGAAAACCTAGAGATCCAGCGGATATGAATAATTAAGTCCTTTGTTGTTGAATATGAGACCCTGTTCCTCGAAGACAATTGAGCAGGCGAAAGAGTCTCCCCTGCGGGCCTGCCTGGGGATTTTGACACGGAAGTCGACATCGAAAACCTTCAACCCTTCCCGGTCTGAGGCAATCTCCTCGAAATAGATGCCTTGCCTGAGGCTGAAGGCATGTCGCCATTGAGAGAGCGGGGCTTCACAGAGGCCCCAGTAGACGGTCATGCGGGGGAGCAAGCCTTCGTCGGCAAGGACGATCCGGGATTCGTCCATGAAGGCGCGGCTCAGGTCGTTGCCGTTGTCAATCACCACAACCTCGAAGTTCACCTCGATCTGCGGAGCCTGGCCGTTGATTTGTCTGAAATAGAAGCCGGAGTCGAAGGAGAGGTTATGGATCCTCTCGCCTAAAAGGTCGAAAGCTTCGATCTTATGTCTTTCGTAGAGGTAAGTAGCGGTCGCTTGGCGGAGCCTTTTCTTGAGATAGTCATGCATGTCTTCCATCGAGCCCCCATAGCGGGGGAGGGCTAAGACTTCCTCGTCGTTGTCGAGCGTGACAGGGGGCAGCCCCTTCTTCAACAGGAAGAGGTTGAGAAAACATCTTCCCACCCTGCCGTTGCCGTCCCAAAACGGGTGAATCCCGATCAGCATGTAATAGGAACGGGCGAGATTGTAGATGAAGCCGTTCAAATTGTGAAAGCTGCGGGCCGTCTCGTCGAGGACAATGGCGAGGTCTGAGACCTCCCGGTAGAAGTTGCCGAACTCGAAGGTGACTCCGTTTCTGTCAGGAAAGTCGATCTCTCTGAAGGAGCCCCCATTCTGACCACGGGTGTTTGTGAGCTGATGGTGGAGATCCCGTAGTATGCCTATTCCTATTTCCGTGTAGGCGGAAAGTCCGGCAAAGATGGTGCGAACCGTCCGGACGAAATCCCTGTTCGCACCCAATTTTAACTCCTGGCAGGACTCTCCTTTATGAAACCCCGTGCTTCCTTTCATGATGGTCATGGACGAGCAACCGGCTGCGAAGAACATGCGCTCGAAAATCACGGTGTTGACTTCAAAGGGGGTTTCCTTGGCCATGACCTGCCAATAGCGGCTCAGATCGAGACCTCCCTCTTGGGCCGGCCCCAGCCCTTCTCTGTACTCCAAGCGGCAGGGCTGTTCGCAGCGCTCGGCCAAAGCATGGTCGGACGGCTTCCCTTCGGCCATCTCTCTCTGGTCGATCCGTGCCCAGGCCGGCCCGACTTCGTGAGCAAACTGCATTTGGAGCACCTCTTGCAGCCGACCTGCCCTTTCCGCAAGGGTGGCGAGGGCTACCAGGAGGTCCCGGTTTACCCCGTAGCCCCTGTAACCGAGTGAATTGATCACGTATTCTCTTTTCCTGATTTCAGATAGGACATGGCGAGAGATATCGAGAAGACCCTGCCGTCTTTCAACATAGTCACAGGAGCTTGCCTGGCCATGTATTCGGTTCCCTTCGAGCTGCGCAGCTTCCCTCTCGGCTTGACGGATTCTTCCCTCAATCGTGTCGTAAAGCCTACGGCAATGATGGTCCCATGCATAGGCGAGGGCAAAATAACCCACCCGGTACGGCATATGGAAGCTCCGGATTATCGGATCTCTGCAAAAACCCCTGCGTGATCGCTCAATCCCGGGTCATCCGGCAGCACGCCGGATGAAACCACTGTTCCTTGGCCTTTCACAAAGATGAAGTCTATCCGAACACGGGGATCGTCGACAGGGTAGGTGTTTCCTTCGTCCCTGTGGCAAGCCCGGTACGCATCGACGTAGCCTGCGGATTTCATGTATTCGATGACCGGTGATCCCTCGACATCATTAAAGTCACCTGCAAGGATGGTGCAATAGGCGCCTTCGTTCTCGACCTGCACCTCGGTAACCAGTTTTTGGCCCTGTGCAAGTCGCACTTCGGAATCGGCGCTGTGGTCCAGATGAACCGAGGCGAGGACAATCTTGCGGCCGAACACTTCGGTTTGCACTGCGAGGGCATTTCTCGGCATGTTCGGTTTCAGCCCGTCCCTTAAGGCAGTCAGATCGACGCTCCTCGATCTCTCCAAGGGGCTTCTGAGGGAAACGGCTACGCCTTCCGGGTATTTCTCCATGAACTGATGACAATAGCAGAACTTGGACCGATAGTCGTACTCGGTTATCGAGCTCATCCAGCGGCCTATCTGGGCGCTCGTCTCGTCGATGCCGGCTCCGCTTATCGCCTCTTGAAATGCGCATATGTGCGGCTCCATGCGGGCGAGCTGCCCTGCTATTCGCCTGAACCTGAAAGGGCTGTCAGTATGGGTGCCGTGGAGGTTGTAAGTGCAGACGCGCACGTGGGATGGAGAGAGAGCGGCGAGCCGATTCAGGTCATCTTCGGTGAGAACGCCAAGAACGCCGTTTCGTGAAAATCTTTCATTGACCCTTTCGACGTGCTCCTCCGGCACGCCGTATGCCTGAGTTATAACAGCCGAAGGGGTGCCGGACCGCAGGAGGCGGACTATCTCCAGTCTTCGGAGTATAGGGTCGTTCCGCTCGAGTCGGTCCTCTATACCGTTTTCGGGCAATAGTCCTAATGCCCCGGCGAGCGAATAGGAGGTGGCGAGACGCACGAGGAGCCCGACGTCGATTCTGAAGAGTTTCGCCACCTCTTCAGGTGCCCGTCCGGTTCTCAGAAGGTAAATCATCTCAAGCCGATCGACCATCCGATCATCTCTCCCAAGCGACGCTCGCCAATTTTCGTGGGCCTTGGATGGAAGGCACAAGCCGAGAAGGGCTAGGGTCTCCTCGATGCGCTTTTTGATTTCGTCGTCTTCAGCCAGAAGTCTTTGGATTTCTATGGAAAAGGCGGAGCGTGCATCCCGCTCGTTGGGTAGGGCGGCGCAATCCATTGCCTTATCCCGGGCCCGTCTGTCCTTTCGCACCGGGGAAGCCAGAATCGACCAGAGCCTCATGACCGGGGCAGGGACCTGATCCATGTTGGGGCCTTTCCTGTCTCCACCTTTCAGGAGCAGGGGGAGAAAGGGCGCGAGCATTTCAATAAGGTCCTTTGCGAGCGTCTCTGGTCCCATAAGTTGTCTTCAGGTTGAGTGCGGGTCGATCTCCATTCCAAGATTATACCTTCCGAACCGGGTTGGCAAGGAGGCGATTGAAACGCCATTGAGTAATCCTTGCTTTGCCCTGGCTTACCATTACATTATTCCGGGTTTTCTTCGTGTGGCCGCCCGCTGTGCGAGATGAGACGGTAGGCACGGAGCCGCCGTCGACAGACCGGCTGAATGCCGCCCGTTGAACGGTTAGCGATAGAAGCATGGGGGCGCTCTTCAAGATGTTTCACGTGAAACATCTTGAAGAGAAAGCGAGACGCTCCTGAGGAATCGGCCCCCATGATGTGCAGAACGAACCGAGGCACCAAGGGGCGATTCTGCTTCACCAAGGGTGCCATTAAATCAATTAGGTCAAAGACCTTACCGAATTTTAGTCCGGACTCTTTCATTGCCCTCTCTCACGCAGGCCTTGAGTCGGTTCATGTCGGCTTCTGTGAATCCCTCCCAGGCGAAGGGGAAGAGCGCGTTGTTCTGGAAGAGGGGCTCTTCCGATATGGGATAGCGGGCCATAGAGTGGTACTTCTCGAACATTGCAGTATGAGGAATCGGCGTGTATTGGGCCAGATTCACATTTATTCCCAGACCTTCCACGTAGTCGATAGTCTGCTTTACCTCCTCCCAGGGTTGCAGCGGGAGCCCCGCGAGAACATATGCTGTTATGGCTTTGCCCGGAAATCCTTCTTTCAGGAGGGTGGACAGGGCGCGCTCGAAGATCGCCTTGTCCACTTTATCTCCCGTAGCCTTTTGCATCCCGGGATCTACGGTCTCGAGACCTATCCTCACCTCCCGAAAACCCGCCCCTCTCAAAAGGGCGGCAACCTCCCGATCGATGAGAGACGCGTTAAGAGCGTTCGGATTGTAGAAGGCAGTCTCTAAAGGCAGTTGTCCTATCCCGCGCAGGAGAGGCTTGGAAAAGGTATCTTTCCGGAAAAGGAAGTTGTCGTCGTACAGGGCAAAGTGTGAAACTCCCCTGTCCTGCCAATGCTCGATCTCCTGAAGAACCTCTCCGGGCAGCCTTCTTGAAATGTGCGGCCGCAGGTAGGAAGTCGCACAATAGGTGCAGTTGAAGGCGCACCCCGTCGAGGTGAGCAGAGGCACGAAACTGCGTTTCTCGTACAGGTCAAAGGCGGGATACGGCAAGCGGCTGAGCTCGTCTGCCCGGGGCTTGAAAGGGAGAGCACACGAGAAGGTCTCTTCCACAAACGCGTACAATGTCGAGAGATCATCCCTTCCCACGATAAGGTCTGCTCCGGCCATTTGTTCGGCGGCATGGGAGGGGCAGAGGGACGCATATATGCCTCCCACAACGATCTTTGCCTTAGGGAAGACAGTCCGCGCGAGCCGGACGGCTTCAACCGCACCTGGATACCAGTATGTCATGATGGTAGTGACGAGCACGAGATCGGGAGTCTTTGCGGCCCGAAGCTCCGCCTCCATCTCCTCCAGCTTGGCGCCATAACGTCTGAACCTCCTCGAGAGACCCTTGAAGGGCTCAGGACTTGCGGCCTTTTGCTTGAAAAAAGGCGCCCTTCCGTCCTCTTTCCTTTTGTCTTCTCTCTCTTTCAGACAGTCGAGAAGAGCAAGCTCCATTCCGTTCTTCCTGAGAACGGCCCCCACATAGAGGAGTCCCAGGGGAGCCGACCAGAAGCCGTAGGCCGCTACGTCATAGATGGGTGGGTTGATCAGGAGAACTTGTAAATGCATTTTCATGTCTTACTTTTAGAATGTATGAAGCGCCGTTCCAAGGGACAGCCCGGAATGTTTCACGTGAAACATTTATCGGCTCCGAGAGGCTGCGTGTCATCTGTAAGCCCTCGCGCGTGGCCGAACCCCTATGGTGAAGGCTTTGACGAAGATCAGCCCAAAGACAAAGCCGCCTACATGGGCGAACCAGGCCACTCCCCCCCATGGGCGAAGGCGATCTGCATGAAGAACCATATGGTGAGGAGCAGCATAGCCGGTATGTCGACGGTTGTGATGAAGACGAGAATGAATATGAGGGTCTTCACCTTAGCTCTCGGGAACAGCAGAAGATAGGCCCCGAGGATACCCGAGACGGCTCCGCTTGCCCCTATCATAGGAACAGAGGACGACGGATCGAAAGAGACTTGCGCTGCGGCGGCAACGAGCCCGGAAAGCAGATAGAATACGACGAACCTGCCGTGACCGATCCTGTCCTCGACATTATTGCCGAATATCCATAGGTAGAGCATGTTTCCTGCCACATGGAGAACGCCTCCATGAAGGAACATCGAGGTGAAAATCGTGAGGCAGTTGTATGGAAGCAGGTCGGGGCGCGTAGTGAGGGCAATCAGCAGTTCCTTCGGCACAAGGGCGAACCTGTACACGAGTTTGGTCTCTAATCCCTGGGAAAGCGTAAGGGACCATGCGAAAATCAGAATGTTTACAAGGACTATCGTTATTGTTATAATGGGAAAGGTGCGCGTGGGAACGTTGTCTTTCAAGGGAATCATTCACTATGTAATACCACGCGAGTCAGATCATGTCAAAGAGGTCATGGATGGCGCATAAATGCCGGAATTAAGAAAAGATCCCATCATCGACAGGTGGGTGATTATCTCATCCGAGCGGGGACAAAGGCCCGTATTTCTGACAGAAGAGGCTGAAGCGGCAAAACCGGGGGCAATCTGCCCTCTCTGTCCCGGGAACGAGGCCATGACCCCCCCGGAGGTCTTTGCCATCCGCCCTGCGCCCTTCTCCTCACCCTCAAACAGTCCCAACTGGATATTGCGGGTGGTACCCAACAAGTTTCCAGCCTTGCGGATCGAGGGAGAGCTCAATAAGCAGGGGCTCGGGCTCTACGATAAAATGAACGGCGTGGGCGCCCACGAGGTGATCGTCGAGACGCCCATACACAACCAGACCCTCACCGGCATGGAGATCCCTGCCGTTCAGAACCTTTTCATGGCATACCGTGAAAGGACGCTCGACCTCCTCAGAGACAGGAGGTTCAAGTTCATCATGATCTTCAAGAACTCCGGGTCCATGGCCGGCGCCTCCCTTGCCCATTCGCACTCTCAGCTCATCGCTCTCCCTATCATTCCGAAGCGGCTTTCCGAGGAGATCACCGGCTCCCTTAATTATTACAAGCACCGCGACCGGTGCGTCTTTTGCGATATCGTGGCCCAGGAGAGCGAGGAGAGACAGCGGGTCGTCTATGAGAATGCCCATTTCATAGCCATTTCGCCCTTCGCCTCCCGCTTTCCTTTCGAGACCTGGATCCTCCCGAAGCGTCATGAAGAGTCCTTTGTCTCGTCCAGAACGGGTGACAATTACTTCTCCATCGCGGAAGCTCTTTCCGTGGTCTTGAGAAAACACCAGAAGGTGCTCAATTCTCCTCCGTACAACTATATGATTCACACCACCCCCCTGGAACTTGTCGATGCTCCTTATTACCATTGGCACATTGAGATCATACCGAGACTGACGAAGCTCGCAGGTTTCGAATGGGGAACAGGCTTCTACATCAACCCGACGCCACCGGAAGAAGCAACCATCTTCCTGCAGGAAGTTGATGTTTAGGAGGATCGCGTGAAAATTCTCGTAGCTTCTTCCGAAGTATTCCCGCTCGCGAAAACGGGCGGCCTCGCCGACGTGGCCGGCGCCCTCCCCAAGGCGCTGAAAAAACTCGGCGCCGACGTAAGGGTTATCATGCCGAAATACAAAGGCATCGAGGAGAAGGGTTTTCCCATCAGTTATAGAGGATACCGCGTCTCGTGCCCTATCTCGCAGAGAATGGTGGACGGCGAGATCGTGGAAAGCCGTTACAATGACATCCCCCTCTATCTTCTGGACAAAGAGGAATACTACTATCGGGACAATCTCTACAGTACCCAGGACGGCGATTACATAGATAACGCGGAGCGGTTCATTTTCTTCTCAAAAAGCATCATCGAAGCAATAAAGGTCACCGGCTTCGTACCCGACGCAATCCACTGCAACGATTGGCAAACGGCCCTGGTGCCTGCGTTTCTGAAGACCCTTTACAAACAGGACCCCACCCTTTCGAGGATTGCCACCCTTCTGACCATCCACAACCTCGGTTATCAAGGCCTCTTCTGGCATCTGGACTGGCACCTTCTCAACATGGGGTGGGAGTACTTTACGCCCAATTATCTCGAATTCTACGGCAAGATCAATTTCCTGAAAGGGGGCATAATCTTCGCGGATCTGCTCAACACGGTGAGCACGAAGTACAGCAAGGAGATACAGACGCCGGAATTCGGGGCGGGTCTGGATGGAGTCCTCCGCACCAGAAAGGATGACCTCTTCGGCATCGTAAACGGCATCGACTACGACGAATGGAACCCCGCGAAGGATCCTTATATACCAGCCACGTTCGATACGAACCGACTCGAAAACAAGAAGACTTGCAAACAAGAGCTGCAGAAGGCTTTCGGTCTTCCCGTTGACCCGACAGTACCGATAATCTCCAGCATTTCCCGTCTCGCCGACCAGAAGGGATTCGATCTGGTCTCCGAAGGGTTCGAGCGACTCGTTTCCATGGGTGTCCAGTACATTCTTCTCGGAACAGGAGAGCGGAAATACCACGAGCAGTTCACTCAGCTATCGGAGAGGTATCCCCAGTCTTTTTCAGTAAAGATAGCCTATGACAACGACCTCGCTCACCTGATTGAGGCCGGCTCGGACATGTTTCTCATGCCGTCACGGTACGAGCCGTGCGGGCTCAACCAGCTCTATAGCTTGAGGTACGGCACCGTTCCCATAGTTCGAGCAGTAGGCGGCCTGGATGACACGATAACCGACGACCCCATGAATCCGGACACGCGCACCGGTTTCAAGTTCTATGATTACACGGTCGATGACATGTTGCTGGCTGTCGAGCGGGCCCTCTCCGCTTACCGCAGCGAACAATGGGTCCCCATGATGAAAAGGTGCATAGGGCAGGATTTCTCCTGGGAAAAATCAGCCGAGAGATACGGGACGCTCTACGAAAAAGCCATACAACGACATGAATTTCGCTAACGTTCTCGGCAAGGTCATCGAGATATCCCATTCCAATCTCGAAATAGCCGCCCGGATCAATGCGATTCTTAACATCATCTCAGGCGATATGGGCTTCGATGAAGTCCTCGTCTATACGCTCGACAAGGACAGGCGTCTCACGTGCAGATACACGAACAGGAACGGCCACCTCTTTAAACTTCTCAACGACTATCGTTGTCACATCGGGGAAGGTGTGGTGGGTACGGTCGCACAGAAGAGGGCTCCTCAGTTCTTTACCATCGACAATCTGGCGCCGCGCTTCGGTTGTCTCTTCTATTCGGGGCTGGACGAAGCCGTGGCCCGCTTCAAATCATTCGCTTTTCTTCCCCTATCCGATGACAGCTTTCTCTACGGGGTGCTCCTCGGCTGCTCCTCCTCGAAGGAAAGCATTGGCGAGACGGACAGGACTGCCCTTTCGATCCTCTGCCGTGAGCTTGGCGGCATTCTCCGCACGTCAGACCTCCTCCTCACGTCGAAGAAGCGTATCGCAGAACTCGCCACCCTCTCCGACCTCGGCCGCATCCTCACATCGACCACGGAGCCTCAGGCAATCCTCGAGAATATCGCGCTCATCACGGCCAAGGCCCTAAATGGATGGTTCGCGACCATCAAGCTGAATGCGGCTTTCCTGAAATTCGACGGACAGAGGTTCACCTCAGGAGTAATAGAATCAATGCTCGAAGAGCACGTTCTTGATCTGGAAAACGAGGCCATGCGGCTGAAGCAAGCTGTCTCGCGCACTGACTACAGCCTTGGCCCTTCCTCAGGCGGGCGCACTTTCTCGCTCTTCGCCGTGCCCATCGTTGCCAAAGACCGCGTCCTCGGGACCATCTCTCTCTGCCGCAAGAAGGAGCAAAGAGATATAGGCGATGACGAGGAAGACAGCTACCTGCTGGACACGATTGCCAATTACATTTCGGGAGGCCTGGAAAGCTCCCTTCTGAACATCAAACTAAGGGAAGCCCTGAGGGAACTGGGTGACGCTCAAAGACGCCTCATTGAGCACGAGAAGCTCAGGAGCCTCGGAGAAATGACTGCCAACATCGCCCACGAGATCAAGAACCCTCTGGTCGTCATCGGCGGCTTCACCAAGAGACTTGCGAAGAAGGCCCACCTCGACGAGAGCGAGGCTCGTTACATCGAAATCATCACCAAAGAAGTTGCCCGCCTGGAATCGATTCTCACGGAGATTCTCAACTACGTCAAGGAGACCCCGCTCCTCTTCGAGCTGTGCGACATCAACGAACTCCTGGACGAGATCCTCTATCTCCTGTCCTCGGACAGGGGCTGGGAAGGCATCACTATCACGAAGGAATACGACCGGAATCTATCGGCCACCCTATGCGACGTGCAGCAGATTAAACAGGCCTTCATAAACATCCTCATGAACTCTTTCGAGGCCATGCAGGGGAAGGGCACCATCGTCATAAGCACCGAGAGTACTCTATTCCGGGGTCAGCAGTTCCTCGCCGCTTCCATCAAGGATACCGGCGGAGGCGTCGAGCCGTCCTTCCTCGACAACATTTTCAATCCCTTCTTCACGACAAAAGAGAGGGGGAGCGGGCTCGGTCTTGCCATTTCAAACAAGATCGTCACGCACCATGGAGGCGACATTGAAGTAAAAAATAGGCCGGGTGAGGGCGTCATCTTCACTGTGTATCTCCCCAGCAGAAATATTACTTAAAGAGGGGTGAAACGTATGGAAGCAATAAATATCCTGCTCGTTGACGACGAAGAGCATATCAGGCTTCTCTTCAAAGAGGAGCTGGAGGAGGAGGGTTATACGATCGAGCTTGCGTCGAATGGCTTCGACGCCCTTGAAAAAATGAAGAATCGGCGCTTCGATCTCGTGGTGCTCGACATAAAGATGCCGGGCATGGATGGGATCCAGACGCTCAACGAGATCAAGAAGGTCGACAAGGATCAGCACGTGATCCTTTGTTCAGCGTACGGTGAATTCAAACAGGACTTCTCGAGCTGGGTCTCGGACGCCTATGTGGTAAAATCAGCCGATATGCGCGAGCTGAAAGAAACCATAAAAAATATACTCGGAGTGTGACATGAAGAAAGTGCGAAAGGCGATCATTCCCGCGGGGGGTTTCGGCACACGTATGCTCCCCGCAACCAAGGTCGTGCCCAAAGAACTGCTCCCGGTCGTGGATAAGCCTCTTATACAATACATCGTCGAGGAGATCGCGGCTTCCGGGATAGAAGAGGTTATTCTCATAACGGGCCGCGAGAAGGGTTCCATAGAAGACCACTTCGACACCTTTGCAGAACTGGAATCCTTTCTCGAAAAGAAGAATAAGCCGGATCTCCTCGAAATAATCAGGAGGACCTCCTCCCTCGCCCGTATCGTCTCGGTGAGACAGCCCTACCCCATGGGCCTCGGCCACGCCATCCTCTGCGCCCGAGACCTTATCAACGATGAGCCTTTCGCCGTCCTGCTTCCGGACGATCTCATTGTCTCCCGAACGCCCTGCATAGCTCAACTCCTCGATGTATACAACGAATATGGACATCCAGTGGTCGCAGTGCAGGTGGTCCCGCAGGAGGCAATTCCCCAGTACGGCATAATACGGCCCGAACCGATGAGAGAAAGGCTCCATCAGATACGGGACATGATAGAAAAACCTCCCCTCGCGATTGCTCCGAGCAATCTCGCCGTAATAGGCCGGTATGTGCTTCCCCCTGACATCTTCACCATCCTCAGGGGAACCGAGGCGGGCGCAGGAGGGGAAATACAGCTTACCGACGCGATCAAGAGACTCCTTCCCGACATGCCGGTCCTCGGTCTGGAATACGAGGGGAAGCGTTTCGATGCCGGCAACAAGGCGGGCCTGATTTCAGCCAACCTCTTTCTCGGCCTTCAACACCCGGAGGTGAGGGAGGAGCTCGGCGCATTCATCAGAACCCTTGACCTGAGCGAGATTATGAAATAGGATATTAACCTGATTGTGGGGGTGTGGCTCAGTTGGGAGAGCGTCGCGTTCGCAACGCGAAGGTCGCGGGTTCGAATCCCGCCATCTCCACCATTCGTTCCTCTACCATCCATCAACATTATTATGAATCTGTCCGGATAAGCGAGCGTGGGCACCCAGGCAGTGCGCGCCTGCGGCGGTTCTTCCTTTTTATGAGTGAGCTTGGCCGGGCCTGGGGTACGCGAGCCCCGGCAGCCGAGGCGGGCCGTCATCCCATTCGACACCCAGGCAGTGCGCGCCTGCGGCGGTTCTTCCTTTTGCTGAGTGAGCTTGGCCGGGCCTGGGGTACGCGAGCCCCGGCAGCCGAGGCGGGCCGTCATCCCATTCGACACCCAGGCAGTGCGCGCCTGCGGCGGTTCTTCCTTTTGCTGAGTGAGCTTGGCCGGGCCTGGGGTACGCGAGCCCCGGCAGCCGAGGCGGGCCGTCATCCCATTCGACACCCAGGCAGTGCGCGCCTGCGGCGGTTCTTCCTTTTTATGAAGGGGAGGCTCGGTCAGCTCTGCTGACCGAGGGGGCGACGCGAGCCCCATTAATTGCAGACGTCGAAATTCGTCGAGAGACACTTTTAGGGGACGGGCTGTGTGATCATCCAGACCGAGACCTGAAATGCGATTCTGGAGCATTTTACGAGGTGGTTTTTTCTGACGTCGCAGGCAAATTGCCGAACAATAACCGCACAAAAAGTCTCCTCCTTTCCTGATCGTGGCTTTCAAGAAAGGAGGAGACTCTGATAAAATTCTTTATCGTATTTCTGGGGTAAGTTTTGGATTTCCGATCAAACTCCTAAAAGCTCCCTAGCATACTTGAGCGCGTCCATCACCTGGTCGGCCGCGACACCGCCTTGGGCCATCTGTGGGTTTCCCCCACCCTTGCCGCTGAATCGTGCGGCGATCGACTTGATGATCTGGCCAGCACTGTAAGCGCTCACAAGGTCTTTGGTGACTGCGGCCACGAGAAGTCCCTTGGCATCATCTTTCGTGCCAACTACCACCACGCAGCTCTTCAGCTTGTCCCTCAGCACATCGGTCGCCTTCCGCAGGTCCTCGGCACTCCCCCCAGGCACGAACATAGTGACGATGCGAGCGCCCCCCTTCTCAACGGCACCCTTTATGGCCTCCTCCACCCGTTGCCGGGTCATCTCGTCCTTGAGCCGAACTATCTCTTTTTCCCTCGCCGAGAAGTCTGCCAGGATTGTTCCAACACGTTCCTCGAGGCTGTCGAGATCGGTCTTGAGCTCTTTGGCGATGGAGCGGGCCATGCCGTCCATCTTCCGTCTATGCTGAACGGCGCCCTTGCCCGTCACCGCCTCTATCCTCCGTATGCCGGAAGCGAGCGAGCTCTCGCTCAGAATCGTAAAGCTGCCGATTTCTCCTGTGTTCTTCACGTGAGTGCCGCCGCATAGCTCCCTGCTGAAGCCATCGATCGATACGACCCTGACACTCTCGCCATACTTCTCTTCAAAAAGAGCGGTTGCTCCTTCGCGTATCGCGGCCTCCCTGTCCTTTATCTCGGTGTCCACTTCGACCGTGTCGAGTATCTTCTCGTTGACTATGTCCTCAACTCTCGCTAATTGCTCCGTGTCGAGGCCTTCGAAGTGAGTAAAATCGAACCTGAGCCTGTCCCGCTCAACGAGGGAGCCTGATTGTTTCACGTGTTCACCGAGAACGGACCTCAGGGCGAACTGGAGCAGATGGGTCGCCGTATGGTTCCTCGCGATCGCCCTTCTTTTCTCTCTATCCACCGCGAGGTGCACGGCATCCCCTATCGAGAAGGACCCCTTCTCCACCTTTACGTCATGGGCAAAAAGGTTCTCTTTCACGCGGGACACTGCCGTCACCAGGGCTGTCGAGCCCGCCTTTTGCACTATTCCGTCATCGCTCACCTGTCCGCCTGCTTCGCCATAAAAAGGCGTGGCATCGAAAAAGAGGGCGCCTTCATCGCCTTCATTAAGCTCCTCGACGGGTTCTCCGTCCTTGATCAGGGCAAGTATGGTGGCATCCGACTCGAGTGTTTCATAACCGGTAAAGCGGTTCTTCAGGTCTTCTGCGACGATCCCTTTCGATTCGCTACCGAAGCCCACTTCTTTCGATCGGCGGTCCGTCCTCGAGCGCTCCTTCTGCTCGCCCAAGGCCTTTTCGAATCCGGCCGTATCGAGAAAGAGTCCGTCCTCCTGGGCCATCTCATTAGTGATGTCGACGGGAAAACCAAAGGTATCGTAAAGCCGGTACACCACGTCGCCGGGAATCACCTTGTCGCCCCTCGATGTAACCTCTCTCTTCACCTCGTCGTAGAGCTTCACGCCCACGCTCAGGGTCTCGAGGAACCGTTCTTCCTCGCCCTTCAGGATTCGCAGGATGAAGGGGTAATTGTTCCTGACTTCCGGGTAGACATCGTCCATCATATCGACCACGAGCCTTGACAGATCCGAAAGGAAGTCGCCCTCCAGCCCGATCTTCTTGCCGTAGCGCAGAGCCCGCCGAAGGATGCGCCTCAGCACGTAGCCCCGTCCCTCTTTTGAAGGCAGCACGCCGTCGTTGATGATGAAGGTCGCACCCCGAACGTGGTCGGCGATGACCCGGAAGGCGATATCGGTCAGCACCTTTTCGCCGTAGGCCTGCCCGGACATCTCCTCGAGCCTGGTCAATAGCGGCGCAAAAAGGTCTGTTTCGTAGTTGCCTATCTTTCCCTGAAGCACGGAGGCGATCCGCTCAAGCCCCATGCCCGTATCGATGGAAGGGTTAGGCAGCTTCGTCATGCGGCCGCCTCTCTCCCGCTCATACTGCATGAACACGAGGTTCCATATCTCAAGGTATCGGTCGCAGTCGCAGCCCACGGCGCAGGTGGGCTGACCGCATCCCACTCCCTCTCCGAGATCGTATATGATCTCGGAGCACGGGCCGCATGGGCCCTCGTCGCCCATGGACCAGAAGTTGTCCTTCTCGCCTAGTCTGACGATCCTCGAAGGCGAGACGCCCACTGCTTTCCAAAGCGCCTCTGCCTCGTCATCCTCCTGAAAGATGGTGATCCAGAGGCGCTGCTCATCAAGGCCAAGCCTTTTCAGCAGAAACTCCCATGCGAAGGCGACGGCATCCTTCTTGAAATAATCGCCGAAGGAGAAGTTGCCGAGCATCTCGAAAAAGGTATGGTGCCTCAGGGTCTTCCCCACATTGTCGAGATCGTTATGCTTGCCTCCTGCGCGTACGCACTTCTGCGACGTAGTGGCCCGCTTGTACGGCCTCTTGTCGAGGCCTAAGAAGACGTTCTTGAACTGAACCATGCCGGCATTAACGAATAACAGGCTGGGGTCCTTGTCGGGCACGAGGGAAGAGCTGGGCAGAATAGTGTGGCCATGATCGGCAAAAAATTCCAGGAATTGTTTTCTCGTTTCTTTCGATAACACGGTTAATCCTTTTTCAAGCCGTAATGTACCATGATCCTGGCTTCCAGATCGGCGGCCACTTCGGGATGGGTCTTGAAGAACTCTTTGGCGTTTTCTCTGCCTTGTCCTATGCGGGCCTCTCCATAGGAGAACCAGGCCCCTGATTTCTCTATCAGGTTGGCCTCCACCCCCAAATCCACGATGTCCCCTTCCCTCGATATGCCCTCCCCGAAAACGATGTCGAATTCCGCCTCTTTGAAAGGAGGGGCAAGCTTGTTCTTCACCACCTTGACCCTCGTCCTCGACCCGACCATGTCCTGGCCGTCCTTGATCGCCGAGATCCGTCTGATATCGAGACGAATCGAGGAATAGAACTTAAGCGCATTCCCTCCGGTAGTGGTCTCGGGATTGCCGAACATAATCCCTATCTTCTGTCTGATCTGATTGATAAAGATCACGATTGTCATCGATTTGCTTACGATGGCCGTCAGCTTTCTGAGAGCCTGGGACATGAGTCGCGCCTGCAGACCCATGTGCTGGTCTCCCATCTCACCCTCGATCTCAGCCTTCGGCACGAGGGCCGCCACCGAGTCGACCACCACGATGTCCACGGCACCGCTCCTCACGAGAATCTCGGTGATTTCCAGGGCCTGTTCCCCCGTATCCGGCTGAGAAATGAGCAAATCCTCAGTCTGCACACCTATCCTGTTCGCATAATGGACGTCGAGGGCATGTTCGGCGTCAACAAAGGCCGCGACCCCACCATTCTTCTGTACCTCCGCCACGATCTGAAGAGCAAGAGTCGTCTTCCCCGAGGCCTCGGGCCCGAAGATCTCAATCACCCGTCCCCGGGGGATGCCGCCGATACCCAAGGCGATATTGAGCGCGAGGGAGCCTGTGGAGACAACGGGCGTCTCCTCGATCGGCCTGTCCCCCAGCTTCATTATTGAGCCTTTGCCGAAAAGACGCTCGATCTGCGTCACTGCCATGTCTATGGCCTTGCCCTTGTTTCCTTCCTCCACCTTGGTCCTCGTGCCTTCTTCCTTCATCGGTCTTCGCCTCCAAGTTTTATCTTCCATATCGGGGCGTAGATAGCTCCGCCCGGAGTCAGCGTGCTCTGAAACAGAACGAGATTCTCGACCGCAAATTCCTTTTGCTCTATGGGCATCGGGTCTCCGTTGGGGAACGGTTTCGGCGTCCGCCTCCTCCCCAGGGTGATATGCGGGGTGAAACCTCTTTTCTCCTTTTCTATGCCTATCGCGGCGAGTCTCTCCTCGACCTCGGAAAAAACCATTTCCATCTTCTCGCCGCCCTCCTTGAGACGCACCACGATGACCCTCGCGCTCCGGAGAGAAGGAAAGGCATCGAGTGCGCCCAGACGGGCTCTGATAGGGGCAATAAGGCCGCCCACCGGCAAAAGAAGAGGCTCCATCCTCCGTGCCAGGCTCTCTTCGATCTCGCCCAGGAATTTAACAGTGATGTGGATGCCTTCGTTTCTCACCCACTTCACGTCCGCAGTCCTCTTCGCGAGCCGGCCGATGCAGGTCCTTAAATATTCGCCGGTCTCCTCCGGGATCTCGAGGGCCAAGAAGCTTCTCATTCTGCATGGCCTTCCAGAAAATCGAGGGCAAGGCTGAGAGCCGCATCGCCCGTCCCATTTCTCACGGCCCTGCGGTCCCCTGAGAAATGGTGCAGCCTCACGAGACTCTTTCCCTCGGCTGCAAGCCCGATGTATACGGTCCCCACCGGCTTCTCGACGCTACCCCCTCCGGGGCCGGCGATCCCCGTGACCGCAAGCCCTAGGTCTGCACCGGTGGCCTCCCGCACCCCCTCGGCCATCTTCTGAGCCACCTCCCCGCTGACCGACCCCTTGGCGACGAGCAGATCGTGCGACACGAAGAGAAACTTTTCCTTGGCACGGTTGCTATAGGTTACGAGTCCTGCTTCGAAATAGTCGGAGGAGCCTGCAACGTCGGTAATCCTGCCCGAGATGAGACCGCCCGTGCAGGATTCCGCCAGGGCAATTCGCATGCCCCTGTCAACAAGTATTCTCCCGAGCTTTTCTTCAGCCTTCATATCAGTCTCCCTAGGAAAAGAACGGCGTTTGCAAAAATCCCTGCCAGAATATCATCGGCCATGATACCATAGCCGCCGGGCAGACGCTCCAATCTTCGTATGGGATAGGGTTTTAGTATATCAAAGGCTCGAAAGAGAATAAAGCCTTTGGTAAGCCCCCAGAGGGTCGGGCCATGGCCGCACATGGTGATGAGCATCCCGACGAACTCGTCGATCACTACATACCCGGGATCGGGCTCCCTGCCCCTCGCTCTCTCCGAGGCGACAACCCCTGCCACACCGATGAGAAGTATGATGAACGGGTTAGCTAAGGAAGGGTAGAAGTAAAGGATGAAGCAGGCGAGAAGCGATCCCCATGTGCCGGGAGCAAAAGGTATATAGCCGACATAGCTGCACGTCGCATACCACTCGCAAACCTTATCCCTTATCACCATAGACCGTGTGCTCGTCGAACACCTTTTCCCCGACCGGCTGCCAGCCGTCCTCCCACGTCCGATAAAAGCAGCTCCAGTAGCCCGTGTGGCAGGCAGCCACCTTTTGATCGATGGTAAGAAGGAGCGTGTCCCCATCGCAGTCAAGGTTTATGGAGCGTACTTCCTGGAAATGACCGGAAGTCTCCCCTTTGAGCCACAGCTTCTTTCTCGATCGTGAGTAATAGTGAGCTTGCTTCGTCTTGAGGGTCAGCTCGAGAGCCTCCGCGTTCATGTATGCGACCATCACCACGTCCCGGGTTCGCTCGTCCTGAACGACCACGGGGATGAGGCCGTGGGCATCCCATTTAATGCTTTCCGTAATCTCCACTTTCTCGCACCTTCACCTTGGAATTCTTTTTCTAGAGCCTAACGCTCACTCCTCTGTCGAACAGATAACGCTTTGCTTCCAGCACCGAATACTCTCGGTAATGGAAGATGGATGCCGCCAACACCGCGTCTGCCTTACCATCCACCAATCCTTCGAACAAGTGCTCGAGGTTCCCCACTCCGCCCGAGGCGATGACCGGTATAGTCACAGCCTCCGAGATTGTCCGGGTGAGGGGTATGTCGTAGCCGATCTTCGTGCCGTCCCTGTCCATGCTCGTCAGCAGGATCTCGCCCGCCCCGAGGGCCTCCACCTTTTGTGCCCATTTAACGGCATCGACGCCGGTCGGCCGCCTTCCTCCGTATGTGTAGACCTCGAAGCCGCCATTCGAGGCTTTGGCGTCGATCGCTACACAGATACACTGACTTCCGTACATCTCGCTTGCCTCGCTTATAAGCTCCGGCCGCTCCACAGCCGCAGTGTTGATGGTCACCTTGTCGGCTCCCGCCAGGAGGATGTCCCGGATATCCGAAAGGTCACGGATACCGCCACCCACTGTCAGGGGCATGAAGACCTCGTTGGCTACCTGCTCGACTACGTGGACGATAGTCTTTCTCGACTCATGGGAAGCGGTAATATCGAGGAAGCAGAGCTCGTCGGCCATCTGCTCCTCGTACGCCTTCGCATTCTCCACCGCGCCCCCTGCGTCTCTCAGATTAACGAAGTTCATCCCCTTCACCACCCTGCCCTCCATGACATCGAGGCAGGGAATGATCCGCTTAGTCAGCATAGTTCATAGCCTCTTCGATCCGTATTCTGCCTTCGTAGAAGGCCTTGCCCACGATACAGGCCCAAAGGCCCATCTCCTTGATCTTCTTGAGGTCCTCGATCGAGGCCACACCCCCGCTTGCGATTATCGGGATATCGGTCATCGACTGAAGTAAACCCAGGCCCACGGCATCGACACCGGTAAGCATGCCGTCACGGCCTATATTCGTACAAAGGAGCGCCATGACACCGACTCTGGCGGCGTTTCCCAAAACCTCCTCTACCGCGAGAGGAACAGGCTCCTGCCACCCCTTCACCATGAGGCGTCCTTCGTACATGTCGAGGCCGAGCACGATATTCCTATGCGCCTCCAAACCTTCAAAGAAAAGGGGGTCGGTCAAGGCCCGGGTGCCGACGATCACACCGTCGACTCCACATCCCGTGTAGTAGGCGATGTCCTCGTTCGTCCTGATACCCCCTCCCACCTCGAGATATCCGTCTATCCTGCCACGGAGGCTCTTTATCAGCTCGCGGTTGGTCCCTTCTCCCGTCCGCGCACCGTCGAGGTCTATTATGTGGAAGTCCCTGGCGCCCGCTCGTTTCATCTGCTCGATCATGGCCGGGGGGTCATCACTATAAACGGTCTTCTGCGCGAAGTCTCCGCGAACGAGGCGCACGCACTCGCCCCCTATGAGGTCCATCGCAAAAAATAGTTTCATTCTCCCGGGGCCTTCAAATCGGGTGCAAAATCACCGACCGCCTTATGTACTCCTTCTCGCGCCAGCTCTCCGGCGGTGATCCATGTGGCACCCCGCTGCAGGAAGGTAAAGATGCGGAAAAGATTATCGGAGAGCGGCTGCTGGGTCTCGTCGAAGACGAAGACTTTGGTGAGCTTACCCTCCTGGAACAGATGTACATGAAATCCGACACTGGCCGGCCTGACCACCGAGAAGTTGCCTCCCCGGCGCTCCTGAAAGCGATAAACGAAAACATTGAGATAGTTCGCCTGGCCGGGCTCGGTAGTGTAGGTTACGCCCTGGCCGTCGAGACTTCCCCCGAACTCGGTCATAAGGATGCTTTCGGCATTTTGGTGAATGCCTCCTGGCGCGATCACCCTGTGACAGTAGGGACAGATCGCAACGCTGGGGTCTTGGAGCCTTTCCACGTAAAGGCCGATGGCTAGGGCGGGGGTCGACAAAAGGCAGATTCCCAGCACGAAAAAACAGACCCATGGTCTACGAATCAAGCGCATAGCGACACGAAATTCCTCAAGACCTTGAGGCCTATCCCCTGGCTCTTCTCGGGATGGAACTGGGAAGCGAAGATATTCTCCTTACTTATGGAAGAGGTGAACCTTACACCGTATTCGGTGAAGGTAGCCGTCACGTCTTCTTCAACGGGCGCCGGGTAATAGGAGTGCACAAAATAAAAGTAGGAGCCCTTCGGGACGCCGTCAAATATCTTTCCGGGCTTCACGATATCGACACTGTTCCAGCCCATGTGGGGCACCTTCATCCCCCCTTGAAACCGCACGACGCTCCCCTTGATCACTCCCATGCCCTCTACACCCGGAGCCTCTTCGGAGGATTCGAGGAGAATCTGCATTCCCAGGCATATGCCCATGTACGGTTTCCCCTGGGCAATCTCTTCCTTCAGGAAATCGAAGAGATCGAAGCGCTTGAGGTTCTCGACGCATTTGCCGAAAGCCCCCACGCCGGGCAGCACCATGGCTCGCGCGTCGCGGATCGTCTTCAGGTCGCGGGTGACTTTGACGTCTGCCCCCACCTTTCCGAAGGCGTTCGTCACGCTCCTCAGGTTTCCCATCCCATAGTCGACTATAGCGATCATAGGATGCCTTTCGTGGAGAGCGGCCCGGATACCTTGTCGTCTCTGGAGACGGCCTCCCGCAGCGCTCTTCCGAATGCCTTGAATATGGCTTCGATCCTGTGGTGCAGGTTATCCCCATAAAGCAGGTTCACATGCAAAGTGATCCGCGCCTCGTTCACGAAACCTTGAAAGAACTCCTTAATGACCTCACCGTCAAAGGTTCCCAGTCTTCCATCGACGTCGCCTTTCCATACGAGGCCCGGCCTTCCGCTCACATCGACCACCGTCATGCAGAGAGTTTCGTCCATCGGCAGGAGGGAGTGACCGTACCGCCGTATACCTTCGAAACCGGGCAGCGCCTCCCTGAGCGCCTTTCCCATAGTGATGCCCACGTCTTCGATGGTGTGATGGTGGTCGACATCGATATCTCCCGAAGCTTCGATATCGATGTCAAAGAACCCGTGGCGCGTAAACAACTCAAGCATATGGTTGAAAAAGGGAATGCCCGTGGTGATGTGGTAGACCCCGGCGCCGTCGAGCTTCCATCGAACCCGTATCTCGGTCTCTTTCGTTTTCCTTACGGTCTCGGATTCTCGCGCCATGTGTCTCCTAAAGTATAACCTTATTCAGCGGGTATTCAACTATACCCTGGGCCCCTGCCCTTCGCAGGGAGGGAATGATGTCGCGCACGGTCTGCTCGTCGATTATCACTTCTATCGCGACCCATTCCCCATCGGAAAGACTCGAGACCGTGGGTGTGTGGAGAGAGGGAAGAATATCCGTGACGACCTTGAGCTTAGCCTTGGGCACGTTCATCTTGAGGCCCACCTTCCCGTCAGCAAGAAGAGCGGCCTTGAGGAGCATGACGATGTTCTCGATCTTCGTCTTCTTCCACTTATCCTTAAAGGCAGTCTTATTAACGATGACCACGGTCTCCGACTCGAGAATGGTATCAATAATACGAAGATTGTTTGCCACCAGGGAGGCGCCCGTTTCCGTAACCTCCACGATGGCGTCGGCGAGCTGGGGCGGCTTGGCTTCCGTCGCCCCCCAGGAGTACTCGATGTTCGCCTCTATCTTCTTCGATTTAAGAAAGCGCGTCGTGAAACCGACCAGCTCGGTTGCTATCTTCTTACCCCGGAGTCCGTTTAAGTCCTTTATGGGTGAATCGTTCGGCACGGCAACAACCCACTTGACCCCCCTGAAACCCACCTTGCCATAGCGCAGGCGGGCTACCTCGGTCACCTTGGAGTTCTGTTCGAGCACCCAGTCGAGCCCGGTTATACCCATATCAAGGATGCCGTTCTCTACGTAACGCCCCATCTCCTGGGCCCTGATCACCAGCCCCTCGATCTCGGGGTCATCTATGGCAGGCACGTACGAACGCTCCGTAAGTTTGATCGAATAGCCTGCGTTCTTGAAAAGCCTGAGCGTGCTCTCCTGTAAACTACCCTTCGGGATTCCTATCTTCAGCTTCACTTAAAGCAGCTCCTTTCTTATCTTTATTGCCTCTCCATGAGCCCAGAGCCCTTCTATCTCCGCGAGCCTCACCGCTCTGTCCCCGTACTTCTTAAGGAATGAGCCATCTATCTTAACGAAAACTTTCCTCTTTGTAAATCGCTCGACCGAGAGGCCCGAGGAAAACCGGCCGGCCCCGCCCGTAGGCAGCACGTGGTTCGTGCCTATATAATAATCGCCCATAGAAACGCACGTGTGGCCTCCCACATAGGTAATTCCCGAATACCTGATTTTTTCGGCGACCGCCTCGTCTCCTATGACCTCCAGGTGTTCGGGGGCGATCCGGTCGATTGCAGAAATTGCATCCTCAATCCTCGTATAGTGAACGAGAAATCCGCTTACTTCGAGAGAGCGCTCGATGATCTGTCGTCTCTTGTTCTTTGATATGAGACGCTCCATGTTCTTGAGCAGGCCGTAAATCTCCTCCTCGGAAGGGGAAAAAAAACCGACCACAGCCATCTCGTCATGCTCTGCCTGGGAGAACAGATCCCAGGTGAGGATATCCGACGGAAAGGGTTGGGTGGCGAGGACAATCAGTTCGCTCGGGCCGGCGAGCATGTCGATGCCGACCTGTCCGTATACGTCCCTCTTGGCCTCTTCCACATAGGCGTTTCCGGGTCCCACTATTATGTCTACCCTCGGGATGCTCCCGATCCCATAAGTGAAGGCAAAGATCGCCTGGGCCCCGCCTACCCGGTAAAAACCTTTGATCCCTAAAAGAGATGCGGCGCAGGCCACGTAGGGGTTGATGCGACCATCCCGGGCCGGACTCGTCGCATAGATATCCTTCACCCCGGCGATCTTCGCGGGCACCACACCCATGACGAGGCTCGACGGATAAGCAGCCGTTCCGCCCGGGACATAGACGAGGGCTGCATCCACGGGCACCTGCTCCTCTACCACGGTAAGGCCTTTTCTTCTATAGGTCCTCGGCCGAACCCTTTGGGACCGATGAAAACGAGTCACATTATCTATCATCCCGGCGAGCACAAGCCTGTCCTTCCGTCCTACGGTCGCTGCTGCGGCACTGATTTCATCCGCACTCACTTTCAACGGGTACTGCCGTGTCCAGCCGTCGAACTTCCGGGCGTATTCCACGAGGGCTGCCTCACCGTGGCTTCGCACCTCTCCCTTTATTCGATCGACTGCACCTCTCACTCCCGCCTTCCTCTTTTCCCTCTGGTCGAGAACGGCGGAGATGAACGCGTCGTACTCGCTGTCAAGGTGCCAGACTTTCATCCTTCCTCCTCTCGATATGCGCCCCGAGTCCGGAGAGCTTCTTCTCTATCGCTTCATATCCCCTGTCGATATGGTAAATACGGGAAACCTCGGTGGTTCCGTACGCACAGAGGCCAGCCAGGATCAGGGAAGCGCTCGCCCGCAAGTCAGTGGCCATCACCTTGGCGCCCTGCAAAGCCTTGACGCCTTTCACGATGGCCGTGTTTCCTATAACCCGAATGTCCGCGCCCATGCGTCTCAATTCTGCGGCGTGCATCATCCTGTTTTCGAAGATGGTCTCTGTTATGACGCTCACGCCCCTCGATATACCCATGAGAGCCATAGCCTGGGCCTGCATGTCGGTGGGAAATCCAGGGTGCGGGAGCGTTTTTATGTCGAAAGCCGCTGGGTGCTTCTTTGTCATGGCCGCTCTTATCCGGCCCTCCTCCTCGACGATCTCCATGCCCGTTTCCTTCAGCTTCTCTATGACGGCCTTCATGTGCTCGGCCCTGACGCCCTCGAGCACGATGCTCCCCCTTGTCAGGCCGCATCCGACGAGAAACGTGCCGGCCTCGATCCTGTCAGGTATGACTTCATAATCACAGGGGTTCAACCCTTCCACCCCTCTGATTCTGATCACCTCGGTTCCGATTCCATCGATTTTCGCTCCCATCCGTTTGAGCATCAGGGCCAGATCCACAACCTCCGGCTCCCGGGCCGCGTTTTGTATGATCGTCTCGCCCTGGGCAGTCACCGCGGCCATGAGCATGTTCTCCGTGCCCCCCACCGTCGGTATATCGAAGGCGACCTTCGACCCTTTGAGCTTGCGTGCGTCGACATCCACGTACCCTTCGTGTATCTTGACTTCGCACCCGAGCATGGAGAGGCCTTTCAGATGCAGGTCGATCGGCCTCTCGCCGATAGCGCAGCCACCCGGATAAGAAACGACTGCCCGCCGCAGCCTGCCCACGAGGGCACCGAGCATGAGGGTAGAGGCCCGCATCTCTTTCACAATCTCGTAAGGGGCCACATGGTTCTCCGCTTCCTTCGTATTGACCCTGAGAAGGTGCTCACCGATCCATTCCACCTGTGCGCCTGTATAGGCGAGCAGCCTGATCATGGAATTGACGTCCCTCAGGCGGGGTACGTTTCCTATATGGTATTCCCCTCTCGCAAGCATGGTAGCGGCGAGCACGGGCAGAACGGCGTTCTTTGCGCCGCTCACCTTTACCGTTCCCCGAAGCCGCTCGCCACCTTCTATGATAAATTTGTCCATACCCCCCTCACTACCCTCTGGCAACCTGCGAGGTCCTTAACCACGGTCACCGCGAGACCGGCCTTGGTCAAGAGCGCTCCCACCGAGGCTGCCTGGGCCTCCCCGGCCACCTCACAAAACAGGGCACCGCCGGAACGGAGATGGCTGACTGCCTCGGCCGCAAAACGTACATAAAGCTCTAGGCCCGTTTCCCCACCTAAAAGGGCACCCATCGGCTCATAACATCTTACGTCGGGCATGAGGGCCTCCCACTCATCCCGGCCCACATAAGGCAAGTTAGCGCATATAATATCGAAGTCCGCATCCCTCCTCATGGAAGAGAAGAGGTCGGATGTCAGAAAGATCATCCTCTCTTCCATATCCAGGTCAAGGGCGTTCCGCCTCGCCACGCTGAGGGCGTCGATCGAGATATCCGCGCAGACTGCCTGCTGAGCCCCACCCTTGGCAAGGAGGATGCCTATGATTCCCGAGCCGCACCCCATGTCAAGCACCCGGGCGGGCCGCCCGAGGTCTCTCATGAACAGGAGGGCTTCCTCGACGAGCGATTCCGTCTCGGGTCTCGGTATCAGAACGCGCTCGTCCACATAGAAGGATTCGGAAAAGAACTCCCGTTGCCTGGTCAGATAAGCCAGGGGCTTTCCTTCCCTCCTTTGCCTGATCAATTCCCCTATGCGCTCCCCTTCATCGTGGTCCAGCGATCTTTCAGGCTCCATAAGAACCCGCTCTTTGGAAAGGGAAAGAACGTGGGAGACGATGGAGAGGACGTCAATCCGGGAAAGCTCCTTTTCGTCGCGGAACAATTCTCTGATATACAAGGCCTTACCTAGCGCTTGAGGGATTCGGTCTGAAAGTGGGTCGTAAGCGGATCGAGAAGGGCGTCTATGTTGCCCGCGAGTACGTCGTCGAGCTTGTAGAGGGTGAGGCCTATACGGTGATCGGTGACCCGTCCCTGGGGAAAATTGTAGGTCCTGATCCTTTCGCTCCTGTCGCCCGATCCCACCTGTTTCTTGCGCTCCTCCGAGACCTCCTGCTCTTTCTCTTCCTCCATCCTTTCCTTGAGGCGCGCCCGCAATACCCTGAGCGCCTTTGCCTTGTTCTTGTGCTGCGATTTTTCATCCTGGCAAGTGACGACGAGGCCTGTGGGGATGTGGGTAATCCGGACCGCAGAGTCTGTCGTATTCACATGTTGGCCGCCGGGCCCGCTCGACCGGTAAACATCTATGCGCAGGTCCTCGGGGCTTATGTTGAATTCGACCTCTTCGGGCTCGGCCAATATGGCCACGGTAACGGCCGAGGTGTGTATGCGGCCCTGGGCCTCCGTTTCGGGCACCCTTTGCACACGGTGGACACCGCTCTCGTACTTGAGCCTCTGGAAAGCATCGGGCGACTCTATGGCCACTATTGCCTCTTTAAAGCCTCCCATATCGGAAAGGCTCATGCCGAGGACCTCTGTTTTCCACCGCATCTTTTCAGCGTACTTCATGTACATGGTGAAAAGATCACGCGCAAAAAGGGCGGCCTCTTCACCACCCGTGCCGGCCCGTATTTCCAGAAAGGTACTCCGCGCTACCTCTTGATCTTTTGAAAGAAGCTTGTCCTTGAGGAGGCCCTGAAGCCTCGTATCCTCAAGCTCCAGGCTCACCTCCTCTTCTCGCGCCAGCTCCCTTATCTCGGGCTCGTTCTCCTCGAGCATCATTTCGTGGGCTTTCTGAAGCTCGCCCCTGACCTTCTTCCATTCCCTGAACAGGGATACCGTTTCCCGCAGCTCGGCATGCTCCCTGGCAAGTTTCTTATACTCTTCCATGTTCGAGGTAGCGTCCGGACGGGCCATCTCCTCCTCTATCCGGTCGAAGCGCCTCTCCATGTCTTCGAGTCTTTCGGTGATCATTCCTTGTCCTTAGTCACCTTCTTGCCGTACTTTCTCTCGAACTTCTCGACCCGGCCCGCGGAATCGCGCAGCTTCTCCCGGCCCGTGAAAATCGGGTGGCATTTGGCGCATATTTCTACGGTGATCTTTTCCTTCGTCGAAAGTGTCTCAAAGGTATTGCCGCAGGCGCATCGCACCTGGGCTGTCTTTACCTCGGGATGAATCTTATCTTTCATGTCAACCTCCTCTGCTCATTGAATTGAGGAATTCCGCGTTGGAATCCCTGTCTGATACCTTTTCCAGGAGAAACTCCATGGCCTCGACCGTGTTCATGGGCTGCAGAACCTTCCTAAGCAGCCAGATACGCGACAAATCTCCGTTGTTGATGAGAAGCTCCTCTTTTCTCGTTCCGGACTTGTTGATATCGATGGACGGGAATATCCTCTTTTCGGTCAGCTTCCTGTCCAGATATATCTCGGAGTTGCCGGTTCCCTTGAATTCCTCGAATATCACCTCGTCCATTCTGCTGCCCGTATCTATAAGGGCGGTAGCGATGATGGTCAGACTTCCGCCTTCCTCTATTTTTCGCGCCGCACCGAAGAAGCGCTTCGGCTTCTGCATAGCAGAGGCGTCGATACCGCCGGAAAGGATCTTTCCGCTCGAGGGGACCACCGTATTGTAGGCCCGTGCAAGCCGCGTGATGCTATCGAGGAGTATGACCACGTCCTTCTTGTGCTCTACCAGTCTTTTGGCCTTCTCTATGACGATTTCCGCCACCTGCACGTGTCGGGTTGCCGGCTCGTCGAAAGTGGAGCTTATTACTTCCCCATCCACGGACCTCTCCATGTCCGTAACTTCTTCCGGCCTCTCATCGATGAGAAGAACGATGAGATATATCTCTTTGTGGTTGGTCGTGATGCTGTTCGCAAGGTTTTGGAGCAACATGGTCTTTCCCGTCCGGGGAGGGGCCACTATGAGCCCTCTCTGACCCTTTCCGATAGGCGTAAAAAGATCCATGACCCTCGTGGAAAGTCTGGTGGCGGACGTCTCGAGTTGAATCCGGTCACAGGGGTAGATGGGGGTCAGATTGTCGAAGATGATCTTATCTTTCGCTATCTCCGGATCGTCGAAGTTTATTTTCTCTATTTTTAGCAGGGCAAAGTACTTCTCATTGTCTTTGGGAGGTCTTATCTGACCGGAGATTGTGTCGCCGGTCCGGAGGCCGAATCTCTTTATCTGAGAGGGAGAGACATATATATCGTCAGGTCCCGGGAGATAGTTCGAATCCGTTGATCGGAGGAAGCCAAAACCCTCCGGGAGTATCTCGAGTATGCCCTCCCCATGGATAAGCTCGTTCTTCTCCACAAGAGACTGGAGAATCGCAAAGATGAGTTCCTGCTTGCGTAAACCTGTTGCGTTTTCTACGTTCAGATCCTTCGCAATATGCGTAAGATCACCGATTTTCTTTCTTTTGAGATCGTTTAGATGCATGTCCTTGTTACCTCCCACTTCGTTATCTGTTGTATAAGAGAATCCACCTGCCCCTGAAGTCTATCCTCCGTTCCATTGTTATCGATAATGTAGTCTGCCTTTTTTTTCTTCTCTTCCAAGGGTATTTGAAAGGAGATTCTCCTTTCTATATCTTCGCTCTTCATGCCCCTTATCTTTAGCCTCTCTCTGATGATTTCCAGTCGTGCACTCACGACGATTATTTTGTCCACCGGCCTGTGAAAACCCACTTCAAAGAGCAGCGGGTGGTCTATCACGGCCGTTCTTGCGCCCTCCTTTTCGAGAGCAACGAGTTGCCTTTCAACCTCCCGGGCGACCAGGGGATGAATAATCTCCTCTATTCTTCGCAGATCGCGGCCTGCGGCGAAGACCGTCTGTCGTAGCCTTTCTATATCTACACGGTCTTCAAGAACGTAGTCGAGACCGAAGGCATCCCGGATGGCGACCCGGGTCTCTTCCCAGGTGAGACTCTTTCTCGCAAGCGCGTCAAAGTCGATTACAGGCAGTCCTTGTTTTCCCAGAAGAGCGGCAACCGTACTTTTGCCGCTTCCAATTATTCCCGTGAGACCGACAATGATCATATATCGAGGTTTCTCACGTCGACCGCATTGTCCTGGATGAAAGTCTTCCTCGATTCTATATTGGTGCCCATGAGCACGGTAAACATCTGGTCTGCCTGAATGGCATCTTCAATCGTCACCCGCACGAGTCTCCTTCGCGTCGGATCCATGGTTGTCGACCACAGCTGTTCCGGATTCATTTCTCCGAGGCCTTTGTAGCGCTGCATCGTCAGTCCCTGTTTCCCCTGTTCATTCACAAACCTGAGAAGGTCGCCGGCACTTATTGTTGTCAAGGTGCGGTCCTTATTCAGTATCTCGACGTTCTTTTCATAATAGGACCTGATGCGGTTATAAATTCTGTAATGACCCTGGTAATCTTCCTGACTGCAAAATCCATAATCGACGGCGAACTCAAGCCCTTTCTCATTATCCTGCAGGTTTAGTGCGTAAAGGTTGTGCTCATAATCCATGGCAATATCTATTGTGTAACCTGCTTTTTCAAGACAATCTTTCAGGTCGGAAAGTCTGTTGGAATTATCAAAATCCTCTCTTCTGTAAATATCTGCACCAAAAAGGGACAAAATCAACTCTTTCTTCACGTTGATTCGTCCCATATTGTCCAAATATTTTTCTATATCCCTCACGGCTTCGATATCGTCACGCAGGCTTCGAGGGTCGATCTCTCTATCTTCGACAAAACACCTGACCTTTTCTACACTCCTCTCCATGACGAACCTCTCAAGCTCTTCATCATCTTTCATGTAGAGGTCTTTGCCCCCGGCGGTTACCTTGTAAAGTGGGGGCTGGGCAATATAGAGGAAGCCGTTCTCGATGATGCCTGGAATCTTCCGGTAAAAAAGGGTCAATAAGAGCGTCCGGATATGAGAGCCGTCAACATCGGCGTCAGTCATTATCATAATCTTCTTATAACGAAGGGTGTCCAGCCCGTGGGAATTGATGCCGAGAGCGAGATAAATGGCCTTAATTTCCAGGTTTGAAAAGACCCTTTCCTCCCGTGCCTTTTCTACATTGAGTATTTTGCCCCGTAGAGGAAGTATGGCCTGTGTTCTTCTATCCCGTCCCTGCTTTGCCGAGCCTCCGGCCGAATCACCCTCTACAATGAAAATTTCACTGAATTCAGGGTTATTCTCCTGACAGTCGGCGAGCTTGCCGGGCAAAACGCCTGTTTCGAGGCCGCTTTTACTTTTTATAAACTCTTTTGCTTTCTTGGCTGCTTCCCGCGCCTTCCTCGCTTCGATTGCTTTGGTGACGATAATCCTTCCGACGTTCTCATTCATCTCGAAATATTCGGGCAGTTTCTGATTCATCACGGTCTCAACCAGCCCTTTTACTTCGCTGTTGCCAAGCTTTGATTTTGTCTGCCCTTCGAATTGGGGGTTTTGAATTTTCACGCTTATGACGGCAACAAGGCCTTCCTTCACATCATCTCCAGACAGGTTCTCCTTGATCAGCTTATTCTGTTCGGCAAAGTTATTAATGCACCTTGTGAGGGCACTGCGAAAGCCGGCAACGTGAGAACCACCTTCCCGGGTGCTCACATTATTTACGAAACTGCAAATATTCTCATTATACCCGTCGTTATACTGAAGGGCCACTTCGATGGAGTCGAGGCCGGGTTTACTACCCGCGAAAAATATGGGATTGGGAAAGAGTACGGTTCTATTCTGATTGAGATAGGCAACAAAGGACACTATACCGCCCGTATATCTGAATTCTTGCTTCTTTGCCTTCCTTTCGTCGGCAATAATTATACAAATGCCGTTGTTGAGGAAGGAAATTTCCCTAAGCCTTTGCACGAGCACTTCATAACTGTACTCTATGGTTTCAAAAAGCCCGGAATCAGGCCTGAAATGTACCTTTGTCCCCGATTTTGCGGTGTCACCAATAATTTTGAGCTCCGATACCTTTTTACCGCGCTCATATCGCTGAAAATATACCTTTCCTTCCCTGCATACCTCTACCTGAAGATATTCGGAAAGGGCATTTACGACCGAAAGACCGACTCCGTGAAGCCCGGCCGAAAATTTATAGGAGCCCTTATCAAATTTTCCCCCGGCGTGTAACTTCGTGAGTACGACCTCGAGAGCAGACATATTATCGCTGTGGAGACTCACGGGAATACCCCGGCCATTATCTTCCACGGAAACACTGTTATCCCTGTGAACGGTCACGGTTATTCTGTCACACCACCCTTCGAGGGCTTCATCCACGCTGTTATCGACGAGCTCATAAACAAGGTGGTGCAGCCCTTCTGTACCGGTGTTTCCGATATACATGGATGGTATTTTGCGTACTGCATTCAAACCATCCAGTATCTTTATACTTCCCGCGCCGTATTCACTCATACCATCTATACCCGGATCGGCATGACGATATTTTTATACTGTTCGTCTTCCTCTCCTTCAAAAAGGACCGCGCCGTAGGCAGAGGGCGCCTTAATGATAATATTCTGACTATCAATATGATTTCCCACATCCATGAGGAACTTAATATTAAAATTCATAGTCAAATTTTCGCCCTTATAATTAACCTCGATGACCTCTTTAGCCCTCCCTATATCCGATTCCGTTTCTATTTCCATGGCATCTTCGGCAAAGGTGACCTTTATCGGCTCAGACTTGCTGATAATTGTGGAAACCTTCCTCAAACCCTTCAAAAATTTCACTTTATCAATGATAAGTATGTTCGCATTGTTCTTCGGCACCACGTTCTCATAATCAGGAAAACTACCTTCGAGAAGTCTCGACACTACGGTCACCGAAGGGGTGCTAAACTGAATATGCTTCTCGCCGACAACAAACTTAATCGGATCGTTTTCTGTCACCATTTTCCCAATTTCGAGAATAGATCTTTTGGGAATAATAACACCCTTAAACCCCTTTACTCCTTCCACATTCCTCTGAAAGAGGGCCATTCTAAATCCGTCGGTCCCCACCACCGATATACCCCCCTCAGTTCCAACAATGTACATACCGGTGAGTACATACCGTGTTTCGTCCGAAGATATGGCAAAATCAACCTTGTCGAGCATTTCGAGAAAGGTCGAACCGGGCAAATAGAACTCTTCAAAACCGGCGATTTCCTTCACCTCCGGAAATTCTTCCGGGTCTTGCAGACTGAGGACAAACTCGGTCTGCCTCTGTTTAATCGTCATGGCATTATCCTGAATATCCAGGTTTATTGCCTCGAGGTCCATCTCCTTTAAAATCTCGACAAACTTTCTCCCATGTACGACGACTCTCCTTTCCAACTCTCCTTGATATTCCACATGACTGATTGCACTCAGTTCAAGATCTGTTGAGTAAACGTCAATTCCTGTCTTTGAGAAATTAACGAGGATGTTTGACAGTATGGGCATTATAGAGCGGCGCTCGGTAATATTGACAAGTTTTAGAAGAGGAGCGAGGAGAGGTCCTTTTTCTATTATTATATTCATAATAACTCCTTATATAGTAGTCGTAATAAGGGGTGTTGAATTGTTTAAAACCTGTTTTAAGCCCGACAACAGGAGAAAATAGTCCAAACGTGTGCTATCTAAATTGTGAAAAAGGTGTAGGTTCATGTTGATTTAATCTTCGTTTCTATTCTTTCCACAATTTCTTTCAACTCCTTTTTCACGCTCATTTCTTCTTCGATCTTCTTAATTGAATGAATGACTGTCGCATGGTCCTTTCCCCCGAATTTTTCACCTATGCTTACGAGGGAATTACTGGTCATTTTTCTGGACAGATAAATAGCAATTTGCCTGGGCATCATAATTGACTTTATGCGCTTTGTCGACCTTATGTCGGAGGTTTTTATGGAGAAGTGCGCAGCCACATCCTTAATGATCATGTCAATCGTAATTTCTTTCTTCTTATCCTTGATAATATGACCCATTACCTCCTTTGCGAGATCCATGCTGATAGGTATATTATGGAGAGAGGCAAAGGCGCCGAGTCGGATAAGAGATCCCTCGAGTACACGTACATTGTGATCGATGTTAGATGCCAGATAGAAGGCCACATCCTGCGGTAACGTTACATTTTCAAATTCTGCCTTCTTGTTGAGAATAGCCACTTTTGTTTCCAGATCTGGTGGCTGAATATCGGCAATTAACCCCCATTCAAACCGGGAACGAAGTCTCTCCTCAAAATTCGGAATTTCCTTCGGAAATTTGTCGCTTGTGACCACTATTTGTTTGGCGCCGTCATAAAGGGCGTTGAAAGTATGAAAAAACTCGGCCTGCGTGCGCTCCTTGCCTGCGATAAATTGTATGTCATCTATGAGCAAAACGTCCATTTTGCGAAAACGGTTTCTAAAGTCTTCCATTTTTTCGAAGCGAAGGGAATTAATAAGTTCGTTCGTGAATTCCTCCGCCGTTATATAACAAATCCGACTATCGACCAAAGTGTGATGATAAATAAGAAAATTGCCTATGGCATTAAGTAGGTGGGTTTTTCCAAGACCCACTCCCCCATAAATAAACAGGGGGTTATATACCTTCCCGGGATTATTCGCAACCGCGAGACAAGCGGCATTTGCAAATTGATTACTCGAACCTACCACGAAGTTCTCAAAGGTATACTTCGGTTTGAAGAGATCGGAAACCGGCGGTTCCTGTTTCTTAAATACCACATTCTTTTTCTCTATTTTCGTCTCTTCCTTTGCAAGAAGATATTCGATCTTCGTCTCTTCCCCGGTAATCTCCTTGAGTAGACCTCTTAAAAGAGACTCAAAATTCTCAACCACCCAGTCCCGGAAAAAGGCATTCGGGACAACGAGCGAACAAATACCGTCACTACAATTCAGAAATCGTATGGGTTCAATCCACGTCCTGAAATTGTCTTCGCTCACAACTTGAGAAAGACGGGACTTTATTTCGGAGCAGACAGTATCCATTTTAGGGGATCGATTTCAACATGTTTTCAACATTTGTGGAAAACTTTTGACTTCCAGCGGAAAGGAATATAGAGATTATACAATAGAAGGTCTTTTTTTTCAATCCCTTTATGTCGACCGCCGGAAGTGGCCCGAACCCAGCTTATCTATTACACCAAACCACGACACGCGCCGAGGCAAAATTACCCAAACTTCGCGCCCGTACCGGACAGAGACTTCATCTTTTTCGAGAGCCATCTCTTATTTAACAGCGCAATGCAAATTGAGAATCTTAAAGAAACGCCCCTTTTATTTCTTTAAATAGACGAGGTCAGTAGGCGCAAAGGAAACAGGCTTCTTGGAAACGGCCCATGCAGCGTCGACTCCGAATAGTTCCGAAACCTCCAGTTCTCCCTTGAAATCTCCCTTGGTTCTTCCCAGGGATTGTTTGGTGGTCTTGTCGATGATCTGTTCGCCGGGGGCATAAACTTGAAGAACATCACCCTGTTGAAGACCCGATAGCCTGCCCGCGTCGATGAAGACTTTTTCGCCCTCCACGGACGCGATCCGCGCGTGCCAGTCGAGATCGAGAACGGTTTTGAGCAAGTCGTCCGACACGAGTTCTATGGCGAGGTCGATTGCCCGCACCTTTACTTTCTCCGAACTCATCTCCCCCGTTTCTCTTGTGAGAAAAACGGGGTTCCGACCGTTCAACTGGCGCAAGATACGACCGGTCTCGGTGTCGTAGACACCGACGGAGATTGTGGACATGGCCTGAGAAACCTCAGTATCAGCCCTTCCCTCCACTTTCGACGTACTGATGTAAACGTCGGAAAGGCTCCCCTTGATCACGGCCTGCACTCCATAGACCTCGTTCAGGGTCTTCATGGCTTCCGGCTTGGTCAAGTCTCCGGCCATATCGACTGTATGGGGGTCGACGCAGACGATGGCCCCGCTGCTTTGCAGCCGGGATACGAGCCGGCTGGTGGCCAAGTCACCCAGACGTTCTTCTTTGTAGTTGCTCTGGTCGTCAAGGTTGAGGACCACGACACGTCTCTTCATCTTTGGGGAAGGATAGTTGAACGTGGGCACAGAGGTCGAGATTATAGGGAACGCCAGGTAAGGAGCCCGGTCCAACATAGGCAATCTGAGGGTTTTGAGCCGTGGCATTTCCTTTCTTGATATTCTCTTCGAGTTTTGCCAGCCGTTGTTCGAGCTCCTGCTGCTGCTTCTTGTCTGCGCCGCTGCTGCCACTGCCGACCAGGGTATCAAAGAGGCCCGGGGAGTATTGATCCTTTCTGACCCAGATATACTCCGGCTCGTAGGGCGCCATCATGTACCTGCGGTTCTTCGCGTAGATGTACTCCACTCCCTCTACTATCTTTATGTCACCGGGTTTGGGCAGAGCAGTTTCTACCTTGGTGCCGGTTTCGGGCTTGGTGGGAGCCTGTTCCGTTTTCTTCCCGCCAAAAGGGAGGGAGCACGACGCGAGCAGACAAAGGACTAGAATAATCGGTAGGTTACGCATAGTCGGTATGTTACACACAAGGAAGGAAAAATGTCAAAAAGAATTTGTGGCCGCGAAAGGCCCGTAAATCGGGCCGTTCTTTGCTGAGTAGACCCCTTCCGGCTTCCCGGAAGCGCTTTAAGCTTCAGCCATGTCGCCATGTTGATGGGACACCATTTTTATGTTAATCTATAAATTCCCGGTGATTTCCGCCCGGGTCGCGCCTTTTCACGAAAACGGTTTAAGTCGTATGAAGGCCATAAGACACAAGGAGGTTTGGCGATGCCATCGAACACGAAGATAACCGAGCTTAAAAGGAAAAGAAAGAAGTCGAACCTCGGCAAGGCCAGGAAAAAGGCACAGAGCAAGCAGTCTACACCGGCCTTTTCCGTACATGTCGAGAAGGACGTCCTAGTTCCTTTCGAAATCGGGCACCTCTTTAAAGGGAGGCGGAGTTTGCACGGACCTAGAGCGAAAAAGGGCGGGAAGAGCGAGGCGCGCAGGGAGGCCAGGGCTTTTCAGGGGCCTCTGCCTCGTCGTTGGCCTGCTTTTTCTCGCGCCCACCGCCCACCCCGCCCGCGCCGGAGAAGCCCCCGTTCCTTCCTTTGGAAGCGGGAAGGTTCAAGTTCGACTCTATACAGACTACTTCTGCGGCCCTTGCGGCCGGATGGAGCCGAAGGTTGAAGGTCTTATCTCGGACCTCGTGCGCAAGAATATCATTACCCTAACCCTTGTAGACACGCCGGTTCACACCTTCACGCCCCTTTATGCGAAATGCTTTCTTTATGTTCTTAGGAAGGACCGGAATTTCTCTTACGCTATTCGGGCAAGAGAGTTGCTCTTTCAGGCGGCGCGAGATAGAATAGAGGAAAAGGAGGCCCTCGAAGAATTCCTCAGGAAGAACAGGGTGCAGTTCCAGGAATTCGATGCTGCACCCGCCCTCGCCGCCCTCAACGCCATGATTCGAGAAGATAACGTGAGCTCGACCCCCACGTGCATAATCATAAAAGATGGCAAGCGAGGCGTTTTTACGGGCGACATAGATATCCCCAAGGCCCTCGAGCTTCTCGATTGACGGACACGTTGGTGCTCGTCGGAGCCTTTGCCTAAAACCCTGTAGCTTGGGCCGCAGAGAAGGGATTGAAGATCTCCTGCGGACGATGAACAGATCGTACTTAAGAGCGCACGGCTTTCGAACAGGTCATCCTTGCGGGAGTCGACCTTGAGGAAAAAGGTTTAAGAGAGTATACTGAAGGCTGTTTTGTAAGTCTGCACGTTCCTTCAATTGGCGGAGGGTGCACATCTAAGTGTCTCCGGACCAAGATGCGAAGGGCGGAAGAATAAAACCAGGAGGACCTATGTCTAACCTTACCATCAAACAATTGCTGGAAGCCGGTGTCCATTTCGGGCATCAGACGAAGAGATGGAACCCCAAGATGAAACCCTATATCTTTGGGGCCCGAAATGGTATCTACATCATCGATTTGCAAAAGACGCTGAAGATGTTCAAAGAGGCTTATAACTTCGTCAAGGAAGTGGCGGCTCGGAACGAGCATGTGCTTTTTGTGGGCACCAAGAAACAGGCCCAGGAAGCAATCGTGGAGGAGTCGAAACGGGCCTCTGCCTTTCACGTGAATGTAAGATGGCTGGGGGGAACCCTCACGAACTATCAGACCATTGAGAAAAGCATCGACCGGCTTCGCAAGTACGAGGAGCTCAAAGGAAGCGATATTTTCAAAGTACTTCCGAAGAAGGAGGCTTTGAGTATCGACCGGGAAATAGAGAAGCTTCAGAAGCATCTGGGCGGTATAAAGGATATGGACAGGCTGCCGGGGGCGATCTACATTGTGGACCCCAAGAAGGAGTATATCGCGGTAAATGAGGCAAGGAAGTTGGGGATTCCCACGGTCGGAATCGTCGACACCAACTGTGATCCTGATGACATCGACTACATCATCCCGGGAAACGATGACGCAATAAGGGCAATAAAGCTGATTACGTCGAAGATAGCCGATGCCGTTCTCGAAGGCAGGGCGCTCTATGTGGAAGAATTCCAGGGCAAAGATGAAGACAAGGAAGAGCCCAAGCCCTTTATCGACGAGAGCGTGCTCGAGGAGAAATACGAAACCGTCTTTGAGGAAGGAGAAGGAGAAGGGGGATACTGATGGAGATATCTGCAGAGCAGGTGAAGACGCTGAGGGAGAAGACAGGCGTCGGCTTGATGGATTGCAAGGAAGCGCTGAAGGTCTCGAACGGGGATATTGACAAAGCCGTCGATTACCTTCGGGAGAAGGGTCTTGCGAAAGCCCAGAAACGGGTGGGAAGGGCAGCCACGGAAGGTACTGTTTCGGTCTACATCCATATGGGGGGTAAGATTGCCACCATGGTCGAGGTGAACTGCGAAACCGATTTCGTGGCGAAGACAGACCAGTTTCAGGCCTTTGCCAAGGAAGTGGCTATGCAGGTGACGGCCGCCAACCCAACGTACGTCAAGAGGGAGGATGTGCCCGAAGAGGTCAAGGAGAAGGAAAAAGAGATATACAGAAAGCAGGCAAAAGAATCGGGCAAGCCGGACAAGATCCTCGACAAGATCGCGGAGGGCAAGCTGGAGAAATTTTATCAGGAAGTTTGTCTGATGGAGCAGCCGTTCATAAAGAATCCTGATATAACGATCAAGGGCCTCCTCGATGATCTGATCTCGAAGATGGGTGAGAACATACTCGTCCGGAGATTCGTCCGCTTTCAGCTCGGTGAGACGGTAGAAAGCTAGAATGGCCTATAAGAGAATACTCCTGAAGCTGAGCGGCGAAGCCCTTATGGGAAGGGAGGGTTATGGCATCGACCCGGGAACCATAAAGGAAATCGCCGCAGATGTCGAGGCCGTAAGAGGGACGGGCGTCGACGTCGCCATCGTCGTAGGGGGCGGCAACATATATAGAGGAATGAGGGCCGAACAGCAAGGCATTGAGAGGGCGACAGGCGACTACATGGGCATGCTCGCGACCCTCATGAATTGTCTTGCCCTTCAGGATAACCTCGAGAGATTGGGGTTGCCCACCAGGGTGCAGACAGCCCTCCAGATGGGGGCAATAGCAGAGCCTTATATAAGGAGAAGAGCTATTCGCCACATGGAGAAAGGAAGAATCGTCATATTTGCCTGCGGTACGGGAAACCCGTTCTTTACTACGGATACGGCGGCAGCCCTCCGGGCAATGGAGATAGGGGCGGATGTCATACTGAAGGCGACGAGGGTAAACGGGGTTTACGACAAGGACCCCGAAACCCACGAGGATGCACTCTTTTTCGCCGAGATCAGCTACATGGATGTGCTGGAGCGCCGACTCAAGGTCATGGATGCCACCGCGATCTCGCTCTGTATGGAAAACAAGCTGCCAATCATCGTATTCAATATGAAAATCAAGGACAATATGCGAAGGGTTGTTCTCGGTGAACCCGTTGGCACTATCGTGAGGGGGTGACCATGTCGAGCGAAATAATGGAGGAACTCGAGGAGAAGTTGGGGAAATCTGTCAATACGCTCAAGAGAGATCTCTCCAAGCTTAGAACGGGGGTGGCTTCTATCTCTCTCCTTGATGATATCAGGGTAGTTTACTACGGGCAGCCGACTCCCCTTAACCAGGTGGCTACAATCTCGGCTCCCGACAGCAGGACGATAACTATTCAACCCTGGGACACATCCGCCACCAATGAGATCGAAAAGGCTATACAGAAGTCGGATCTCGGCGTCAACCCCATGTCTGATGGCAAGATAATCAGGCTTGTCTTCCCGAGGTTGACCGAGGAAAGAAGGAAGGACCTTTCGAAGCTGGGCGGAAAGATGCTCGAAACGACGAAGATTGCCATGCGTAACGTGAGGCGTGAGATTAACGAAAAGCTGAAGAAGATGGAAAAAGACAAAGCTTTGTCGAAAGACGAGGCCTTTCGGCTCCAAGAGGAAGTTCAGAAGACGACGGACCGGTACATCAGCATGGTTGACTCTGTATATGCGGAAAAGGAAAAAGAGATTTTAGAGATATAAGATATATGATGAATAAAGAGAAGCTGCCCCGGCACGTTGCGATCATAATGGACGGCAACGGGAGATGGGCGAGAAACCGGGAGCTTCCGAGAGTCGAAGGACATATAGCGGGCATAGAATCTGTGAGGGATGTGGTCACCATGACCAGGGAGCTTGCCATCCCGATCCTTACGCTTTATGCCTTCTCGAAAGAAAACTGGACGCGACCCAAGATTGAAGTCCAGGCTCTGCTCGCACTTTTGGCGGTCTACCTTCAAAAGGAATTGCCCATGATGATGAAGGAGGATATTCGTTTTAGACCCATAGGGGACTTGAACGACCTCCCCCTTGACTTGCAGCAGCAGCTCACCGGCGTCATCCAGGAGACGAAGAATAATAAGTCCATGACCCTTAACATTGCTCTGTCATACAGCGGCAGGGAGGAAATCCTACGAGCGGCAAGGCTGATCGTAGAAGACGCCAAGAAAGGGAGCCTCACGGACATCGATGAAAAAACCTTTGCCGGCTACCTCTACACGGCAGGTCAGGCCGACCCGGACCTGCTCATAAGGACGAGCGGTGAAATGAGGCTCAGCAATTTTCTTCTCTGGCAGATCGCATATACCGAGCTATACGTAACCGACACTTTGTGGCCCGATTTCAGACGGGAGGCTTACAAGAGGGCGCTTGCCGACTTTGAGGGCAGAGAAAGAAGATTCGGCAGCCTGAAGGAAGCCTGAAATGGGCAATCTCAAGAAGAGAGTCGGCTCGGGCCTCCTGGTCGGGCCCCTCGTGGTCCTCTTGTTTGTCTTTTCGCCGCCCGTGTCTTTTCTCCTGTTCATGGGCCTGGTGCTTCTGCTCGCAACCTGGGAGTGGGCCTCTATGGCCCGCACGGCTGATATCTTCGCTCCAATGATACTGGTTGCGGCGTCCTTCGTTCTTCTTTACACGGACCGAACTGATCTTTATCTGCTTTGGCTGCTCCTTTCACCGGCTCTTTACCTGGCTTTTAAGATACTGAAGCCGGGCGTTGTTGATGCTTCAGTCAACAGGGTTATGGCGAAATGCATCCTCGTGATTCTTTTTTCAGAGGTATTCCTCGGGCTTCCACTCTTCTCATTCTATAGGTTGAAGGAACTCGATCCTTATTTGCCCGCCATATTGCTTCTCATCGTGTGGGCAAGCGATACGGCAGCTTACGCGGCCGGGAAAAGCATAGGCCGGCACAAGCTCGCACCCCTTATCAGCCCCAATAAGACTGTCGAGGGGTTTTTCGGGGCCATGGCGGGTGCTTTGCTCGTTACGCTTCTCTTCGGCCACCGGATGGGGTTGACTTTCCTCTCTGCGGCGTGCGCAGGTGCGGCTATCGGCGTTCTCGGACAGCTCGGGGACATGCTCGAATCAATCGCAAAGAGGGTCTGTGATGTGAAAGACTCGTCATCTCTCATTCCGGGACATGGCGGCATACTTGACAGGATCGACAGCTTTATTATCACCGCGCCCTTCCTGTACCATTATCTTTCGGGGTTTTCGAAATGAAAAAGGGAGTCACCGTGCTTGGCTCTACGGGCTCTATCGGAAGATCGACGCTTGAAGCCATAGAAAACCAACACGACGAATTCGACCTGGTCGGCATTGCATGCAAGGGTAACACCCGGCTCTTTGCCGAGCAAATCTGCCGGTTTAAGCCACGTCTTGCCTGCCTTTACGATGGCGGGCTTGCAGACGCGGTCGACTTCGGAACGTCCCGCAAGCTGGTCGGCCTTTCGGGCCTTCATGAACTTCTCCAGGCCGATGCTCATACGATCGTCAACGCCCTTCCCGGGAGCGCCGGACTCGAGCCCACCATAGAGGCATTGAAACAGGGCAGGATATTGGCTCTTGCCAACAAAGAGAGTCTCGTCATGGCAGGAAGGTTGATCTCCCGATTAAGACGGGGGGGCAGCCGCCTCATCCCTGTCGACAGCGAGCACTCAGCTCTTTATCAGCTCCTGGAGGGCCGAAATGATCGGGAGATCGAGAAGCTCGTCATCACGGCATCCGGAGGTCCCTTCAAGGACTATTCAAAAGAGGCCTTAAGAAATGTCACCTCAGAAGCAGCGTTGCGCCATCCGACGTGGCAGATGGGCACGAAGGTGACCATCGATTCTGCGACACTCATGAACAAAGGTCTCGAAGTCATCGAAGCTCGTTGGCTTTTCGAAGTGGGTCAGGAGAAGATCGATGTCCTCGTTCATCCCGAGAGCGTGCTCCATGGAATGCTTCAGATGGTCGACGGATCCCTCTTTGCCTACATGGCCTATCCCGACATGAGGATACCTATTGCCTTTGCCCTCAACACAGGAGAACGAAGAAAAGTGCCCTTCGGCAAGGTGAATCTTGCCGAACTCGGCCGCCTCACCTTCCGCGCCCCCGATATGGAGCGCTTCCCGGCGTTGCAATTGGCTTACTCGGCTCTCGATGCGGGTGACAGCGCACTGATCACCCTCAATGCATCGAATGAGGTTGCATCCGGTGCATTTCTGGAGGGAAGGATCGGCTTTACCGATATCACCGGTCTCGTGGAAGAGGCCCTCGGCCACCACCCAGGCGTGAAAGAGGTGGATGATCTGGAGACAATCTTGGGGATTCACAACTGGGCGAAGACATATACAGAAGATCGCCTGAGGAGGATCGATGCTTAATCTGCTCTATTTCTAATCGTTATTCGTATTGTCCTGAGCATACTTATATTTGTCCATGAATTAGGACATTTTCTCGTTGCTCGCCTCACGAATGTAAAGGTTCTTACATTCTCTCTCGGCTTCGGAAAGAAGTTAATCACTTTCAAGAGGGGAGAGACGGAGTACGCGGTGTCTGCCATACCTCTCGGAGGATATGTCAAGATGCTCGGGGAGTCTACCGACGAGGTCGTTCCCGAGGAAGAAGTGGGCAGGTCGTTCGCAAACAAGCCGCCCCTGGCAAAGATGCTCATCGCCTTTGCGGGTCCTTTCTTTAATGTGCTTTTCGCCGCCCTTGTCTTTTTCATCATCTTTCTGACCGGCTATCCCGTTCCCTCCACCACCACGGAAATAGGGCAGGTTCTCAAAGGCGACCCCGCGGACATGGCGGGCTTGAAGGAAGGAGACATTATCACCCAGATCGACGGCCATCCGGTCAACCAATGGACCGACCTGCAAAAGGCGGTCACCGGTGCCGACCTCTCGCGACCCCTAAAGTTTCAGATCAACAGACACGGCCAGGTTATGAGCGTGGATATTAAGCCTAAGGTGACTGATGACAAGAACGTTTTCGGAGAAACGATCGGTAAGGTCAAGCTGATAGGAGTGGGACCGGCGAACGTGACGAAAAAGGAGACCCTCACCGGGGCGACCTCCAAGGCCGTAGTTGATACGTGCAACCTGACCCAATTGACCGTCGTGGGCATCGTGAAGTTGATAGAGGGCAGCATATCTCCAAAGAACGTAGGCGGACCGATTCTGATTTTCCAGCAGGTAGGGAAAACGGCGCATGCAGGCAAGAGCAGCTTTCTTTCTTTCCTCGCCCTGATAAGCATAAACTTGGGCGTCGTCAACCTGCTCCCCATACCGGTGCTCGACGGCTGCCACATACTCTTTTCCTTCATAGAATTTGTCATACGCCGGAAGATCCCGGAGAAGGTGGTGGAGTGGTCCCAAAGGGTGGGAATGGGCATCCTTGTATGCATCATGGTGCTCGCCACTTTTAACGACATCATGAGATTCTTCTCTCATGTCAGATAGGCTCATACTGGCCCTCGATAACTCCCTCGACTTTCTGAACCTGGCCCTCGGGGAGGAGGGTCGGCTGATCGAAGAGAGGCACTCGAGGCAGGACCGGCATCCTTCGGAGGTGCTGGCAAAGAGAGTTCAGGCACTGCTCGAAGACCACGGTTTCTTCCCAAAAGACTTGGACCTGCTTTTCGTCACCCTCGGGCCCGGCTCCTTCACGGGGATCCGGGTAGGACTCGCCTTTTGCAAGGGGCTTGCCGAGGGCCTCCACATTCCCATTCTGGGGGTGCCCACCCTCGATGTTCTTGCGGCTCCTTTAGGGTTTCTCGAGGGCACTTATCTGTGCCCGTTGGTCGACGCAAAGAAAGGAGAGGTCTTCTTTGCCCTTTATCAGGCAAGAAAAGAGGCAGCGATCCGCGTGAGCGACTTTTACTCCTTGAAGCCGGAAGACGTGGCGTCGAAGATTGCCGGACCGTGCCTCTGCTTCGGTTCGGGAGTCAGGCTGTGCCGACGAGACCTTGAAGGCATCCGAGGTCTCACCATAGTCGACAACGGGCCCGTGCGGATTTCCGGTGAAGCCCTACTCAAGACCGGTCTGGCCCATTGGGTGCAAACAGATCGTTACGAGATAGTGCCCATCTACGGGAGAAGGTCCGAGGCAGAGATTAAGTTCAATATAGACATATCGTGAAGAGCCGGCCTTCTTCTGAACGCATCCCGCGAGCCCTGCGGCACTAACACTTACCGGCCTGTCTCTGCTATACTTATGCCATTCGCTGGACACAAGAGACCGTCCGGGGTTCTGGAGGCGCCCATGAAGATAGCCGAAGACATCACGAAGCTGATCGGGAACACCCCTCTTGTGCGAATCCGCAAGCTCACCCGGCACCTGGATGCAGAAATCGTCGCCAAGCTTGAGTTCTTCAGCCCCTGCGGAAGCATTAAAGACAGGATCGGGGTGAGCATGGTGGAGGCTGCCGAAAAGGCTGGCAGGATCAAAGAGGGCGGGGTGCTGGTCGAACCTACGAGTGGTAATACGGGAATAGCCCTAGCCTTCGTGTGTGCAGTCAAGGGCTATCGTCTTATCCTCACCATGCCGGAGACAATGAGCCAGGAACGAAAGGCCATGCTTCGAGCTTTAGGGGCGGAGCTCGTGTTGACCTCCGGTGACCTGGGCATGCGCGGAGCCATCGAAAAGGCAGAAGAGATTACTCGTCAGAATCCTAAGGCCCTTATGCTCCAGCAATTCAGGAACCCCGCGAATGTCGAGATACATAGGAGAACGACTGCCGAGGAGATATGGAGTGATACGGACGGCCGGGTGGACGTCCTCGTTTCCGCCGTCGGAACGGGAGGCACCATCACCGGGATCGCAGAGACGATCAAGCAAAGAAAGGCTTCTTTCCAGGCAATCGCCGTCGAGCCCGAAAACTCCTCCGTTTTGTCCGGAGGGACGCCTGGCCCCCATAAGATCCAGGGCATCGGTGCAGGCTTTGTGCCTGAGGTGCTCAACAGGGCGGTGATAGATAGGGTTGTGCGCGTGAGCAACGAAGCGGCTTTCGAAACTGCAAGGAGGCTCGCGAGGTCGGAGGGTATTTTCTGCGGCATCTCATCGGGTGCAGCCATGTGGGCAGCCCTCGAGGTCGCGAAGGAAACGGAATTCAAGGGGAAGCTTATCGTTGTTGTCCTGCCCGACCTCGGCGATCGCTATCTCTCGACAGACCTCTTCGCCCCATATCTCAAGGATGACCGCATGGAGGGGGACCCAGGTTCGGAGGCCTTTGTGAACCTTCCCAAGGGAGCGCAACGAAGTATGGCTGGTTCCCGCCGGAAAGTGACGGAGGCCCCACAAGACAACAGGAGGTAAGGCCGATTTGAAGACGATTGGAGAGATAAACGAGAAGATCAAGCTGGGCAAGGCGGTTGTGGTAACCGCCGAGGAGATGATCGACATCGTTCGGGGGAAAGGAACCAAGGCGGCAGCCGAGCAGATCGATGTGGTGACCACGGGCACTTTCGGACCCATGTGCTCGAGCGGAATGTTCATGAATGTAGGTCATTCGAAACCGCGAATAAAGCTTGGAGGGGGAAGCTGCTATTTGAACGAAGTACCCGCTTATTGCGGGCTTGCCGCAGTCGACCTTTACATAGGGGCGAACGCCCTTCCCGATGACGATCCGCGCAACAAGGTCTATCCCGGAGAATTCCGGTACGGAGGGGGCCATGTTATCGAAGACTTTGTCTCAGGGAAGAATATTCGGCTCACGGCAAACGCATACGGAACCGACTGCTACCCCAAGAGGCGCATCGAGACCTACATCAATAAGGAGACGGTGAACGAGGCCTATCTCTTCAACCCCCGCAACTCTTATCAGAACTACAACGTGGCGGTGAATGTAACGAACCGCTTGATCCATACTTACATGGGATTGCTCAAGCCCCATCTGGGGAATGCCAATTACTGCAGTGCCGGCCAGCTTTCGCCGCTCTTGAAGGACCCACTTTATCGGTCTATAGGGATGGGCACAAGGATATTTTTGGGAGGAGGGGTCGGTTACGTAGCGGGCAAAGGGACCCAGCATAACCCGGACGTGCCGCGCACGCCCGAGGGTTTAGTGAGAAGTGGAGGCGGCACCCTCGCGACGACGGGCGACGCTAAGCAGATGAGCTCCGCCTTTCTCAGAGGGGCGAGCTTCGTCGGGTATGGGGCAACCATGTTCGTCGGGGTCGGCATACCGATACCCGTGTTTGACGAGGAAATGGCCTTCTTCACCTCGAGGGCCGATGAAGAACTGGTTGCCCAGGTGGTCGATTATGGAAACGACTATCCGAATCGTATTTCCTCAAGCCTCGGCGAGGTAAACTACGCCCAGCTGAAATCGGGCGCCATAAGCGTGAACGGGAGGGAGATCTCCGCATTCCCCCTTTCGAGCTACTCGAAGGCAAAAGAGATAGCGACTATTCTGAAAGGGTGGATCGATTCCGGGGAGTTCCTCTTAACCGAACCGGTCCAGCCTCTGCCCGGTCCGGGAGACGGGAGCGCCACCAGTTTCCTGGAGGAACACGCGCTCTAGCGGGCCCGATGGGTCGAAGGGCGCACGGGCGGTTTCTAAGAAAGAAGAAGAGATGAACAGGAAAGCCATATCACTGCTCTCGGGTGGTCTCGACAGCCTTCTCGCCTCCAAGATCGTGCTCGATCAGGGCATTGAGGTGGTTGGCCTCCATTTTACTTCGCCCATTTGTAACAGTATCGAGGAAGACATGGGGGGCAGGGCGCTTCGGGCAGGCGCAGAGCTAGGCATTCGAGTGATCGTGAGGGACAAGGGCGAAGAGTACCTTGATGTCGTGAAGAGTCCGAGGCACGGGTACGGAAGGAACATGAATCCGTGCATCGACTGCAGGATATATATGCTTGGGCTCACGCACCGGGTGATGATAGAGGAAGGCGCTTCCTTTGTGATAACAGGAGAGGTGCTGGGCCAACGGCCCATGTCCCAGATGAGGGAGACCATCAATCTGATAGAGATGGAAAGCGGCCTTGAGGGGCTCATTGTGAGGCCCCTGTCAGCAAAGCTCTTTCCGCCCACCCTTCCCGAAAAAGCGGGGCTCGTCGATCGAGCGGGATTGTTCGACATCAGCGGGCGCTCGAGGCGCCATCAGTACCGACTCATCGAAGCCTACGGTCTGCGGGAGTACAATTGTCCGGCCGGGGGCTGTTTGCTTACCGACCCGGTATTCGCGCATAAGTTGAAAGATTCCTTCCGTCATGACGAAGACCTTTCAATGGAGGACGTCGCTTTCTTGAGGTTGGGACGTCATTTCAGGATTAAGGGGAAAAGATTCATTCTCGGGAGGAACAAGGAAGAAAACGAGTACCTCGAGGCACACTGGACCCCTCCGTATAGTCTTATCCTTCCATCCGGTTTCAAGGGCCCCTCAGGCTTGACAAAGGGGCTGCCGGACAAGGAAGCCTTCGAGATAATCGGTGCCATCATGGCCTTCTACGGGAAGAGCAGCGCTTCGCCAATCAGGCTCGATCTTTACGACGGCGAGACGACTCCCTGGGTGGTCGAACCGGTAGACATCGATCCGGAGCGGTACAGGATCAAGGAGGCTTCATGAAGATTCTGAAAGATTTTTACTTTTACCCCTGGACATCCCCCCAGGATAATAATGCCAACACGGTGTTCATAGACGGTCACGTGCCTACCCTTGTCGATCCGGGACACTCCCACCTGTTCGGCAATATAGCTGAGGCTATGCTACGGGACGGGGTAGATGCCGGACGGGTCAGGCTGCTCCTCTTCACGCACGGGCACCCGGATCACGTGGAGGCCACGGACCGCTTCGACGATGCGGTCTTGCGGGCTATCGGCAAGGCCGAGTATCGTTATATGCAGGGGGAAGGAAGGGACCTTTTCCTGGGAACCGGTATTCAGCCGCCCTCCAAGCCGTTCCAGATCCTCTTGAATGAGGGCGAGTTGAAGCTGGGTCAAAAGACCTTCCTCGTGATCCCGACGCCCGGTCATTCACCCGGCTCCATCTGTTTATATTATCAGAAGGAGAAGGTTCTTATCTCGGGAGACACCGTCTTCTATCTTGGAGTCGGAAGAACAGACCTTCCCGGCGGAGACCTCCCGCAGCTCGCCGAGAGCATCGCTATGCTGGCGAAGCTGCACATCGAGTATCTGATTCCTGGCCATGGAGAAATGATGAAAGGGAGAAAGGCCATCGAGAAGAACTTTCAGATGATCCTCTCCGAATTCTTTTGACGAACGGATGAGGCCCCGGCCTGAATGCTTCCGGCTCGGGGACTTCACCTCAGCAGCCGCGACGGCCGGCCCCCTTTTGGCACCACAGAAAAGGCCGCTTGACAATGGCCGATCAAGAGCATAGTATGTAGAGACCTTAAGAGGCTATAGTGGATAGCAGGGAAACAAGGAGGATGCGCGTTGATGATAACCGATGAATATGTGTGCGACTTATGCGGATCTGTTTTCCTTCCCTGGAACGTGAAGAACATATTCTGCCCGAGTTGCGGGAGCAGTCAGGTGAAAAAGGAAATGGGCAGCAATGAATTGTCCGATGAAGACGTCTACGTGGGAATTCTGAGCGGCAAGGAGAAGACGAGCTTTATATTCTGAGACGGAGTCTCTCTCGAGGCCCATGACACGCGCGGTCAGGAGCCGAACAGTGCTGAGTTGGTGATATTCTTTAAAGCCCGCCTTTGTGGCGGGCTTTATCTTTGAAGGAGCCCCCCGCAACCCTTTTCCCCGGTCTCCAGTATAAACATTTACGGCAATCGACCGCGGGGAGCTGCCCAAAAGGCGAGTCCTGAAGCGATGGAGGCCGCCCTCCCGGCACCGGTTGTAATTGGGTAATGGCTGCCTTATAATAGGTGGACGGCAATGCCCTCGCGGCGTCACCGACCGGCTCTAAATGGATCACGCGAAGGCAGACGGCCTTTAGACACGAGCCGTGACAATTATTAAGGAGGAAGGTATGAGTAAGGTTGTGGCTTTGAACGATGCCGATTTTGCCAAGGAGGTAGTAGAGTCGGGCCTACCTGTTCTCGTTGATTTTTGGGCCACATGGTGCGGTCCTTGCCAAACCATGGGACCCATTGTTGATAACCTTGCCGACGAGTACGACGGGAAGGTGAAGGTTATGAAATGCAATGTGGACTCAAACCCTCTCACGCCTTCCAAGTTTGGAATACGAGGCATTCCGACCCTTCTTCTCTTCAAAAAAGGCGAGGTAGTGGATCGGATTGTGGGAGCCGTTCCCAAAGGCCAAGTCGACGAGCTCCTCAAGAAAGCCCTGATTTAACGAGCTCCTCGGGGAATGGAATCTGACGCTCTACGAAAGGGAGATCCATTCCCCGACTTTTATAGAACCACGGTCCGCCTATCTATTTCTTCGGCGTGACTGTGACGTGGGCTTTCGTATCCTTGTCTCCCTGGACAAAGACCCGGTCTTCATTGAGATAATAGGTGGCCGTATCGCCTGTGAGCCTATCATTGCCCTCGAAGACCACCACATCGCCTTTTAGGACGACTTCGCCCTTTTGGTTGTAGAAGAAGGCTTGTTTACACGTGGCCGTTCTCTCTGCCTTGACCACCTTTACATTGCCCTCAGCCTCAGCCTCCTGGATATCGCTCGACTCGTCGGTCCGATAGGCAGTGAGCTTGTCCGAATAGAGGAAAAGCGTCTGTCCAGGTTCCGAGCCCTCCTGTTTGGCGAGTACGTTTCCCGTGAAGACGATGGTCTTTCCTTTTTCAAAGGCCTCCATGGTGTCCGCAACCACGTCAACCGGCTTCTTCTCAGTGAAAAAACCGAGGCCACCCTTCTTTTCGCCGGCCTTCGGCGCCTCTTTTTTGTCTCCGTCCTTTGTCTCACCTTCGGCCTTCGCCGGCTCGGACTTGGTCTCATCTTTAACAGGAGGATTGGCCTTCGAAGAGGCTTCCTCGGCAGTACTTTTCGGGGCTTCCGAGGCGGAAAGAATGGCTTGTTTCTCCGAATCGTCTTTCTTGCTTTCTGCGACTATCGGTCCTTTGACGTCCATTCCGGTTTTGCCATCCGTGGCAGGAGGGGCAGTTTCCGGAGGCCTCAGATCTATCTGCCGTTTCCTGGTTTCTTCATAGCTTGGTGCAGCGGGTGTCGCCGCCGTTTCCTGGCTCGGGGAAGTTATTCCAGGGACAGAGGTTGCTGATGGAGCTGGGACCCCCGCCGGAGCAGATGGCGCGGCCTCAAGGGGAATCGGCGCAGGGGTGGCTGCGGCCGAAACGGGTGCGACCACGTTTGCAGTGGTCACAGATGCTCTCGCAGGCGCGGCGGTGACCACGATCGGCGTTGACGCGGCAGCGAGTATTTGCACGGGCTTTCCCCCGTTCGCGGGGAGTTTTGCATAGATGCTCTTCGGATAATCCTGACGGAGCCGGTTAAGATATTCCTGTGCCTTGTCGGGTCTGTTCAGCTCTCTATAATCCTCGGCAAGGTAATAGAAGGCCTTATCTCTATCGGCTGCCCCTGGGTATGTCTGCAGGAAGTATTCGAGGCGCAGGATCGAGGCGTTGTAGCTGCCCGTCTTGCAGTAAAACTCCCCTACGTAAAATTCCCGGGCAGCGAGCTTTTCCGTGAGTTTCTTGATATGCGTTTCGGCGTCTTTCACATAAGAGCTCGTGGGATAGCGGTTCTTCAGAAAAGTGAAGCGCTCCACTGCTTTGACCGTGATCGCCTGATCCCTGTCGAGGGTGGGCGATTGCTTCTCGAGACTTTCGGCAAGACCGTGCAAGGCGTAAGGGGCGTTCTCGTCGTCAGGATAACTGTTGACGTAGTCCTCATAAGTGTTTGCCGCCATCTGGTACTCTTTTTTTTCGAAGTACGCGTCTCCTTGTTTCAACTCGGCGACGATGGCGATAGGATCGAAAGGAAAGTTTTCCCTGATCTTTGCAAAATCGGCGATGGCGGTATCGTACTTCTTCTTGTTGAGCTCGGCCACTCCTTCGACGTAAAGACTCCCGGGATTATCGACCGGCTTGACCACTTTCTTCGAGCATGAAACGAAGAAAAGAGAAGAAATGATGAGGATTAAGAGCGTCTTTCGCATCGCTTACTATAACAGAAACGGCAAATTTATGCTAATTTTAGTACTTAACCCCCGGATTTGTCAAAAAGTTGCAAATCCGGGGCCCCCGGAGCGCACAACAGGATAGGTAGATAGCAAAGGCGGAAGCTGCGACGGGGAGCGAGACGGACCGAATGGCTGCGGAAAAACTAAAAAAGGCCATAGAAGAAGGGCTCTCCTATTTTCGGATCGATTACGACGATGCAAGGCTGTCGCAGCTCTGCCTGTACGTCGAGAGCCTCGAGAGGTGGAACAGGCGGATTAATCTGATTGGGTTAAAAGAGATGGAAGCCGTCGTGGGGGAGCTTATTTTTGACGCCTTTTTTCTCTACACTTGGACCAGGGATGGAAGGCGTATCCTGGACCTCGGGTCCGGGGCAGGCATACTGGCGATTCCATTGGCGATACTCGGTTCGGGGAATACCGTTTTTTCAGTTGACAAGAGTTTGAAGAAGGTTCAGTTCCAGAGGCACGTTCGGCGTCTGCTGGAACTGGAAAACCTCTCCATTCTCTGCGGGCGTGCAGAGGAAATCGAGCCCCTTCAGGTCGATGTCCTCATGGCAAAGGCATTCGGGAGCGTCCGAGAGGTGGTCGAAAAGGGGGCCCGTCACTTGAAGGAAGAGGGCTCTCTCCTCCTCGTGAGGGGGAAGAGTGAAAAGCCCGCAAAAGAGGAGGGGTTTTGCTTGGTGGAAACACAGAAATACCGGCTGCCCGAAGGCAGAAAAGAGTATCAACTCTTTGTTTATAAAAAGGTTCCCTAGCGACTCACTTTTATGGTAGTGTATTCTGTCCATGGGTAAAATCATCGCAATTGCAAATCAGAAGGGCGGTGTGGGCAAAACGACGACGGCGGTTAACCTCGCCGCCTCGACTGCCGTAGCCGAGCACAAAACCCTTCTCATCGACCTGGATCCCCAGTGCAACGCGACGAGTGGCGTCGGGGTTTCCTATGGGAAGCTCAACACGAATCTATACCACGCCATCATAGGTAATAGCCCGGTAGAAAAGGTAATAGTAGGCACGGACGTCCCTCTGCTCGATCTTGTCCCCGGTCATCCGGACATGATCGGGGCGGAGATCGAGCTTTTGGAGATGGAAGAGCGGGAGATGGTGCTCAAGAAGGCCTTGGGCGGAGTCAGGGAAACCTATACCTATACCTTCATAGACTGTCCGCCTTCCCTCGGGCTTCTTACGGTCAACGCACTGGCGGCCTGTGATTTCGTCATCATCCCGCTTCAGTGTGAGTACTACGCCCTGGAGGGCCTTGTGCTTCTCCTCAAAACGGTGACGATCATCAGGAAGCGGCTCAACCCTGATCTTGAGGTGCTGGGCGTTCTTCTCACTATGTTCGACAAGAGAAACAACCTCTCCTTCCGGGTCATGGAGGAAGCGAGGCGTCATCTTGGGAATAAAGTGTTCAAGACGGTGATTCCGAGGAACGTCCGTCTCAGTGAGGCACCGAGCTACGGGAAGCCCGTGGTCCTTTATGACGTGAACTCCAAGGGCGCGGAGAGCTATCTCGATCTGGCTGCTGAGATTTCGTACAACGGGAGCTAAATGCCTAAGAAAGACCCGCTTGGAAGAGGGCTGTCGGCCATCCTTAAGGATGTGGATGATAGGGGAGGGGTCAACCTCATCCCTATCGAACAGATTCTGGTGAATCCGACCCAGCCCCGTATCGAAATTAGAGAGGAACCCCTACAGGAACTCGCAGCCTCAATCAAGGAGAAGGGTCTTCTCCAGCCTATCCTCGTTCGCAGGAAGGAAGGCGTTTACGAGATCATCGCCGGAGAGCGACGTTTTCGTGCAGCCAAGATCGCGGGGCTTCAGGAGATACCTGCGATTATCAAGGATGTAGACGACAGGGAAGCACTTGAGCTCGCCATGATAGAGAATCTCCAGAGAGAAGACCTCAACCCTATCGAAGTAGCGAGCGTGTATCTGCGGTTCGTGGAGGAGTTCGCTTACACCCACGATGTACTTGCAAAGAAGGTCGGTGTGGAGAGGAGTTCGGTCACAAACTACATCCGCCTTCTCAAGCTTCCCGACTGGATACAAGCGCTTTTGGTGCAGGGCAAGCTCAGCCAGGGCCACGGCAGGGTACTCATAACCCTCAAAGACGAGCAGGAGCAAAAGAGGTACGTAAAGAGGGTGCTCGACGAAGGCGTCTCGGTACGTGAGCTGGAAAGGACACGAAAAACCGAGGCGCCGCGGATCGGCAAGCCTTCGCCTTTTTCTCACGTAGAGGAGATCTTGAGGGAGACCTTGAAGACGAAAGTACAGGTAACATTTCGGAAAAACAAAGGCAAAGTCATTATCGAGTTCTACTCGAAGGACGATCTCGAGCGCTTGATGGAATTTCTCGCCGCCTCAGCCTCGTGAAATTTGTTGCAAAACGCAATCCCGTATGTTATGAAACAACAATCGATTGATTTTCGTGGGCGTTTTGAGCGCCAAAAGGACTGACGATGGAAATTGCTCCAAACCTAACACTTCTTGTCCAGTTTCTGCAATTCCTCGTACTTCTTATACTATTTAACTTCCTGCTTTTTAGACCTATAATGAACGCTCTCAAAAAGAGACAGGGGGCCATAGAATCGGTCGCTGCAAAAGCTATGGAGAATCAACGTGAAGCAGAAGTCATAGGAAAGACTTACGAGGAACGGCTCCGGGAACTAAGGCTCCCGGTTACCGAGGAGCGGGAAAGCTTGTTGAAGCAGGCCCATTCCGCTTCCGTGAAAACGATCGAGGCGGCGCGACAGGAGCTTGCGGAAGAACTGGTCAAGGTCAAGGACTCGGTGAAGGCAGAGGCGGACAAGGCCCTGGAAGCGCTCAAGGTGGAAGGGGACCGGCTTGCCTCCGAGGTCGTGGAGAAGATCATGAAGAGGAGCACGTGATGATAGGCGCTTACCTTATTGATCAGCATCCCTTTATTGCTTTTCTCATCCAGTTCGTCAATTTTGCTATCCTCGTGACAGCCATCGTGTGGGCCGTGAGGAAGCCGGTCAAGAGCTTTTTGATAAAGCGCCGTGAGTCGGTCAAGGAGAAGATCGATGAGAGCGGCCGGCTGCTCAAAGAGGCCGAGGAGCTAAAAGCTGTCTATGAAGGTCGGCTTTCCACACTGGGAGCCGAGATCGAGGCGTTTCGGAAGAGCGCTATGGCCGAAATGGAGAAAGAGCGGACCAAAATCCTCGACGAGGCTCAAATGCTCGCCTCCCGGATAAGGGAACAGGCCCGGCTCGCTTATGAACAGGAAATGAAGGAAGCGATGGCGAAGGTGCGGGCCGAGGTCTCCGAGCGGACGATCAAGGCCGCGGAAGCCACCGTGCGCGATATGTTTCAGAAAGAGGATCACGACAGGATGGTCGAAGAGTTCATCCAGAATGTGAGGAGCATCAATTGATTAGGCAGTCGATCGCAAGAAGATATGCAAGAGCCCTCTTTGCCATTGGGGAGAGAGACGGACGATTCAAGGAATACCTCGATCAGCTCGATTCCTTTCTACAGGTTGTCGATAAAGGGCCGAAGATAGAAAAGGCACTCGTGCTCCCCCTTTTGGAGATGGGCAAAAGGAAGGAGCTTCTCTCTGATATCATCAAGGCCCTTTCGATAGCACCGGTACCGTCGGCGCTGCTCGTTCTGCTCGTCGAAAGGAACAGGATGAATTACCTTCCCTCGATTTGTGACGCTTACGAGGAGATGGTAAATGACAAGGAAGGGCTCGTGAGAGGGGTGGGCTACTCGGCTTATCCCTTGTCGGAGAATGCAAAAACGCGAATCGAAGAGGCGCTGGGTGCGAGGCTCAGCAAACGAGTGCAATTGGACATGCGAGAGGATAAGAGCCTTATAGGCGGTATAAAGGTCATAGTGGGCGGCTTAAGGATCGATGGTAGCGTCAGAAGACAGCTTGAATTGCTGAATGAAAGCATGATGAAGGAGTAGGAGATGGCGGTCAAGGCAGATGAAATAAGCAAGATCATAGAGCAAAAGATCTCCGGCTTCGAGACGGGGATCGACCTCCAGGAGACGGGAACCGTCATCTCGGTGGGAGACGGTATCGCCAGAATTTACGGCCTGGAAAATGCGATGTCGGGCGAGCTCGTCGAATTCCCCCACAACATCATAGGCATGGTGCTGAACCTGGAAGAAGACAACATAGGCACAGTCATCTTTGGCGACTTCACTGAAATCGGGGAAGGCGACATTGTAAAGAGGACCAACAGGATCGCCCAGGTACCGGTCGGGGAGGGCCTCATAGGGAGGGTCGTCGACGCCCTGGGGAATCCCCTCGACGGAAAGGGCCCGATCACTGCCAAGGAATACAGAAACGTCGAGCAGAGGGCTCCCGGCGTCATCGTGAGGCAGCCCGTGAAGGAGCCTCTCCAGACGGGTATAAAGGCGATCGACGCCATGATCCCGATTGGAAGGGGACAGCGTGAGTTGATCATCGGGGACAGGGGTACGGGGAAGACCGCCATAGTGGTGGACACCATCCTCAACCAGAAGGGCAAGGATGTCTTCTGCATCTACGTGGCAGTGGGTCAGAAGAGATCGTCGGTCGCGCGGATCGTGGACGTACTCACCTCTTACGGCGCGATGGAATATACGACCGTCGTGGCAGCCACGGCGAGCGACACTGCTCCCCTTCAGTACCTTGCACCCTTTTCCGGAACCGCTATGGGCGAGTACTTCCGTGATACAGGAAGGCATGCGATGATCGCCTACGACGACCTCTCGAAACATGCCGTCGCCTACAGGCAGCTCTCGCTGCTTCTCCGGCGGCCCCCTGCGAGAGAAGCCTATCCCGGGGACATATTCTACCTCCATTCCCGCCTGCTCGAACGGGCATCGAAGTGGGATGACGCCCATGGAGGCGGCAGCCTCACGGCCCTGCCTATAATCGAGACCCAGGCGGGCGACGTATCGGCTTACATACCGACAAACGTCATCTCCATTACCGACGGTCAGATATACCTTGAGCCCGAGCTCTTCTATTCCGGTAATCGCCCTGCAATAAACGTCGGCCTTTCTGTCTCCCGGGTCGGAGGTAATGCCCAGGTCAAGGCCATGAGGCAGGTCGCTGCCCGCCTCAGGATGGACCTTGCCCAGTACAGAGAAATGGCGGCCTTCGCCAAATTCGGAAGCGACCTGGACAAGAGCACCCAGGCCCTTCTCTCCCGCGGGTCCAGGTTGCAGGAGCTCCTGAAGCAGAACCTGTACACACCCTATCCTATCGAGAAGCAGGTGGTCCTCCTTTATGCGGGAACAAACGGGTATACCGACATCTATCCCGAACTGGAAATAGCGCGGTACGAGAACGCCATGCTTGAATACATGGAGAAAGAGCACGGTGACATTCTGACCGCAATAAGGGAGAAGAAGGAAATAGATAAGGCCGTTGAGGCGAAGCTGAACGAAGCGCTTACGCAGTTCAAAGAACTGTTCAAGTTCTAACGGGATAAACTATGGCGACCCTGCGGGACGTAAAGAGAAAGATCAACAGCGTAAGGAGCACCCAGACGATCACCCGGACCATGCGGATGATTTCCGCTTCGAAGCTGCGTCGCGCTCAGGATGAAATGGAAAAGGTGAGCGCATATGCGGTCCGTATGGATCAGCTTTTAAGGCGGATCGCCGGACGGATCCCACCAAATGCGAGCCCTTTGTTGGCGGAACGTGAAGAGATCAAAAGAGTCCTTCTGTTCCCCATAGCCTCTGACCGCGGCCTTTCCGGGGCCTTCAACATGAACGTGGCCGGGGCTGTGGAGCGCTTCATGGAGGAGAACAGAGGGAAGTACGAGCGTATAGGCGTCTACCTCGTGGGCAAGAAGATCAGGGACTATCTGAAACGGAGAAGGATCGAGGCTGTCAAGGAATGGGTCGATCTTAAGGACCCCGGTCTCGCCGTGGCGGGCGAGATGGCCTCGGAGCTCACGGAGCTCTATCTCACGGGCGAGTTCGACAAGGTGTATCTCGTCTATACCCACTTTCGTTCGGCCCTCAATCAGGAGGTACGGTTCGAGGAGTTCCTGCCCCTGAAGGCGGAAGAAGCGACGGAAGAGCAGATAGACTACCTATATGAACCCGATGTGCAGGCCATCGCCGATCGCTTGATCCCGCACTACATACTCACGAAGATCTATTTTGCCCTCGTCGAGTCGCAAACTTCGGAGAATGCGGCACGCATGGCGGCCATGGAAAATGCGACAAACAACTGTGGTGAGATGATCAACCATCTGACCCTTGTCTATAACAAGACGCGCCAGCAAAGCATCACGAACGAGATGCTCGACATCGTTGGCGGTGCCGAAGCTTTACAGAGTACCTAAAGGAGGGTGAAGGTAATGAATGCGGAGGTAACAGGGAAAATCGTACAGGTAATAGGAACGGTAGTAGACCTCAGCTTTCCGCCTGAGAGCCTTCCGCCTATATATGGCGCCATATACATGACCAACCCTACGATCAACGACAAGCCGGAAAACCTCGTCCTGGAAGTGGCCCAGCACATCGGCGACAGCACGGTGAGATGCATCGCCATGGAGACTACCGACGGGCTAAGGCGCGGACAGCCCGGGGTTTACAAGGGGTCACCCATCGTCGTCCCGGTCGGCAAAGAGGTTTTGGGCAGGGTGCTCAACGTAATCGGCGAGCCCGTTGACGGCTTGGGCCCGGTAAAGACCAAAGAAACGTATTCCATCCACCGTCCCGCCCCGACGCTCGTCATGCAGAACACGAAAGTCGAACTCCTGGAAACGGGCGTCAAGGTCATCGATTTGCTCGAACCCTATCCGAAGGGCGGCAAAGTAGGCCTCTTCGGTGGAGCAGGGGTGGGCAAGACCGTGCTGATCATGGAGATGATCAATAACATCGCCATGCAGCACGGCGGCATCTCCGTATTCGGAGGGGTGGGCGAGAGGACGAGGGAAGGTAATGACCTCTGGCTCGAGATGAAGGGTTCAGGCGTCATCGACAAGACAGCGCTTATTTACGGCCAGATGACGGAAGTTCCCGGGGCCCGCGCGCGGATCGGGCTTACGGCCCTGACCGCCGCAGAGTATTTCAGGGATGAAGAAGGACAGGATGTGCTCCTTTTCATTGACAATATATTCCGCTTTACCCAGGCTAATTCAGAGGTGTCGGCCCTTCTCGGCCGTATGCCTTCGGCCGTCGGTTATCAGCCGACCCTTGCCACCGACTTAGGAGAGCTCGAGGAAAGGATCACCTCGACCCTCCGCGGCTCGATCACGTCGGTCCAGGCTATTTATGTGCCTGCCGATGACCTTACCGACCCTGCGCCGGCGACAACCTTCGCCCATCTGGACGCTCAGACAGTCCTTTCGCGCCAGATCGTGGAACTCGGTATCTACCCGGCCGTCGACCCTCTCGATTCCACCAGCCGGATCCTCGACCCCAAAGTCGTGGGTGACGAGCACTATGGTGTGGCCCGAGGGGTTCAGCAGATACTACAGAAATATAAGGACCTCCAAGATATTATCGCCATCCTCGGCATGGACGAGCTTTCGGAAGAAGACAAGCTCACCGTTTCCCGGGCGAGGAAGATTCAGAGGTTCCTGTCGCAGCCTTTCTTCGTCGCCGAGGCCTTTACGGGAGCGGCCGGCAAATATGTACCAATAGCCGAAACGGTAAGGGGCTTTAAAGAGATTATCGACGGAAAGCACGACGAGCTGCCGGAACAGGCCTTCTATATGGTGGGAGGCATTGAGGAGGCCGTGGAGAAGGCTCGTAAGATGATGGGTGAGTAAGGTGGAGAGACTTTATCTGGAAATTGCGACGCCCGAAAGGCTCATGGTGGGCCAAGAGGTCGATATGATAGAGGCGCCCGGCACTGCGGGCGAATTCGGTGTTCTTCCGGGGCACGTTACTTTTCTCACCACGCTGGACAATGGAGAGGTGAGATTTATGGCCGAGGGGAGAACACGCTTCATCGCCACGAGCGGTGGTTTTGCCGAGGTGGTCGACAACCGGGTGACCCTGTTGCTCGATACTGCGGAGTTCGGCGAGGAGATCGATCTCGCGAGAGCTCAGAGGGCAAGGGAAAAGGCGGAGGACGCCTTAAAGGGACTCACCTTCGAGCACGACGAGTACCAGACCTTTCACGCGGCTCTCATGAGGGCGATAACAAGAATCTCAACTGCTTCCCGGAGCCTGCAGTGATTTTTTCGATCGACAAGAAGCTCTTTGAGACCTTTCCCGGCTTGAAGATAGGAGTTCTCGTCTGCAGAGTGGACAATACGAAGTACGGGGAGGACATCCTCGAACCGGCCCTGGCCCGCATCCGCTCGGGCTTCGGTTTTGAGAAGGCCCAGGATCATCCCCATGTGAAAGCCTGGCGGCTGGCCTTCAACAAACTCGGAATTTCAGCCGCAAAGTACCAGAGCTCCATAGAGTCTCTGGCGAGAAGAGCGCTCAAAGGCGGCGCTTTTCCCCGGGTGAATCCGCTCGTCGACCTCTACAACGCTATCTCCCTTGAATTCCTCGTACCTATGGGCGGACACGATATCACGCCTCTCGACGGCAACATCTTCCTCGGTTTCGCCAAAGGCGGCGAGCCCTTCATACCTATGGAAGGCGGCGAAGACGAGCAGGCTGAAAAAGGAGAGGTCGTATACAAGGACGACCGGTCAATACTCACTCGCCGATGGGTGTGGAGGCAGTCGAATAAGGACAAGGTCACCGCAGAGACAACGTCCGTCTTCATGCCGATCGATGTGATGGAAGGCCTTCCCTCGGCTTTGCCCGGGGATGTGATGGACAGAGTGAGCGCTTATCTTCGGGACAACCACATGGGAGACGTCCTTTGCCGCGATGTGCTTTTCGGAGAGAAGCGATCCGTCGAGTTCGTCGTTTAACCTCAATTTTAGCCGATGTGGAAGCGCGGCGGTAATCCGGAACTTGCACAGAAACGGATACGTGAAACAAAGAACTTTCAGGTTCTCACCCAACTAAATAAGACAAGAGAAAAGGGTTGACAGATCGAATCCGGCGTAGTTAGATGTAACCGGCCCATGTGAATTTTTTAATTATTTATGAACGGGGGCTTTTTCCATAAGGCCCCTCAGCAAGAAAATGCAAAGTGTTGTGGTTTCGCAACAAAAATTTTCGTAAGGAGGTCGCAAATGGGGTCTAGAAAGCAAGCTAAACTGCTGACCACTCTGTTGATGTTCGGTTTCCTGCTGGTTGGCGTCGCCTCACCTGCCCTTGCCGGTGAAGCGGATATCGTACTGCCTGATCTCAGCAATATCAGCTTCAACGTTCTCGGCAGTGCATTAAACGGCATACATATTATGTATTTCGGTCTCATTATTTGTATTTTGGGGCTTTTCTTCAGCCTGATCCAATCGGGTCAGACTAAGAACCTGCCGGCCCACAAGTCGATGCTCGATGTGTCCGCCATCATCTGGGAAACCTGCAAATCCTATCTGGCCCAACAGGGCAAGTTCCTTATTGTCCTTTGGATTCTCATCGCCATCTGCATGACCTACTATTTCGGGGGCCTGCAGCACGCGCCCCTCTCCAACATCGTCTTGATTCTTTTCTGTTCGGTTCTTGGAATCTTGGGCTCCTACGGTGTTGCATGGTTCGGCATGAGGATCAATACCCGCGCCAATTCCCGGACAGCCTTCGCCTCTTTGAAGGGCAGGCCGGTGGAAGTGGTCAGTATTCCCTTACGCTCCGGCATGAGCGTCGGCCTCCTCCTCGTCAGCGTTGAGCTGTTCTTTATGATCTGCATCCTGGTCTTCCTCAAGGGGCTCGCGGGGCCCTGCTTCATCGGCTTCGCCATAGGCGAATCCCTCGGCGCGAGCGCACTCAGGATCTGCGGCGGCATCTTCACCAAGATCGCGGATATCGGCTCCGACCTCATGAAGATCGTCTTCCATCTTCCTGAAGACGACCCGAAGAATCCCGGCGTCATCGCCGACTGCACGGGCGACAACGCGGGCGACAGCGTGGGCCCCACGGCCGACGGCTTCGAGACATACGGTGTGACGGGCGTGGCCCTCATCACCTTTCTGGCCTTTGCCCTCGCAGGCAACCCGGTCATGGGCGGGACCCTCGTCATCTGGATCTTCGCAATGCGTATCCTTATGATCCTCACCTCCCTCGTCTCTTATTTCATAAATTCCGGTATCACGAGTGCCGCTTATGGGGACAAGAAGAAATTCAACTTCGAACAGCCTCTCACCAACCTTGTCTGGATCACTTCCGCCATATCGATCATCGTGACCTTTTGCGCGAGCTATCTGCTCCTTGGCAGTCTGCCCGATCCGAAATTCGCATCCCTCTGGTGGGCCCTCAGCATCATTATAAGCTGCGGCACTGTGGCAGGGGCCCTCATCCCTGAGTTCACGAAGGCATTCACGAGCACCAGTTCTCGCCACGTGAAGGAGGTCGTCGCTTCGGCCCGTCAGGGAGGGGCATCGCTCGATATCCTCTCTGGTTTCGTCGCAGGAAACTTCTCCGCCTTCTGGGAGGGCCTCACCATCCTCGTGCTCATGCTCATCGGTTATCTCGTCTCCACGAACGGGGCAATTCAGGCGCTGATGCCCGCCAGAGTACGCTTTTGCCGCGCCTGTCTTTGCCTTCGGCCTTGTGGCCTTCGGCTTCCTCGGCATGGGCCCCGTCACCATCGCGGTCGATAGCTTCGGCCCGGTCTCCGACAACGCCCAGTCCGTTTACGAGCTTTCCCAGATAGAGAGCGTTCCCAACGTGAAGGCCGAGATAAAGAGCCAATTCGGGTTCGATCCTGACTTTCGAAAACGGCAAGGACTACCTGGAAGAAGCGGACGGCGCAGGCAACACCTTCAAGGCAACTGCAAAGCCCGTGCTCATCGGCACCGCGGTCGTCGGTGCGACGACCATGGTCTTCAGCATTGTCATCCTTCTCGACAAGATGTTTCACGGTGTGGTGGCGAAGCTCTCGCTCATCCAGCCTGAGATCATCCTCGGTCTGCTCATGGGTGGAGCCGTCATTTACTGGTTCACAGGCGCAGCTACCCAGGCCGTGGTCACCGGGGCTTACAGGGCTGTCGTTTATATCAAGAACAACATCAAACTCGACGCCAAGACAGCCTCGATCAAGGACAGCAAGGAGGTTGTCAAGATCTGCACCCAGTATGCGCAGAAGGGCATGATCAACATCTTCATAGTGGTCTTCTTTATGGCCCTCTCTCTTGCCTTTTTCAACCCCTACTTCTTCATCGGCTACCTGATCGCCATCGCCTTCTTCGGTCTCTTTCAGGCCATCTTCATGGCTAACGCTGGCGGCGCATGGGACAACGCGAAGAAAATCGTCGAGGTCGACCTGAAAGAAAAGAATACGCCCCTCCACGAGGCAACCGTTGTCGGCGACACGGTCGGCGATCCGTTCAAGGACACTTCATCGGTTTCCATGAATCCGGTAATCAAGTTCACGACTCTTTTCGGTTTGCTGGCCACCGAGATTGCGGTCACCATGCAGTCTCAGACAGTGAAGACGTCGATCGCCGTCGTTTTCTTCATCGTCGCGCTCGTTTTTATCTACCGTTCATTCTACGGTATGAGGATCGGAGAAGAGAAGCTCAGTGACTGAGCGGTAAAGGAGAGAAGCAGATAGAAACCGCACCGTAAGCGGTGGATCAAATCAATAAAAAGGGGCGCCCACCTTAAAAAGGGGCGCCCCCTTTATTTCCATCCCACAAACTTCGAAGCCTCACTCGGCTATAAGAAAGCAATCTCAAGCAAATTTGCTACCCGACCCTTTCGATGGTAACATTCTTGGAGGCCCGGGAAGCGCGTAAGGGCCGTTTTTTTAGGCAATGAGGAGGAGGCATGGATACGGCTACTGCGATCATTCTCGGCGGTGGACGCGGGACGAGGCTCTATCCGCTGACCCTGAAGAGGGCCAAGCCGGCGGTAGGTTTCGCAGGGAAGTACAGGATCATCGATATTCCCTTGTCGAACTGCATAAATTCAGGCGTAAAGCGGGTTTTTGTCCTTACCCAATTCTTGCCGGCGAGTCTCCACCGGCACATCATGCAAACCTACAGATTTGACGAGTTCACTGATGGTTTCGTAAATATTCTTGCGGCTGAGCAGACTAACCTGCAGTCCGATTGGTTTCAGGGACCCGCCGACGCGGTGAGGGCGACCTTGAATCACACCATGTACTACAAATCCGAAGAGATAATCATCCTTTCCGGGGACCAGCTCTATCGGATGGATTATGGGGAGCTTATCCGGAAGCACAGGCACTCGGGGGCGGACATCACGATTTGCGTCTGCCCCATTGACCGGGAGGAGACACGCAGGATGGGTCTCGTTGCCGTCGACGGTCGGCAGCGTGTGGTCCGATTTGTCGAGAAGCCCCAGGAGGATGAAGTCATAGATACGTTTCGAATCAAGGGGCGTTTCCCTAAGTCGGAAGGCCCGGCCGCGCAGGAGAGGTTCCTGGGCTCCATGGGCCTTTACGTCTTCAAACCAAACGTGCTCGCCCGGAGCCTCGCGAACAGCGCCGCTGTCGACTTCGGAACGGGCATTTTTCAATCCGCCCTAGACAAGTACAAGGTGATGGCCTACCCTTTTTTCGGCTACTGGAGAGACATCGGGACAGTGGAGACGTTCTTCGAAGCGAACGTCTCTCTTGCTCGGCCGCAACCTCCTTTCAGCCTCTACGAGCCTCACTGGCCCATCTACACCAGGGCCCGTTCCCTTCCGCCGAGCCGAATAGTCGGTTCAGAGATACAAGATAGCCTTATCGCCGAAGGAGCGCTCGTGAGCTATGCCCGCGTCATCGATTCCGTAATCGGCGTTCGAAGCGTCATAGGTCGTGGCTCTTCACTCAGGAAGGTCGTTCTCCTTGGCGAGGATTTCTACGAGGGCGAGAGGCTGCTGACCGGCCAGTCTGCCGACGGAACCGGAGGGCCGGCCATGGGGATCGGAAAAGACTGCTCAATCGAAAGCGCCATCATCGACAAGAACGTCCGTATAGGGGATGGGGTAGTGATCCGGCAAAGACCCAAGGGGGAAGAATCTCAGGGGAAGTACCACTGGGTCCGGGATGGGATCACCATAGTTCCAAAGGGCACGACGATTCCCTCGGGAACCGAGGTATGACGGCCTTCAGTCTGTCGATCTGGATATTCCGAGGCAATTATGGTTAAATATAGACTTGACTTGAAGTCTAAAGCCCCGCTGCTCGGTCGAGCGCCAAGGCCTTTCTCGTCAAAATTCATACAAAAGAGGTCATGATGATTATAGCGAAAGACAAAGCGGTCACTCTCGAGTACACCCTTTCGGACGAGAACGGGGAAACCCTCGAAACGTCGAAAGGACGTGAGCCGCTCACATATATCCATGGCAGCGGCGGTTTGATTAAGGGCTTTGAAACGGCTCTGGAAGGGAAATCGCCGAAGGACGCCTTTTCCTTTACGGTGAAGCCCGAGGAGGGTTACGGGGAGCGTCGCCAGGACTTGGTCTTCCAGGCACCCAAGGAACAGTTCGGCGGAGTCACGGACCTTGCCGTCGGCATGCCCCTTCGGGTTCAGACGACGAACGGCGCCATGGTCGTGACCGTTGCCGGCATCGAGGATGAGATGGTGCTTCTGGACGCCAATCACCCGCTGGCAGGAAAGGCGCTCACTTTTGCCGTCGAAGTGCTCGACGTGCGGGACGCCACTGAAGAAGAACTCGAGGAATCGTGCCAGCCAGCCGAAGGCTGTGGCAGCTCTTGCGGCAGCTCATGTGAGGAGGGGTGTTGCGGATAGGCGCCCGTAGCCTCTCCCCGCTTGTAGGGGCCGGGTTAAGGCCTATACCCCGAGGACAGCGATGGGGTTCTTCGGGGGTTCGAGCCAGGAGAGAATCTTGAGCAGATTCCTTCGGGCCAAGGCGACGCAACCCGAGGTGGCCATGCACTTTCCTCTCCAGACGTGGAAGAAGATGGCACTTCCCAGGTTTTTCACGGCCGGGCTCCTGTTATAGCCGATCACAATGCCGATCTCGTAGAGGCTGTCCGGTCTCCGCATCTCTTCGAAGTAAAGAGCCTTGGCTTCCCCCCTTTTTCTCCATTGGTTATAGTCCGGAGAGTCCGGATCGGTCACCCATATGTCGTCGTGCCCGATCCGGCGATAGGGCATGGCCGTATCGATCCTGACCGCATGGCCGAAGGCGCTCTCCACAAGGAAGTTGCCCGCGGGAGTCTTGCCGTCGCCCTCAATCTTCGCTCCCGGCCGGGCGAAACCATTCCTTCCAATGACCGCCTGGAAAGGCTCGAACACAAAAGACCACACCTGCCCGTGTTTTTCAGCGACGTGGATGACTGCCGAAAAAAGAGCCGACTCCTGCCTGACGATGAGGGCTTGCTGAACACCGGAAGGGAGGGCGTCAAGGGCATCATCCCAAGGAGGAAGAGTGCGTGGTCCAGGCCTTTGTCGCGAAAGCAGGGAAGAAAGAGAAGTACCTGTCGATAACGGTTCCTGCTGTGCGCGCATATCGTCATAAGAATACCACGAAGGGCCTTCTTTCGTCATGAAGACAGTTTTTCCGGATAGTCCCGTCCTTCCGGCAATGGGAAACGTCAAAAAGCACATCACGGACAGGTTGAACTATTGTTATAGCAACAGAATAACTGTCTCACCTGTCGATCCGCGGCATGCACGAACCCCTTTACCGGTGTGCCCATATGGAGTGCCTTCGAACCGAGGAGTCGGTTCAGAAAGGGTTCTTTGAGCCTCACCCGGGCAGCTTGTGAGCCTCTCGTCATGCCCTCTTTTGGTGCAGTGGCAACCAAAGAAGTTCGCAAGCAAAGAAAAAAAGTTTATAATCGGTCTAACGAGTGAGCGGGTCGCTCTCTTTGATACAGAACACGCCCCTGACTTACGATGGGAGGGGGAAGAGCAAAGGCCAAGAAACCATTGCTGCCTTCAGCTCGCTCCCGAGGCAATGGAAAAATACAGGTCATAATGGAATTGGACCAACGCGGCAAAGTGATACTTTTGTGCAGGACGCTTCCCGGGTTTCGCCAAGCGGAGGCCTGAAGCCGGCGACTCGGGGGGTGTGTGAGTTCCGGATCAAGGAGGAGCGGACATGATCTATCTTGTTGTTTTAATAACGGCGAAAGAGGGCAAGCTGAAGGAGCTTATCCGGTTGATTAACGAAACAGCCATAGCCGTGAGGCAAGAGAAGGGGTGCATCGAATACTTTGCAACAATAGACACAGACACCGGCCTTCCTCCTCAAGCGGTTGACAAGAGCCGGGTCGTTCTCTTGGAAAGATGGGAAAGCCTGGAGGCCCAGAAGGCACACCTTGAGACCCCTCATATGAAAGCCTACTTCAAGAACCAGGCTGGACTTGTGGAAGGCTCGGTCCTTATGGCCCTCAAGGAAGCGTAGCCGCGAATAGGTACAACAGGACGGAGCTATCCCGTGTCAACCGGGAGAAGGACTTCCGGACTTTTGGCGGTTTCCCCGGAAACGGAAGTTTCATGGAACCGGCAAACTTCGCGTTCGTCGGGCAGCACAACTATGCTTTGCCGTGGCACGCGAAGTGACGGTCCGCAACAATCCTATCGTTTGAGAAAAGGCAGCTACTTCTCTGCGGATCGAACTGTCTTTGTCTTCGGCGTCCCGACTTTTGTTCCGAGCTTCGTGAGAAGCCTCGTGAGGCGGGTCACCGCGACAAGCTGGACATCGTTGTCCGCCATCGCCGTCAGTTTTGCCAGCAGCTCAGCCGCCTCGTCGAGCTTAGTTCTTGACTGGGGCACCTTCCGTCCGACACGCGCATCGATTTCCGTGGCCAGAAACTCGATCTTCTGTCTTATCTTGATGAATTCCGCAACGTCGTTCATGTTTTCGTCCTTTGGTTATTTTGGCCGCCCGCCATGTCTCTGCGGCGGCGCAATGTCCAGCGCAAACAGAGCCTTTCGTAAGACCGAACAGCGGGGGCACCCTGTCCCCCTGCGCTCAGACCCCGGTCATACAGGCACAGAACGATTATTGACGGCGAGGTCGTGGCGCATTCTTGCGCCCCGACCTGCATCGATCCTTCTCCGACCCCGCACTACGGCAACGAGATGTTCGACACATCTCTCTCGTTCAACTGCGGCATGAAATGGAAGGTTCGACAACCCGAGTCGAGGAGCTTCATGAGAATCTCAAGGAGCTCCTCCTTCACCAGCCTTTCCTTCTCTGAACCGGCCCGGGTCCCCTCGGCGTCCCTAATCCTTCTATTCCTTCTTCCGCACGTTTTCTGCCGCGGGTCCCTTTTGCCCCTTCACTATGTCGAACTCGACCTTGTCGCCCTCAGACAACGACTTGAACCCAGAGCCCTGAATGGCTGAATGATGGACAAAAACATCACCGCCTCCTTCCTCAGAGATGAACCCGAACCCTTTAGAATCGTTAAACCACTTCACTGTCCCTTTCGCCATACGCCTAACTCCTTTCTTTAATATGGAATGCGGCCAATCGAGAACCGCATCCAAGCCGGGCTCTCGCCCGGGTCTTGGTCTTACTTTGCCTCGGCCACCCTTATCTTTGCTTCCTTGAGCAATTCGACAGCCTGGTCGATCTGGTCCTCAGAGAAAGATATGCCGGCGGCCGTGGCCACCAGTTCCCCATCCTCGCTCGTGTCATGGACCCTCACGTCTATTACCTTCTTTTTTTTGGCTTCACGGATTGTCACGAGTATCTTTTGCCTTGCCCTTACATCTATTTTTCCAATCAGCATGAAACCTCCTCAGGTACATCTATCGGCCCGTCCGATGCCGTTAATGATCGACCGCGAAGACCTTGCGGAAGTGGAAACCGTACACGTGGTATGCCATTGCCATGGGCAGTAATTTGGGGCGCCTGACAAGGGACCACAGCAGGAGTTTCCAGTAGTAGATACGGGCGCTATCTTTGAGCCCCAACACGAAGAGGGTCTTGAAAGTGGCATCCAGGTAACGGAAGTTATACCTGATCAAGCGGAAATGAAAACGCCATTGCCTCTTCTCCAATGGCCTGTACTCTCTCAAGAACGCTTTCACTCGTTCATAGTATGTCCGGGGAGAATAGATGCCGTTGATGACGCGTTTGTAGCCCTCAAAGAGCTTCTCGTATCCCATGATGGGAATGACGTTGGTGGTGAAGTCCGTGTTATCGCCCGTGACTTCCTTGCTCAGCCTGCCTTCTTTCTTCAGTCGATTATAGAGCCGGCTGCCTCCCGGCGCATTGAGCATTCCCACCATAGCCGTGATGATTCTGCTTTCCTGAACGAAGCGGATTTGCCTTTCGAATATGTCGGGCGCATCATTATCGAACCCTACAATGAATCCGCCCCGGACGCGGAGGCCGATCTGCTGGATCCGCTTCACGCTGGCGATTAGATCACGGTTCGTGTTCTGCAGTTTGCTGCATTCCTCGAGCGACCGGCTGTCAGGTGTCTCGATGCCGACAAACACGGACTCGAAACCGGCCCGGATCATCTGCCTCATCAAATCCTCGTCGTCGGCAAGGTTGATCGAGGCCTCGGTGGAGAAATCAAAGGGATACCTCTTTTTCTTCATCCAGTCGATCATCTCGGGAAGAACCCGATCCTTCAGCTTCTTCTTGTTACCGATGAAATTGTCGTCCACGAAAAAGACGCCGCCCCTCCACCCAGCGTTGTAAAGGGCTTCCAATTCCGCGACTATCTGACTCGAGGTCTTCGTTCGCGTATGGTTGCCGTAAAGGGTCGTGATGTCGCAGAACTCGCAGCTAAACGGGCAACCTCTTGAGTATTGAAGGTTCATTGAGAAGTATCTATTCATTTTGATGAGGCGCCAGAGGGGGGCCGGAGTTGTATCAAGACTCGGGAAGGAACCGGAGCGGTAAATGCGGGCCGGCTTCCCTTCCGCGAGATCCTCGAGAAACCTCGGCAGCGTCGACTCGGCTTCGTCGAGAACGAGGTGGTCCACTTCCGGAAAGTCATCCGGCGAGGCCGTAAAGAGCGGCCCTCCGCCTACAGTTTTAGCGCCTAGTTGCATGCATCGGGCGATCAGCTCCTTTGCGGATTGTCTTTGAACTGCCATGCCTCCTACAAGGACATAATCGGCCCATGAGAGGTCGGTGTCCCTGACCGTGTCGGTGTTCATGTCGATCAATCGCTTGTTCCACTCTTCGGGAAGCATTGCGGCGACTGTCAGCAATCCCAGCGGGGGATGGAGGGCTTTCTTCGCAATGAATTTCAAAGCGTGCCGGAAGCTCCAGAAGGTGTCTGGATACTTGGGATAAACTAAGAGAATCTTCATGTTCCCCTTTTTTATATACACCAACCCCATGCTTTTTTGGAACCTGGGGCTCGTAATCCCCTTTCTCAACTCTACTCGTTCAATCGGCGTCAGGTTCTACGCCTCGAATGGATGTTCCTTTTGCCTGTAAAAGGCTATGTGGCGAGTCTACAGTGGACTGCGGTGTGATGAGCTATAATGCAAACCTGTCGCATGCCAAGTCAGACTCTACCATCGGCCGCACTGCCTGTCAAGTCCTGGTTCTTGCCCGCACTCGGACGAACCCTCCCCTCAGGCCACCTCGGCCAAAGCGCTTTTTACTGTCTCCGCGAGGGCGGCTATCGATATCGGCTTCATGCCGAACCACCTTATGCCTGTATTTCGGTCTTTCGACAGTTTCTCTCCGTCTGCTCCGGTCAAAAGAAGGATGGGAATGTCACCGCGCAACCTCAGGAACCGCTCGGCGAGACGTAACCCCGAGATGTCGGGCATACCGAGGTCTGTAATGATAAGGTCGTATCGTCCCGGATCGTTGGAAAAGACCGTCAAGGCTTCCATTCCGCTCGTTTCCATCTGCACCTGACAGCCCATTTCTCCGAGCATGGTTCTTACCGCCTCCATGATCGTCTGGTCGCCGTCGACAAAGAGTACCTGCTTATTCATTGTGCCTCTCCCCTTTTGCACAGAGGGTCAGTTTCCCCTTGTGCACGACATGCCTTGCCTTTTTCTCCAGCGGTCGATAGTAATCGACCGAAGTCGTTTCGATCACCTTCGTCTCGTGAAGTTCGTAAAGTCCCTGGATCATGGCATCGAGCCTTATGGCACAATGAATTACGACGAAGGTTCCTCTCTCCGCCGCATCGATGGTTGGCAGATCCGACTCCCTCACATTACAGATGAAAGCACCTTCGTCGGTACCCATTTGCAGAGGTACCATTCGGGGCTGGCCGGGTAAATGCTTGAGCATAAGTGTCCCCCTAAATGGGATCGCTGACCCCGTTCTTGAAGAAAGAGCTGTTTTCAGCAACTGCGCAAGGGAGGGCATCGAGATACCCTATCTCGGAGAAAGGCAAACGCAATGGTACGTCCGGAGGCATGATTAGCCTTAAGCTTCCTTTTCCGGAATGTCGGGCAGGTTTAAAGCTGCCTTATCGGAACGCCGGCAAACGCGGAACATTCAATCGGAAGACCGGAGTGTGTTCAGGAGAGGTCTTGTATCAACCATGTGGCCCACTTATCGCCGATTGTCGAAGTGGTGCGCCTAGTGTACCACAAAAGCAGAAATATATCCAACGGCACGCGAAGCAGGGCATGAGCGCGGAACGGACGGCCTTTGACCGGCGACCCCCACTGGGCAGCATGAGTGTGCCGCGGATGATGATGTTCAGGCCCTGCGATTTGCACGAGCGCCTGCCCGTGCGGGGTGGTGTTGCAGTTCGCGCCGCGGACGGCCTGATTCCGCATCCTGGGCCGGCCGTTGCTTTTCGTAATCAAAATCCTTCAGTACTCGGCGTTCAATCTTCGTGCCCAGCACCTGCTCGATACTCCTGATCAGAGATTCGTCCTCAACGGTGACGAAGGTGAAGGCGTCACCGGTCTTTGCCGCGCGGCCGGTACGCCCCACACGATGCGTGTAGGCATCCGTCGTATCGGGAATGTCGTAGTTGATGACGTGGGATATGGTCGAGACGTCGATGCCGCGGGCAGCGATATCCGTGGCCACCAGGATTCGGTACGAACCATCGCGGAAGCCATTCAGTGCGTCGTTGCGTCTGTTCTGCGACAGATTCCCTTGGAGGGAAGCGGCTTTGTATCCTGCCCTCTCGAGCTGCTGCCCTATGCGTTTGGCCCGGTGTTTGGTGCGCGTGAAGATCAGAACCGATTCTGCATCCATCTGCTTGAGGAGGGCCATGAGAAGCTCCGTCTTCAGATGCTGCGCCACAGGGTAGAGCGCGTGGGAGACGGTAGCTGCCGGAGCAGTATGGCCGACCTTCACAATAACCGGATGATGCAATACTTCGTCGGTCAGTTTTCGGATGTCGTCGGGCATCGTCGCGGAGAACATGAGAGTTTGTCGTTTTAATGGCAGTTGCTTGACGATTCGTCGGACGTCGGGCAGAAAGCCCATGTCGAACATTCGGTCCGCCTCATCGATAACAAGGACTTCCACGTTCGCAAGGTTAATCGTTTTCTGGTTGAGAAGGTCGAGCAGACGGCCCGGGCAGGCAACGACGATATCTGCACCGGCCCGCAGTTTCTGAATTTGCGAATTCACATTGACGCCGCCGTAAATTGCGCAGCTGGTAAGGCCCGTGTTCCTTCCCAGCTCCCGGATCGATATGTGGATCTGTTCTGACAGTTCCCGTGTGGGAGCGATGATGAGGCTGCGGACCTTTCCGCGCGGACCGGGGAGCAGACGTTGAAGGATCGGCAGTACGAACGCCGCCGTCTTGCCCGTGCCGGTTTGGGCAAGGCCCATGACGTCTTTGCCTTTAAGAACCGACGGAATCGCCTGTTCCTGGATGGGAGTGGGGATTTTGTAGCCGAGAGCCGCGACGTTGTCGGCTATTCTCGAATGAAGCTGGATTGAATCGAAACTCATAGCACCTACTTTACGACTAAGATTAGCAGCTGAAGCATATTAGGACCGACGACTAATGTAAGCGGGAACGCTTCCAGACCAGCTTATGAGGGGCTGAAAAGGGCGGCTCTTGGTCAGTACTTCGCGCTACTTGGCTCATACTATAGACAGATTCTATCGCCCAGTCAATGAAGCGTTCGAGAGGACTATCAGATTTGCATTCGCCCTTTCGCTCATATTCCCTTACCAGACGGGTGGTATCGTGCTTCCCGATTCACCTTTCGTGACCGGCAAAAACCACGCCGTCCCGTATATCTAGGGCATCGCGAATTCCAGGTCGGATACGTCAATGCCCACACTCTTCGCATCGGGTGGCACTGAAGGATAGACAGGCACCGTTAAGAGCGAAGGGCCGGGGGGGGAGGCCCACAAGTATCACGGGGGTATTGGCGGAAGTGCACGGGAATCGAACCCGCCCAGCAGCTCTTCACCGCTACACTGGTTTTGAAGACCAGGAGGCCCACCAGGCGCCTTGGCACTTCCAATATAGCTTATTGTCTCACGGCCGGGCCTTCTTTTCAAGCCTCCTCCTCACGGTTGGCGGGCCGTTCTTACAAAGGCGCCTGCGCGTATCCTCGTCATCCTGCCCTTTTTCGGTGTGAGGGTGTGGCGTTAAGTTTTGTTGACGTCCTACAAGACGATCTTGCCCTTCGGCTCTTCGATGAACTCGCCGATTACCCAGAAGGTCGCTTCGTTTTCTGCGCAGGCATCGGTAAACCTTTTCAAATCGGCGACGTCGAGGGCAATGAGGAGACCGCCCGAGGTCTGGGGATCGAACAGAATGTCCATGAAAAAGGGACTCGCCGTTCCCTCCACCTGCTTGCCGTAGAAGTCCCTGTTCCGGTAAAGGCCTCCAGGCGCAAAGCCTGATCGCGCCATCTCCACGGCATCCTTGAAAAAAGGAACCTTTTCGGGGAAGAGGCGAACACCGAGTGCCTGCTTCAGCATCTCGGTAAGGTGGCCTGCAAGACCGAAGCCCGTCACGTCGGTGGCCGCATGTGGCCGGACTCTGCCCATGGCACGAGCCGCCCGGTTGTTGAGGCTCGCCATTATTTCGATGGCTTCCTTTGTCGCGCCTTCTCCAAGCATTTCCCCTTTCATGGCCGTGTTGAGGATACCCGTACCGAGCGGCTTCGTGAGGATAAGGAGGTCGCCCGCTCTTGCCCCCTCATTCCTTAGTATCCTGTCAGGGTGAACGACCCCGGTGACGGAGAGACCGTACTTGATCTCCTGGTCGTCGACGCTGTGGCCACCCAGAAGACTCGCCCCCGCCTCGCGTATCTTGTCTGCACCTCCCCGTATGATCTCCTTCAGTATGTTTGTATCGTAAAGCTTCGGGGAGAAGCAGACGATGTTCATGGCGGTCAGAGGAGTGGCCCCCATGGCGTAGATGTCACTGAAGGCGTTTGCAGCCGCGATCTGACCGAAATAGTAGGGATCGTCCACGATAGGCGTAAAGAAGTCGAGGGTCTGCACCAAGGCCGTCTCCGGGTTGAGCCGGTAGACGCCGGCATCCTCAAAGCCCTCTATGCCTACCAACACATTGTCATCCGTCGGTATCTCGATACCGCAAAGGATGTTGGACAGGTCCTCCGGACCTATTTTTGACGCTCAGCCGGCGCCGCGGACATATTTTGTTAATCGCTGTTCATCCATGGTAACCCTCTCGTTTGGTGCCGCACGACCAACAATTTTACTATCTGCGGCCCCTGGTGTAAAATGAAAAATTCCTTCCTGGAGGCGGACCTATAATGAAAAGGCGGATTTTAGAGAGGTTGCTCCGCGTCGCAAAAGGCGAGGCGCCCGCAGATACCATCATTACCAACGGCCGGATCGTAAATGTCTTCACCAATAGCATCGAGGAGGGTCTTACAGTCGCAGTCAAAGACGGCTATATTACCGGAATTGACAAGCAGGAGGCCCTGAGGGCGTCGAAGGAGACCGAGGTCATAGACGCGGGCGGGCGGTACCTCTGCCCGGGCTTCATGGACGCCCATACTCATCTTGACAGTATGTATCCTTTCTACGAGATAGTTCCTTATTCACTGAAAGGAGGTACCACGTGCCTCGTTTCCGAGTGCGGTATAGTGGCGACGAGCTGCGGCATGGCCGCCACAGAATCCTTCTTCGACAGCGCGAAAGGTTATCCTCTTCGCTGCTATTTTTTGGCGCCGCCGGAAACTCCACCCTTTCCGCACCTTGAGACTGCCGTCGGGCTCACCCTGCCCGAATTCAAGAAGCTGCTCAGGCGGAAGGATGTCCTCGGTATAGGGGAGGGATACTGGACGAGGATCGTCGAGGGTGATGAACGGGTACTGGCACAGGCCCTCCTGGCGCTTTCCCTGGGCAAGACCCTTGAGGGACACGGGGCGGGCGCCCGGGGTGGCAAGCTCAACCAGTACGCGATGACAGGGATCACTTCGTGCCACGAGTCGACGACCGTGGATGAGGCAATCGAGAAATTGCGGATGGGCATCTATGTGATGATCCGGGAGGGTTTCGTGAGAAAGGAGCTCGGAGAGCTTTCCCGGCTGAAGGACCTGGACGTGGATAAAAGACGGGTCATTCTCGTCTCGGACGTGTTTGACGGCGTCATGTTGTGCGAGGAAGGCTACCTCGACTCAATCGTGAGGAGGGCGATAAGCTATGGCTTCAGCGCCATGGAGGCGATCAAGATGACGACGATCAACGTCGCCGATTATTACGGTCTTCGCCATCTGGGAGCCATCGCCCCTCTTCGCCACGCGGACATTTCATTCCTGGGTGGAGACCTCGAAAGCGTTTCCGTCGACCACGTCATGGCGGACGGCAAAATGGTGGTCCTCGACAAAGCGTTTGTCGGCGCGATAAGCCCCTACCCCTACCCTGAGTCGATGAAGCACACTATAGAGGCCGGAAGGGTGAAGGCGGCGGCATTCCGCATCCCGGCCAGCCCCGACAGGGAATGGGTGCGGGTCGTGAAGGTGATCAACGAAACCATCACCCGTGAGGTGGAAGGCCGTCTGCAAATCAGGGATGGCTATCTTCAAATGGACCTTGGAAAAGACATCATTCCCGTAGCCGTTATCAACAGGCACGATGAGAAACAGATGGGTAGAGGATTCATTTCCGGCACGGGCATAAAGGAAGGCGCCGTGGCCACCAACGTTATCTGGGATACGGGTAATATCTTGGCCGTCGGCAGCAGCGAAGAGGACATGGCAATCGCAGTGAACCGGCTCATTGAGTTGCAAGGGGGATACGTCATATGCCGAAAGGGCAAGGTAAGTTTCGAGTTCCCCATGCCGGTATACAGCCTTGTGCCCGATTACGGGCTGGAGGAGATAGCCGCGAAAACAAAGGAGCTTGACGTGCGGATGGAGGAGATAGGCTCCACCCTGCGCCGGCCGTTTCTGGCGCTTCAAACCATACCGTTCACTGGGTTGCCATTCCTCCGGATCACCGACAAGGGTCTCGCGGACATAAGGGCCAGGAGGCTTGTCTCGCTTTTCCTGTAAGCCGCGACCTTTTACTCCACGTGCTCATAAATTGTCTGAGAGTGCGAGAGGCCTTCTTTGGCTCTCGCACTTTTTTGTTGACACTAGGTCCTTTTTGTTGTAGTTCTATATACAGAACCCAGGTTCTTAAGGATTTCCCGATGACCGACGAAAAAGCGAGAACAATGGGAGTCAAATACGAATCCCCGGCGGTGGAGCAGGCTTCCCGGGTGCTCTTCTGCCTTGCCCGGGCACAATCGCCCTATATCAGTCTCATCGACATTTGCGGCGAAGTGGGCATCCATAAGAGTAAGGCCTTTTCAATACTGGAGACGTTGAGCCGGTTCGGCCTGGTGAAAAGGAACGGCGAGGGGAAGGGCTACGCCCTTGGCCCGGGTCTTATCTCTCTTTCCCGCAAGGTGCTCGACGATCTGAGTCCTCCACGACTGGCCGAGCCGATTCTTTATCGTCTGGCAAAGGAAACCGGTAGCACCGCAGTTTTCGGTCTCATCGCGGAAAAATCCGTCTTCGTGGCAGCAAAGTATGAGGGTGAAGGCGACATCGGGGTGACCATGCGTGTGGGACGGAGGCTGCCGGTCACGTATGGCGCCCACGGAAAGGCGATAGCCTCGTTCTTGCCGCCACAGGAGAAAGACCGCCTCCTCGCCGAGAAGGAGCTTTATTTTCATGGAACTCCAGCAGCCCTCGACCGGAGCAGGCTTGAGAGGGAACTCGCTCGGTGCAGACAGGACGGCTTCGCGACGGACCTGGGGGAGGTGAACCGGGGGCTCACTGTCGTTGCGGCACCGGTGCTCGGGCCTAACAGACTTCCTGTCGGCTACATAGAGATTCTGGTGCTCTTTTCCGGCGAGGCAGTTCGTCAGTTGGGCCCGGTGGTTGCGCGAGCGGGAATGGAGCTCTCCCGGGAACTGGGTGCTCCCGCGGATGTAACGGGAGGGGGCGACTCCGAGCAACCTGAAGTCAAAGGAGAAGTCCCCAAAACTTCGCGCGCGAAGCGATGAGTGGCGAGGCTCCGAAGCCCTGCCGAGGGGGCGCTGAGCCCCAATAATAGTGGAAGGGGGATAGAGATATGGCGGAGAGAAAGACGAGCCGGGTGAAGAAGGCCTCTTCCGAGCCGGAGATGGTCACCCTCATAGTCAACGGGCAAACCTACGAATTGAACATAGGAAACAGGCCCGGTGAAATCGAGGCTTATCACACTTTGTCTCAGACGATCAGGGAGAACCTTGGTTTGACCGGAACCAAAATCGTATGCGATGACGGCGCATGCGGCGCCTGCACCGTAATTATGGATGGCAAAGCGGTTCTTTCGTGCAAAATCCTCACCGTCGAATGCGACGGCAAAGAGATAACCACGATAGAAGGGCTGAGAGACCGGGAAACAGGCGGCCTCGATCCGCTTCAGCAGGCGTTCATCGATCACACGGCCTTCCAATGCGGCTACTGCACGCCGGGCATGCTCATGAGTGCCAAGGCCCTTCTTAACCAGAGCCCTTCCCCCACGGAGGATGAGGTTAAGGAGGCCCTTTCGGGCAATTTTTGCCGATGCATCAGCCATTACCAGGTGATCCGGGCCGTCATGTCGGTTGCGGACAAGGGGAGGTAGAGAATGGGCGGTGATTACAAATACATAGGCAAACCGATGGCCCGGCGCGATGCAGAGGATATCGTTACCGGCGCGGTGCAGTATACGGACGACCTCAAGTTTCAAAACCTTCTCTACGGCAAGGTACTCAGGAGCCCTTACGCCCACGCCTTGATCAAGAGGATCGACAAGAGCAAGGCCCAGGCCCTTAAGGGGGTGAAGGCCGTCCTTGCCTGGGAGGACATCCCTGATTTCCGGGGAGGCACGCCAAGGAATGTGCGCGTCCTCGACAAGAAGGTCCGTTATGTGGGTGATGCGGTGGCCCTTGTTGCAGCCGTGACCGAGGAGATAGCGGAGGAGGCCCTCGATCTTATCGAGGTCGAGTATGAGGTTCTGCCGGCGGTTTTCGATATAGATTCTGCCCTCAAGCCGGGCGCCCCCGCTGTCTACGACGAATACCCCGACAATATCCTGCCGGGCGGCACCATCATCTATGGAGAGAACTGCCTGAAAGGGGTGGTAAGGGGAGATGTGGACAAGGGTTTCGCCGAGGCGGACGTCATCACCGAGGGAACCTTCGGATACGAGAACATACCCAATGCCCTGCCCCCCGAATCGGTAGGGGCAATTGCCACCTTCGAGCAACCCAACAAGGTGACTCTCTGGGCGACCACGCAGGCCCCCTATCTCGACAAGGTAACTCTTTTCCATGTCTTCAACCGGCAGTTCGAGATAAGGACAATCGCTCCCCAGTGCGGCGGAGGATTCGGGACGAAAATTATGTGCTGGCAGGTCCAGTCCTATGCAATCCTCCTGGCGAGGGCTACCAGGTGTCCGGTCAAGGTCATGTTCACGAAAGAAGAGCACATGGCCGCCTTTACTCTCAGAGTGGGCTCCAGGATTCATGCAAGGGTAGGCATGAAGAATGACGGAAGCCTCACGGCCATCCAGGGCACCTGGTACGTCGACACAGGATACTATTCCTTCACGACCCAGGCCCAGGTCGCCATCGGCTCGGGTGAGCTTATGATAATGGCCCAGTGCCCTAACTGGGACTTGAAGAATATCGTGGTGGTCACGAACAGGAATGCCTCGGGCAGCACGAGGGGCTTCGGGGGGCAGGAGTTGAAATGCTCTTTCATACCGCTTCTGAACCTTGCCATGAACAAGGCAGGTCTCGATCCTTTCGATGTGCTCAAGAAGAACTTCGTCAAGCCCGGGGGAGGCTATTATTGGCGCGACGGAGAGTTCTACAGTTACCGGGGGGTCGATTTCTCGAAGGCCATGGACGGAGGCGCGGAAAAGTTCGGGTGGAAGAAGAAATGGAAGGGCTGGCTCACACCCACGATGGTGGATGGCCGAAAGCGCAGGGGCATCGGCGTCGGGGTCCACGGCAACGCAGACATAGGCGAAGATGCGGCCGAGGCATACGTCCAGCTCGGCTACAATGCGACCGCAACGATTTTTCTCTGCGTGACTGAACACGGCACAGGCCAGAAGAGCAACTATGCCAAGATGGTTGCCGAGGTGCTTCAGATACCACCTCAGAGTATCTCCATGACTCCCGCCGATTCCCTCGTAACCCCCTTCGAGTTCGGGCCGGTCGGTTCCAGGGGCACCTATGCCATCGGTAGCGCGGTCATCAGGGCTGCGGAAGATGCCCGCAACAAACTTCTGGAGTTCGCCGCGCCGAAACTGGGAGTGGCGCCTGAGGAGCTGGATACGGAAAACGGCGTCGTCTTCGTCAAGAATAATAGAGAGAAGGGCATGAAATGGCGGGCCATGGGGAACGACCGGACCATACTTGGTTACGGACGCTTCGAGCCCGACTTTACCATGTGTAACTGCATGATGAGCTTTGTCGAGGTCGAGGTGGACACGGAAACGGGGAAGGTGACCCTCTTAAAGGTGGTCAACGCGACCGATGTGGGCCAGATCATCGACCCTCAGGGTCTTGAAGGGCAGATGAACGGGTGCCTGGGTTCAGCCGGTATCGACAGCGCCATCTTCGAAGAAACGATTCTCGACCGCCGCACGGGTCACATCGTCAACGCCAACATGATCGATTACAAATGGCGTACCACGGCCGAGTTGCCCGAGGTCGATCACGTGGTGCTTGAGACGCCTTTCCCCAGCCATCGTTTTCGGGCGGTGGGAGTCGGAGAAGTGTCGACCTCGCCGGGACCCTCTGCCATACTCATGGCCGTGTCGAACGCGGTCGGGACCTGGCTGTACGAGTATCCGGTGACCCCCGACAGGGTGCTGAGAGCCCTGAAACAGATGAAAGGTCCAGAGAAAGGCAAAGAGAAATAGAGAGAGAAAGGCAAAGAGAAGCTGCTCCGGCCTTTGTGCGGAGCAGCAAGCTTGGACCGATGGAAAGAACAAAAAAGACAAGAGCGTACTCCGGATCAAAGGTGATCCGGATCAGCAAAGCCTGGATGGAGGGGGTGCTGAACCCTCAAGGCTTTTCACGAGCGAAGCGAGGTTGAGCGGGGAGGCTCTGAGGCCCCGCCAAGGAGGGGGTGCTGAACCCCGTTAAATAGTCAGCAAAGCCTGGATGGAGGGGATCAAATGAAGCGTTTTGCGCACCATACTGCCCGATCGATAAGCGAGGCCGCGAGACTGCTTAAAGCATACGAGGGGAAGGCGAAGGTCAATGCAGGAGGAACAGACCTCCTCGGAGCGTTGAGGAACAAGAGCATTGCCGCCTATCCCGAGGCGGTGATCGATATAAAGACCATCGAGGGCCTCGACTACATAAAGAAAGACAAAAGAGGCATCCGCATAGGCGCCCTCGCGAAGCTGGGCGACATTGCCGGATCCGAGGCGGTGCAGGGTGAATATAAGCTTCTCGCAGAAGCGGCCTATTCCGTCGCGAGCCCGAACGTGAGGAACATGGCAACGCTGGGGGGGAACCTGGCCCAGGAAGTCAGGTGTTGGTACTATAGATATCCCCACCAGATAGGGGGTTCTATTGTCTGCCTGCGGAAGGGCGGAAAGATTTGCAGTGCCCTTGCGGGTGACAACCGCTACCACTCCCTCTTCGGCGCCGCCCCGCTCACGGAGTATCCATGTGCAACCCATTGCCCGGCCAAGACCGACATACCCGGTTATATGGACAGAATAAAGAAGGGCGATCTCGACGGAGCGGCCCATATATTGATGGACTACAATCCGATCCCCGCCGTCACCGGCCGGATCTGCCCCGTCTTCTGCGAGCCCGAATGTAACCGGAAAGAATACGACGCGGCCGTAGCCATTCAGTGCGTCGAGCGCTACGTGGGGGATCACGTGCTGGAGAAGACCCCCCTCTATTACGTCCCGCCGAAGACAGAGACGGGCAAGAAGATCGCGATCGTGGGGTCGGGCCCCGCAGGGCTTGCAGCAGCCTTTTTCTTAAGGAAATCGGGCCACAAGGTGACGGTTTACGAGAAGCTGCCCGAGGCGGGTGGTATGCTTCTCTATAGTATTCCGCCTTTTCGGCTGCCCAAAGACCTTGTGCGCAAGCAGATCGAAGCCATCAAAGGCATGGGAGTCGTCTTCGAAACAGGGGTCGAGGTGGGAAAGAACGTCACTCTCGCCGACCTCTCGGACCGGTTCGACGCGGTCTTCATCGCAGGAGGTACCTGGAGGAGTCTTAAGCTCAACGTGCCGGGCGAGGAGGCAGGCGGCGTGATCTACGCCCTCGACTATCTCAGAGAGGTCAATAGCGGAAAGAGGCCGGCCCTCGGTCAAAAAGTGATCGTCGTCGGGGGAGGCAGTGTCGCCATCGACGCCGCGAGGACGGCGCGCAGACTGGGCTCCGGTGAGGTTCACGTGGTCTGTCTTGAATGCAGGGAACCCGATTCAAAAGACCGCATGCTTGCCCTGGACAACGAGATCCGCGAAGCCGAGGAGGAGGGCGTCGTGATCCATCCCTCTCTCGGTGTGCAGTCGATAGTCACGAAGAACGGAAAGGTTTCGGGCATCGACGCCGTTACATGCCTCTCGGTGCGCGAACCTGACGGAAAGTTCAACCCGAAATACGACAGAACGTGCACGGCAGCTACGCTCGAAGGCGAGTCGATAGTCGTCGCCATCGGCCAGGGGGTCGATCCGGCTCTCGACACCAAAAAGGATAATCGCTCGGTCTTTCTCGCGGGCGACATGGCAACCGGCCCCTCCACCGTGATACAGGCGATTGCCTCTGCAAGAGAAACCGTCCGAGCCATCGAATCGGTTATCAACCCAGGACAGCAGAAGGCTGAACAGGGAAGGACAGCAAGATCCTTCGTCGACTCATCTTTTGTCGATGCGCCACGGGCCCTGGTCGAAGAGTTGTCGCCATCTTTAAGGCTGAAGGGCGTCGACATGGAGGACATGAAAGGCCTGAGTGCTTACGACGTCGAGGCCCAGGCGCGTCGTTGCTTCAATTGCGGCTGCCTGGCAGTAGGACCGTCCGACCTGGGGATTGCCCTCGTCGCCCTGGATGCGCGCATCGTGACGACAAAGAGAACCGTGGAGGCAATCGACTTTTTCGAAGCCTCCGCCACGTGCTCGACTCTCCTCGAACCGGACGAGTTGATCAAGGAGGTAATAATACCGAAGCCGCGCCCGGGGACACGCCAGAAATACACCAAGTTCACCCTCAGAAAGCCGATTGATTTTGCCATCGTAAGCGTGGCTTCGATGGTGACAGTCGAGGATGGAGTCTGCAAGGACGCACGCATCGTGTTGGGTGCGGTTGCGCCAAAACCTCTTCGGGTTTATCAGGCCGAAGAGGCGCTGAAGGGTCGGGCTATCGATGAGAAGGTCGCCAGGGACGCAGCGGAAGCCGCCGCAACAGGCTTCACGCCCCTCGCCATGAACAGCTACAAGATGGAAATTGCACAGGCATTGGTAAAGCGGGCGGTCTTGGAAGAGTGACGAGCGATCCGGATGGGGCCGGTTTTGGCGATGACAGGTTCTGTGGTCGGGTAGGCGGTTCTATACCTTCTTGATCATTCTACGTGCCTTTCGCACGCTCTTTGGCGCCTTTCGGGGGTTACCTTTCTTCGCTGCCCTCTCTGACGTTTCTTCGTTTTCCCCGCCATCGATGGCCGTCTCCAACCGGTCGGCGGTGATAAACGTGACGCCGTGTCTCTTCGCCTCGTCGATAATGGCACGGTCTGAGGTGGCCACCATCAGTCCCGGAATCCTGCGGCGGATGGCCGCTATGATCACCTCGTCGGCCGTCTCGCCCTGCCTTGAATAGATCACCTCGATCCCTTTGTAGAACTCCTTTTGCCGTGACAGGGAAAGGCCACCCGTTGCGTCGAAGACGACCGTTATCCGTATCCCTCTATTTTTCCTGTATTCTGACAGTTTTTCGAGCAGGAGCCGGCGACCGCTTTCAAGGTCCGAGGAGTCGAACAGGGGGGACAGGGCACCCCTTTTTCCGAAATTGTAGCCGTCGATAAGCAGGTGAAGGGCCATGGCCTGTTCTTTTTCCCGAAGCCCTGAGCGAGGAGGATCAACTCATCCCCTGAGACCTCGGGTCCGCCCGCTTTCAGGGCTGTATAATCCTGACTTTCCCGAGCGCGGCAGGGCTTATGAAGTGCCCCGGAGTGTTTACACCTCTTTCCGCTCGGTCTCTCCGTAGTAATCCCTGAGTACCTTGTCGAGAATTCCATTGACGAAGTCTTTGGAATCCTCAGTCCCGAACTTCTTCGCAAGTTCCAGAGCCTCGTCGATAGCAACCTTCGGGGGCACGTCAGGTGAATAAAGCATCTCGTAAATGGCAACCCTCAGTATGTTCTTGTCGACGTAAGTGATCCTGCTGAGTTTCCAGTTCTCGGACGCCGTCAGTATGTGCCCGTCAAGCTTTTTTTGCTCCGCGATAACACCGGACAAAAGGAACCGGGTATAGGCAACTATGTCTTCCTGATAGGGGAATATCTTGACGTACCTCTCGAGGGCAGCATCCGCGTTGCCCCGATTCACCTCCACCTGGTAGAGCATCTTCAACGCTAATTCTCTTGATTTCCTTCGCCGCACAAATCCTTATCCTTTAGGAGGTTTACCATCTCGATCGCCGACATCGCGGCATCGTAGCCCTTGTTCCCCGCCTTCGTGCCCGCCCGCTCGACCGCCTGTTCCACGCTCTCCGTGGTAAGGATGCCGAAGGAGATCGGCTTCTCGCTTTCCAGGGAAGCCGCCGCGATACCCTTGGTGACTTCAGAAGCCACGTAGTGAAAGTGCGGAGTGCCGCCCTTTATTACCGCCCCCAGACAGATCACGCCATCTACGTCTTTTCTTTTCGAAAGCAGCTTGGCCGCAAGAGGTATCTCGAAGGCACCGGGCACCCTGAAGACCTCGATACTGCCAACATCTGCACCGTGCCGTTTCAGGGCATCGAGGGCCCCTTCGAGCAGCCTCTCAGTCACGAAGCTGTTGAATCTGCTTACGACTATGGCAAACCTTAACCCCTGAGCATCGAGTCTTCCTTCATGTACCATGGCACCTACCTCATAAGTGGTCGAGTATGTGACCCAATTTTTCCCTTTTCGTCCTGAGATAATGGATGTTGTCCTCCGTCGGACAGATCTCGAGGGGCACCCGTTCGACAACCGAAAGGCCGTAGCCCTCGAGACCCCTTATTTTCCTTGGATTGTTGGTAATCTGTCTCATCTTGCGGACGCCGAGATCGTGCAGTATCTGCGCTCCGATCCCGTAGTCGCGAAGGTCGGGTGAGAAACCGAGTGCCTCGTTGGCTTCCACAGTATCCATGCCTTCGTCCTGCAGGCGATAGGCCCTGATCTTGTTCACGAGGCCGATACCCCTGCCTTCCTGGCGCATGTAAAGGACCACTCCCTTGCCTTCCTTTTCGATCATCGACATTGCCGCGCGGAGCTGCTCCCCGCAATCGCACCTCATCGAGCCGAAAACATCTCCTGTGAGGCACTCGGAGTGGACGCGCACAAGGACCGCATCGTCGGGGCCTATGTCACCCTTGACAAAGGCGAGGTGTTCCTTGCCGTCAAGGTCGTTGTCGTAGACGATGAGCCTGAATTCCCCGCCCCAGCGGGTAGGGAGCCTCGTCTCTACGACCTTTCTCACAAACGTCTCCTTCGTCATCTTGTATTTGATGAGGTCGGCGATGGTGCCTATCTTCAGCCCATGCTTCTCCGCAAAGACCTCGAGATCGGGGAGCCTGGCCATGGAGCCGTCTTCTTTCATTACCTCGCAGATCACGCCCGCCGGTTTCAGTCCGGCGAGACGGGCAAGGTCGACGGAGGCTTCCGTATGGCCGACCCTTACGAGCACGCCGCCGGTTCGCGCCATGAGGGGGAATATATGGCCGGGCTTCACCAGATCGTCCGGGCCTGCCTTGTCGTCGATGGCAGTCAGAACGGTTTTTGCACGGTCGTAGGCCGATATGCCCGTGGTCACCCCCTCCTTTGCTTCTATGGAGACGGTGAAAGCCGTGTTGTACAGAGACGTGTTATCCTGGACCATCAAAGGCAGGTTAAGCTCCCTGACCCGTTCCTCGGTGAGGGAAAGGCAGATCAGACCGCACGCGTACCGGGCCATGAAGTTGATCGCCTCAGGGGTCACCTTCTCTGCGGCGATAACCACGTCGCCTTCGTTCTCCCGGTCCTCATCGTCCACCATGATGACCATCTTGCCTTGTCTTACTTCTTCGATTACATCTTCAATGCGCGCTATACTCATGACTGTTTTCCCTTGATGTATCCATATTCGTAGAGAAAATCGAGGTCGAGGCCCGCCTTGGCATCGCCTGCCACGAACCTTTCCACGTATCTGCCGATGATGTCTATCTCAACATTTACCTGATCTCCGGGGTTTTTGGAACCTATCGTTGTTTTTGTTGAAGAATGAGGGATAACGTTGAGCATAAATCTATTATCACGTTGATCATTGACTGTCAAGCTTATTCCATCCACGGCAACCGAGCCCTTCTTTACGATATACCTCGACAGATCCCCGGGCACCTCCACTTCTATCCGTATGGAATCACCCGATCTGCCGACAGTTGCAATATGACCGATGCCGTCCACATGGCCGAGGACCATATGACCTCCGAACCTCGAGTCTGCACTCATGGCCCTCTCGAGGTTCACCCGGTCGTTGCCGACCTTGTCCTTCAAGGTCGTGAGGCTGAGCGTCTCCAGGGAGGCATCGGCCGCGAAGACGGCACCCTCTATTCTGATAACCGTCAGGCACACCCCATCGACGGCGATGCTGTCACCTTCGTGAATTCCTGCGGGGTCGAGGGAGGTCCGGATCGCGAATTCCCATCGCCCCTCGAACCTCTTGATGCCGGCAATCCTGCCGACATCCTCAATGATTCCGGTGAACATAGCCCTCCACGCAGATGTCGTCTTTCAGTCTCCTCATCGAGACCACATCGACGCCATAAGCCTCCTTAAGAAAGTCTATGCCTTTGCCTGCTATTAAACCGGGGGCTCCTTTGCCGCCGATAAACATTGGCCCGAAGAAGAGAACCACTTTATCGACAAGGTCCTCTTTCAGAAGACTGCTGTTCAGTTCGCCACCACCTTCGGCGATGACGCTCATGATCTCTCTCTGCCGGAGTTCCTCACACAACCCCCCAAGGGAGACTCTTCCGTTTTCGCCCAGGCCCACCTTGACAACCTCAACCCCGAGCGACTTGAGGCGCTCGACCTTGTCTGTCCGCGCGTCGGGAAGCGCGAAGACCATGGTCTTATGAGCGGCGGCTGTCTTCACGAGTTCGCAGGTGAGGGGAATCCGGAGCTTGGAATCGAGCACTATCCTCACGGGATATCTCTTGGGCTTCGCCCCCTTAGGCAAAAGGAGGGGGTTATCGAGTATTACCGTATTGATTCCTACCATAATTCCGTCCATTACCGAACGGAGCTTGTTTGAGTAAGATCTCGATTCCTCGTTGGAGATCCATTTAGACTCACCTATTTTAGTCGCTATCTTCCCGTCCAGGCTCAAAGCAGACTTCATGAGAAAAAAAGGACGTTTCTTTTCTCGAAAGGTGACGTAAACTTCATTGAGCCTGCGTGCCTCCTCCGAGAGCACCCCCACTTTCACCTCTATGCCTGCCTTTCGCAGCGCTTCTACCCCTTTTCCGCTCACCTGAGGGTTCGGGTCAAACATGGCGACGATGACACGCTTGATGCCGGCTTTGATAACTGCATCGACGCAGGGGGCGGTCCTCTTTTCCGTATGGCAGCAAGGCTCGAGGTTGACGACGAGCGTGCCTCCACGCGCCTGCTCTCCGGCCTGTTCCAGGGCAATCGGCTCTGCATGAGGCTCCCCGGGCTTGCGGTGGTACCCCTTTCCCACCACGCGCTGACCCTTCACGACCAGTGCCCCCACCATGGGGTTCGGGGAGGTTGTGCCGAGTCCTTTTTTTGCCAGGGCAAAGGCCATTTCCATGTACGCTTCTTCTTTCATTTTTCGCCTTTTTTCAGCAGGAGACCCTTCAGCTCTTCCATGAATTCGGTGATATCCTTGAACTGGCGATAGACCGAAGCGAACCTGACATAAGCCACCTCGTCCAGTTTTCTTAACTCATCCATCACCATCTGACCTATCTCGGTGCTCGTAACCTCTTTCTCGCTTCTTTCGGTAATGTCGTACTCCATCCTCGCTACGGCCTTTTCCAGATCGGTTATGCCGATCGGTCTTTTTTCGCAGGCTTTTTTCAGTCCGTTAAGAATCTTTCCCCTGTCAAAGACTTCCCTCCGGCCATCCTTCTTTACTACGAGCGGCAGTCCCTCTTCGAGCATCTCGGCAGTAGAGAACCTCTTGGCGCACTTGAGACATTCCCGGCGCCTTCGAATGGCGTCCATCTCTTTGCTCATTCTCGAGTCGATGACTTTGCTTTCCGCGAACCCGCAGTAAGGGCACTTCATTGTCCTGGCTCCTAATCGCCTGACGGAAGGCCTCGGGACGAGCCTGCAACACTGCTTGAAAGAGCGCGCCGAAACCGGTCATACGGGAAGAACGCGCAAATCTTCTCGTGGCAGGCGCACCGTGGCCTTTCCAAAGCACACCTGACAGCCGTTAGCTTTCCGTGAGCGTAACCCGATTCACTATTATACCCGATTCCGCGATCAATTGTGTCGCCAGATCGTCGGGATAACCCTCAAGGTAGAAAACTTGGTCGATGCCTGCGTTGATGATCATCTTCACGCAGATGGAACAGGGCAGATGGGTGGAGTAAAGAAAACTGCCTTTGATGGAGACGCCGTGATAGGCAGCCTGGATGATCGCGTTTTGTTCGGCGTGCAGTCCCCGGCAGAGCTCATGACGCTCCCCTGAGGCCACGCCTTTCATTTCTCTGATACAGCCAAGGTCCGCACAATGGCCGAGGCCGCTCGGCGCCCCGTTGTAGCCTGTCGAAAGGATGCGCTTCTCTCTCACGACGAGGGCGCCGACGCTTCTCCTGATGCAGGTCGACCGTTTTGCCACGATCCCCGCTATCTCCATGAAATAAGAGTCCCAACCCGGACGTCCTTTGCTCATAGCGAGTAAACGCCCGCATAGAAAGGAAACCGCATGCACAGGTCCCTGACCCTTTGCTCCGTCACTCTTTGCAGCTCTGTGTCTTCCGGTTTGCAAAGGACCGCATCTATCATCTCGGCGATCGCCTCCATCTCCGGCTCCTTCATGCCCCTCGTGGTCACCGCCGGGGTGCCGATTCGTATGCCGCTCGTAATGTTTGCCCCCCGTTTGTCAAAGGGGATAAGGTTTTTGTTGAGCATGATCCCGCTTGCCTCCAGGGCCTGTTCTGCCTCTTTTCCGGTGATCCCTCTTTCCGAGAGATCGACCAGGAAGAGATGGTTATCCGTGCCGCCCGACACGATCCGGTAGCCCCGCTTCTGTAGGGAGTTTGCGAGCCGCCGAGCATTGGCAAGGATTTGCTCCTGGTAGACTTTGAACTCAGGCTGCATTGCCGCTTTCAACGCCACGGCTTTGGCAGCGATCACATGAACGAGGGGACCTCCCTGGATTCCAGGGAAGATCATCGAATCGATGGCCTTTGCGTACTTTCCATCGCACAGGATCAATCCCCCCCGAGGACCCCGGAGCGTCTTGTGGGTCGTTGTGGTGACGAAATGGGCTGAGCCCACCGGGCTCGGATGAACACCGGTGGCCACGGCTCCGGCTATATGGGCCATGTCGACCAGCAGATAGGCTCCGACTTCATCAGCGATTCTCCTGAATCGCGGAAAGTCTATGATCCTCGAGTAGGCGCTTGCCCCGGCGATGATCAGCTTCGGCCTTTCCTGGCATGCAACCGCCCTCACCTCATCATAGTCAATCTCTTCAGTTTTCTCCGACACGTGGTAGGTGAGGGCGTGAAAGAATCGTCCCGAAAAGCTTGAGCGAGCCCCGTGGGTCAGATGGCCACCGTGAGCGAGATCCATGCCGAGGATCTTGTCACCCGGCTTCAGCATCGCGAAGAGCACGGCCATGTTGGCGGACGAGCCGGAATGGGGCTGTACGTTGGCGTGTTCCGCTCCAAAAAGCTCCCGTGCCCGGTCGACGGCCACCTGTTCTATCCGGTCGACGAACCGGCAGCCGCCGTAAAACCGGCGCTCCGGATAGCCTTCCGCGTACTTGTTCGTCAGCACCGTTCCCTGGGCCTCGAGGATCTCCTCGTATACCAGATTCTCCGATGCGATCAGGATGAGGCTGTACTCCTCCCGCTCTATCTCTTTCTTGACGAGATCGTAAATCTCCCTGTCACTGCCCTTCAGGGCATCCATGGCTATCATCTTCGAGCCTTCTTATTTTATTGATCCGTCTTTCGTGCCGCCCTCCTTCAAAGAGTGTCGCGATCCACGTCCGCGCTATCTCGAGGGCAAGTCCCGGACCTGTGACCTGGGCACCCAGTACGAGGATATTGGCGTCGATATGACGTCTACTCTGCATCGCAGTGTAGAGATCGAAGGCGAGGGCAGCCCTCGCCCCCTTTACCTTATTTGCCGCTATAGACATGCCGATCCCCGTCGAGCAGAGAAGAATGCCATACTCGACTTTTCCTTCGGTCACTGCCAAGGCAACCTTCTTCGCGTAATCCGGGTAATCGACAGAATCAGTGTTTGTCGTACCGACATCAACGAACTCATGATCGGCTCCAAGGGCCGCTTTCAAATGTTCTTTCAGCTCATATCCGCCGTGGTCCGATCCGATCGCGATCTTCACCCTTCATACCCCCTGAAGGCAAGAACCGCGTTGGTGCCGCCGAAGCCAAAAGAATTGGAGATTACCACATTGATAGGATGCTTCCGCGCGACGTTTGGCACGTAGTCGAGATCACACCCGGGGTCAGGGTGCTCGTAATTGATGGTCGGGGGGCACACCTGGTCCCTGATCGCCAGGACGCTGAAAACCGCCTCGACTGCCCCTGCCGCGCCGAGAAGATGGCCTATCATTGATTTGGTCGAACTGATCGGTATCTTGTATGCCCTTTCGCCAAAGACCTGCTTTATGGCCAGCGTCTCGGAAGCGTCGTTCAATTCCGTCGACGTGCCGTGCGCATTTATGTAGTCCACGTCCGCAGGCGTGATCCCTGCATCCTTAAGGGCCAGCTTCATGCACCTGATGGAGCCGTCCCCGTCCGGGGAGGGGGCAGTTATGTGGTAGGCATCGCCATTGTAGCCGTACCCGGCGACTTCTGCGTAAATCTTTGCGCCCCTTGCGCGGGCGTGCTCGAGCTCCTCGAGGACCACGATGCCCGCACCCTCGGCCACCACAAAGCCGTCCCGTTCTTTGTCAAAAGGCTTGGACGCCTTTTCGGGGGCGTCGTTCTTTGTTGAGAGGGCCTTCAGCGCATTGAATCCGGCCACGGTGAGCGGCGTCAGGTTCGCTTCGGTCCCCCCTGCGATCATCACGTCGGCGTCGTTGTACTGGATTACCCTGAAGGCGTCGCCGATTGAATGGGCCCCTGTCGCGCAAGCGGTAACGATGGAGAGATTGGGACCTTTCATGCCATATTGGATTGCTATGTTGCCCGGGGCCTCGTTTGCGATGAGCATGGGTATGAAGAAAGGAGAAATACGCGACGGTCCCCTTTCAAGGAGGATTGAGTGATATTTTTCGAGGGTCGGAAGCCCGCCGAGGCCCGTGCCTACTATGACGCCCACCCTCTCGGCATCCTCTGATGCCATGTTCAGCCCTGAGCCTTCTACGGCGACCTTCGTTGCAGCAAGGGCATACTGGATGAAGAGATCCAATCGTTTCAGTTCCTTTACCGGGATATACTCCTCGGCATTGAAGTTCTTCACCTCACCGGCAATCTTCGTGTCGTGCTGCGATGCATCGAACCTCGTGATCGGCCCGATTCCCGAATCACCGGCGCATATCTTGCTCCATACGTTGTCCAATCCGACACCGAGAGGTGTCGTGAGACCTAAACCTGTTATGACGACTCGCCTTTTCAACCATCACCTCGTACGCTATTTCTGGTGCTCCTCGATATAACGGATGGCATCCCCCACGGTTTCGATCTTTTCTGCGTCCTCGTCGGGAATCTCTATGCCATACTCGTCCTCGAGGGCCATCACGAGCTCGACTATGTCGAGAGAATCGGCGCCAAGGTCGTCAATGAACTTCGCCTCAGGTACCACTTCAGCTTCGTTGACGCCCAATTGCTCGACGATCATTTTCTTCACTCTTTCTGCGACTGCCATTTAAGCCACCTCCTGGTTTTGATAACGGATAATCCCTTCAGATGTACAGGCCTCCGCTTACGTTTATTACCTCACCGGTAACGTAACTACTATAGTCGGATAGCAGGAAATAGACGACGCGGGCTACATCGAGGGGAACACCCGCCCGTTTGAGCGCCACCGTCTGGGTCATGCTCTCCCTATATTTGGCGTCGAGGGAAGCGGTCATGTCGGTTGCAATGAAGCCCGGGGCAACCGCGTTCACCCTCACGCCTTTCTCGCCGTATTCTTTCGCAATACTCTTTGTAAAGCCTATGATGCCCGCCTTGCTCGCAGCATAGTTCGCCTGCCCTCGGTTCCCTGTGAGACCGGCAATCGAGGCGATATTGACTATGGTGCCGCCTTTTTTCAACAAATGGCGGATCACCGCCTTCGTACAGGCGAAAGTCCCCTTCAGGTTGACCCTGATCACCTGGTCCCAATCCTCTTCGGTCATTCTCAGGATGAGCTTATCCCTCGTGATCCCTGCGTTGTTCACGAGGCTATCGATGCCTCCGAGTTCGTCAATCACGGTTTGCACCGCCTTTTCGACCTCTCGGAGATCGGATACATCGACCTTGAGAAAGATCGACTTTACACCCTTCTCTTCAACGGCCCGGCGCGCCTCCGTGCCATCCGTCACGTCGAAGATGGCGACGCTCGAACCCTTTTCCGCAAGGAATTCCGCAATAGCCCTCCCTATGCCCTGGGCCGCCCCCGTGACGATGGTTACCCGTCCTTTCATGAGAGCACACTTCGTACGGCTTCTATCTCCTCCATCGTCTCCACGTGATAACACGGGATGTCGGGGACTATCTTGCGCATGAGGTTGGCGAGCACCTTGCCCGGCCCCACCTCGAGGAACACCTCGACGCCCTGGGACGCCATGTATCGCACACAGGTTTCCCACCGCACCGGAGAGAACATCTGACGGAACAGGAGGTCCTGCTCGCGCCCGCTGTCGTCGTTCGCCGACCCGTCAACGTTTGCAACGACCGGGACCTTCATGGGCGAAAAGACGATGCGGGCCAGTTCTTTTTTTAGCTCCTCTGCGGCCGGCCGCATAAGGGGGCTGTGGAAGGGGCCCGACACATTCAGAAAAACCGCCTTCTTATAACCCTGACCTTTCAGCTTTTCTACGACTTCCTTCAGCGCATTGATATCACCCGAAAGAACCAGCTGGTCAGGGGAATTAAGATTGGCGGGACAGGCGACATAGGCGCCCTTTGAGATAGCTCCACAGGCCTCTTCCACCTTTTGGCGGTCGGGGGCCACCAGGGCCACCATACCACCGGTGCCCGCAGGGCACGCTTCTTCCATGAGGAGACCCCTCTTTCGGGTTATCCGCATGGCGTCCTTGAACGAGAAAAGGCCGCTTGCGAGGAGTGCCGTATATTCACCCAGGCTGTGGCCTGCGAGCAGGTACGGGGTTACCTTCATCTCCTTGTTCAGCACTGCCCACGCCGTGTAGCTCGAAAGCAGGATGGCCGGTTGGGTATTGTAGGTCTTTCGAAGCTCCTCTTCGGGCCCATTGAAACAAAGCTTGGATAGGTTGAAGTCAAGAGCCTTATCCGCTGCCTCAAACAATTCCCGGACATATTCGAACCTGTCGTAGAGTTCTTTACCCATGCCGACGTACTGCGATCCCTGTCCCGGGAAAACAATGGCTATCTTTTTCATGGTCATCTCTTTTTCGACGCCGCTTCCTTTATCAACTCGAGGCCGATGACGTTTCTCTGAATCTGGTTCGTGCCTTCGTAGATCTGGAGGATCTTGGCGTCCCTCATCATCTTTTCGATGGGATAGTCTTTCATAAAACCGTAGCCGCCGAATATCTGTAATGCATCCACTGTGACCTTCATGGCCGTATCGCTCGGGAAGACCTTACTCATGGCAGAGACTTTCGAGAACTCCCTGGGGTTGCTGTCTATATACCTCGCCACCGCGTAAACGAGAGCCCGGGCGGCCTCGACCTGTATCGCCATGTCCGCAAGCATGTGCTGTATTGCCTGGAAAGATATGATCTTCCTGTTGAATTGCTCCCTTTCTTTCGCGTAAGCCATCGCGGCTTCGAGCGCACCCTGGGCCACTCCCACGCCCTGAGCCCCTATGCCCGGACGGGTCCGGTCAAAGGTCCGCATGGCGAGGATGAAGCCCATGCCTTCCCTACCTATAACATTTTCCTTCGGGACTTTGCAATCCTGGAAAACCAGCTCCCTAGTGGCCGACGCCCTGATGCCGAGCTTGTTTTCCTTCTTCCCGAAGGAAAATCCTTCCATGCCTTTCTTGAGTATGAAGGCAGTGGCACCCCTGCCGCCCTTGGAACGGTCGGTCATGGCGATGACCGAGTAGATCTCGGCCTCACCTCCGTTGGTGATCCATTGTTTGGTCCCGTTCAGCACGTAGTCGTCGCCCACCTTGCGTGCCTCGGTCCTGATTCCCGCGGCGTCACTGCCCGCATTTGCCTCGGTGAGACCGAAAGCGGCGAGCCGCTTTCCGCTTGCAACATCCGGCAGATAGCGCTTCTTCTGATCCTCGTTTCCACCGAGGAGGATAGGGTAAGAGCCGAGAAGACTCGCTGCGTAGCTCACTGAGACACCGAGGCACGCACGGCTCAGCTCTTCGACGACGATGCAGTTCTCGAAGGAACCGCCCCCCAGTCCTCCATAAGCCTCTGGTATGCTGACGCCAAAAAGTCCTGTCTCCGCGCAGGCCTTCATGATCTCCCAAGGGAAGGTTTCCGTCTCGTCGAGCTTGGCCCTTACGGGCACCACTCTTTCTTCAGCGATCCTGCGCGCTATTTTTTTGATATCTTTCTGGTCGTCCGTCAAAAAGTAGTCCATCTGTCACTCCTCACTCTTGATCTGATATTGGTGATCCTGCATGGCATCCTTGATATGCTCGTTGAGTCGTTTACCCACGAAATTCCTGGCCTGTAGAATGGCGTTCTTGATGGCCCGTTCGTTCGATCTGCCGTGACAGATGATGCAGACGCCATCTACCCCGACGAGGGGGAAGCCGCCGTATTCGGAGTAGTCTCCTGTCTTGGAAAGGGCCCTGAACGTGTCTGAAAGAAGGAGGTAGCCCATCTTGCCCCTGGTGCTCTGGCCGATCCGATCCTTAAGAAGACCGATGAGGAGCTCCGCAACGCCTTCACTCACCTTCAGGGCGACATTGCCCACGAAGCCATCGGTCACCACGACGTCTGTCGTCCCGTTGTACAGGTCGGTCCCTTCCACGTAACCCACGTAGTTGAGGGCGGAGGTTTTGAGGATCCCGTGAGTCTCTCTCGTCAGTTCGTTGCCTTTCGTCTCCTCCTGACCGTTGCTCAAAAGCCCCACTCTCGGGCTCGGAATGTCGAGGGCATGTTGTGCAAAGGCGCTGCCCATAAGGGCAAATTGGACAAGGTGAGAGGGCCGGCAGTCTACCGTGGCGCCCGCATCGATGAGGGCTGACACGGTCCCCTTCGAGTTGGGATGCAGCGTGAGGATGGCCGGTCTTTCCACACCCGAGATCCTCCCGAGGGTGAAGATGGCAAAAACCATGGCAGCACCGGAATTTCCCGCGGAAACTGCACCCTCTGCACGGCCCGCCTTGACCAGTCCGAAGGCCGTGTTCATGGACGAATCTTTTTTGCGGCGCAAAACATTGGACGGGGATTCGCTCATGCCGACTGAGACGGCGGTGTGCACGATTTCTATCCCGGATCGATCCTTGAGCAATGGAGAGATGACGTTTTCGTCGCCGACGAGAAGGACCTCCGCGATCTTTTCAGCGCAGGCAGCTTCAGCCCCCCTCACAACGGCGAGCGGCGCGTTGTCTCCGCCCATAGCATCAACTGCTATCCTTACCATACGGGCTAGACTTCTTCGACCGCCAGGTATTTTTTTCCTTTATACATCCCGCACTTCGGGCAAACCCGGTGCGGCTGGGTGGGCTCCTTGCAGTTAGGACAGAGGACTACCCCGGGGGACACGAGTTTATAGTGGGTCCGTCGCTTGTCTCTCTTGGATCTCGAAGTTTTTCTTTTTGGAACAGGCATTGTCGTCTCCTTGCTACTTTTTCAGAAATGGTTTGAGCTTTCCGGCGAGAATACCCGTGTCCGGTTTCTCGCATCCGCACTCTCCGAAGTTGAGGTTTTTTCCGCAGACCGGACACATGCCCTCGCACAATTCCGAGCAGAGGGCCTTTATGGGTATATCGAGCATCACTTCTTCGAAGACATAGGGGTCAAGATCGATTTCCTCGCCTTCGAAATAATAGAGATCCATCTCCTCGGATTTCAATTCGACTTCCTGCGCAGTCGGCGCCTCCGCCCTTGGCAGCAGTTCTATGTCCATGTCCGATTCGACGGAAAAGGTGAATTCTTCCAGACAGCGGTCGCAGACCGTGGAGAGCGTGGCCCGTACGGGTCCGCGCACCCAGAGGCTGTTGCCCGATTTCGTCACGGTCAATTCGTACTCGATGGGAGCGAGGAAGGTTAGGTCGCTGTCTTCGGCTCTCTTCAAACGAGAACCATCGAGCTTCCCCTTGACCGATAAGGCCTGTTCTATATCGTAAAGTTTGATAATCATTGATAGTTTTCTTTTTTTAAGTCTAACAATATACGGGTTTGACCCGCAATTGTCAAGCAAATTAGAGACTTGGCTCCCCTGCCTTTCGCACCTGACGAGAAACAAGAATTGGCCGGGCCGGCTTTCTTGATGAAGTTTCAACACAAAGGGGAGATTTGGCGCACGACCGGTTAAGGCTATATCGATGAAAGGGTGAACTCGAATCGGTGATGGCTTTCGGCTGGCCCTGCTTATTTTGGCGAACACAATCCGTCTCTTTTTGCCCCCCTGGAATTGAAATAGAGGCGCAAATTGTGCTAAACTTAGTCCCCTACGTGCCCTGTAAGACGATCCGTGGCTCCCAAGAGTGCCGGTAGCCGGCGTTCTCTCCATGATCAGGCTCCGAAAGGGTAAAATAACCAACTGGAGGTAGTAGCTTATGAAAACAAGAGTGGTAAGCCCAAAGGGCAAAGAGGTGCTGTTCGGCGACGGGCTGCCGACGGTTCTCATCGGCGAGAGGATTAATCCCTTTGGCAAAAGCGGCATTAAGGAGGCGCTGCTTGTGGGCGACACGGGGCCGGCAAAAAGAGAGGCTCTAGCGCAGGTCGCGGCAGGAGCCGACATGATCCTGGTCAACGTGGGTGCTTTCGGCATAGACGAGACGGTCATGCTGCCGAAACTGGTTGGCGAGCTCAAGGAAATCATTGACGTGCCCTTTGCAATCGAGAGCAGGAATGCCCAGGCCCTCGATGCCACCCTGGGGCTCGGTCTCGGGACCCCGCTCGTCAATTCAATCACCGGCGAAGAGAACGTGATCAACGATGTGCTGCCCATGGTGCTGAAGTACAACACGCCTGTGGTGGCCCTCGCCACGGACAGCGCGGGAATACCGAGTCAGCCCGAGGCGAGGCTCGAGGTGCTCAAGAAAATTGTGGCACGGGCGGAATCCATGGGGATTACGCGCGACCGCATCGTTGCAGACTGCCTTGCCGAATCGGCGGGGATCAACCCGAAAGCGGCGGAAACGACGATCAGGACGATGCGTCTCGTTAAGGAAGAACTTGGACTTAACCTCTGCATGGGGGCGAGCAATATATCCTTCGGCCTCCCTGTCAGAAGCTACATCAACACGGTCTTCATGGCTTTGGTCGTCAATGCCGGTCTCGATTCCGCGATCGTCAACATCGGCACCGTACGGCCCTACGTGCTCGCGGCTGACCTCGTAAGCGGCCGGGACCCGAGAGCTCGCAGGTATTCAGCCTATTGCAGAAGCCTCAAGAAGGCTTAGGACAACGGGTCGGCCGAAGGCTATCCGCAAAAGAAAAGCGGCGAGTCAGGCCCGCCCTGCAAGGGCGGGCTTCGCCTCCCGGCCGACGTTTCGAATCGTCTCCTTAATATAGACTTCGAGGACGGGCAAAGAAGCCCGCAGGGCGCTATCCCGTGAGATCAGCACCCTGCGGTTGCATGTGACTTTTATTCGATGGGCTTGCCTGTCAGTATCCGGAAGATCTCGCGATACCGCTGGGCGGTCTTCTCCATGATCTCCGGCGGGAGCCGCGGACCGGGGTACGTCTTGTCCCAATCGAGGGTGTTCAGATAATCCCTCACTATCTGTTTGTCGAAACTGTCCTGCCCTTGTCCCGGCCGGTAGTCCTTGGCTGACCAGAATCTCGACGAATCGGGGGTGAGAACCTCGTCGATTACTATAACCTGATCGTCCACCCTCCCGAACTCGAATTTCGTGTCTGCAATGATGATGCCCCTTTCCTGCGCGAAACCTGCCGCCCTCTTGTAAAGGGCGATGGACAGCCGTTCGAGTTCAATGGCAGGCTGCTCTCCTATAAGAGCCTTGACCTGCTCCATGGAGATGGCCATATCGTGGCCTTCATCGGCCTTGGTGGTCGGGGTAAAGATGGGCTCGGGCAGGCGTGCCGATTCCTCCAGTCCGGCCGGCAATGCGATTCCGCATACGCCTCCCTTCTGCTTATACTCGGTCCAGCCGGAACCCGAAAGATACCCGCGAACCACGCACTCAACCGGGAAGGGCTTTGCTTTTCTCACCACCATGCTCCTTCCCCGCAGAGCGTCCGCATGTTTCTTCAGGCCTTCCGGAAAGCGGTCGGCGTCGGATTCCAGCACGTGGTTCTTCACCACGTCTTCCATCTGCCGGAACCAGAAAAGGGAAAGCTGGTTCAACACCTTACCTTTGTCGGGTATTCCGTCAGGCAGAACGACGTCGAACGCCGATAAGCGGTCCGTGACTACGATGAGGAGCTTATCGCCCAGGTCGTAGATGTCTCGTACTTTCCCTTTTTTCGGTACTCCAAGACTAGGGAAATCGGTTTCCAAAAGCATTCGTCCTATCGCCTCCTTGTTCGCTTCCTTGAGAAAACGCCGACAGATCGAAGCCGACGGCCGGCCTCGACCCTTGCATTGCAACTATGAAGCAACATGGTGGTGCTTCTACCCGATCTTTTCGAACTCCGATTTCGGCGCTCCGCATACAGGGCAGACCCAATCGTCCGGCAGATCCTCGAAGGCCGTACCCGCTGCAGTGCCGGAGATCGAATCACCCTCCGCAGGATCATAGATGTAACCGCAAATCAAACACTTGTAGCTTGCCATAACCTCTCCTTCTGTTTCTTTTCCCTTTCAGGCCCTGAAAGATGGTTCCGCTAATCATGGTCCCTTCCGGCCTCGACCGGAAGGGGTTCCCCATTCTAATTCCAACCGGGAACCTTTGTACGCAAGAGCACGTAAGCACTTGCCCGACTTTCATCTGCAATTATAGGCAAATGGGCCGGTAAAAGCAACATTCCCATTCGAATTGATTCCCCTTTCAACCCCTTTCAGAATCTCTAAGAATAGGTCATATAAGTCATATAAGACCTATTCTTAGGAAGAAGAAGTGCCACACTCAAGGAATGGCCGCGCCCGCTCAGTCGTCACTTTATTTTGCGGAATGCTCTAATAGAATTCTCTGAATATTCCGCTGAGGAGTGCAGGGTCGAAAGGTCTTTCGACAATGGGTTTGTCGCGAATCACGGGAAATCTTTCCTCAAGCGTGCGCCGCTCGTTCCTGTAGATCACACCGAGGGGGATGGTCTGTCCGAATTCGAGGGCCTTGGCAAAGGCTGTAACCCGGTCGGAAGGGTCGTATGATGGGTCGAGGCGATAGACGCGTTGCTTGAACCATTCGTACGTGTTGACCTTGTTGTAGGTGACGCAGGGCTGGAGGATGTCGAGGAGGGCAAAGCCCTTGTGCGTGATAGCTTGTTTCATCATCTCAACGAGATGGTCTCCTTCTCCGGCGTAGGCCCTTCCGACGAAGCCGCAATCGAGGGCGACCCCAAGAGCAATGGGGTTGAGGGGCTCGTCGAGCACCCCGTAAGGCTGTATCCTGGTTGCCGTACCCTCGGCGCTCGTGGGGGAGGCCTGTCCTTTAGTCAGGCCGTAGATCTGGTTGTCGTGTACGAAGATTTTGATGTTGACGTTCCTGCGCATCGCGTGGATAAGATGATTGCCGCCCTCCCCATAGCAGTCTCCATCCCCTGCCACGGCGATAACCGGCATCTTGTGGTTCACGAGCCTGATGGCCGTCGCTACGGGAAGGGTCCTGCCATGGAGCCCGTTGAAGGTATTGCACCGCGTGTAGTGAGGAAATTTTCCTGCCTGGCCTATGCCCGACACTACCGTGAATTGATGGGGCTCGAGGCCGAGTTCCTCCACCGCTTGTTTAAAGGACCCTAGTATGCCGAAGTTCCCGCAGCCTGGGCACCACGCGGGTGTCCGGCCTTCGTAATCATTCAAGTTTGCCATGCAATGCCCCGATCACCTCCTCAAGAAGAAAAGGCCGGCCGTTATACTTGTTCACCGTTGCGGTAAAATTGTGACCAGTCTCGGCTCTCATCAACCTGGCAAACTGGGAGGTTCCGTTATTTTCCACGCAAACAGTTCGTTTTGCCTTTTTGAGCAACGAGAGATAGTCGAACCTGTCAGTGAGGGGGAGGGGATAGACCTCGCTGAAGTGGAGCAGGGCGATGGACCTCTGCGTTGACAGACTCTCGACCGCCTCTCTGAGCACACCATAGGTGGAGCCCCATCCCACCACTATCGTCTCGGCCTCGGCGTCTCCGTAAAACAGAGGCGGCGATATCTCCGCCTCGATGAGGGGAAGCTTTTTGAAGAGCCTTTTCTGCACCATCCGTCTCCTCAGCTCACCATCCTCCGTAATGTGGCCTTCCTCATCGTGCTCGTCGCTGTCTGCAACCACGAGCGCCCTTGATCTGCCGGGAACCGCCAGAGGGGAGACGCCCGAATCGGTGAAGGCGAACCTTTTATATCCGTCCTCGCCTTCGAATCCCGGGTTTCTCAAACGGTAATCCTTGTAAGTGATCTTGGCGAGATCGAATCCCGGGTAGGTCCACTGGGAATCCGCGACGTACTGGTCCGAAAGGATGAACGACGGAATCTGATACTTTTCGGCCAGGTCGAAGGCCTTGTTCGTGAGAAAGAGTGCCTGTTCGGGGGAGCCGGGAGCAAAAACGACACGGGGGAACTCCCCGTGAGCCGCGTGAAGCACGAATTGGAGGTCTCCCTGTTCCGTCCTCGTGGGAAATCCCGTCGCCGGGGCGGGGCGCTGACCTACGACAATGACCACAGGGGTTTCCGTCATGGCGGCCAGCGAGAGGCCTTCGACCATGAGAGCAAAGCCCCCTCCCGCCGTCGCCGTCATAGACCGGGCCCCGGCGAATGATGCCCCTATAATCATGTTAACCGCCGCTATTTCATCTTCTGCCTGCTCGACTACGATCCCGTATTCTTCAGACTTGCTTGCCATAAAGGTGAGGATGCCTGTGGAAGGAGTCATGGGATAGCCCGCATAGAATCTGCAGCCCGAGAGGACGGCGCCAAGCCCGATCGCGGTGTTACCATCGATAAGCATATTTGGTGTGCCGGCCGGCATTTTCTGAAAGGCGCATCCTTCACAGTGTCGCCTTGCATAATCATACCCCCGCCGCGCAGCAGCCCGGTTTTCTTCGACGGTTTTCTGACCTTTCCTTGCCATGAGCTCACCGATCACCTCGAGGAACGGATGGAGATCGATCCCGAGCAATCCGAGGGCCGCGCCGGTTGCCACGGTGTTCGCCATTATGCGATTGCCTCCCTCGGCCGTGGCGAGCTCGACGAAAGGCACGTCCAAGAAATGAAGCCTTTCGTATCTTTGTTTCAGGACGGACGAATCGTAGAGAATGATGCCCGTGTCGGTGAGTCGATCTTCATTGTCATCGATGCTCGGCTTGTCAAGGGCGATTACGATGTCAATCCTTTCCCGTGAGGCGCTCACGGGCCTATCCGACATACGCAGCTGGAAGAGGTTGTGACCTCCCCTTATGCGCGACTCATAATCCTGATGTATGAATACGTGGCAACCGCATCTGGCAAAGACCCTCGCCAGGCTATCCCCGATCGTCTGGATACCCTGTCCGGCCTCGCCGCCAATTTTGATTGTGTAGTCCAGCGCGCGCGCCTCCACGAAATTTAAAAAGGGCCTGTTTTTCAAATAGAATGTAATGGGGGGCCCTAGTGATGTCAAGAAAGGAGGAGATAGGCAAAAACGGCAAGGCGTCATGGCCTCTCGAGGGAGTTTGCCAACCAGTCCGCCGGCCTGGGCAAGGAAGACCTTTCCCTTTTGTCGAGGGAGGGCTTAACTTATAGATTATGGACCGAGACAGGGCGAGAGCGGAAGGCCAAAAAGGCGGTAAGAAAAAAGAGGCTCACGGGGAAGTCACCATCGAGTCGCTGAAAGAAAGCCCGACCTATGCGGAGGAGTTGGGCATTGATTTGGGGCTAAGAAACGATGAGGAGATCTTCAAATGGTTTCTCGCGAGTGTGCTTTTCGGCGCGCCCATCTACGAGACGGTTGCAGGGAGGACTTACCGCTCCTTCGCACGTCACAACCTTCTGACGCCCGGACGCATCCTGGAGGCCGGCTGGTCGTTTCTCGTCAATCCAATCATGAGAGAAGGGGGTTACGTGAGGTATGACGAGAAAACTTCCCGTGAGATCCTGCGCAACTGCGAGCAGCTTAACGCAGACTATGGCGGAAGCCTTAACCGGCTTCACCAAGTATCCGAGAACGGCCGCGACCTGGAATCACGGCTTCTCACCTTCTATGGCGTCGGCCCGGTAACGGTCAACATATTCCTGAGGGAACTGAGGCCGCACTGGAATAAAGCCGACCCCGCACCTCTTTCCATCGTCACAAGGCTTGCCCGTCGATACGGCCTGGACCTGGACTCCCTCGACCGGAAGGGCCCGTCATTTGTGAGGATAGAGGCAGGCCTCGTGAGGCTCAGAAAGAACCTGAAGTTCTAAGGGAACCAGGAAAAAGGCCCCGCCCTGTCCGGACGGGGCCAATTCTCTTTAGGGGTTTCAGACCTTGGCAATTCTCCTCTTCACCTTGCGCCAGGAATCCGTGATAAGAAAGCTTTCTTCCATGTTTCCGATCATGCCCGTGAACTTGCTCATCGGTATAGCAAGGGTGATCACATCGGAAGGCACGCAGGGGCGGGCAGAGACGTCGAGCATGCCCAGAACGGCACGTGGTTTCTTTTTGTCTTTTTCCATATAGGGATACTGAACGATGGTGGAGCAGCCGGCCCCGAAAGGTGCGATCACTCCTTCCGGTTCGGCCTGGTCGAAGTTGGAAAGGGTGAATACCCCCGAGAGCACGTCGGGCCGGGCGAAGAAAACGACCACTTCCGGCCGGTCGCCTTCTTCCAGGAGGTCCCACCTCTTGAAGACGATGAACCGTTCAGGGGCAATGAAGGCCGGCTGCTTCTTCATCACCTCACGAACAAGCTCCGGTGATTTCTTATACCGTTCACCCTCGAGTTTCCCCGGTATTCCGTAAGAGAGGAAGTATTCGAATTCGGGCATAAGGGTCTCCGAGAAGCCCAGGTACTTCTTCCCCCCCGCACAGCCTATGACGTCGGCGACGAAGGCCAGATTCTTCCCGGCCCGCGCCTTCGAAAGGTCCCCTATGATACACCTCTGCCCCGTGGGCGGTTTCGGCATCTGCGTGCCCGGGGGCTGCTCCTTGGCGTAAAAGAAACATATGGGCAATTCGGCATTACCGAAATACTTTGCCCAAAGCCGCTCGAAAGTGGTCTTCATCTCCATGTCCATGCGCATTCCTCCCTTCTTTTTTCGGGTATAAGACCCGGGCACTGCTCGAATTAAGTTCACCGAACTCGTCACGTCACGGCTCAAGGGCGTCCGTAAGCACGACCGCTGCCGTGTCTATGTTCCATATCTCGACGACTCCGCTCGCGGAGTCAAAAACCCCGGCGGTCTTTTTGTAGGGGCTCGACGGATTGGGGACGGTGGGCGTGCCGGGGTTGACGATGAGCGCATGACCGACCCTCTTTATGCGTGCTATGTGGCTGTGCCCGTGGACCAGCACGTCGAGATCGAACCTTTTCACCAGCTCCTCCAACCCCCCGTCCTTCTTGCCGTCGCCGTGCACCACCATGATCCTCTTTCCTTCTACATAAGCAAACACATAGGGGGACATGATGGGAACGTCGAGAACGAACTGGTCCACATCGGAATCGCAGTTGCCTTTGGCGATCAGAACGGGTATCCTCAGCTCGTTGATCAGGGCTGCCAGGCCTGAAGTATCATACCCTTCCGCAAGGGGGTTTCTTGCCCCATGATAAAGGATGTCACCTGCATGGAGAATCAGATCGACCCCCCGAAAGGGTCCCGAGAGGACTTTTTGAAAAGTCCTCACCGAACCGTGGGTATCGCTGACAAGTCCTATTTTCACGGCCGCTCTCCCCTTGGGGAGTTTGGAAGGAATTGCAGGCTCGACATCATTTCGAAGAAGGCTTCAGCCATTTCCTCACGGGGACGAGGGTCATAGTTGTCTTCTGCCTCCGAGACGGCGCGGCTGACCCTTCGGAACATCTCCTCGGGCGTCTCTACGACCTCCCCCACGGCGCTTGTGATCAGATAACGTTTTCGCAGCACGGAGAGGGCGGTTGCGTCTACCACGGGTCAGCGCCTCCTGATTGTTACGAACCCCTCTTTCACCTCAACACCATATCGTTTCGATTTCTTAAGCTCCGGAACGAATTCCTCCAAATCACTCCCGGTCAGAACGATCCTCCCACTCTCGGCAAGGAACGTCATGGCCCTTTTGATGTGAGCCTTCGCTACCTCCTGGACCGGAATGGGCTCCTCCCAGACGTAGCTGAGGCCAGGCTGAACAAATATCAGGTCGAAGCGATCGTTCATGAGGAACGGGAATTCTACCTCCATGTGAAAGAAATGGAGAGCCTCGGCCTCTTCCCTAGCCTTTCGGAACCAACTCATGCCTCTCGTTGCTTCCCAAATCCCCTCGTCAGCATCCATGTAAAAAAGCAGTTCCTTGATTTTTTTGTTTTCAAGGCCTTTACCCAGATAAGAGGCTGTCACAAGGTCCATGGCTTCTTTCACCCGCCGCCGGTAGACCAGGAGCTCCTTCTCCATTTCGCTCTTTACCAGCGCGTCCTCCTTGATCCTGTCCGAAAGAGAGAAGTAGACCCGGGACATTTCCTTCAACTCAGAGAGCACCTCATGAGGGTGTCTGGAAAAAAGGCCCCTTTGGTTCTTGTTGTCCGAGAACGAATGAAGCTCGGCTAAGGAAAGGCCCAGAAGGGGATTGCCCAACCTGTAGTTGGTGGCGCGGGCATTGAAGCGTGAACGCATCGCTCCCTGGAGCACATCGAGGGCGAAGGACCATTTTTCCGTCCCATAGAGAATACGGTTCAAAATAAAACTGTGAAGAAGGGCCTCATTTTCCCATTCTGCCACAAAGCTTCTCTTCTCCCTGTAGGGGAGTAGGAAAGAGAGGTACGCCGCGGTTTCTACGAGCTGCACCGCCAGACTTCCGAACCCAGGCGTCAGATCGAGTATTTTAAGGGAAAGGAGGCGTTCCTTTGTAGGGTCTTCCTTGATACCGGCAAGCAGGCATTCATCGAGATGAGGCAGGTCGGGTGTCGTGCCTTTCGAGAGCAGATAAGTAAAGACGTCGCTCTGATCAACGCCTTTGGTGACGGTCGCTTTTCCGGGCCTCCGGAAGGGCGTAATAGGCCCAGCCTCTTCTGCAACGTTCTCTCCCCCGGAGAGGAGGTTTTCCGGGAAAAGCCTTCCGTACAGGGGTATGGTCGCCGCGCGCACCTCTGTCTCCGTCAGGGGCGGATTCAGGGTCCGGCTGAGAGATGAGCGCTCTTCCTTGAGGAGTCGGATCAGCTCGATTCGCTCCTTCTCTATCAGTTCCGGCAGTGTGCTTCCGAGCCCCGTGGAAGAAAAAATGTGGTAGAAAGAAAGCATACCCTTTTCATCGTTGCTCGCAACGAAATGCTCAAGATCGATCTCCACGAGCGGTTTTTCAAAGGCGAGCGGTTTCTTCAGCAAAAGCCAGTTCTTTCCATTGGTGAGGATGCCCCAGGGCACACCCGATGTTTTGGTCAGATACATGGCCTGATACAAAGGGATGCGGTTCTCGAAATCGAGGTAAAAACCGCTGATACCTTCTTCGAGGTTTCTTCCGTACCGCTTTACCAGAAGCAGACCAAGCAGATTCTGGTAATAGGATCTCGTGCCCCATTGAGAGGAGCTGGTGACGCGCTCCTGTTCCGACCGGAAAAGGGCGAAATCGGGTCCTTTTACCTGTTCTTCGAAATACATCGGCTTCGATTCGAAGGCGAAACCGAGGAGCTTGAGGATGGGCTTCACAAGGTGCAATTCCGTGTGAATCTCACTCGCAAAAGCCTTCATCTGCTGAAAGCGCGTGACGATATCCACAAGGGTAGGGCAGACCTCCTCAGGCGCAGGGAGGGCGGCAATACGCTCGAAACAGGGAGAGGAAAGGAGCGTATTTCTCACGAAGGGATGCTGCATCTTAAGCCAAATGATAGCCGACTGGCCCTTCTTAGTCAAGCTGTCCCAGCCCGGAATCTTCACTCTTGACCACAAATAAGGGAGAGGAGCCCGAAACCGGTTGAACATGGGCCAAGGAACCTTTACAATATGAGGAGCTTGTCGCCTCCCTGAGGCGCATTTACATTCGTTTTGCCCGTGCCTTTCCTTGTGGTTCAGCCGGGTGGGCATGGTTCGCCCGAATCCATGGTATGCTATTTCGTTGAGGCGGAGGTTTTATGAGCGATGCTTATGAAGCGGTAATCATCGGCGGCGGTCCAGCGGGCCTCACAGCCGGCATTTATCTTATGAGGGCCCGCATCAAGGCCATTCTCCTGGAAAAGCAGATCCTTGGGGGAGCGCCGATGAATTCGGAGCATATAGAGAACTATCCGGGATTCCCCGACGGCATATCCGGCGCCGAGCTGATGAGGAGGATGGCCGAGCAGGCGAGGAAGCTCGATCTGCCCATTACGGAGTTCTCCAGGGTGGAACGCGTCGACTCCAGGGACAACCTTTTTACGGTCCGCACCGACAAGGAAACGGTCCGAAGCCTCGGGGTGATACTCGCAATGGGCACAGAACCCTCCAAATTGGGAATACCGGGCGAGGATCTATTCGTGGGTAGGGGCATCTCCTATTGTGCCACCTGTGACGGCATGTTCTTCAAGGACCTTGAGGTCGCCGTGATCGGCGGCGGTGATTCGGCCCTTACGGAAGCCCTCACGCTCGCCAATATAGCCGCCCGGGTCTACATCATTCACAGACGGGATGAATTCAGGGCCCAGCGCATACTGCTGGACAGGGCGGCCAAGAACAGCCGTATTCAATTCCTGCTCAACAAGGTTCCAGCCGAAATCAAAGGCCGGGACCAGGTGGAATCGGTCACGCTCAAGGATACGGTAACTAAGGAAGGATCGGAGCTTCCGGTGAGCGGCGTCTTTTTCTATGTCGGGTCCCGGCCGGACACTGCCTTTGTCAGACATCTTGTCGAGACCGATCCATCAGGGTTCATCGTCACGGACGAGCATATGGCGACCAGGGCAAAGGGCATGTTCGCCGCAGGGGACGTCCGCAGGAAATCCCTCAGGCAGATCAGCACAGCCGTTGGCGACGGCGCCCTCGCGGCGGTAAATCTTGAGAAGTACGTGCTGGAGACTAGATAGGATGGTGCGGGCGGCCGACTAGGCAGCGGCGATATTGATCGAGCCCATGCCTCTTGATGTCCCGTGCGCTATAAATATATGAAGCTTCCTTACATCCTCCTGATCCCGTGGGTAGCCTTGATGCTGCTTTTACCCGCCCTTTCGGCGCACGCGGCATCTGACACCATCGTTCTCGGTCAGATAGGAGAGAACGCTCCTCAGGCCTGGTCTTTCCTTAGACAGTACTTCGAGGAGAAGGGCTACCAGGTGGTTCTTTATCAACGAGGGGCCACGATAGAGCAGCATGTTGAAGAGGTGAACGGCCTCAACCGAGGGCCGGCCAAGGTATTTCTATCCCTTGAGCTTGTTCCAGCGCCCCGGACCCACATTTTGGTGGCCATGACGGACGCGAAAAAAGGGGAGGGTCGTTTTCTCACTATAGATCAGATACCGGCTCAATTTGCAGAGGAATCGGAGAGGCTGGCCGGCTTCCTGGCCGGTCAATTCAGCGTTAAGATGAAGCACTTGCCCCTGTTCCCGTTGCTCGGACTCAACATGCCGGGGGTTTTTGTGCAAGTGCGGTTCAAAGAAGGTGAACTTGAGGATACGGTCGCAAAACTCGAAAGCGGCGTTCATAGATACTTCAGGGAGAGGGCAACAAGATGAGAAGTGATGGCAGGCCTAACGACAAGATGAGGGACATCAGAATCACCAGAAACTTTCTTAAATACCCTGACGGCTGCGTTCTGGCTGAAATGGGAGAGACGAAGATCATCTGCGGGGTGAGCATCGAGGAAAAGGTGCCGCCTTTTTTGAGGAATTCGGGAAAAGGATGGCTCACTGCGGAATATTCCATGCTGCCCAGGGCCACTCCTTCCCGAAATGTGAGAGAAGCGGTTACGGGCAAGATAGGCGGCAGGACCCATGAGATACAACGGCTCATAGGCAGGGCTCTGCGAGCCATCGTGAACCTCGACGTCATAGGCGAGCGGACTATTTGGGTCGATTGTGACGTAATCCAGGCTGATGGAGGCACGAGGACGGCGTGCATAACCGGCGGATTCGTGGCTCTGGTGGAAGCCTTATGGAACCTGAAAAAACGTGGCGTTATTGAGAAGATCCCTCTTCGTGATTCTATTGCTGCAGTAAGTGCGGGCATGGTCAACGGAGAAGTCCGTCTGGACCTGGCCTACGCCGAGGATTCGATCGCCGAAGTGGACATGAATTTCGTCATGACAGGCAGGGGCCTGCTCGTCGAAGTGCAGGGCACTGCGGAAAAGGCACCCTTTTCGAAAGAGCTTTTCGATAAGATGTATGAATACTCTCACAAGGGCATCGCCGAGATCACCCGCGCTCAGAAGGCAGCTTTGGGTCCTCTTTTCCCGCTCTGAGCCTGGAGCCCTTCGAGTCGATCATGGGAAGCATCGTCGTTGCAACCTCCAATAGGGGAAAACTCGAGGAGATCAGGCGTTTCCTCGACGGCCGCTTCGACCGGTTCTTCTCGCTTGCCGACTTCGACCGGCCCATTGAAGTGGTCGAGGATATGCCGACCTACTTCGAGAATGCCTTTAAGAAGGCGCGAAAGGCGGGGAACCTCTACGGGATGGACGCCCTCGCCGACGATTCGGGCCTGGAGGTAGAGGCGCTCGGGGGGAGGCCCGGTATCCATTCGGCCAGATACGGCGCCGATGATGAGGAAAGGATAGAGAAGCTGCTCCGGGAGATGCAGGGCATCCCGCTGGAAGGGCGCACGGCGGCATTCAAGGCGTTTCTGGCGTATTATCAGCCGGTCGGAGGCCTGGCATTCATCTTCTACGGCACCCTTAGGGGGTACATAGGGACCGAAAAGAGAGGCGAGAACGGCTTCGGCTTCGATCCGGTCTTCATGCTGCCCGAATCGGGTAAGTCCCTGGCCGAAATAGGGGCGGACGAGAAGAACAGGATAAGCCATCGCGGGCGTGCCCTTCAAGCCTTCAAGAAATTCCTCACACCCCAGACTTTCTAACAAAATAGTCCACCCCGAAGACAGACGACGTCGCGGCGGGGACCGGGGGACCAAAAAGGGCGGTTTCTATCTCTTCCCCTCGAAGTGCTCTATCACTCCCCTGTATTTGTCGTGGATGAGTGTCCTGTCGAACTCGTAAAAGGCCTCCAGCATCACATCCTGTTCCCGGCTGCTGAAGTACTCCATGCAGGGAATGAAGAAGTGTCTGTCCTCCTTCTCTATGTGCAGCGGGTAGAAGTCAACGAGTTGGGCCATGGTGCCTTTTATCTCATCTAGGGCTTTGGCGTCCCCGGCGAGGTAGCGTTCCTTCGAAGAAACCAGATTGCCCGTCATGGTCCTCGCCCGGGCGTGCTCTTCCACCAGCTCTTCCACGACGTGCCGGTAGTGGTCTGAGAGCCTTTTCTCTGAAAGCTGCTTGAAGAGGATGTCCTCCTCCTTGCCGTGGTGGCAACGGTCGGCATAGATTCTTATAAAATCGACTGCCTCGTCGATGAATTCCGGCCTCGCCTTGCCCGTCTTACCTATGAGGTCGATCTCTTTCTTCATCACCCTGATCATGCGCTCTATGAGTCTGTGTTCGATCATCAAGGGCGCGATGGGCATCATGGTAACCCCTCCGGACTGAGGATGAATTGTGCGTAAAGTCTTGAAAACTATTTGCAAGGTAAGACGTGCGAAAGAAGGTGTCAAGGAGGAACGACAAAAAAACCAAATCTACTCCGGACGACCTCCGGATCAGCAAGCTTGGATGGTGGTCCCAACGAGATTCGAACTCGTGTTTTCGGCGTGAGAGGCCGACGTCCTGAACCCCTAGACGATGGGACCGTGATCTGATGATCATAACAGAAAAACAGCCTCTTTTCCATACAATTGTGAGGCAGGCCCGTGTGCCCCCCTCCCGGCTTTCCAGCCCGATCCGTCCGTTATTGAGTTTGTCTTTCGAAACTGGTATAATAATAAGCGATAGCGGGATGATCCCCGCGATTGGAGGAATAAATGCTAAAAATCGGAGAAGTGGCGGTGTATCCAGGTCATGGCGTAGGCAAGATAGAGTCTATTGAAGAAAAGGTGATCTCGGGAACCAGGCAGTCCTTCTACATCATGAGAATCCTCGACTCGGACATGACGATCATGATACCTGTCGATAGCGCCCAGCATGCAGGCCTCCGATATGTTATCGATTCAGAGCAGGTGTTGAAGGTATATGAAATCCTGAAAGACACCAGTTTTATCCATGATACTTCGCCCTGGAACCGGCGGTACAAGGAGTATATGGAGCGTATCAAGAGCGGATCGATCTTTGAAATCGCCATGGTTTTGAGGGAGCTTTACAGCCTGAGGATGTGGAAGGAATTGTCCTTCGGCGAAAGAAAGATGTTCGAAACCGCCCGAAATCTTATCAAGAAAGAGCTGTCCATTGCGCTGAGCAAGGATGAAGAAGAGATAGTAACCGACATAGAAAGCATATTTGCAAGCACTCCGAAAGGTTGACAATCTTTAGGGCTAAATCTTTGAGTATCATTTCACAGATCGTCCTTATAGCGGTAACGGCCGTCACCGGTTACTTTATCGTAAGTGAGATGCTCGGTGGTACCCTGTACGGCCTTTTGGGTTCGGCCATGGGCCTCGTTCTGGGCTATCTTGTCATAAAGATCGAGGAGAAGCTCAGGGAGATACCGCTCAAGATCATCATAGGGACCCTCCTGGGAATTACAATCGGTCTTTTTATCACGAACCTCTTCATCTCGAGGCTCCTGCTCACCCACGCAAAGGACGTTCCCATCACCCTGCCGATTTATATCCTCCTTTATTTCGTGATGGGCTATCTTGGCTTCAGAGTGGGTGAAAAGAAGAGCCATACCCTGGACCTGTCACGGGTACCCATCTTCGGCAAGTCTGAAGAGACGGAAGGGAACAAGATACTCGATACGAGTGCTATCATCGATGGCAGGATCGCGGACATTTGCGACACCGGATTCATAGAAGGGACCTTCATCATCCCCCAGTTCGTGCTCTACGAGATCCAGCACATTGCGGACCTCCAGGACCCGGTGAGGAAGACGAGAGGCAGACGAGGCCTCGATATACTTCACAGGCTGCAAAAGCAGACCAGGGTCACGGTGAAGATCGTCGACGTGGATTTCCCGAGGTTCAAGGACGTCGATTCCAAGTTGATAGCGCTCGCGAAGAGCCTGCGGGGTAAAATCGTGACCAATGACTACAATCTCAACAAAGTCGCCGAGCTTCAGGGTATAAGTGTGCTCAACATGAACGAGCTCGCCACAGCCCTCAAACCTGCCATATTGCCCGGCGAACAATTTACCGTCAAGATCGTCAAGGAGGGCAAGGAATACGGACAGGGTATAGGATACCTTGATGACGGAACCATGGTTGTTGTCGATGACGGCCGCAAACTCCTCGGCAAGAGCATGGATATCGTCGTCACAAGCCTTTTGCAGACTACCTCCGGCCGGATGATCTTCGCTAAGCTCAAAGAGGCAGCCGAAAAAGAGTTCTATTTTCCGGAAGATTACAACTTTGAAGAGCATGTGAGGTAGTTATGAGAACTTTGGCCATAGTCCTCGCCGGCGGCACAGGCAGGCGAATGGGCTCCTCTACGAGTAAACAGTTCCTGCTTCTCGACAACAGGCCGATCATCGTTCATACCTTACAGGTATTCCAGGAATGCAGGACGGTTGACGGGATTTACCTCGTGGTAAACCAGAAGGACCTCCCCACCGTGCAGGAAGAGATCATCGAGGCATACCGCTTCAGCAAGATAGTGAAGCTCGTCGTGGGCGGCAGGCTGAGGCAGGATTCGGTAAGAAACGGCCTTGAGGCGATCGACGAATCCTGCGACATAGTTATCGTACACGACGCCGCCCGGCCCTTTGTATCTCCCGCTTTCGTAGAAAAATCGGTCTCCCTCATGGAGATGTTCGACGCCATTATCCCGGCCATACCGGTAAGGGACACCATCAAGGTTATCTCGAAAGAAGGGTTCGTTATGAAGACGCTGGAGCGCGACTCCCTGTGGCACATTCAGACCCCCCAGACCTTCAAGTGCGACCTTATCACCAAAGCTTACCGCGAAGGCATGGGAAAGAAGCTGTGCGGCTATGACGATTCCACATTCATCGAGTACCTGGGCAAGAAGGTTAAAGTCGTTGAAGGCTCCCCGTATAACATAAAAATAACCACTCCGGAAGATCTGGTCATAGCGCGGGGTATCCTCGCTCAGCTCAAAGGAAGTGCATGAGGGTCGGCATTGGCTACGACACGCATGCCTTTGTGGAAGGGAGGCCCTTGTTCCTTGGAGGCGTCCGCATACCCTATGCTAAAGGGCTGATCGGCCACTCGGACGCAGACGTCCTGCTCCACGCAATCAGCGATGCCGTCCTGGGGGCAGCCGGCCTGCCGGACATAGGCGTCTATTTCCCCAACACCGATCACTCGATAGCAGGCATGGGAAGCGATCTTATCCTCGCCCGCGCGACGAGTCTCGCCCGGGAACAGGGTTTCGAGGTCGCGTCCGTCGACTCGGTTATCGTGTGCGAGGCACCCAAGATTCAGCCTTACAGGGAAGAAATGAAGGCTGCCATCGCTCGCATAATGGGCATAGATGTCGGGAGAATAAACGTGAAGGGCAAGACGACCGAGGGTCTGGGTTTTACCGGAAGAGGTGAGGGCATCGAGTCTTACGCGGTTTGCCTCCTCGATGAGGTCTCCCGTGGTTAGGGTGCGCTTCGCTCCGAGCCCGACCGGCAACCTTCACGTGGGAAACGCGAGGACCGCGGTGCTCAACTACCTCTTTGCCCGTCATGAAAAAGGAGAATTCGTCCTTCGCATAGAGGACACCGACGTTGAGCGATCGGAGGCGACCTATGATGCGTCAATCACGGAGGACCTGAAATGGCTCTCCCTCGATTGGGACGAGGGACCTTACCGGCAGTCGGAGAGGTTCCCCATCTACACTTCTCACGCCGACGTGCTCCTGGAAAAAGGTCTTGCCTACAAGTGCTTCTGCTCGAAAGAAGAGCTCGAAAGGTCGCGGGAAGATGCCCTGCGAAGAGGACAGCCACCGAGATACAGCGGCGCTTGCCGCGCGCTCTCGACGGATGCCGTAAAAGACTTGGAGGCAGCGGGCAGGTCTCACGTGGTGCGGTTCAAGTCCCTCGGGAGGAAGATCGTCTTCAAGGACGTGATACACGGAGAGATGACCTTTCCCGCCGACCATGTCGACGATTTCATCATCATCCGGTCCGACGGCATCCCTTCCTACAATTTTGCGGCGGCTGTCGATGACCTTCTCATGGGCATCACTCACGTGATAAGGGGCTCAGACCACCTCTCGAACACGCCGAAGCAGATCATGCTCTTTCTCGCCTTCGGAGGGAAGCAGCCCTCATACGCACACCACCCCTTGCTTATCGGCCTCGACAAAAAGCCTCTCAGCAAGCGACACGGGGCCACCAGAGTCAAGGAATTCAGGGAGATGGGCATCCTGCCTGAGGCCATGACAAATTACCTTTCCATTATCGGCCGCAAGGTAGGCAAGGAGCTCCTCGATCGGAACGATGCGATTACCGGCTTTTTGCTCCGCTCCTTTTCTGCCTCCGATGCGGTCTTCGACCTCGAGAAACTGCTCTGGTTGAACAAGGAGCACTTGCGTGTCCTTTCAGCCGACGAGCTTATCCTTCGGACAGGCCTTCCTGCGTCCGAACGGGAGCGCGTACTCCTTCTCCGCGAGAATGCACGAACCTTAAATGAAATCAGGTCCCTCCTGCCCATGTTCACCGATACGCAAATCGATCAGGAGGCGCTCGATCATCTCTTATCGATGACCAAGGACGGGCAGGCCGAGCCGCTCCTGAAAGAGATGCGCGCGGCCGACAACAGCGATCTGGAGGATTTGGTCCGGCACCTGGAGGGGAAGGGCGGCCTTTTGAGGCGAGACCTCTTCATCTTTATCCGAATCGTCATATCGGGAAAGAAGAGCGGGCCTCCCCTCAAAGACCTGTACCGATTGATGCCGAAACGTACTATACTGAAGAGAATCGAATGTCTGGAAGAGAAGCTCTCCATAAGCCGTGGGGCCTGAAGAAGGTAAAGGGCATCTTTCGCCGCCTCTCCCTGAGAACGCAACTCCTTTTTATCCTTCTATTCGTGCTCGCCCTATCCGTAAGCTCCCTGTCCATCATCTATGCCCGCTCAGAGGACATGATCATCGACAAGGTGACCGAAAACCTCGATGATATCACGAAGGCGATCCAGATCAGCGTGGAAGAGATGACCTATAAGGGCGACAGCACTCAGAGGCTGAAAGGGACCGTCGACATGCTCAACCGGAAGGGCATCAAAGAGATCACGATCATAGGAGACGATTCCAAGGTGATCGCAAGCTCCAACAAGACGAAAATAGGCATGGTCGAGAACCCCAAGAACATCGGTGATAAATCGGCAAAAAAAAGGGGGTTCTTCATCACTGCACGACTTGGCGAGGAAAGCAGGGGAACGAATCAGCGGCCTTACGACGTGATCATGCCCGTCTCTATCAAGGGTCAGAACCTAGGGTATATCCACATAAGTATGGTCCTCGACGACTATCAGTCGCTTCAGAGGAGGAACCACCTGATGCGGATACTCTCCACCCTTTTCGCTTTCGCCGTGGGCATTATCGTCTCCCTCATCCTTGCCGATCAGTATGCAGATCCCATCAAGAGGATCGCGAATGCGAGCAAGGAGATAGCTGAAGGCAAACTCGTGAAGATACGCGACAACGAGCGACGGGACGAGATCGGCGTACTCGTGAAGAGCTTCAACGAGATGGTCGAAAAGTTGAGCGAAAGAAAGGAGTTGGAGGAAAAGCTGAAGAAAACTGAGCAGCTCTCCATGATCGGGCAGCTCGCCTCCGGCATCGCCCACGAAGTGCGCAATCCCCTTAATTTTCTTTCATTGTCTATCGGTCACATACGGGAAAGGCTCGCAGAAGAGCACATATCCCAGGGCAACGATATCAACGAGCTTTTGGATGGGCTGAAGAGGGAGATATACCGGGTCAACGAGCTGATCAATAACTTCCTGTTCTTCGGCAAACCGATCACCCTGAAAAGGGAATGGATGTCTGCCGATGCACTGATGAAAGACACCCTTTACATGGTGGGCGACAAGATAAGGGACGGGATAGAGCTTACCACAATAGGCGCAGACGACCAGATGCGCATATACTGTGACAGGGAGTATATGCGCATCTGTCTTATCAACCTCATACTCAATTCCGCGCAGGCCATCGAGGATAAAGGGAAGATCATTGTCCGTTTCGGGACGGAAGACGGCATGTCGTGCATTTCCGTGACGGATGACGGCAAGGGGGTGGAAATGGATGACATCGAGAAAATATTCGAGCCCTACTACTCCACGAAAAAACTGGGCATAGGCCTGGGTCTCGCAATGACCCGGCGCTTCGTGGAGGAACACGGGGGGGTCATTGCGGTTGAAAGCGCGATGGGAAAAGGTACTGTAATGACAATAAAGGTGCCGGCCGGTGAAGCCTCATAAGGGGACCATACTAGTCGTAGAAGACGACATGAACCAGCGGTCCATCGTCAAGACCATCCTTGCCAAGGACGGCTTTTACGTGGAAGACGCGGGCACGGGAAAGAAGGCGCTGGAGCTTCTGAAGAGCACTTCTTTCGACTTGGTCCTCACTGACCTCAGGCTGCCCGATCTGGAAGGCACCGAGATACTGAAAGAGGTCAAGGCCCAAAATCGGCCTTGTCACGTGATCATGATGACCGCCTATGGTTCGATTCCTTCAGCCATCGAATCGACCAAACTTGGTGCATTCCATTATCTCGAAAAGCCCCTCGAAAAGGACCATTTGCTTTTGGTGCTCAACAACGCAATGGTTCAGGTCGGGCTCCTTCGCGACAACCTGATGCTCAAGGACCAACTCTTCGACAAGTTCCATCTGGACAACATCGTGGGCGATCACGGCAGCATGCGAGCCGTCTTCTCTATCGTGAGAAAGGCTGCCCCCACGAACTCCACTGTTCTCATTTACGGGGAAAGCGGGACCGGAAAAGAACTTTTCGCAAAGAGCATCCACTACAACAGCCCACGCAAGGATCGTCTTTTCTTCGCCATAAACTGCGCCGCCATCCCTGAAAACCTTCTCGAAAGCGAGCTTTTCGGCTACGAGAAAGGTGCCTTCACCGGGGCCTTCACCCGCCACGTGGGCCTCTTCGAAGAGGCAAACGGCAGCACTCTTTTCCTGGACGAGATAGGCGATTTGACCCTGGCCATGCAGTCGAAGATACTTGAGGGCCCTTCAAGAAAAGGAGATACGTCGCATCGGCGGGAAAGATACCCTGAAGCTCGACGTGCGGATCGTTGCGGCAACAAACAAGAGACTGGAGGAAGAGATCGCACGGGGAAACTTCAGGGAGGATCTGTACTACCGGCTCAACGTGATTGCCTTCACGGTGCCCCCCTTAAGGGAACGGAAGACCGACATACCGATACTCGTGGAGCACTTCCTCAAGAAGCTGAACGAATCGAACGGCCCGAAAAAGGGCATCACAAGGGAGGCGCTTCAGGTGATGCTCGACTATTCCTGGCCGGGAAACGTCAGGCAGCTCGAATCCGTATTGGAGCGGGCTTACATCATGTGCGAAGACGATATGATCAGCGTCGAGCACGTACCCGAGGAGATAAAGCATGAAGGGGAGCGGGGCACGTCCGAGAAACTGCGGGTGATCGCAGACCATCTGATCGACGCGAGACTTACCGCGGCAGAGTATCGCCTTTATCTCTATCTGTCGAGCCTCGATCTTCATAACAATCAAAACGCCGAGCTGCTGGAGCCAAAGGCAATTATGGAGCGCCTCGGCATCAACAGGGACACCTTCTTTGTCGGCATCGCCCGTTTGAAAGAATTGGGGCTTTACGACTTCAGGGCACAACGGCTCAGGGAGAAGCACACGGGAAGTGGTGCAGGGAGCAGGGCATAATTTGACGGCGATCGACAATTTCTCTTCAGGTCGACTCGATCATGTCAGGAAATGTCCGTCGAGAATGGCTTCAAAGGTGTCTTCGACGCAGACCTCACTCGTCCAGGAACCGAAGGACCTCCCCATCAGGGATCGGGCGAGTTCTGCCGGAGTTCAAATCCCTCACTTTGCCTGCTTCAATGTGTGCTTCATCTGGATAGCCGCGCAATTCCCAGAAACCGGACCTATAGGTTTCCGTGAACTCCACCTTGACCACACTCTTTGCCGACTTGTAGCCCCACAGATACGGACATAAGCCCCGTACCGGTCCCCCGTAGTCCTCCTCGAGATGTTCCCCGTCGAAATCATAGGCGAGGAGAGTTTTTCCCTCGCGGGCAATCTCGATGGGGATTGTCGTGTCGTAGATATGCCTGTGTGACCAGAAGCGGACGTATTTCGCGGCCGCGTCGACTTTAACCGCATCCATGATATCCGCAATCTTGACACCGCCCCAAAGGCCCCTGACAGAGAACCGGGTCACACTCGTGAGCCGGGCATCGGCAATTGTTTTAGGCATGTTTGTTAAATCTTGCCATGTAAAAGTTAGGGGCGTCTCGCAGAGACCCATGATTTCTATCTTCCAGCTTTGCCGGTCGAGAGGTCCCGGATGTCCTTCGGCCCAGAATACGGGCGTGCCCAGTTCTTTCAGTCGACTCACGATGTAATCACCTCATCTATATGATAAGAATTCACCCCGTCGGGATGCAATACGGGAGACCGCCGTATTGAAAGAAACATTGATGCAGCATTGCTTGCAGAAAAAAGGAGGGACCATGAGTGGAATCGCGATGGCGCGTGAGACCGGCCCTCTTCGGCCATCCTGTCCCGAATCATATTGCTCTTGCGAGACATCACAGATACATCGGATCTGACTCTATGATCACGCCGGGCAGTTTATAAAGTGATGAGAGAAGAGGGAAGAGCGCATGCGTATCCCCTCTAAGAATAACCCTCCACCCATACCGTCCCTTCACGTCCAAGGGGCCGAGCACCTCGGTCTGGACTTTCTCTTTTTCGACAAGCCTGCTGATTGCCTGGATGATCCTTTCTCCTGCTGCCGCGTTACGCTTAAGGATGTTGATGAGAAAAAAGCGCACGTAGGGGGGGAACCCGGCTGACCGCCTTTTTTGAAGCTCGTCTTCGTAGAACCGGGCCCTGTCGAGAAAAAGAGAGGAATCGAAAGCTTCTTTCCCATAAGTGTAGAGGAGGAGCTTTTGCGGCCTCAGCGCATCGAGGAGATTGGTGAAAACCTGGTACATTTTCTCCATGGCGCGGTAGCCACCAAGCCGCAGGAAGTCTTCCCAGCCATAAAGGACGAGCAGGCTCGTCGGCAGGGAATAGAGCTTCGATAGAACGTGAGTGCCCACGACGATGTTCTCGTTCGGGCGGTCTTTTTGAGCGGATTTGAGAAGGCGGAGGCTTTGCCGGCTTTCTCCATCGCCGGTTATCCTCAAGATTTTCCGGTCGGGAAAGGCCTCCCTCAGACGAGTCTCGACGTATTCGGCCCCCACGTCAAGAAATTTTATCAAGGTCGAGCTGCATTGGGTGCATTCTTCCCGATAAGGAAAAACATTGTTGCAGGTATTGCACGTGAGGGTCTCGGCCGTCCGGTTGTATGCCAGGGTAGAACCGGAGCATGAAGGACAGGCGAGCATGTGGCCGCAGGCCCCGCAATAGAGTCCCGACGCAAAGGCCCGCCTTGGCGTATGGAAGACCACGTTCCCCTTCTGCTTTAGGCCTTCCGAGACCGCATCGACAAGAGCGGCGGCCAAGCGGTGCTCCCTCCCCTTGCCCTTTTCGCTTCCTACCTCGAAGACGGGAGGAGTCACAACGCCACGGCCTTCTTCCAGGCAGACCCGGCCGTCCGATACCCATTTCATGATTTCTACCGGAGGAGCGATACTCCCGAGGACGATGGGAAGCCCTTCTATCTCGGCCCTCTTCATCGCCACCTGAACTGCGTTGAACTTAAAGGCTTCTTTGTTGCGGTACTCGTCTTCTTCGGGTCTCTCCACGACGATGAGCCCGTTGCTTGCGATGGGCAGAAAAACGGAATTTCTGTGCCCAAGTATTACCCGGCCCCTTTCCGATCTGGCCCTGAAATAGGCCTCGGCCCTCCTGTTTCCGGTCATGCCGCTATGGAACCAAAGGACACGGTCGGGGAAAGCCCTGACTAAAGCCTGAAAGAAGAAGTCTCCCGCGACCCCGTGGTCCGGCAGAAGCATGAGCACATTGCGTCCTTGGTCGAGCTCCCTTGAGATAAGGGATAGGTAGTACTCCTTTCTATCCTCGACTCCCCCGATATAAAGGACGGGGTTGTAATTGCCCCCTCCCCTGTCTGTCTCCTGACTGCCGAGCGTTGTGCCTGTAAAAATGTCGCTGAGCGTGATGAGAGAGCGCTCGAGATAATCGAGGACCGCCACTTTGCCGGCATGGTTGTACGCTTTTTTGAGGGGCATACCGTCTATGAAGGAAAGGGAGGCGTCATCGCACCTCACCCGGCAGTGCTTCTCGATTGCTATTCCGGAAGAGAGCGCGTACTTGAGGACAAGGCCGATGGGAGTCACGTAGTGTCGGGAAGCCCACAGGCACAGGAGAATGCACGTGTCGTTCACAAGGGGGAGGCAATCGACCAGTTCGATGGCACTTTTTAGGCCGTCCTCTTCACCCTCCTCAAGGGAGATCATGAAGCCTACGACGGAGCGATTGTTAAAGGGCACTCTTATTCTTGCAAAAGGCCTGGCAAGGGGGATCATATGTGCGGGTAGGACGTAGGAGAATACCTTGTCTATCGGCAAAGGCAGCGCGACGCGGGCGATCATAGAAGAGGAGCCGAATGTTCGGCCCCCAGGTTCCTCACGAGCTTTACTTTCTTCAAAGGCTCGCCCAGCACACGTCCGCCGAGCTCCGAGAGCTTGTCGGGCGCATCGGTGACATAATAACTACAGCCACCCTTGCCGGACTTTCTTGCCGAATTCCGCTTTTCCAGCACGCGGCGAACTTCCAATGCGGTTTCTCTTCCGGAATTGACGATATAAACAGCTTCACCGAGAAAAGCGCGTATCTGGGCCTCCAATATGGGATAGTGGGTGCAGCCCATAACGAGCACGTCTATGTCTGAATCTTTGAACTCGCCGAGATACTTGGCCACAGCCACACGGGTTACCTCGTCTTCCTCGAGACCCTCCTCAACGAGGGGTACGAAAAGGGGGCATGCCTTCGAAAGGACATGGATCGAAGGATCCAATTTTCTGATGGCCTTCACGTAGGCCTGGCTGTTTACGGTCGCCTTCGTGCCAATGACGCCTATCTTTTTTGTCCGCGTCCGTGCCGCTGCCTCTTTCGACGGCGCGTCGATTACCCCGATCACGGGTATGGGCAATCTCTTCTTCAATATAGGGAGGGCTACGGCGCTCGAGGTGTTGCACGCGATAATGAGCATTTTGATGCCCTTGTTCAGGAGAAAACGGGTATTCTCGAGGGAGTACCGTGTAACGGTCTCGGGCGATCTGTTTCCATAGGGAACCCGTGCAGTATCGCCAAGATAGACGATCCGCTCGTGGGGGAGTGCTTTTTTCACCTCTTTCAGGACGGTAAGTCCGCCGATCCCGGAGTCGAACATGCCTATGGACAGCTCCTGCATGGGCAAGAGCTTAGTCCGGCGTGCGAGAGAAAGTCAAGGCAGAGGTTATACCGGCACCAATGGGCATGCGGGGTCTCAGGTTAAGGAGTTTTTCGGCAGCCAATACGTTCAACTCGAAAGCTTGAGGAGGCCGAGGGCATCATGAACCTCCTCCATGGTCTCCTTTGCGATCCGTGCGCACTCGATCGCACCCTTTCTCAGGGCATCTTTGATATAGTCCGGCTGATTCTTCAATGAAAGGGCCTTCTCGCGGATGGGGCCAAGCTCTGCCATCATGTTCTTGAACAGGACACGCTTGCAGTCAATACAACCTATCAAGGCGTTTCTGCACCCCTTATCCAATTCGGCCCTCACATCCTCCGGGGAAAAAGCGCGGTGCATGGTGAAGATATTGCAAATATCGGGATTGCCAGGATCGGTTCTCTTTACCCTTGCCACGTCGGTTACCGCTGTTCTCAACTTCTCCCATATCGCGCCTTCTTCTTCAAGAACGCCGATGTAGTTGTTGAGGGTCTTGGACATCTTGTTCTTCCCCTCGGTTCCCATTATCCTCGGGGCACACGAGAGGACCGCCTGCGGTTCGGGAAAGACCTCCCCGAATCTGGCGTTGAATTTTCGGGCGATCTCACGGGACAACTCGACGTGCTGAACCTGATCTTCGCCGACCGGAACGAATCCTGCTTTGTAAACGAGGATATCCGCAGCCTGAAGCACAGGATAATCCATGAGACCCATATTGATGTTAGATCTATGCTGTTTCGACTTGTCCTTGAACTGCGTCATCCTCTCTACCTCGCCTACCGGCGTGACGCTGTTGAACACCCAGCCGAGCTCTGTGTGCTGGGGCACGTGTGACTGGACCTGAAGAAGGCACTTTTCCGGGTCGAGGCCGCAGGCGATAAGTATGAGGGCTGTGTCCAGAGTCCTTTCCGCCATGCTGTTTGGCTCGTATTCAACGGTTATAGCGTGATAATCGACCACTGAATAGATGCAATCGTATTGATCGACGAGGGAGACCCACTGACGGAGCGCGCCTACATAGTTGCCGATATGAATGTCTCCTGTCGGCTGAATGCCGCTAAATACCCTGTTCATTAGACCTCCAATAAGTTTGGTTAAATCTACACCAAGTCATGTGCAAAATCAACGGCCGGACTGAGAAGTAAACAATTCTCACCACTCTTTCCTGTCAGCCTTGACCACGACCTGAAACGAATCTCTCCCCGGTTTTCGCGAAAAACCGGGGAGGTGTGGGCGGCGAGGTTAATTGTACGCGATTTGATAAAAAACTGTATACAGAAAGCAGTGACTTTGTGATAAAATAGATTGTTTTTGGTGCGATCGAATAAAGCCATGACTCGCTGCGGGAAGCACAGGAGTAACGCCCCTTCCTTTTTATGAAGGGAAGGCTCATAAAATAGGCAAAAGCCACTCCGGACCTCGTCCGGATCAGCAAGCTTTGATGGAGGGACCATATGAATAGGAAGGAGATTGCCGAGGATCGCAAGAGAAAGAAGAAGAGGCTGTTGAGAGAGCATGTTTACGTCGGAATAAAGAATGCGATCATTGGCGGAGAATTTGAGCCGGGTAAACGCCTTATCGAAGAGAAGCTCGCTGAAGAGATGAAAACGAGCAGAACCCCGGTGAGAGAAGCCATACAAAAACTTGAAAAGGAAGGCCTCATATACAGGCTTCCCCGTGGAGGCTTCGCAGTCAAAGGTGTGACGGAAGAAGAAGTCGATGAGGTATTCGGCCTAAGGGGAATACTTGAAGGCTACGCAGGCTATCTCGCGACTGAGAGGATGGAGCAGGATGAGATCAGGTTTCTCGAGGAGATAATCGGGAAGGAGGAAGAATGCCTCCAGGACATGAACGCCGAGGAGTTCATAAGGCTCGATAGTGAATTCCATGACGCCCTTTACAAGGCAGCGAAGAATACGCGGCTTTATAACCTGCTCAACGACCTTCGCGACTACATGTATCGTTACAGGGTCATAATTCAACGGTACCAGAGAAAAGCGGAGCTTGCAGTGCAGGATCACAGGGAGATGGTCGCCTCCATAAAGAACAAGAATGCGAGACAAGTAGAAAGGCTCGTGAGAAAGCACATGACAAGGGGCAAGGATATCATCAAGAAGAAGATCAGACAAGGGCAGGAACCCAGAATATAGCCATTGCCCGGACCTATATCGTTTATTACGTCAATCGCAACGGATGGGTAGGGGGAAGCAAGGTATCCCTGGGATACCTTGCTTCCCCCTACCGCCTGTCGCTGGAGAGACAGCCGACAAGGCTGAACTATACTTTCCGGCTCCTGCCGACCGAAAACAGCCTACAACCTTGTGCAGAGAGAAAAGTGAAACTTGCGACAATCGGGTTACAGGTCCTATGTTGATTGTGAATTATTTCATTTTTACCTTGACAAGGTTTTTTCGTTTTGTTACCTTGAGTAAGGCCTTTAGAATTTCGAGATACAAAGAACTCGGGCACATCTAACCCAAGGAGGCGACCGTGTCTAACGTAGTCGAAAAGTGGGTCGAAGAACAGGCGAAGTTAACGAAACCGGATCGGATCTACTGGGTACAGGGCACTGAAGAGGAGATGAGGAGCCTCGTCGATATCGGCGTGAAAGAAGAAAGGATCGGTAGTCATCCCACCTTTGCGCCCCTCAACCCGGCTGCGTTTCCCAATTCTTATATCCACCACAGCCATCCGACAGACGTGGCGAGGACGGAGCATCTCACCTTCGTCTGTCTTCCGAAGAAAGAGGATGCAGGCCCGAACAACAATTGGATGGCCCCCGACGAGGCCTTGGAGAAGCTCCGTCCCCTTTATGACGGTTGCATGAAGGGTAGGACCCTCTATGTCATACCCTATATGATGGGTCACCCCGATTCTCCCTACGCCAGGCCTTGTATCCAGATCACCGATTCCGTCTATGTCGTGGTGAGCATGTATATCATGACCAGGGTCGGTAAAAGGGTCCTGGACATCATAAACTCGACAGGAACCTTCGTGAAGGGCCTCCACTCGATCGGCGACCTCGACCCGCAGCGCCGCTTCATCATGCATTTTCCTCAAGACGATCTTGTCATGAGCATAGGATCGGGGTATGGCGGGAACGCGCTTCTGGGTAAGAAGTGCATTTCCCTGAGGATAGCCTCTTACCTCGGATACCAGCAAGGGTGGCTTGCCGAGCACATGATCGTCATGGGGGTCCAGGACCCTGAGGGCGGCATCACCTATTTTCTCGGCTCCTTTCCTTCCGCCTGTGGAAAGACGAACCTCGCCATGCTCGATCCGATTATGAAGGGTTACAAAGTATGGACCCTGGGTGACGATATCGCCTGGATCAACGTCGGGCCGGACGGGAGGCTCTATGCGATAAACCCCGAGGCTGGTTTCTTCGGCGTCGCTCCTGGGACTTCCGACAAGACAAATCCTTACATGATGAAGACCCTGAGGAACGACAAGTTCTACCCGACCCTTTTCACCAACACGGGTCTCGATATTGACACCAATTCTCCCTGGTGGGAGGGGCTATCCGATACGGCGCCGGCTCACCTGCTCGACTGGCAGGGCAAGTCCTACGACAGTGCCAACGGGGGCAACATCGCCCATCCCAACTCACGCTTTACCGTATCCATCTATAACTGCCCCACCCTCTCCCCGGAAACCGACAACCCCAAGGGCGTGCCCATCTCCGGCATCCTCTTCGGAGGCCGCAGATCGAACACGGTGCCCCTCGTGGTGGAAAGCTTCGATTGGGAGCACGGTGTGTTCAAGGCTTCCTCCAACGGATCGGAGACGACGGCCGCCGCAACAGGAGCCGCAGGGGTCGTGAGAAGGGACCCCATGGCCATGTTGCCCTTCTGTGGTTACAACATGGGTGACTACTTCGGCCACTGGCTCAGCATGCAATCGAGGGTAACCCAGCCGCCGAAGCTGTTCTTCGTGAACTGGTTCAAGAAGAATGAGGAGGGCAAATTCATCTGGCCCGGTTTCAGGGATAACTCCCGCGTCATTAAGTGGATGATCGACAGGATAAAAGGGAAGGTCTCTGCCCGACAGACCCCGGTAGGACTCATGCCGCGCGTAGAAGACCTCGACATGGAGGGCCTCAGCCTTCCCGCCGGAGTCATGGATAAGCTCTTCGAGCTCGATAAGGGCGAGTGGCAGAAGGAGGTCCGGGAGATAGAGACTTTTTACGCCCAGTTCGGCGACAGGCTGCCTGCGCCACTCAAGAAGAGGCTGAATGAGTTGAAGGACGCCTTCAAGTAAGCAAAGGTGCCGACGGTAGATAATCGAGGGCCGGGAGGGCAAGAAAGCCTCCCGGCCCTTTTCTTTTGACGGCGGTAGTCGGGCAGAGCTCGTGCCTTTACAGGGTTGCTTCTCCCCACGATCTCTCTTCGGGGGTTCTTTCGTATCTAATTTTTCGCAGCCTCTCTTGAGGCAGAAAGACCGTTGGCAATGGTCCGCGAGCTCGGGTCGTTGATTTTCAGCAATCGGACGGGTGCCCGGCCCGGCGCGCCTGTGGCGGTTCTTCCTTAAAGGGAAAAAGAAGCCAAGACTATTCGGGACTACGTCCCGACGAGCAAGCTTTGAGGGAGGCTCCGTGGGCTTTGCCCACGGAGGGGGCGACGCGAGCCCCATGCAATAGATTGACAATATGGTCTTTCCGTGTAATAGTTCACTAAAATACGAACAGGAGTCCATAATCATGCCAGAAGCAGATGATTCTCAAAAGGAAAAGGAGTTCTATGTCGATACTCCTGCCAAGTGCGAGGCTTTCTTCCTGAAAGGTTGCAATTCCATCGATTGGGGGATGAAGAACCGCCTCTCGAAGATATTCGACCCAACTTCGGGCAGGACAGTCATGCTGGCCATCGACCATGGGTATTTTCAGGGTCCCACCACGGGCCTCGAACGGGTGGACGTTACCATCCTGCCCCTTCTGCCTTACGCAGACACTCTTATGCTTACGCGGGGCATCCTGCGAACCATCATACCTCCCACTTTCGGCAAGGGCATAGTCCTGAGGGCCAGCGGAGGACCGAGCATCCTGAGCGATCTCTCCAACGAGCAGATCGCCATCGATATAGATGAAGCCATCCGGCTGAACGTGTCTGCCATGGCCGTCCAGGTCTTCATCGGCGGTAAGATGGAGACACAGTCGGTGCACAACATGACCCGTCTCGTCGACATGGGCAACCGCTACGGCATCCCGACCCTGGGCGTCACGGCAGTGGGTAAGGATATGGCGAGGGACGCGAAATACATGCGACTGGCTTGCAGGATCATTGCGGAGCTGGGCGTCACCTACGTGAAAACCTATTATGTGGAGGAGGGGTTCGACACGGTCGCCGCCTCGTGCCCGGTTCCCATCGTTATCGCAGGAGGCAAGAAGCTTCCCGAGCTCGACGCCCTGACCATGGCTCACAATGCCATTCAGGAAGGAGCGGCAGGGGTCGACATGGGGCGCAATATTTTTCAATCCGACTCACCTATTGCCATGATCCAGGCGATAAGGAAGGTGGTGCACGAGAACGTAAAGCCGAAAGCGGCCTACGACTTCTTCCTGACGGAGAAAGAGCGGATCAGGCGAGGGTAGGGTAGCATGCGGGTCGGAATGTACTACAACAACAGCAGGGTGGAGATAGAAGAGCTGCCGATGCCTGAGGTCGGCGCGAGGGACATCCTCGTCAAGGTCATGGCGAGCGGCATATGCGGCAGTGATGTGCTCGAATGGTACCGTATCAAGAAAGCCCCCCTCGTCCTCGGCCACGAGCTGGCCGGAGAGGTGGTCGCCCTCGGCCATGAGATCAAGGAGTTCGCCTTAGGCGACAGAGTCTTTGCCACACACCATGTTCCCTGCAATACGTGCCACTGGTGTCTCGGAGGCCATGAAACAGCGTGTCCGGTTTTCCAGACGAAGAATAATTTCGACCCGGGCGGGTTTTCAGAATACGTGAGGGTTTCCGGAAGAAGCATCGATACGGGCACCCTGCTTCTCCCGGACAATGTCTCCTTTGAGCAGGGATCGTTTATCGAGCCTTTGGGGACAGTGGTGAGGGGGTTGAGGGCAGTCGATTTGAAACCCGGCGACACCCTGTTGGTTCTGGGCTGCGGGCTCGCGGGGCTTCTTATGATCAAAACGGCCCGCGCTCTCGGCGCCGGTACCATTATCGCAACGGACATCGACGAATACAGGCTGGAGGCGGCAAAACGATTTGGGGCGAAAGAGTCGATCCGGGCCGACGCGGACATAGCCGGTTCGATACGAAAGATAACCGGAGGCCGTCTCGCTGACAAGGTGATAGTCTGCGCGGGAGTCCTTTCCGCGGCTCAACAGGCATTAGAAACGATCGACCCGGGCGGAACCATTCTATTCTTCGCCGTGCCGAATCCCGGGGAGATGCTCCAGATGGACCTCACTCCTTTTTGGAGGAATGACATCAGGCTCAAGACCTGTTATGGCGCTGCCCCAATCGACAACCGGCAGGCCCTGGAACTGATCAGGTCCGGAAACGTCGAAGTGACCGATATGATCACCCACAGATACGGACTTGACGGTATAATGAAAGGATTCAAGACCGCCAGCGCAGGAAAGGAGTGTCTCAAGGTCATCATAACGCCGCATGAAGGATGATGATCAGAAGAAGGCCCCAATCATAGACCTCTACTCCTTGACCGGCTCCGTCAATTCTTCCACACTCGGTGGGTGGCCGCCAGCCGATCCGTCAATCGCCGATCGGGTTCGCCTCGTTAAGGGGAATGGCTGATGGCCAAAGCGTGCCGTGAATTTCAGGTTTTTGTCAAGCCGGCCGGCCCTTCCTGCAACCTCCGGTGCCGTTACTGTTACTATCTGAAGAAAGAAGAACTTTACGGGAAGAGTAAGGCTCTTCGCATGCCTGATGATATCCTCGAGCGCTACATCGTCCAGCACATAGATGCCTCCCCCGGCCCGATTATCCGCTTCTCCTGGCACGGAGGGGAGCCGACCCTGCTCGGGATAGACTATTTTCGTAAAATAGTGGAGCTCCAGCGCAGGCATCGGGCTGCCGGCAGACGCATAATCAACGGTATCCAAACGAACGGCACTCTCCTCGATGAAGAATGGTGTCGTTTTCTCGCCTCGGAGGGCTTTGCCGTCGGCATCAGCCTGGACGGCCCGAAAGACTCCATGACTGCTTTCGCGTGAGCGCAACGGGCTTGCCCACGCACGGAGAGGCAATGCGGGGATACCAGCTTCTGCGGCAACACGGCATCATTTGCGACGTGCTGTGCGTGGTGCATAGCCAAAACGTGCATCACCCCCGTGAGGTGTATCGGTTCTTCAAGGAGATAGGGTCGGCTTTCCTCGGGTTTCTGCCCCTCGTGGAACGAGCGGACAACTCGGGCGTAAGCCCGCGTTCGGTCCCTGCCACAGCCTTCGGTGATTTTCTCTGCATCATTTTCGATGAGTGGGTGAAAGAGGACATCGGCAGAATCAATGTTCAGATCTTCGAGGAGGCGATTTCGACAGCCTTCGGCAGGGAACATGGCCTCTGTATCTTTCGAAAGACCTGCGGCGACGTACCGGTGGTGGAGCACAAGGGCGACTTCTATTCCTGTGACCACTTCGTCGATCGAGAACATTGCCTGGGGAATATCGGGGAAACCCCCCTGGTCGAGCTGCTCGAGGCAGCGGCTCAGAGGGCCTTCGGCCGGGTCAAGCTTGACTCCCTCCCTCGCTTTTGCAAAGCCTGCGACGTACTTACCATGTGCAACGGCGGATGTCCGAAGGACCGTTTTCTTTTTACGGCGGACGGCGAGGGAGGACTCAATTACCTGTGCGCGGGATACAGGCGTTTTTTTACCCATTGCCGCCCCTTCGTCAATGAGGTGGCCGCCCTTTCGCAGGGTCGGAACGCTGAAGCAGACCGCGCCGCGGCCGAGGTCAAAGGCGTGCCGAGGGGTACACGGATCGGCCGCAATGACCCATGCCCCTGCGGCAGCGGCCGCAAGTACAAGAAATGCTGCATGGGGAAGTGAGAGGCGTGGCCCCCCTCGAATGGCGGCTTACGGCTTGAGCTTCTCCTTGAAGAAAGCGATGGTCCGCGTCCAGGCGAGGTCGGCAGCCTCCTTGTTATACCGGCTGATATTCGTGTCGTTGTTAAAGGCGTGCTGAGCGCCTTCATACATGTACAGTTTGTAATTTATGGAAGCTTTCTTAAGGGCCTCCTCAAAAGCCGGGATGCCCTTGTCGATGCCTTCGTCGAGCCCTGCATAATGGAGAAGCAGGGACGCCTTGATCCGGGGAACGTCTTCCGAAGCCGGCTGCTTTCCGTAGTAGGGGACTACCGCAGAAACGTCAGGGGAGTTAACGGCCACCTGATTTGCCATGGCCCCGCCCCAGCAGAAGCCGACGACCCCGACTTTGCCGGTTGACAGGGGGTGGCTCTTCAGGTAGCGCACCGCTGCAACGAAGTTCTTTATCGTCGACTCCTGGTCGAGTCTGCCTATGAGCTCCACTGCCTTATTCTCGTCCTCAGGTGTTCCGCCGAGAGGCGAGAGGCCATCGGGGGCAAGGGCGAGAAAACCTTCCAGGGCTACTCTTCTCGCCACATCGGCGATATGAGGGGTGAGACCCCTGTTCTCATGGATAACAACGACGCCCGGGAATTTTCCGTCTCCTTTCGGCCGGGCGAGCAATGCATGCACCCCGCCCGTCTCACCCCGATAAACGACATCTTCAATAGAGAGGCGAGGGTCATCCTTCGAAACCACCTCTGCTCTGGCTAAGCTTCCGTCAAAAGAGACGAGAAGGGCACTGGCGGCTACGGCACTCCCCGTGAGGACCGATAACCTCTTCAGGAATTCGCGACGGTCGATAAGACCGTGACTGTACCTATCGTAGAGAACCATCGTTCTCTTGTCCTTAATTTTTTCCATAAGTACCTCCTTGTTCTTGTGGTCCCCTCCGGGAAACCTTACCGATTATGATCAGTTTTGAGTTTTGAAGCCGGCCCTTTGGGAATCTCACAGGGTAAATTTCTTCCTTACCTCATGTCGGCCATGGCATTTTTCACCCGCTGAACCCACGCGTTCCAGGGACGGTCGGGAGCGCCGCCTCCCTTATTTACGTTTTTGGTCTCCTCCGGGCTTATATATTTGGGCTTTCCGAGCTGGAGCGCCATGAGAAGCATCACCGCGTTGTCACGAAGAGAGATGGCGTTGTCGACCGCGCCGGGCACGGTGGACCCGACAACCGTATAGCCGTGGCCTCGCATAAGCACTGCCAGCCCCGAGCCGAGACGTCTCGCCAGGCGCTCACCCTGGTCCTTGGTCGTCACGAGCATACCCGTGTTGCCGGGCGATACGAAATCGTACTCATCATAGACAGGCACGCTCGGAAAGAACTTGGCGCCGCTGTTCGATATCGGCCGCAAGGGAACCCCCGAGACGGAAAATGCGATGATCGGCTGGGGATGGGCATGGATGATTGAGTTGACATCGGGCCGCACCTTGTAGATCGAGGCGTGGATGATACGTTCCTGATAAGGCTTCATGGAGGTCTTCGTCACCACGTTCCCGTCGAGATCAAGCTCCAGGATGTCCTTCTTCGTCACCTGCTCAGGTGCGATGGCTCTGGCGATAAAGAAAGTGTTCGGGTTTTCCGGGTTCCGGATGCTCACATGGCCGTAAGCATCGAAGATGCCTTCGAGGGCGAGGATCCTGTTTGCCATAACCAGCATGTCAATCGCGTCTTGCGCATTTTTCGGAGTGGGGCTAAAAGCCTCTTGAGCATAGGCCGTTCCCGCCGCGGGGACCAAAGAGAGGCTTGTGAAGAAAAGAATTCCACCTGAAACCAGACTCATGACGTGGGGAAAATGACGTATACCGGTCATGCTGCCTCCTCTTTATGTAGTCTTGAGCTTCTGTCTAGACTTTAGCACCAGGTGAGTTTTCGGGAAAGGTTTTATTGCCGAGCCCCGAGGGAACCAACCAAACAGAGAGGATCCCAGCGACTAAAGGCTATTTCCGGTCAACATCTGCCTTTGGCAACGGGTGTCCTGGTTCTCATAGTTCGAATCCTGCGCGCTATCCACCTCAAGTTACAGGGGAAGACAAGACATGGAAAAAGTGCCCCCGAAGTGACTCGAACACTTGGCACCAGGATTAGGAATCCTGTGCTCTATCCACCTGAGCTACGGGGGCACTTGTTTTATTCTGTTATTGAAGAGCCCTCGCTAGGTGGACATCCTTTTGCGGGCACCCGGCGAGGCACCTACTTTTTATATGTGTCTTCCAAAGCCTCTACACAAGCGCCTCGCCCCGAGGCCTTGCGCACGAAACAAGAGTCTGATTATATCATAATCGATAGGGGAAATCGCAGGTTTTTTTCCGACCGACTGTGGTGGCCTAACTCGATCTCCTTGGGGTAGGCCTCATCGCTTCGCTGTATCATCCTTCTCGGGATTGTGTCGCAGCATGTATGCGCGAAAGCCGGCAAACATGAGGGCAAAAAGGCCTCCCGACAGAAGGATGGCCTTCTGGGCACCCCAGATCTCCGATGTCGGAAGCGGAGCAAATTCGGGCTTTAAGGCCTCAAGGAGGCTCATAGCCCCCGGAAACAGCACCAGGCCGGCAGTCGCAGTCACGAAAAAGGCGACGATAATATCTTTGGAAAATCGTCCCCACATCATAAAGAAGGCGTGATTAGAGTCTATGGCCTTAACTGACGTCTCGATTTCATCGAGTCTCTTTCGTCATCTCCTCGCATTGGATGAGGCAGGGTGCGACCGGTGCGCGCGCCTGCAAATCTTCTCTAAGCCGCGTAAGCCGGTCGATGACCGGCTGAAGCAGACTCCTGGTCTTCCGCGGTTGGCTGGTACTTTGCAGCATCTGCCCTATTCTGAGCTCCTGTCTGCCAATCACTCTCACCATGTGGTTGGCCCGCTCCTGCTCTATCTCCTTGCAGCGTTCCCTAATCCTCTGCCCCGTCTCTGCTATGCCGTCGTAGTTGAAGAGAGCTTCCTGCCTCGCCATAAGTTCGACCATCTCTTGGTGCTCCGAAAGAACCTGGGCGACATCGGTATCGTTCTCACCAGCAAAGCTTTTCAAAACGGCAACCGATCTTTCCGTCTCATCCGCCACGACCTGTGCCTCCCCCCGGGCCTTATCGACCATCTTCTCGAGCTCCGGGGAGAAAAATTCCTGATACTTTGCTAATTCAGGCGCAATAAGCGCTGCCGTATAATACTCTCTGCAAATGTGGATGAGCTTAATGAGACGGTTGGTGGCATCGGTGGTCCGTCTTCCGCGATAATACCGGATGATCAGTTCGAATGTCGCCTCGGGACAATAAGGCTCGATCCCCAGGGCATCCTTAAGCCGATCATCGGACTTGCTCTGATCGGCATTGAATTCATGGACCCGTGCAAGCATGAGAAGGATATAGGTCTTGTGCAGGGGAGTCGTCGGCTGGTTGAGGGCCTCCAAGAGCAAATCGGCGGCCGTCAGGTAGTTTTCCTTCTCTATTTTGATAAAGCTCAGACCGCAGAGTGTCCGGTAGTCGGTCGGGTTCTTTCTGTCGTAGCGCTTTAAAAGGTCTTCGGCCTCTTCGAGACGGGCGGTCCTGATGCAATCCCTTGCCAGCCATAACATGCCGCCTTCCGGGGAGCCCTCCCGCTTGCTTTCTCTGGCCTTGTGCCAGTCTTCCTTCGGCGAGGCATTCCAAATCACGTCGAGGAAGCGAAGCTGAAAAGCCCTCTTGAGCTCGTAAAAGGCCCACGGGGCGAGATACGTAAGGTTCTTATCATCTTTCGAATCAGGCTCGGCGATGAGCCCCAGGTCTTCCCCCATCTGGTTCAGATATTCTGAAAATAGACGGTTTATCTCGTTCATCGATAGATGGCCGAGCCTCTCCAGCCCGTTCGTCGCAAAATGAAGTTGCTTCGAGGGACAGACTGCCGATTTGTGCTTTCCGCTTCCGCAGTAGAAGCAAGGCCCGTGGGGACCTGACAGCAAGGCCGAGCCGTGAAGGAAGAGGGTTGATCTGCCTGCTCCGCTTTTGAGGGTCTCAGCCGAAACCGTGCCCCCGGGCGTGCAGTCCGTTTCAGGGTGCCAGACCACATCATAGTAGGGCTGCTGGCCTTGCCTGACGGGCTCCGCCACAGCGAAAGGCCTGAATTCCAGAGCGTTCATTCCCTGGGTGCTGTTGTATGTCTCGGTCGAGACATAGATGTGGCCGGATCTCGCTGCGTCCGCTGCCCTGGCCGCGAAGCCCATCAGTTCTGCCTGAAAGTCCTCTTCGCTGACTGTTCCGTCCCCCGTGTCAATGAAGATACGGACGTTGAGGGGCGCCTTCTTGTCACGGTTGTCTATGGCGGCCCGTTGAATGGCGATGGCTGCCTTGAGCGCTTCCGTCCCATCAGGGAGACACGCTGCGATCGTATCCTCGCTCGACTTGGTGATTCGCCCTCGCCGCTCGGCGAGGGTTTGCATGATGAGGCCCCGGGCCTCTTTTATCGTGTTGATCCCCTCAGCGTAGCCCAGATGCCCATGCGACTGAGAAGCCGATATGGTCGCGTAGAAGACGGCCATTTTTTCTGGTTTTTGGTTCGGTTCCATGGGTCTCGCCTAATCGGACGGGCAACTAGTCGTCGGTTCTTTCAGGGTTAACGTTGCCGTAACTGATTATCGTCCATATTCGCCCGAGCTTAAGCCGTTGTCGTTCCCGGGAAGCCCTCCCTTGCGGTTCGCTCTATAAACCTATATAATGAAGGCATGAATAATGTCGCCCTCCTTTGGGACCTCGAAAACGTCAATCCCGGCTCCGATTCCCTTTTTCTCGAAGGACTCACCGAGTTCGCCGAAGGCAAGGGCAGGATCGTGACGGCCAGGGCATACGGCAACTGGACGAACGCGACCTTTTCGAAGCTGGCCCCTTCCCTGACGCGCCGCTATTTCTATTTGGTCCACATCCCCAAGGGACGTAAGAATAGCTCCGACATGGTCCTTGTTTCCGACACGCTCGAGATTCTTCGCATTCACGACCATATCGACACGTTCATCCTCGTTACGGGCGATTCCGATTTCCGTTTTCTCGTGCTCGCCCTCAGGCGGGCAGGCAAGGTCGTCCATATCGTATGCAACACCCAGAATGCGTCCGAAGATCTCCTTGCCCTCGCCGACAGCTATGTCGATTACAGAGAGTTGGTGCCTGGAGGAAACGACGAAGAGGGCTCCCCCGAAAAAACAGTCCCTCAGGCTCCCGAGGACAAATCTGCCCCGCCAAAGACGGGCGCGCCTCCTATGAGCATCGAGGACTGGTTTCAGATCCTGGCCGAAGCAGCCGATCTTATGCTGAAGAAGAAGATCAGTCCTGGAATAGGCTCGGTCAAGATCAGGATGAAGATGCTCAACCCGAACTTCAATGAGAAGAAACTCAATTTCTCCCACTGGAGCGATTTCGTTGCAGCAGCGGTGAAGGCCGGTTTTGTTACCATCGAGGGGAAGGGACCAGAATCCCTCATCTATCCCGTCACCCGCGTACTCTCACGGGAAGGGCCGTTGCAGCAGGGCCTTCAGATCCTTGTCAATGTGCTCGCAGAGCTGGACAAGGGAGATCAGGCGAGCTATCATTCCTATCGAAACGTCAATTCCAAGCTGATCGAAAAAAAGATCTATTTCAACGCCCTTGGCTTCAATCAGTTCAAGGGCTTCATACAGGCGGCCGAGTCGAGGGGCCTCGTGCACTCGAAGGTCGAAGGCCTCAAGCACTCGGTCAGACGCGTCGTCCACCACGAGTCTGACAAACCTTAAACCCCTCTTTTCCAGTCACGCAGTCGTTTCTTCCTTCTTTTTCTGGCCTCAACTGATGAAGACCTTCTTGTATTTGTCCAGTTCTTCGAGGGCCTTCCCGCTCCCCATTACTACCGACGTGAGAGGATCCTCGGCTATGTTTACCCTGAGGCTCGTCTTCTCGGCGATCCTGCTGTCCAGGCCTCGAAGGAGTGCGCCTCCGCCGGTCAATATCATGCCTGTGTCCTGCAGATCAGAGACGAGCTCGGGCGGCAGTCTTTCAAGGGCCCTCCTCACTGCTTCTACAATGGCCTCCACCGGCTCATCGATGGCCTCTCTCACATCCTTGCTCGTAATAGTGAGATTCTTCGGTATACCGTTGAGCAGATCCTTGCCCACCACCGACATGGACCCCGAATCGGTCGATTCGTGGGCCGAACCGATTTCGATTTTGAGCTTCTCGGCCGCGTTGATACCGATCGCAACCTGGTACTTTCGCTGGATATGCCGAACGATTGCCTCATCCAGCTCGTCTCCCGCCACCCTCAAAGACTCGCTGTAGGCATTAGCAGAGAGACTGATGATGGCCACCTCGGTTGTGCCGCCCCCTATGTCGACGACCATATTGCCGCGGGGCAGTTCTATGGGAAGATTGGCGCCGATCGCCGCTGCCATAGGCTCCTCGATAAGGCGTATGTTGTTTATGCCGACCTGTATGCACGCGTCGAAGACCGCTTTCTTTTCCACCTGGGTGATGCCCGACGGCACGCCTACAACCATTTTAGGCCTCGAGACACGATTCTTCTGACGGACCACGGTGAGGAAATACTTGATCATTGCCTTGGTCACGTCGAAATCGGCTATAACGCCATCTTTCATGGGCCGTATGGCCGCCATCTGCTGTGGCGTCTTCCCTATGAAATCTTTCGCGTCCCTGCCTACCGCGATTAGTTTGCCTGTGTTTCGTTCTATGGCTACCACCGAGGGTTCGTTGAGCACGATGCCCTCACCTTTCATGTAGATAAGGGTGTTGGCCGTGCCGAGATCCATCGCGAAGTGTGTGGATAAGCCGGAGAAAAATCCTGATAACGTTCTTAGTACACCCATTCCCTAAGACCCCCTTTATTGTTTATGCTAAGCTTTTGCGCCTCTGTCTTCCGCTATGTCGAGAAGCTCCCACAGATCCTCTCCATCTTTCGGAAAGCGGGCGGTGCCGATCTCGATGTCTCTCTTTTCCACAGTCACCTCCGACGACAGGTTGCGGAGGATCGTGAAGCGGAGGATCTTGAGCACGTTCTCTCCCTCGGGCGTTTCAGCGCCTTTCACCGCAACGTAAAAATGGCCTTCTCCGCTCCTGGCGATGACTGCGTCCTTCTCCATGCAATACCGTATGCCCTGGTGCATGCTTCCAAGGATCGCGTCGGCCGCCTTTATGCCGAGCCTCCTTCTGAAATGGACAAAGTCGGGAAATTTTATGGAAACCACAGAAAACTCATCCTTCTTTTTTGCCATTTCAGTGAGGTAAGCGAGAAACGCCTCGAACCGCAAGGCGCCGGTCGTCGGATCGCGTCTGATGCTCGCTTCCAAATCCTGGCGAACCTTAAGGCGGACGAGGAAAAGCGACAAGAGTCCTGCCATGTCCCTGAGCATGTTTATTGAGCCTTCCCTAAGCCGCTTTTGTGTCAGAGAAACGAAGCCCAGGAATCCGTAAGCGTGCTCGTCCAGGATCAAAGGGAACCCGAAGAACTGCTTCGCCTTGACCGCCTCATCAGGAGAAACCAGGGGCCTTTCCCTCAAATAGCCGCTTTCGTAAGGAAGCAAAAGCTCTCTGGCCCCATCGATCACGGTCGATACGATGCTCGCATGGACTGAGTATTCGGCTCCCATCAATCTATCAGCTCCACTACCGACAGCGCCCATGATCTTTATGCCCCCATTGTTTTTCACCCCCGCCAGGGACAGATCGCCTCCCGATGCCCCGAGACTTTCTTTCAATACCTCGTCGAGCATAGACTCGGCCGGCCGGGATTCGCACATTTGAGCAATAAACCTTCGGAGGAGCGCGAGATGCTCGCGCTCCTCCTCCATATCCCTGAGAAGTTTTTCCCCCTCCGCTTCCTGGGCGAGCAGGGAGACGAAGAGGGCAAGCAGCTTCTTCTCCTTTTCGGTGAAGACCCACTTCTTCTTGCTGTCCACCACGACGACACCAGGCATCTCGAGGGGGTAGGCCATGAACGATTTTATTCCTTCCGGCTTCCCGTAGTAACCGAGCGTTTCCTCGTCCTTGTCGAAGTTTCCGATAATAAGGGGCTCCTTGTGCTTAATGACCCACCCCGGAAGCGTGCCGTCTATCGGGATGCCCCTGGCCTTGTCAAAGCTTCTTGAGAAGGAAAAACCGGAAAGGCATGACAGGTTCTCACCGTCTTTCATGAAGAGCGCTACGGTGAAGGCCTCGTACACATTGAATACGAGTTGAACGAGACTATCGAGGCTCATGACGGGTCAGGGGAGTGGATTCGAAAGGAAAAGCTCCTCTCGCTGCCGAATCTACCCACAAGGCGACAGAAGTTGCACTCTTCCCCGAATGACGGATAGCCGCACTTTCCGCACACAGACTTCTGCCCCTTCTCCTTGCCCGCCTCATTTTGCCGCGTCCTCTTCAGGTAGCCTTTCATGAAGGCAAGCTTGGTTGCGGGTGATTCCTCCTCGACGCGGTTAAGAAGAGCCTTGTACAAAAGCGTTTTAGCGCCCTTCGAGTAAGGACACTCATCGTATACGTAATCTATGCCGTTCATGACTGCATAGGCAGCCGTCTCCTTTTCCGAGCAGAGAAAGAAAGGCTTTACCTTCTTAGCCAGGTGGCTGCCCTCTGCCTCGAGAGCCACACCCTTTTTCCACAGGTATTCCTCTTTCCAATGAAGAAGGTTGCCGAGGAGCGCGGAGGCCTCATCGTCGAGGTTGTGCCCTGTCGCAAGAATCGAGTAGCCGTATTCAGTGCACGCCCGGTTCATCACATACCTCTTGATCATGCCGCAAAGTGAACAGGCGGGTCGCCTCAGTGTTCCTGCCAGGTCCTTGATCCCTTTGGTAAAGGCGTCCGAGATGGAAAAGGAGTAAAGCTTTCTTTGAAGCCTTTCGGCATATGCCTTGGCTTTATCGAAGGAGACATCCGAGTAGTCCTTAATGCCCAGGTCTATATAGATCCCGTCCGCCGGAAAGCCGAGGCGGTCGAGCATGTGCCAGAGGGCAAGACTGTCTTTGCCGCCCGACACGGCTACGAGGGTTTTCTCTTCCCTGCCTATGAGGCCGTATTTGTCGATTGTGCCGAGAACCCTCTTTTCAAGGAAACCGACGAAGTCTTCCTTGCACAAAGCAGTGTTGTATTGGGGTAGGCGGATATTCGCCTGAGTGCCGCACACCCTGCACTTCATCCGCCTGATATTACCCGTATGATCTTTACGATATCGTCCCTTTCCAACATGCGATCCTCGGTAACGAGGGCCCCGTTGGCCGTGACGAGGTGGGCCTCCCTGCTCAAGGCAAACATCTCGAGCAGCCGCTGTACGGTAACCCGTTTATCGACGGTTTGAACCTTTCCTTCCCATTCCACCTGCATGCACATTAATATCACAAGACCTCTGATATTGTCAAAGGTCTGTCTTTCCTGGGTTTTTCTTTGCTTGGAGGGCCTTGTTCGGGAGGCTCTTATCTCATTCCGAATTTCTTTAAGGTCCTTCCGCTCCCGGTTGACAAGTCACTTTTCCGAAGTAAAGCTTATTCACCGTAGTTCTTCAGACATTCCTGCTGGGCGTTCAACAATCCCCCTTTGAAGCGAATGGCGATGCTTTCGGGGAGCTGGCAGCGTGCCGGCCACGAAAGGGCCTTGCATTGTTCGTCCCACATTTGTTGGGCTTGTCCCGCAACCTGTTGCAGGCAGATATTGAGGGCCTGGCGCTTCTGCATTGTTTCCAGGTGCTCTTTCATAGCCTCCAGTTGATCCCTGTAGCGCTGATCCTCTTGCCGCGCCGAATCGATGGCCTGCTCGCGGCTCTGCTCGTCGCGCCTTTCTCTCTTGAGAGCCTCCTGCCTTATCCTGGCTTCAAGATCGGGCCTCTGGCCGGCCCGTTCCGCTTCGCTTATTCTGCGCCCGTCCTCGATAAACTCCTTTACGTCATTTACGGCGATGGCGAAGTTGAGGCCTTCGGCCACAAACTTCTCCACGGCGGCCGTATTGATGCCGATTACCTCTCCGGCTGCGTTGATCAGTGGGCCTCCACTGTTGCCATGGTTAATCGCCGCGTCCGTCTGAATGAAGGAAACTGCGACTCCAGGAAGCTTTCTGCCGATGGCGCTGATTATGCCTTTGGTAAAGGTTGACTGAAGTCCCTGAGGAGAGCCGATTGCCAACACGGGATCGCCTTCGCGGCAGGCGCTGCTGTCGCCGAGCCGCAGAAAGGTATAGCCGCTTCCCGAAGACGTTTTCAAGAGGGCCAGATCGCTCTGCGGTGCTATGCTGACGACCGACACGTCGGTTGACCCCCCGGAAGAGAATTCGGCCGATCCGACCACCTGGTCCACCACGTGAAGGTTTGTCACCAGATAGCCATCCTCGGAGACGAGAAAACCGGATCCGAGGTGTGTGCCGAACCGCAGGGTCACCACAGCCTTTTTCATTTCTTGGAGCGATGGGGATGTATCCTTTCCGGGCGGCAAGGCAGTGTTCATTGAAGGGGCGCTTGGGGCTGCGGGGGTTGTGCCCGGCGGAGCCACAGTTACCGCCTGTTTCGGCCTGAGGAAGCCTGGTGAGTATAGGTAGAAAAGGACCGAGAGGAGAACAGCGAGGGCGATTACACCTACCGAAGACCACCACCCGGCTCTTGCAGGGCGCCCGCCGGGCGCCTGCCCCGCTACGGCTGCGGCGTCCTCGGCCTCCTGCCGAGGTAAGCCTTCGTGGTCCTTCAGGTAATGAAGTAGAGTATCACGGGCCCAGGTGATTTCTTTGAGCTTCTCCCACGGCTGGGCCTCTCCGGAGGTCGCGGACCGAAGTCTATCGAAGGCATCCCTTATTTCCGCCTCGGTTGCATCCTTTGTCAGACCCAGGACCTCGCAACATCTGCGTAATAATTCCTTCAAGTCGGCTTCCTCGACCAACGGCTTTGAATAGAGAACGCCCTTCACGACAGTTCCCCTGTCACTGACCTTATCGGCTGATCTTCGCCGGCCTTAAGTTTTAGGAAGGGATTTCTCCCTCGACATGGGATGGCGGTCTTTCCTTATAAACATTGGTTTAAGCAAATAGAAGATAATCCGATAACGTCCATAGCTGGTTAAGTGCTGTAGGTGCCCCCGGTGACGAGTTGGACACCCGCCCATTCGTTCCACCGTGACCGTGCGCGGCCAGCAAAAAGCGGAAGGCCCGACGAAAAGGATTCCGCCATCTCTTGACTGGGGGGTCAACGTGAAGGACGTCTTCGGGAAGTCGAAATTGTCTCGCAAGCTCATGGCAGGACCGGTCGTCTCTACGGTACTTCTATTCATCTTGGGCATGTTCCTTTGTTTAGGGGCCTCGCGGATAGTCCTTTTGGCGCTCGTCGCCGCTACCATAGTTGTCACCATACTCATCAACTTCTTCCTCGCCGGCCGCATCACTGCAACCATCGACAAGGTGGTTAAGGCAGTGGGCATTGTGGCAAAGGGGGACCTGACTAAACAGGTAAGGGCCGATTCGAAAGATGAGCTCGGCGATATGACCCTACAGTTTAACGCATTCGTCGATAACCTGAGGAGGATCATGGTCCACGTGGCGGAGGACGGCGAGCAGATTATGTCTGCCGGGGGCAAGATGGATATAGCCATGCAGCAGATGATAACGGGTTTCGAGGAGACCACCAGCCAGATCAACTCGGTCGCAGTCGCCTCCGAGGAGTTGGCCTCCACCTCTTCGGAGATAGCCCGCAACTGCGCCATGGCCGCTCAGAGCTCAAAACAATCGAACGAGGCTGTAAAGGCAGGCGGCGTCGTGATCGACGAGACGGTAACCGTGATGAAAGCTATTGCCGAAAAGGTGCAGGGATTGGCAACTGTCATCGAATCCCTGGGAAGAAGGTCAGATCAGGTAGGCCAGGTTGTAGGTCTCATCAACGATATCGCCGACCAGACGAACCTTCTTGCCCTCAATGCAGCCATAGAGGCCGCACGGGCCGGCGAGCAGGGCCGGGGATTTGCCGTGGTTGCGGATGAGGTGAGAAAGCTCGCCGAAAGGACGACCCAGGCGACCCAGGAAATCGCAACGACCATCTCTGCCATGCAGGCCGAAACCAGGGGAATCGTCGCCTCCATCGAAGAAAGCGTCAAGGAGGTGGAGGTTGGAACCGAAAAAACCAGCCAATCGAAGAGCTTTCTTCTCGATGTTTCACATCAGATCGGTACAGTGGACGAGCAGATAAACCAGATAGCGGTGGCGGTTGAGCAGGAGAACGCAACGACTGCCGAAACTTCTCGAAGTATCCTACAGGTCTCGCACGTGATCAAAGGGACTTCCGAGAAGGTCGCCGACGCGGCCCCTGCCGCAGCCAAAGTCGCCAAAGTCGCCAAAGCCCTCGAGGCGATGGTCAATCAGTTCAAGCTTGGATAGGGGAGGATCGCAAAAGCGGCAAGCTCTTTGCCTCCTTCGCTGTTACCCGAGTCCTATGCCGTCGATTCGGGCCCCGCAGAAGGCGCACGATCCATCGCGGATGTCGCGGCCCAAGACGGTGAATCCCCGTCTTCGGATCACAGGTTTCCCGCAGTTGTAGCAGTATGTGTGCTCTCCGTCAATGCCGGGGATGTTCCCCGTATAGACGTATCGCAATCCGGCCCTAAGTCCTATTTCCCGGGCCCGAATCAGGGTCTCGGGGGAAGTCGGGCGGCTGTCGACAAGCTTATAGGTCGGATGGAAGGCGCTCACATGCCAGGGCGTCTCTATTCCCACGTCTTGTGCGATGAAGCGCGCGATTCCTCTCAATTCCTCATCACTGTCGTTGTATCCGGGTATGATAAGAGTGGTCAGCTCGATCCAAATTCCTAAGACCTTGTACTGTTTGATAGAGGCGAGAACTTCCTCGAGCCGGGCTCCGCACACCTTCTTGTAAAAGTTCTCGGAAAAGCCCTTGAGGTCGATATTTGCCGCGTCGAGGAAAGGGCTCAATGCCGTGAGCGGCTCCTCCTCGATGTAGCCGTTCGTGACGAAGCAGTTGGCAATGCCCGCCTGACTCGCAAGCTTTGCTATGTCAAAGGCGTACTCGTAAAAAATGGTGGGCTCGGTGTAGGTGTAAGAGATGCTCCTGCAACCCTCTTTGCGAGCCTCGTCCACCACTTCTTCCGGACCCATCGCGTAGCCGGCGATCCGATTTTCGTCCCTCTTGAGCTGGGATATTTCATGGTTCTGACAGTGAAGACACTTGAAATTGCAGCCGACCGTTGCAATCGAAAAGGCCCTGGAACCCGGAAAGAAATGGTAAAGGGGCTTTTTTTCTATAGGATCGACATGCCAGGTACAGGGATTGCCGTATACCCGCGTATACAGGATACCTTCACGGTTTTCCCTGACGCAGCAGATGCCCCGTGCTCCGTCATGGATGAGGCAATGATGGCGGCACAGGCCGCATTCTACGTCGTTGCCGCTAAGTTTTCGGTAGAAGGAGGCCTCTTTCACGGCCTACCCCCCTTATAGACCCGGTTTTTTTTGACTTCTGTTTCCCGGCGCCGGTCTTGAACAGGATCCCGATTACCCCGTCCATGTCCTTCACAGGGAGAAACTCTATCCTCTTACGGACGTATCCCGGCATCTCTTCGAGCCTCTCTGACGTTGGCTTCGGGAATGATAATCCTCGTGATCCCTGCCCTTAGGGCGGCGAGTGTTTTTTCCTTGAGGCCACCTATAGCCAGAACTCGGCCGGTAAGCGTTATTTCGCCGGTCATGGCGATCTTTCTGTCCACGGGCCTTTTTGTCAGGGCGCTTATCATAGCCACGGCCATAGTGATGCCCGCGGAAGGGCCGTCCTTCGGTATCGCCCCCTGAGGGACATGGATATGGAGTTCGAGGTCGTCGAAAACTTTATTATCTACCCCGAGGAGATCGCTCCGCGCCTTGATGTAGCTCAAGGCGGCCTGAGCCGACTCCTTCATGACGTTTCCCAGGTTCCCCGTGAGGAGAACGTCCTTTTTCCCCTTACGAACCGAGACCTCGATAAAGAGGATATCGCCACCCGCCTCGGTCCAGGCAAGGCCGCACACCACTCCCACCGTATCCTCAGGTAGTGTATTCTCGGGCGTGAATTTCGGCTGGCCGAGAAAGGCGTGGAGGTTCTTCGGGGTTATGATGACCTTCCTGGTACGGCCTTCGGCGATCTTTCGCGCCACCTTGCGGGCCACGGAGGCGACCTCACGTTCGAGGTTCCTCAAGCCCGCTTCTCTCGTATACTCGCTGATGATCTTGTCCACCGCCTTGTCGCTGAAGCTTATCTGCTCGTCTTTGAGGCCGTTCTCTTTTACCTGCTTGGGGATGAGGTGCCTTTTTGCGATGAGGAGCTTCTCTTTCTCCGTGTAGCCCGGTATGCTGATGGTTTCCATCCTGTCATGGAGGGCGGCAGGGATTGTATCCACCTGGTTCGCGGTGGTGATGAACATGACCTTGGACAGGTCGAAAGGCACGTTCAGATAGTGGTCGCTGAAAGCAACATTTTGCTCGGGGTCCAACACCTCGAGGAGCGCGCTCGCAGGGTCCCCACGGAAATCCATTCCGATCTTATCCACCTCGTCGAGCATGAACACCGGGTTGTTTGTGCCGCCTTGTTTCAGGCCTTGAATGATCCTCCCCGGCATAGCGCCCACATAGGTCCTCCGGTGGCCCCGTATCTCAGCCTCGTCCTTCATACCTCCGAGTGAGAGGCGGTGAAAATTGCGGCCCAGGGCCCGCGCTATGCTGCGGCCCAAGGATGTCTTACCGACCCCGGGAGGCCCGACAAAGCAAAGGATAGGGCCCTTCATATCGCCTTTGAGCTGGATCACGCTCAAGAACTCGAGGATCCTCTCCTTCACCTTCTCCAGATCGTAGTGGTCCTCGTCGAGAATAGTCTTCACGTTCTTGATATCGATATTATCCTTGGTCGAATTGCTCCACGGCAATTCGACGAGCCATTCTATATAGGTCCGGAGCATGCTCGATTCGATGGCGTCCGGATGCATCATCTCGAGGCGTTCCACCTGTTTCTTGGCCTCTTTTTCGATGTCCCTCGGCATCCGGGCCTTCTTGATCTTCTTCCTGAGGTCCTTCACGTCGTCGTCATGCTCGTCCGTTTCGCCAAGCTCGGTCCGTATGGCCTTCATCTGTTCCCGGAGGAAATAATCCCTCTGGCTTTTGGTCATCTCGTCCTTTGCCTGGGACAGGATCTTTGCCTGCATGTTGAGGAGCTCGATCTCCTTGCCCACGATCTCGGAAAGCTTCCTGAGCCGCTGGATCGGATCGACGATCTCGAGCAGTTCCTGGGCCTTGTCCACCTGGAGCCCCAGGTTGGCGCAGGCGATATCCGCGAATTTTCCCGGCTCGTCTATGGTGTCGAGGGCGAGGAGAACATCCGAAGGAACCATTCTTCCCATGGAGACCACCTTCTCCATCTCCTCCTTGATGTAGCGCATGAGCGCTTCCGTCTCGAGGGTGATCTCGGTGATCAGCGGTTCTTCTACGGGCTTCACCTTGACCAGAAAGGTCGGCCTTTCCTGAACATATGCCTCAATGGATGCCTTCTTGATCCCCTGGATGAGAATCTTTATCCTGCCGTCGGGAAGGCGGAGCATACGCATGATCTGGGAAACCACGCCCATCGAATAGATTCTTCCCGGAAGGGGATCCTCATCGGTGAGGTCCTTTTGGGCCGCCACAAGAATCAGCCTGTCTTTCGACAGGGATTTCTCCACCGCATTTATCGACATTTCCCTGCCAAGAAAGAGCGGCAGGGTCACCGCAGGATACATGACCATGTCCCTCACGGGGAGCAGGGGCAACACCTCCGGTATCTTTATGTTTTCGTCTTCCATCATTTCGTTTGTGCCTCCATTTACGATAGAAAGAACGCCTTAAAGGCCCGATATGACTCGTGGATATCGAGCTTGCTCGATATCTCGAAGGGAGAATGCATGGTCAGGATCGGAGCTCCCATGTCTATGATATCCATGCCGTACTCGGCAAGGTACTTGGCTACTGTTCCACCTCCGCCTTCATCGATCTTCCCGAGTTCTCCCGTTTGCCAGATTATGTCCTCCTTGGCGAAGGTGTTCCTTATCTCGGCGACAAACTCCGCGTGGGCGTCGTTGGCTCCGACCTTGCCCATGTGGCCGGTGAATTTCGTCACACAGATGCCCTCCCCGAGATAACATGCGTTCTGCTTTTCGTGCACTTCTTGCCAGCTTGGGTTGACCGCGCCGTTTACGTCAGCACTGATAGCCTTTGACCTGAAAAGGGCGCGGCGCGCAAGCCTTCCGGCATCCGTCATGCCGAGGCCTTCCCCCAGCAGGTCTTCGAGAAAGAGCTGGATGAAATGGGATTGGGCGCTCGTATTGCCTTCCGACCCTATCTCTTCTTTGTCGATGAATACTGCGAGCACCGGATAGGACGGATCCTTTTCCAGATCAATGAGCGCCTTGAGAAGTGGATAAGCAGAAGCACGGTCATCCTGGCCGTACGCCCCGATCATGCCGCGATCTATGCCCACGTCCCTCGCCCTGAAAGCGGGTACTGCCTCTATCTCGGCGCTGATGAAATCTTCCTCGGAGAAATCGTATTTTTCCTTAAGCAGGCTGAGAACAGCTTTCTTCACCGGTTCTTTGGCCTCGCCGGGAAGCGGCATGCTGCCGAAGAAGAGGGTCAGCTTCTCCCCCTCTATGGCCTCCGACAGTTTTTTTTCGTCCTGATGCTTCCGGGAAAGATGGGGGAGCAAATCGTCGATAGAAACGACAGGATCATCTTCATCTTCGCCCATCACCACATCGACCCTAGTACCGTCAGCCTTCACCACCACGCCGTGTATGGCAAGCGGTATGGCGAGCCATTGGTATTTCTTTATGCCGCCATAATAGTGCGTTCTCAACAGGGCAAGATCGACCTCCTCATAAAGAGGATTCTGCTTCAGGTCCAGACGGGGCGCATCTACATGGGCGATGATAATTCGTAAGCCGTCCCTGATGTCCCGGAGGCCTCTTCGATAGGCGACAATTTCTTTGCCCCTGTTGACCCCATAGACCTTCGGTCCTTTTACGTCCTGTGTAAATCCTGCCGCTTCGAGGGCCTTCGCGATCTCGCTCACCGCTTCCCGCTCTGTTTTGGCTCGATCCAGGAACCGTTTATATCCTTCGCAGAAGGTGAAGATCTCCTGAATTTCTTCTTTGGATCTTCGCATCCAGCCTGATTGTCTTTCCATGGAAGTCCCCCTAACCTTAACAGAATTCGTCACGATGAGTCAATCGGCTGACGGGGAGGCGACTAAGACCGGGAGAGAGACAAACTTTTCCATCTCTTTTAGCTTCGGTTACCGGATATTCCGGCAGCTCTCGCAAGTATTCACCAAAGATGAGGTCTTCGTCAGGCCGCCCGGCCGAAAGAAGCGCTCTTTCCGGAAGGCGTGGCTGAGGAGCACGGGCTATTTTTTGTGCATTCCTTCATGCATATAGTGTACCTCATTGAAGGCCGGGATTCAACTAATGGGGCTCAGCGCCCCCTCCATGGGCAAAGCCCATGGAGCCTCCCCGCTCAGCCTCGCTGCGCTCGTGAACTGCGGGGTTCAGCACCCCCGACCCGCTTCGCGGGTGCCCGCCGGCAAAACCGCTTGACCCGCTTCGCGGATGCCCCGGCCTCCCCGCTCACCTCCCCCCCATCTCGGTTCCTTACAGGTCGCTCTTCCTCACACCGGATGGACGCCATGCCGGGGAAATAACCTTACGTTCTTCTTCTTGCGAGAGAGTCGCCGCATAGGTGATAGTGTGCTCCCCGAACCGGTCGTTCACTTCGTCGACGGCCCTGTTCACTGCAGCCTTCTTTTTTCGGCTCCCGTCCTCAAAGAGCGGCATCTGGTGCCCTTCCCTACCTATCGAAGAGAGGGCGATGCCGAGGAGCCGCACGCTGCTCTTGAGATTTATGGCGTCGAGAATGGATAGGGCAGTGCGGTATATCTCGCCCGTGTCATTCGTGCCTGCCGGTAGGGTAGCCTGCCTCGCAAAGGTTTCGAAATCGCCGTAACGAACGGTGAGAGTGATCCTCCTGCCCCTGTAGCCGTAGCGCCTGGCCCTTCGGCCGACCCTTTCGGCGAGGCGCAGGAGGCAGCTTGTGAGCTCCTCCCTCTTCCAGATGTCCCTGGGGAGCGTGGTACTGTGACCGATCGACTTCGGCTCCACCGTGGCCGCCTCAAGAGGCCTGTCGAGCCTGCCGCAGCCCATCGCCTTGAGTCGTTCTCCGAGGACGCCGAATCTCCTCGTCAAAAGAGAGCCGGATGCCCTGCCCAATTCCCCGCACGTCCTAATCCTCATGGCCCGGAGCTTCTCCTCGGTATGGGCTCCAATGCCCCACAACTTTTTTACGGGAAGGTTTTCGAGCAGGTCGGCCATTGCCTCCTCCTTTACCCACTGGAGTCCGTCGGGCTTCGCGAGATCGCTCGCGAGCTTGGCGATGAGGATGTTTGGCCCCATGCCAACCGTACAGGTAATGCCGAGCTCGTTCCTCACCGTCTCCTTGATGGTCCGGGCACAGCTCTCGGGACCCCCGAAGAGGTGATGGGAACCGGTAATGTCGAGGAAAACCTCGTCGATGGAATAGATTTCGATATCAGGTGAGAACCGGAGGCAGATCTCTTCCAGCCTGCTGCATATGCGGGCGTATTTTCTGTTGTCCCCGATCACCAGGATGATGTGAGGACAGAGTTTCCGGGCCTCGCGGACGGTCATTCCGGTCTTGACGCCGAAAGCCCTTGCTTCGTAAGAGGAGGTCGTCACGACCGTCCTCTCGCCGGCCCCTGTCACGGCTATTGGCTTGCCTCTCAGGGCCGGGTTGTCTTTCTGCTCCACCGAAGCAAAGAAGGCGTCCATGTCGACGCAGACAAATATACTTGCCACGTCAGATTATATCCGGATTGGAGCCTCAAGACAACCCGCTCTCCTGCCCAGGGGCGAGCGCATTCGGAACCTTCCGGGTGCCATATGCGCCGCGGCGGGAAAGATTATTTCCAAATGCGTTCGCCCCTGGCACACTCCCCTTTCGGAAGCGTTGACAATATAGGGGCGGGAACCCATATTTTCTGAAGAGAGGCCGTTCAGGGTCCCCGCCCCCCGACCCATTCATGACCGGGCGTAACTAGTGGAGGAAGTGGGCCGACCGATTAAGCTCTTGACATGGCCGGGACGAAGTTTTAGCCTTATGGGCACTACTTTTCGCACCGGGGAAACAAGGATTTATGTGGGAGAGTCTGAGTCTCGACAAGGTCGTCGAATATGCCAAGGACCCTTATCAGGCCATAAGGGAGTGGAAGAGCGCCGCGGCGCGCAAGGTAGTCGGCAGCACCCTCGCCGACGTGCCTGAGGAGGTCATCCACGCCTTCGGCTTTCTCCCCGTGACGCTCCTCGGCACCCATAAGCCCCTCAAGAAGGCGCCCAGCCTGCTCCCCGACAACGCCTGCTCTCTCGCGCGCAGCAACCTGGAGCTTGTCCTGAGTTACGAGCGCGAACTGTTCGACGGGTTCGTGCTTCCTCAGGTCTGCGACACGACCCAGCACATGTGCGACATATGGCGGATCAATTTTAAGGATACTTACGTGGAGAGCATCCTCCTGCCGCGACAGGTCGACCGGCAGAGCGCCCGTTACTGGGTCAGGGAAGAAGTGGGGCGGCTGGCCTCGTCCCTCTCGACCTGGTCGGGGACGACCCTCAAAGAGGATGCCCTCAAGGAATCGATCCGCATCCATAACGAGAACAAGAGGCTCCTGAAGGAGCTTTACGACATCAAGAGGGAAAACCCGGCGAGCCTCACCAACAAGGAGATGTTCTCCCTTATCAAGCTGTCGATGCAGGTGGACAAGAAGGAGATGAACGAGACCCTCAAGTCCATCAGGGCCTCCTTGAAAATTTCGAAAGGGGAGGGCTACATCCCGATCATCCTCACCGGGATCACCTGCGATCCGCCGGAGCTTTTCGATCTTTTCGACGAAATCAAGCTCAACGTAGTCGCGGACACCCTCGTGACCGGGAGCCGCTATCTCGAGGGCATCGTCGACGAAGAGAAGGAGCCCTTTGACGCACTCACCGATAGACATTTCAAAAGGGGCTTCTACTCTCCCATCCACGACGACGTATTCAAGAATGGCAAGGCCCTCGGGGATCTTTACCGGCAACACAAGGCCAAAGCAATGGTCTATGTGCATATAGAATTTTGCGAGTCCGAGGAGTACGACCTGCCTGACCTTAAGGCGCAGATGAAGAATGAGGAAATCCCCTTCCACACTGTGGTGACCGAGTATCAGACGATCTCTTTGGCCCAGGCGAGGACGCGCCTGCAGGCCTTTTTCGAGTCCCTCAAAGGGGCGGCGCCATGAGCGAGAAGATGAAGGCCAAAGACCTCTCCGGGAAGATCACGAAGGAATATATGGACGAGGCCTTCCATGCCCATGAGCTCGGTAAGCTCGTAGGATATACGACGGCCATATCCCCGGTAGAGCTCTTCGTCGCCCACGATATCATCCCCGTGTATCCCGAGAACCATTCGGTGGCCAACCTCACCGCGAGGATGGGCACCGAGCTTTCCCTGGCCACGGAAAGCATGGGCTATTCGACCCACCTTTGCGCTTACGCGAGGGCCGACCTCGGCTTCAGGAAGACGGGCAAGAGTGTCACGGGCGGCATACCAGAGCCCGACCTCCTCATGGCGTGTAATTCCCAATGCTTCACTCTTACAAAGTGGTTTCAGGTGCTGTCGAGGCGGGGGCAGGGGGCTCCTCTCTTCATCTTCGACACCCCCGAATGGATCAGGAACGAAGGCGCCCGTCGTGAGATACTCGACTACACGGTGCTCCAGCTTAAGGAGATGATCGCCTGGCTCGAGGGGATCACGAAACGCGCCTTCGACTACGACAGACTGAGAGAGGTGCTCCGATATTCGGCCGAGGCAAGCATCCTTTATAAACGCTTCCTCGACATGGCCCAATACAAGCCCTCGCCTATCAGCATCTTCGACGCCCTCATCAACATGGCCATTACCGTGTACAGAAGGGGTACCCCCGAGTGCGTCGAGTTCTACAAGAGCCTCTGCGACGAGATCATGGAAGAAAAGGTGGCAAAAGGCATCGGCGTGGTCAAGGATGAAAGATACCGCCTCTATTGGGAGAACCTTCCGGTCTGGTTCAAGTTCAGGGACCATGCGAACCGCCTCGCCGCGCACGGCGGTGCTATCCTCACCTCCCTCTATGTGCACGCGTGGAGCCTCGATTTCGACCTTGACAAAGACCCCCTTGTCACGCTCGCAGAGAACTACCTCAACAGATTCTCCAATTCCACCATAGAAGACAGGGCGGACATGGCCATCGGGCTCTTCAAGAAGTACGATCTCAATGGTATGATCATGTTTATGAACAGGAGCTGCAAGGCGGTGAGCTTTGCGGTGCCGGTGCTTAAGGAGATCCTGACCAAGAGGACGGGGATCCCGGCGCTGGTGTTCGAAAGCGATATGGGGGACCCCCGGTTCTATTCGGAGACGCAGATCGACACGAGGATAGAGGCCTACTTCGAAACGTTGGATAGACTGCACGGGTGAGAAGACCGACCGCACTACCCTGGTCGGGCCGGGTCCCGGGGAAAGATGAGGTGATCCAGCACCAGGACGGCCACGACACCCACCACGAAGCCGTTACCTGCGATGGGGCGTATGAGCGGCGAAAACGACTCCACCAAAGCAGCAGGCATAAAGGCGACGATTGTCCCCAGGAGGAGCGGCAGGCCCATGACGAGACCGTCCTCAATTTGGAATGTCCCCGCATCTTCCGATGCCATAACCAGGCCTGAGGCGATTTGAAAGGACATGAGGTAAAGAAAGACGCTCCCCACCACGAGCGAAGGCACGGCGCCGATAAGTGCAAATGCCTTTGCCGAAAAGGCGAGGCAGGCCATGATAAGGGCGGTGGGAAGCAGGGTGAACCTCGACGCACATCCCGTTGACATGATGACGCCCGGGCTCAGGGAATAGTTGACCGGCCCGGCTATGCCCAGAAACCCCCCAAGGATATTGGCCAACCCGCTTATCGTGATGCCCCGTGTCAGGCGTTGGTCGAGGCGAGGGGCCTTGATCAGCTCCCCTACCGATTCTATGGAGCCGAGGTCGTTTATGGAGAGGCCGAGAAAGCAGACGAGAAAGGAGAAGAGGACGCCGGGTTCGAAAGATAAATGGGTAGTCATGTGGGTGAAGACGGAGAGGATGGGCGCCGAGGCGGGCCCTATCCGGACCGAACCCGGGAAGAGCACCGCACACGCGGCGGTTCCCATTACCATAGACCAGAGGATGAGCGTCGATTTCCAGATGCCCCTGAAGTAACGGCCGGCGACGAACATGAGGAGCGTCATGATCATGGCGAAGCCGGCACGGGGCAGGGTCTCGCGACCTGGTTCGGCGACGAGACCTATGATGGACGGAGCGAGGGTGAAGCCGATCAGAAGGAGGATGACCGCTACCACCCGGGGCGTGAACAGCTTGCGGACGTGCGCGAAAAGACCCGTACAAGCAATCGCGAAGAGAATGAGACCTCCCATCATCGTGGAGGTATAGACGGCGCTTTCGGAAAATCCCCGGCTCGCGGTCAGACCCACGACCAGCACGCTGGCGGGTCCCGCGACGAGCGGCAGGCGATGGCCCAGGAGGATCTGGGCACACATGGTTATTGCCACGAGAAAGGCGCTCTTCTGCATGAAAAGAATCTGGTCGACGGGCTGATCCAATGGCACCTCGCCGACGATCCTCGCGATGACGATAATTATGGGTATGACGATGGCAAGCCATTGGAGGCCGAGAAGAAGGAGCTCCAGGAAAGGAGGCCGGTCATCGACGTTATACCTGAGCTGCATGGAAGCCCTGCCCTTATTCCGTGGAGCCGGAAGTCTTACCCGCCTTTCTTTTCTTGCGGAACCACAGCGCGATCAACGAACCGATGATTCCTCCAAAGAGAGTTGCGAGACCGACGGGACGACGCCTTTCGCTTTTCATGGGCCCTCCTTGACGCGCCATGATCGCCTCGAGATCGCCCCCGGTCTTCGTCTCCATCCCACCTCTTTGAACCCAACATCGGCCATTATTTGTACGGGTGGGATTACTGCCGGAAAGCTCTCTCGTCATAGTTCAAGTCACTAAAATAATTAGTATTTTTGCCTTATTTCCCGCCGGTGGACTTTACGGAATTTGACGGTTTGGAGAAATCTCCACCCTTTTGCATCCAAATGCACCCGTCCGACCCTTATCCGCCGGCCCGAAGGCCGCACGTCCGATTGCCATTCCTGCGTTGTCGTTCGCCGGCTGCCTCCTCGTATAATTCTCCCAAAGAAAGCCCTTTCGCGTCAAGTAAGGAAGGCACATCCGAGGGGGGGGTAAATGGGCGGCAAAGGGTAGGAAAATAGGGGTGAAATCAATTTTGAATCAGAACATTCCACGCAGCTCTGCTGCGCGGATGCCTTTTCTGTGAGCATCGCAATGAAGCGGGGCATGGAGTAGAATAGGTGGGTGAGCGAACATATTTTCAAGCGACACAACAAGACGCTTCTCCTCTACCATATCGTATGCCCGGCGAAGTACAGGAGAAAGGTATTTACCGAAGCAGTGGAAAATACCCTCAAAGAGGTCTGCATGGGTATTGCGGAACGACACGAGATTCATTTCGTGGAGATTGGAGCCGATGAGGATCATGTTCATTTCCTCGTTCAGAGCGTTCCGATGATGTCACCGAAGACCATTGTGCAGATCATCAAAAGCATCACCGCGAGGGAGGTATTCCGGACCCACGCGGAGGTGAAGAAAATGCTCTGGGGCGGAAAGTTTTGGACAAGCGGCTATTACGCGAACACCGTGGGGCAATACGGTAATGAAAAGGTGATTAAGGAGTACGTGCAGAAGCAAGGAAGAACGTATCACCAGATACACCGAGGCCAGCTCACGCTCTTCGACGGGTTTGTTGTTTAGGTCTTTTATACCTCGCAGCTTGCTGCGGGGTAGTTAATTTGAAAGCTAACGGAAGGGGCGAGTGGAAAGTGTAAAAAGGGGGGGAAATCGACTCATCCGTGGCCTCCACGAACTGTTGACACAAAACGTCCTCATTGATAGACTGGCGAGACCATGAGTTCTGTGAGCCCCTTCTCTGCGATAGAGAGCCCGGCGACGCGCTGCTCGACAGCAATGACGGCATGGCGAGGACGGAGAAGATCGGACACGAGGGCAGAATGTTTATTTTTCTTGATGGAGGCGCAAGGAGATTCAACTTTGAGAGACCGCACCAAAAGGAGGCATGAAGATGAGCCCAAAGCTGAGAAGCAAGGATCTGAGCCCGGAAGTACCGCAGTATTACATGCGCAGGGCCTTCCTTAGAACCGTAGGGGCGAGCGACGAGGATTTGGAGAAACCCCTCGTCGCTATCGCGAACACGTGGAACGAGATACTTCCCGGCTCCTATCACCTGGACCGCATAGCTGCCGCAGTCAAGCGCGGCGTGAGGGAGGCAGGGGGAATGGCGACGATTTTCAACGTCCTCGCCCCCTGTGATGGGCAGGGCAGCGGGAATAAGGGATTCAATTATCTGCTGCCGAGCCGCGACCTGATCGCCGCCTCAGTCGAGATGATGATCGAGCACGCGAGCTACGACGCGGCGGTGATGATCGGGACGTGCGACAAGATCGTACCGGGTTTGATAATGGCCGCTGCAAGGTGCAACCTCCCTACCGTCCTCGTGACAGGGGGCTACATGGCCTCGGGCCGATATAAAGGGGAGAGGCTCGACTGCTCCTCCATGGGCAAATATTTCGTCGCCTACCGGCAGGGCAAGGCAACCAGACAAGAGCTGCTCGAGGTCGAGCGCGTCGTATGCCCGGGCCCGGGCGCGTGCTGCCTCATGGGCACGGCAAACAGCATGTGCATCGCTGCCGAGGCCTTCGGTCTTTCCCTGCCCGGCAACTCTGCCCTGGGCGCGACAAACCCCGATCTGGAAGCCCTCGCCGAGGAAGCGGGCCGGAAGGTGATGGAGCTCCTGTCAAGGGACATCAGGGCCAAGGATATCATGAGTCCCGCCGCTTTCAAGAATGCGGTGAAGGTGTGCTGTGCGACGAGCGGCTCGACGAACCTGACTCTCCACTTTCCCGCCATCGCCCACGAGCTGGACTACCCGTTTACGCTCGATGACTTCGAGGAAATCAGCCGGGCGACTCCTTCCATAATGGAGATCAAGCCTTCGGACCCCCGGTACCTCATGGAAGACTACGAGGCTGCGGGAGGACTGCAGGCGGTAATGAAATCGATGGCGGACCTTCTCGATACCGGCGTCATGACCGCAACCGGCAGCATCCTCGGGGAGAATCTGAAGACGGCAGAGATCAAGGATTCAGAAATAATACGCCCCCTTTCGAATCCGAAGGGGGTAAACGGCGGCATTGCCGTGCTCAAGGGGAACATGGGAACTGCCGTCGTGAAACAGACGGCAGTCAGGCCTGAGATGCACACGCACCGGGGCCCTGCCAGGGTTTTCGAGCAGGAGGAAGACTGCATCGATGCCCTCCTTTCCGGCAAGATAAAGGAGGGAGACGTCATGGTGATCCGCGGCGAGGGTCCAAGGGGAGGACCCGGAATGAGGGAGATGGTGATGGCTACATGGCTTCTCGTGGATCTGGGACTCGACCGCTCGGTCGCGATCGTAACCGATGGCAGGTTCTCAGGCACTTCCGGCGGACCCTGCATCGGCCACCTCGTGCCTGAGGCGGTTAACGGCGGACCGATCGCAGTCATCCGCGACGGAGACATGATCGACATAGATATTCCGGCGAGAAGCCTCAATATAGAGCTGAGCGCCGAAGAGATCGGGCAACGCATGTCCGGATGGACGCCTCCTGCTCCTAAAGTCACGCAGGGCTATCTTGCCCATTTCGCCAAATATGCCACAAGCGCGGATAAGGGTGCTTACCTCGAATAGATGAAGGAAGAGAGACGGGTTACGGGGATCACGGGACAACTTTGGAGCAAGGATTGTTCCGGGGGAGGGAGATAAGGCGGTAATTTACCGGTGCGCGCGGGCGTGGCGGGTGCAGAGCTTTACGAGGACCTTATTTTGTAGAAGACGTAAGGGGCAATCGCGGTCCACAGGAGCACGAGCACCCAGAGCCTGCCTGCCGAGAGGTTGTAGTCGTGGAGCAGATGACTCCAGGAATGGCCTGCGACGAAGCGGCCGAAAAGGAACTCGAAGGCGATTGTCAAGACGAGCCAGATCCCGCCGATGAGCACCGCGACCCGAACCGAACCGATAGGGGATACTCCTGTCAGGAACCAGATGTAGACGGCAAACAGAAAGAGGCCGATGAGGGTCGAGAGCTGGTGAGCGCTCAGTTCGGTCATGCGCGCTCCGTACACCTTCTCGCGAAGCGCGCCGTTTCCTATTGCGATAATGAGCAGGCCGCACCAATTAACGACATATATCAGAAGCGTTCTCAACATCGCCGTTCTCCTTCTTTCCGAATCGCCCCCACCTCATCTTGCGACCCGATTCCTCGGCCGGGGAGGACTTGTAAGGTATCCAGGTGGTGCTCCCGATAGTCTAAAACGAATGCGCCTTTGTTCGCCAGGTTTTGCTTCAGGTGCCGGCGGAAAGATGGCGCCATCCGAAGGGTGTGACCGCGAGGAGCCGATGGAGGCGGATGCGCAGCCGCGTGGTCCACGTGAGAGTCCGGACAGGGGAGCGGGATGGCTCCCCATCGGCCCATCGGTCCATGCTCCCCGGCGTGTTGATGGCATCGCCCGTATGGACAACCGTGGTGATTCCCTCGGCCTCCATCTCCTGAATAAAGGCACCGTAGCGCGAATTGGAAGCCCCCACATGGCTGTCACTCACGATTGCGAAGCGCTCGCACTGCCCCCATGCACCGGAAGGAAAGAGGGAAAGGGCGAAAAGGAGAAGTATCCGCCAGACAGACTCGGTCTTTCACGGGCGTAACTATATACCGGCAAGTGCATAAAAAGAAAGGAAAAAACGATGAGCCGGTGAAACCCATTGCGGTGTGGCGCCGGAGTACGGGATGGTCGACCATCCCGTACTCCGGCACGTTAAAGCCACTCTACGCTGCAAGCCTGGTATCCTGGCCGAACAGCGTTTTGAGATCGAGGAGTATCAGTATTCGGTCAGAGAGATTGAGAACGCCTTCTATGTAAGGTGTGTCGCCTCCTCCGATACTCGGGGCTGCTTCAATATTTACGTCTTGTATGCGAAGCACCTCTGAGACTGAGTCGACAATGAAACCGAGAACATGGTTCTCTATCTCAACAACCATGATCCTCGTGGCGTTGTCGCGGTCGATCTCATTGAATCCGAGCTTCTTCCGCAGATTGACTATGGGGATGATCTTCCCCCTGAGGTTCACCACGCCTTCCACATAGGGAGGAGCGTTGGGAATCTTCGTGATGTCGATCATCCGGTTGATCTCCTGGACCGTCTTAATATCGATGCCGAACTCCTCTGCGCCGATCCTGAAAGTGACAAGTTGAAGCGTCTCGCTCATCGGTTCACCCCTTACAGCTCGAACAGTTTTGAAATGTCCTGGAGATCGGTGCCAAGCCGGGCCAGTTCCTGGGATGCCTTGGTCACTTCTCCCGACGCCATGGACGTCTCGCCCGATATGCCGGATATGGACTCTATGTCCTTGCTGATCTGATCGGACGTGGCCGACATCTCCTCTATGGCAGCGGCGATCTGCTGAACCATGACGTGTAAATCCTCGACATTGCCCACGATGGTCGTGAGCTCGTTCCCTGCCCTCTGCGAGAGATCGACACCGCGCTCGACCTTGGTGCTTACCCGCTCGATCGAGGAGACCGCGCTCGTTACTTTGTTCTGAATCTCCCTGATGATCCCGCTGACCTCCGAGGTTGCCCCCGTGGTCCTCTCTGCGAGCTTTCTCACTTCGTCGGCGACTACGGCAAAGCCCCTGCCGTGTTCTCCGGCCCTTGCGGCTTCGATGGCCGCGTTCAATGCCAGGAGGTTGGTCTGATCGGCGATGTCGTTGATGATGCCGATGATTTCACCTATTCTTTGGGAAAGCTCGGCGAGAGAGGTGATATGGCCCTCCGATTCCCCTACGGTCTGGGCGATCTCCTTTACCTCCTTGACCGCCTCCTCCACTATCTTTCCCCCGCCCTTTGCCGTCTTAGCTGCATTTGTCGCGGTCGTCGCAATACTTGAGGCATTTTTAGAAATATCGAGCACGGTCTGGGACATCTCTTCGGACGCCGTTGCCACTTGATGGGCTCTTTCCGCCTGCTCGTCTGATCCCTTTTGCATCTGCTCCGCACCGGCTGAGAGCTCGACGCTCGCCGACGCCACATTGTCGGAGGCTTGCTTGATGCTCGCGACGATCTCCCTCCACTTCTTCACCATGGCCTTAAGAGCGGCGGCCTGGTCGCCGAACTCGTCCTTTCTGTCGACCGCGACATCTATGCCAAGCTTTCCCGCCGCAAGCATTTCCGTGGCAGCAACGGTCTGCCTGATCGGGACGGTAATGCTCTTGCCTAAGGAAAGCGTGAGAACGACGGCGACGCCGATGATGATGACGCCCATGGCAATCAGGAGTGCCATCGTCCGGCTGAAGGTGCTCCGAGCTTCAGCCGTCCGTGCGGCAATTTCGTCCTTCTGGAACTGTATGAGCTGGTCTCCCATCTGGAATATCTCGAGGGCGGCCGGGAGGACTGTCCCCACCAGGATCGATATGGCCTGATCGGCCTTCCCTGCCTTAAAAGCTTCAGCAACTTTGACATTGCCCTCTTTCCCTCTTGCGATATTCTCCTTGAAGGCGCTTATCAGCTCTTTGCCTTTCGTGGTCGTTTCCAGCTTCTCCAATGCTCCGAGGGACTTCATGTATTGTTCTCTCGATGCGGCGGTTAACTGATCCGCCCTGGCCTGAAAGGCCTCGTCCTTGGACGAGAGCTTACTGAGGATCATCAGGTTGACGCTTTTTATCCCGTCTTTCATGTCGTAGGCCGCCTGAATCTTGGCGTTATTCACCTGAGCTATCTGTTCGAGTCCGGAATTGATCACGCTCGTTGCCGTTATTCCCGTAATAACAAGAGCTACCATGAGAAAGCCAAGAATACCGAATCCAATCGCGAGTCTTTTGCTTATGCGGATGTTTCTTAAAGCCATGTCCTTTTCCCCCCTGTTGTGCTTCCCTTGCCAGTTTGAAGACAAACCGGCTCCACTAGTTTTGTCGGTCGAATCCGGGAGGGCCGATAGCTAGCAATTCTCCTAGTTGTCCGGGTGGGGTTTGCTTCACCCGCCCCGAGGTTAACGCTTAGACATCCACATGTCATACATCTTCCACCGGACATTTCCGCTCTCCAGGTAGTTGGTGTGAACGTACGGCTGCGTTATGTAAGCGGCCGGATTGTGAAAGAGCGGAATTACGAGGGCCTGCTCCGAGACTTCCATGCTCATCTTCCGGGCCGCCTCCTTTTGCCTAGCTTCATCTTTGAAGGTTATCGATTCTTTGCTCATGGCCAATAGTTTATCGGTCCTTTTGAAACTCGCGAGGTTCGTCTTCGGTTGATGGCCGAGCCAGGTCTGAATGGTAGCCAGCGAATTGTAGTCGACGCCGAGAAAGCAGAGGACGAGGTCGTCCCAGCCCTTTACGAACACGCTGCTCCAGTATCTGCCCGGGTCTGCCATGTCTACCTCGGTGTTGATCCCTACCTGGTTCAGGTAGCCTGCCACCCCTTCCGCAACTTCCTTCCCTCCCCCCACACCGGGCACGGCCAGGAGCTTGATCTTGATC
>CAVVPU010000240.1:0-8452 GCA_963750015.1 uncultured delta proteobacterium | reverse complement strand
ACTGAAGCAAGAACGAGCAATGCGAGAAGCATTCCTTTTTTCATCGTGCGACTCTCCCCCTTTAACTCGTTGATCGGATAGCTCGCGCCTAGGAGACACGCGACGGCCCCCGTTGTTTTTTCTCACGAACAGGACAGAAGTTCAAGCGGATTATTGCGCGTGCATCATGCCTACACTTGCCGGAATGAAGAATAAGGAAGACAGCGGTCATAATTGAAGGACACGGGTGAACAGGCTCTCCGCAGCAAAATGGGGAAGAGGACGAGGAAGAATGTATGATTGCAGGGTCTGACCCCGCAGGCCTTCTTTGGAAGCATCAAAACCGGGTTTCAACAGTAGACAGAAGAATAAGGAGTTAAACGATCGGAAGAACAGAGAAGGCAGGGCCTTTTCTGCGCCCTGCCTTCTCAAGGATAGCCCATCTCTATCCCTTGAATCTTCTCCTTATGGCCGCGAGGCCCACAAGGCCGGGCCCAAAGAGTAGCAGGGCGCCGGGGAGGGGCACGGCCGCAAAAGCCCGACCGCCATCCGCGCCCTTAGAGAAATTGACAAGGTAAAGCTCACTGCCGATATCTGTTCCCAACACATCCGTCTCACGATAGGCGTCGGCAAAATTCAGGATGTTCCCCATGTTCGACCCGGGGTCACTCGCCCACGCTATCAGGTTTGATTCCGTAAAATCAGGATTATCCTCAACGTCGAAATGCGCATTCCAGCCTTGGACGCCTATGGTGGCTGCTGCTGTTTCCTGACTCATGCCTACTGTGATGCCCGTAGAGCCGTCAGCCCTCGTGTAGAGGCCGATAACCGTATAGCCCATGACGTTGTAGCCCGCGGCCGTAAAAGAAAAATCCTTGGTGGTACCGGCTGAGATGCTCCCCACATTGTAATAGCCCAGTTGCATATCAGTGTCACTTCCGTATCCATAGAAGACGCCGACATCCGTGAGCGATTCCGTAGGGGCCACCCAGCCGGATATCTCGGGATAAGAAGGCGCCGTTAAAGCGTGTGCCATACCCGCCGTACCGAGCACGAGAGCAAAAAGACATGCGACTACCAAGGTTTTCCTCAATTGTTTCCATAGTAGAGCACCCATACTGCCTCCTTTAATTGATGTCAAGTCTGGCAGTCCGGCCGTCTATCAGATGAGCGTCTTGAGCTGAGCACCCGAGACCCGTTGACTTTCCGTCCCACCCTCGCGGATGGTTTAGCTTGTCAGATTAAGCCCAATTTATAACACTGTAAAACGTATTGTCAAGAAGAAAAACATCCTTAGAAGCGAAAAATATTCTTTTCACCTTCCGGGTGGCATTGTAAGAAAGTTCTTGAACCCGCGGTGGGCTTGCTAGACCGAGGACAACTTCCTGGAACCCTCAGTTCTTCTTTGTTCTTGTACTGAGTGGAATAGAAATGGGAGCAGGGGATCGGGATGTTGCACTCCTCACACTTATTCCCCGCTTGCTTCCGCCTCTTTTCAGGATGTAAATTAGAATAAAACAGCGAAAGGAGATGAGTATGGTGGGTCGCATGCGCGCCATGGTTTTGGAAACCCCCGGCGGGCCCCTCGTGGAGCGGCTGATGGCCGTCCCCGAGCCCCGCGCCGGCCAGGTCCTCGTCAAGGTCGCTGCCTGCGGCGTCTGCCGCACCGACCTCCATGTGGTGGACGGTGAGCTGCCCCATCCCAAGCTGCCCCTGGTGCCCGGCCACGAGATAGTGGGGACCGTGGTAGAGGCCGGCTCCGAAGCAGGGAGATTCAAGCCCGGAGACCGCATCGGCATCCCCTGGCTCGCCTATACCTGCGGACGCTGTCGCCCCTGTCTTTCCGGTCGTGAGAACCTCTGCGATCATCCGCTCTTTACAGGGTATACCATCGACGGCGGCTATGCGGAGTACACGGTCGCCGACCACCGCTACTGCTTCCTTCTGCCCGAGGGGTACAAGGACACCGAGGCGGCTCCCCTTTTGTGCGCGGGGCTTATCGGCTACCGGTCCTATCGGATGGTGACCGATGCCCACTATCTCGGCATTTACGGCTTCGGGGCTGCAGCCCACATCATCGTCCAGGTGGCCCGACACCAAGGCAAGGAGGTCTACGCTTTTACCAAACCGGACGATAAGGACGGCCAGTCTTTTGCGCGGAGGCTTGGTGCAGTCTGGACGGGAGATTCCCTAGTCCGGCCGCCCGTGGCGCTGGACGCGGCGATCATCTTTGCGCCGGTGGGACCTCTCGTGGTGGAAGCCTTGAAAAGCATTGCAAAGGGAGGCACGGTGGTCTGCGCGGGCATCCACATGAGCGACATCCCGGCGTTTCCCTATTATCTGCTCTGGGAGGAGCGGTCGATCCGTTCGGTTGCCAACCTGACGAGGCAGGACGGCGAGGAGTTCCTTGCCCTGGCTCCTTCCGTGCCGGTGTGCACCGAGGTCGAGCTCTTCCCGCTCAATCAGGCGAACGAGGCCCTGGGTCGCCTCAGGTCGGGGCAGGTCCAGGGAGCGGCCGTGCTCGTTATGCGGTGAAACAGATGGGAGACCGCTCGACGGTCTCCCATCTCCCCGCTTTTGAGTTTTTACGGAAACAGGGTGAGCTGAGAAGGCTGGTTGTCGAGGACCTCCCTGATTTCCCTGAGAAGCTTCTCTACCACGATCGGTTTGGAGATCATGGGAATTCCCTCCCTGCTGATCCCCTTCCTGGAAAGGATGTCCCCTGTGTATCCGCTCATGAAGATGGCCCGTATGTCCGGCCTCGCCTTCTTTATCTCCTTGTATGTTTCCTTCCCGTTCTTTCTCGGCATGATGACGTCGAGGAGAAGGAGGTTGACTTCAGCCTTGTGCTCGTTGAACTTTTCGACTGCGTCCTCTCCGTCGAAGGCCTCGATTACGGTATAGCCGAAATCGCTTAAGGTCGCAGTCACTATCTCTCGAACCTGCGTGTTGTCTTCGGCAACAAGGATCATCTCGGTGCCTCCGGGCAGATCCGACCTTTCCTGCATCGCTTCGAGGTCTGATGCGGCTTCAGTGAGGGGGAAATAGACGGTGAACTTCGTGCCTTTCCCCGGAATGCTCGACACGTCGAGATATCCTCTGTTTTGATTGACGATGCCATAGACTATGGAGAGCCCGAGACCCGTGCCTTTCCCCACCTCTTTCGTGGTGAAGAAGGGGTCGAAAACCTGGTCTTTGGTCCTTTCGTCCATGCCCGTTCCCGTATCCGTCACCTCCAGCGCGGCATAAGCCCCTTCTTTGCCCTTGTAGCCCGTGAGCGATCCCGGGCTCAGATGCACCCGCTCGGTCTTGATGCTGAGGGTTCCTCCCTCCGGCATGGCATCCCTCGCGTTACTGGCGAGGTTCATGAGCAACTGACCGATCTGTCCTTCGCCGGCCATGACCACGAGCCTCTCTTCGCTTAAGGACGTCTTCAACTCCACATCCTCTCCTATGATCCGCCGCAGCAGCTTGCCCACGCCATTTATCGTCTCATTTATGTCGATTGCCTTCGCTTCCATCGCCTGTTTGCGGCTGAAGGCGAGGAGGCTCTGGGTGAGGGTGCTTGCCCGATTGGCCGCCTCCATTATCTGGTTCACATATCCGAGGAAAGGGTGGTTTTCGCCGGCCTTCATCCTCATGAGGCTGCAGTAACCCATGATGGCGGTAAGCACGTTATTGAAATCGTGGGCCACACCCCCCGCAAGGGTCCCGATGCTTTCCATCTTTTGCGCGTGTCTGAGCTGGGCCTCCAGCTTCTTCCGCTCACCGACGCTTTCGATTGTGCCTTCATAGTAACGCGGGCATCCTTCGCTGCCTGCACTCCTCGCGTTGATCGACACCCACTCGACGCTTCCGTCCCTGCGCTTGACCTGGGCCTCGAAGTCGCGGACCTCCCCTTGCGTCGTCATGAGGCGGGCAAACTCTTTTTGCCTTTTTTCGGTGGCAAAGACTTGTTCTCTCAAGTCGCCAATACTGGTGACAAGATCGACGGGAGTTTCATAACCGAGCATGCGGGCGAAGGCGGGATTCGCGCTGATGATGCGACCTTCGGGCGTTATCTGGAATATCCCTTCTATGGCGTTCTCGTATATCTTTCGGTACTTCTCCGCCACCTCCAAGAGGGCCTCGTCCGCTTCCCTGGCCTCGGTGACGTCCTGAAAAGTGCCCTGCAGATAGAATGAACCGCTTCCCTCGTCCTCGATACGATCTAGATCGAGGCGCACACGGATGATGGAGCCATCCCTTCTATAGATGAGGGTCTCGAAATCCTCCACCACCCCCTTTTCTTCGAGGAGCTTAAGGAGACTTTGCCGGTCTTCGGGGTTCACGTAGAGACTTGTCAAATCGCCCACGGCCCCGATCATTTCCTCAGGCGTTTCGAAGCCGACCATGCGGGCGAGCGCGGGGTTGAGCTCGAGCATTCTACCGTCGGCAGTGCTCCTGAAGATGCCGATCATTGCCTTTTCGAAAATTTTCCGATACTCCGCTTCGTTCATGGTCTGCCTGTTTTCCTCCGCTTTTGTGGCGTCTCAATGGCCCCATTCATTCCCGCACGTACAGTTATCTCCGATTGTAATTCCGATTGCAACAAAAAAGTCTCGGCCGGAGCATCGAGGAGACGTTCCTCCTGCATGGAGCCCCAAGTGCGCAACTGCGCCTGCATAAATTCATGTTCCTATGGTTCGCGAGAAGGTGCACGAAGGTCGCCTTATGCCCGGTGAGGGCACGAGGTGTGGCCAGTCGGCTGGGAGAGATCGCGATCTGCGGCGCCCTTTTCGCCATGCGCCCTCCGACGTACATTAGTACGCCATCCGGGCAGCAAGGCTCAAATTGCATCCACACCTCACGATCCCTCCCATCCGACCGGCCGGTAACACGCGGAGCCGTATCCTTTGGTCCGCGGCTCCGGCCCTCATAGGATGCATACACCAGCAACAATTTAAGAGGAGGGCGGCCCTAGAGGCCGCCAAAGGCGATATGCCCCTATTTTTCTCGCCCTTCATCGTCCCCCTGGTTTCTCCGTTGAGGGGCGATATGCCAGGCCGGTTGATAACAGCGGCGGCCCTAAAGGCCGCCCATTACATTCCCTCCATTCCCCTTTTCCCCTCCAGCGCACAGGCACCTTTCCCCTTGGCAATTGACCCCTGCTGTCAATAGTGGACACCAAAACTTTTCATGCCGCAGCCCTCTCGGCATAGAACTTTCTCACATAAGCGACAGGGGAGAGATATCCCAGCCGTTTCTGTCGCCGCTCCCGGTTGTAGAAGACTTCTATGTATTCGGTAATCTCCCTGATAGCCTCTTCTCGTGTGGCATAGCGCGTATGATGAACGAGCTCATTCTTGAGCGTGCCCCAGAAGCTCTCCATAGGAGCATTGTCGTAGCAGTTGCCCCTCCTGCTCATGGAGGCCTTCATGCCAAGCTGAATAAGCAGCTTTTGATACTCACGGGCGCAGTACTGGACTCCCCGGTCCGAATGGTGGATGAGGCCTTGGGACGGTCGCTTCATCCTGACCGCCTTGAGCAGGGACTCTCTCACGAGATCCGTGGTGATTCGGGGTCCGAGGGCATATCCCACGATCTCCCCGTTGAAAAGGTCCTTATGGGCAGCACAATAGAGCCAGCCTTCATCGGTGGGAATGTAGGTGATATCGCTCACCCATACCCGGTTCGGGGCTGTCGTCTCGAACTGCTGCTCCAGAAGATTGGCTGCCACCGGGAGCGTGTAGGTCGAATCGGTCGTTGCCTTAAATTTCTTCACCTGTTTACACCGTATCCCGAGCTTTGTCCTGATCCGTCTGATCCGAAAGACGCCGACCTTCACCCCATGGGCAATGAGGTCCTTCTGGAGTCTGTCAGGTCCGAAGCTCTGTCTGGTCCTCTTATGGGCTGCCCTGATCTCCGCGATCAGCCGTCCTTCCTCGATGCTCCTTTGTGAAGGAGGGCTCGTGAGCCACCTGTAGTAGCCGCTTCTCGATACTCTCAAGAATCTGCACATACGGGGAACAGGATAGATGAGTCGCATCTGTCTTATGATCGCGTACCTTTCTGCGACTCCTTTGCAAAGTACGCGGCTGCCTTTTTTAACAAATCCCGCTCCATCTTGACCTCGGCCAGCTCCATCCTGACTTTCGCGAGTTCCTTCTCTGCCTCGGACAAAGGTGCACGGTCCTTGCCTACCTCCGCCAGCGTTCCTTCCTTATATTGCCGCACCCACTTGCGCACGGTCGACTCAGGGATCGATAACCTTCGTCCCGCTTCAGGGATGGTCACTCCCCCTTCTATAACGAGCTTCGCCGCTTCTTCCCTCAACTCCTTCGAATACACCCCATAGGGAAACGTCTTCATCTTCGACACCTCCATTGTGGTATTTTACCTCAACTTTGGTGTCCACTGAAGTCAGCTTAGCCCACTTTCTCAACTTTCGCGATTTCTTTCTCATCGGTCGTCCATCGGTCTTTCCCCTTTCCACTTTCCACTTTCCCCTTTCCCCTTTCCACTTTTCACTTTCCCCTTGTTCTTTATCCCAGGCGGGTGAGATCTTTGCTGCTTTTGAAGAATCGATCCTGTCCTGTCAGGGGGTCTCGAAAAGAAATGGATCTCGCCAACAACTGAAGGGGTAGGGAAAAGTCATCTGCCTCACGGGGCCGTATCGTGGGATAGAGCCTGTCGTTGATAATGGGAATTCCCAAGGCTGCAAGATGTACCCGTAGCTGGTGTTTCCTTCCAGTCACGGGAGTCAGCCGGTACAGGGTTAAGTTGCCCATATTCTCCACGACATCGATGCAGGTTTCGGAGTTTGGTATACCCTCAACCTCTTTCATACGAAAGAAGGGAGTTCCCCTCGACAAGCAACTGCGACGGGTCATGGGGAACCGGCCCCCTGGAAGGCCTGCTGCCAGCGCTTCATAGACTTTTCTTACCTGGCGTTTGTTGAAAAGCGACGCATAGTCGCCCCTGGTTTCGGGATTATGAGAAAATATGACGACCCCGGCAGTCTCCCTGTCAATACGGTGGATCGGAACAAGATGATCGAGGTTGAGTCTCTTTTTCAAGCGGACGAGGAGGGTTTCTCGAAGAAATCGACCGGAGGGCGTGACAGGCAAAAAATGGGGTTTGTCCGCCACTAGTATATGGCTGTCCTGATAAAGAATGCTTTCCTCGAAGGGAATCGGGGTTTCCTGTTCCAGCTCACGGTAGTAAAAAATGAGGGCCCCTTCCCGACAGGGTGTCTCGGCGCTCAAGGGAGTCCCGTTTTCATCCACTACCTCTCCCCTTCTCATTCTTGAGATCCAGGTTTCGGCTTTTACATTGGAAAATCGCTCTTCTAAATACTCGAGAATGTTTTTCCGGCCATCAGGAATCCGCAGACAGCTCGGTCCTATCCCGTCAACGGTCGGAAGTCGCGTATTCAAGGCACCACCATAATTCTCAAAGCTTATCCCCGAAACGCAAGAGATTACAAGATGTCCGCGATACGCACCAAGGGCAACAGCACCCTCACCCTACCCTCACCCCTCATCAAGGGCGAGGAAAGAAATGAAGCATACATCCGCTCCTTTTGGCGGCCTCCAGGGACGCCGCTCTTATTCAATTGGCGTTGGTGTGTACATCCTATGAAGGCCGGAGCCGGGAAAGAAATCGCGAAGCTCGAATCGCGAATCGCGAAAGTTAGGAACAAACAGCAAGGCCCACCCTCACCCTACCCTCTCCCCGGCGGGGCGAGGAAAAAAGAGAACCACCTAGTCAGTTCTTGGCGGCCTCTAGGGCCGCCCTCCTCTTCAATTGGTGTTGGTGTGTACATCCTATGAGGGCCGGAGCCGCGGGGTCTTTAATGATACGGCTCCGCGTGTCACCGGCCGGTCGGATGGGAGGGATCGTGAGGTGTGGATGCAATTTGAGCCTTGCTGCCCGGATGGCGTACTAAATGTACGTCGGAGGGCGCATGGCGAAAAGTGCGCCGCAGATCGCGATCCCTCCCATCCGACCGGCCACACCTCGTGCCCTCTCAAAGTCTCTCTCGTCTCTTTTGTCTTTTCGTCAGTCTGACCCAGCCATACGTTTCTTGAGGTCACCGTGGGGGGTCCACTTGCGTTCGCCCTGGCTGCCCACCCCATCATTGCCATCGTCTCAGCCGGGCATTACAGTATGAGCGAACATTGGCGCAACAGAGTAATCGTCCGGCTCATAGAAGCATCGGGACCCGCCGTATCGGAAAAGGAGATGCCATGAAGACGCTCTTCCGCACCCTAGTCGCCGTCACGTGCTTTTTCGCGATTTCTTCGACGCTGCTCTACTCAGCCGATTTCCTGGGCGACGCCCTCAAAAAGGGACTGCCTCAGTTACCCGAGTCCGGCGGCTCCCTCACCGGCCAGGCAAAAGGTGCGGGCCTCGATGACTCTACCATCGCTTCCGGCCTCAAGGATGCCCTCTCGGTGGGGACCAAGAACGCCGTCGGCCTCGTTTCCAA
>CAVVPU010000239.1:0-15428 GCA_963750015.1 uncultured delta proteobacterium | reverse complement strand
CCGATTGTTGATTGACAAGTATAGCTATCGCTGATACCATCGACAGTAAACTTCTTCGGGAGGTCCGAATGACTCAACTAAGACAGGATCCCACGACGAAAGAGTGGGTTATCATTGCCGCAGAGCGTTCAAAGAGACCCCACGAGTTCGTGGGGTCTTCAACCCTTATCGAAAAACCTCCTTACAAGGAAGACTGCCCCTTCTGCCAGGGCAACGAACATCTCACCCCCCACGAGTCCCTCGCTTACCGGAGCGGTGGCCCGGCAGATAGCAAAGGATGGTGGGTAAGGGTCGTCCCCAATAGATTTCCCGCCCTCTCCCCGGATGGAAGCGTGCAGAGAGAAGAGTCGGGATTCTTCAGGATGATGGATGGAGTGGGGGTCCACGAAGTGGTGATCGAAACCCCCGTCCACAACCAGATACTTCCCCTCATGGAGGACAAACAGGTGGAGGAGGTCCTCCTCGCTTACCGTGAAAGATACCTTGCTTCAAGAGAGGACCGCCGGATCAAGTTGACCATCATCTTCAAGAATCATGGAAAGGCTGCGGGAACATCTTTGGAACACCCTCATTCTCAACTCGTCGGAACTCCGGTCGTCCCCTCCAATATTCGAAGAAAGTTAGAACAAGCGGCCCAGTATTATGATGACCACGGGAGGTGTGTCTATTGCGACTCGATTCAGGAGGCGCTCAACTCCGACAAGAGGATCGTAATGGATACGGAGAGATTCGTCGTTCTCCAACCTTTTGCATCCCGGTTCCCTTTCGAAACCTGGATTGTCCCGAAAGAACATCAGGCCTCTTTCGGGTCAATCTCCATGGAGGATTCAAAGCAGTTTGCAAAAGTCCTCAAGACAACGCTGTTCAAACTCTATTCCAAGCTGAACGATCCTGATTACAATTACGTCATTAATACCGCGCCCATCAGGGATGAACAAGAAGACTACTACCATTGGCATCTTCAGATTATTCCACGACTCACCACCCCTGCCGGATTTGAAATGGGGTCAGGCATCTACATCAACACTTCTTTTCCTGAAGAGACCGCTCAATTCCTCAAGGAATGAGACGTGAAAACCCGGATGGTGAATTTACTGGCTTTGAACGGGTGGAGGTGGCGGGCTTTGAGTGGGCTGAGGCGGCTGACCCTGAGTGGGCGGCCTTTTGCCTTTGTCGAGGATACGCATATTATTGAGCATGTTCCACGCCTTATCCCTCTCTCTTTCCTCTTCTTGCCTGTTTTGAGTGTCCGGGCCGATGGTATACACGGTCTTATCCGGGTCGTGCTTCACGGTGATTTGATCGTCCGCAAAGAGGCCCTGGAGCGGCAGAGCCAGGATTAAGAGCACCGCAAGGCTCAGCAAGAGCCGGAAGCTGGGTATTTTCGATCTCGCCGGCATGGAATCCTTCATTTTGCACCTCTTTTTTGCATCGACTCCGTTCTTCACAATATAATCGGACGGCTGACGGGAAGGTTTAGCAAGAAACGGGCCATAAGAGGGGTCAACCTTCCCCTTGTGAGAAACACCAATGAGGTCCGGCCTTGCGATCACACAAAGATATTACCACGCCTTCTGCAAACGTGTAATGGCAAGATTCGGCCCCTCCCCTGCCCTAGTTTATGTTTTCACAATGATCACAAATACCTTGCCTGAATATTTCAGGGACGTACAATGCTAGTAGAAAGGCTAAACGCGAGGCTGAAAAAGGAGGCCCGAAAATGGAGGATAGACAGTACATCGAAACAATCTCCGGAATTCTGGATTCGGTCGTGCCGATCCTGGAGGATACGAGAAGGTGTATCTTCAAGGATGACAAGAAATGCCTCGAAGATGCTCAGGAATTGCGAACAGGCAGTCTTCGGTCCTGTCTTCCTTTAGCGGAAGAACTGACGGGTAAGAAGGAAAAGAGCGTACCGGAGCTGAAATTTCTGACCATCTTGCCTTCTCTTCAGAAGCTTGGCATCGAGATGGGCGATTTCCTAGGGGCGGCGGCAAAAAAGGTGGATTCCAGCACACCTTTTACCGACAAGGCCCTCAACGAGATCAAGGACGTGATCCGCGTGGCCGAGGGATTGGCAAGGGACGCGAAGGACTTCTTTCTCACGAAGAATCCCCACTTGGCACGGCAAATACAGACCGAGCTATCAAGGCTCTATCAAATGGCCGATGATTTCTCAGTAGAGCACCAGGACCGACTGATAAAGGGCCTCTGTTCCCCCAAGGCCTCTTACCTCTACCTTGAAATGATGGCGTCTCTCAAAAGAGCCATGCGCGAGCTTGCGTCCGTTTCGGAAAGGGCGTAGCGAACGAAAAGTATTGACAAGAGGGAGGTTCTTGTTTAGAAAATTTGGGCAGGATCAAATGTGCGCGGGGGGTGATATGGCTGAGATAGAGCAGATTCCTCTGGATGACCGCACGACGGGGCTCGGCATGTCCTTCTTTCCTCCTATCGGGACCCCGCTGCAAATCGAAATACAGGATGTGTCGGTCAAAATGAGCAGTACGGCCGTCGGTTACGTGGCAAAAAAATGCCTCATCATCACGTACCCGAACACCGGCACCTTCGGGTCCGTCTCAAACAAGCTTTTCAAAGGGAATAAGGTCACGGTAAGGTACATGAACGGAGGTAACGTGTTCGGGTTCCAAACCGAGCTGGCCGGTGTTGTCAACGACCCCGTGCGCCTGCTATTCCTCGAATTCCCGACTCGGATCGCTCGTCATGCCCTGAGGAGCTGTAAGAGGGTCGGCTGTTATTTGCCCGCCGACCTCATTATGGAACGGGCGCAACAAGGCGCATCTCTTCGGGTCTTTTCCGGCATAGTCGAGGACATAAGCGAGTCGGGATCCAGCTTCTGCATGGTGGAGGACCCCCCCAACGCGTTTTTCCCTGAGATCGAGGTGGGAGATGCGGTAGAGCTTTCTCTTCGACTCCCCGGGCCCGAGAACGACTTACGCCTGTCGGGCGACGTAAGACGCGTACAGCAGGATACCCGCAGGATCAGCGTGGGCATACAGTTTCGTGACGTCACGAACGAGAAGAAGAAAATCATTGTCGACTACGTCTCGATATTGGCGAAATTCTTCGAGGAATAGCAGGTCTCAAGCCGGAAAATGTCCACAGGTGAGCCCATGAGCTTTCCCGTGCTATCCGGAAGGACCTTCAACATCAGGGTGAACGCGGTCGGCTCGGGACTCGTAGGGGACTCCGGTAGGCTACAGGGAGTGCGTGAACAGGCCGTACAAGAGCGAGAGGATCCCCAAGGGGCACATCGGCGACCCTGTGGAAGTGGCGGCAGGCGGTGGCATTTCTCGTGTCCAACGAAGCCAAGTATGTGGTCGGCGCGCTCCTGCCGGTAGATGGTGGGCTCAACATATCGATGTGACGATCGGGGATCAGGGGAGTAGTCGGGGACGTTCTCAGAAAACGATTTCTGAGAAGCACGTGCAATAGCTATTTATCTGTGGCTGCCCCCCATGGGTTCCCCCTATTTAAGTGTGTTTCGCGCAGTGCGATAAGCATAGATAGGGGCGGGTTCAGAGAAACCGTGTTCGCGTACTAAATCAAGGAGAGGATGACAAATGAAAAGACTTTTCGTGCTCATCACCATCGGATTCTTCTTTGCGGCTGCCGGCACTGTCTATGCCGCAGACACTCCGGCCCAGGCTAAGGCAATGGTGGAAAAGGCGATAGCCTATTACAAGGCAAACGGAAAGGAGAAGGCTCTGGCGGAGATAAGCAATCAAAAGGGGCAGTTCGTAAAGGGAGATATCTATGTGACCGTGTACGATCTGACCGGAAAGTGCCTGGCCCATGGCGCTAATCCGAAAATGATCGGAATGGATCTTATCGATATGAAAGATCCGGACGGGAAATATTTCGTAAAAGAAAGAATCGAAATAGCCAAAACTAAAGGCAAGGGCTGGCAGGACTTCAAGTTTTCGAACCCCGTGACAAAGAAGATCGAACCCAAGACCATGTACATCGAAAAAGTGGACGATATCATTTTTGGTTGTGGTGCTTACAAATGACACGAAATCGAATGCTGTAAGACACGATCAGGCTGCCGGGAGACCCTGTTCCCGAACACCCTTTCTCTCTTCCTCAAGAGTCCCCAAGACGATCCGGGAATGGCATTCGCTCGAACCCGAGGGCTGGTTCGGTCTTGATCATGCCGAGCAGAAGGTGAAACTAGAGGAACTGGCGCAGTATTTCCATGAGCTTATCGCCCTCTTCACAAAGCGGAAGGTGTTGAGGGCTTCCTGATCACTCAGGTCGTTCCACTCCTGCATAAGACACAGACCCAAAAGACGGGCGACGCTGAAGTTGGGCCGACCTGTCTTCCCATAGAGCATTGCGTAGCGATCTTCGTTCCTGAACAAGATCGGAAGGATTTCGCATCGGAACAGCTGGGGGGTAGCGGAGGGTGGCAAATCTGAAGGGCGTCCACAAAGTGCCTTAATTACTTTAAATCCAACAACTTATGTGATTTATTGTGTCTACTGTCAAGGGCAGACCCCTACCTTTCGGTACCCCCAAGACAATGTGAATTGGCCTCCCCTATGCGCTTTTCTTCCAATGCGAAGCGTACCGGTCCACGACCTCCCTTATCATCTTCTGATAGGAAATATCGTACTTTTTTGCCTGTTCCTTGAAAAAGGCTACACTCGATTTCTTCAACGAGATTGTGACTTTGACATTCTCCTCTTTCAATACCAATTGATCGGGTGAAGGCAAGAAATCTTTGATAATCTTCAACTCACCTATTGGTTCTTCAGTGTACTTTATTTTGGTCTTCATAAATCACCTTACCTTGCCTCCAATATCCTGCGCCAAAGATGCGTATCGTGTGGCCCCTGTAAGTAAATCTCACCGTCAAAATAACGTCTTCAACCCGACCGATACAGTAGAACCTATCTTCTTCCGAACTATGTTTGACGTCCTGCGCGATCACACGCTTCGGATCGAGGAATGCTTGCTGGGCAACGGCAAAGGATACACTGTGCTTCTTCTGATTCTCCCTATCCTTTTCGTCATCCCATTCGAAGGTAACTCTTCTCACCCGCCCTCGGTCCCCGTTCAATGCAATATATAAATATTGCTTATTGTATGGCTTTGTCAAGAGTCGGCGGGCCGAAGGAATGAAGGACCGGGCAGCCACGGGGTCGATGGGCCGGTTTAAGCCCCTGAATGTCCGGCAAACGGAGCAAAAGAAGGAAAATTGCGATGGAATGGTGCTCCCTGTGGCACCCTTGAAAAAGACGCCGAGATTAAAGGATCGCGTCAGGGCCAAGCCCTCGATCGAGGATGGCATAGAGTAGTAATTATCATATAATTACTTTAAATACGATAACTTATGTGATTTATTGTGTCTACTGTCAAGGGAGACCCCTCTACCCTTCAAATAATAATATTAGATTATATCAACGTCTTAATTCATATTCGTTATCTACTGGGCTGCCCCCTCGATCGTCCCCAACCTGGCCCCAAAGTTGCCATAAGGATGTCCGGAAAATGAATGCAGTTCCGTTAGAAGGGGGAGTAGATGAACGGGCCGACAGAAAGACAGCGATGGTTACAAAGGCTTTGCGTGGTAAACAATGATGAAATGCGACACGTTACGAATTGAATACCGAGAGGACTGGATTCACTGGAAAAGCCGAAGGGTCCTTGAATTCTTCGTCGACTGAGTTTGTGCTTGAACAGGATGAATACAGAATGTCCCGGTTGCGCGTTGCCTCCGACATTGAAGTCTGCCGAAATGTGTTTCAATGCCCGTTGTATGTGATATATAATCGAGGGGGTGAAATTTTATGGCAGCAGCTAAGGAATATGGACAATTTTTTACACCGGAAGCTGTAGCCTCCACGTTAGTCAGATGGGCGGTTCATGATTCAAACGACCGAATACTTGATCCAGCTTGTGGAAACGGCGAATTTTTGTCCCGCCATCCGCTGTCGGTAGGGGTTGAGATAGACTCCCTTCATGCGTCCTTTGCAAAACAAAGGGCAATGACGTCAACAGTTCATAATAACGATTTCTTTGTTTGGGCAGAAGAAACAGACGAGAGATTCGACGCCGTCGTTGGAAATCCGCCCTTCATCCGCTATCACGGATTTGCAGGTGAAACCCGAGCACGAGCCTTACGATTGGCGCTCAGGATCGGGGCTAGGCTTCCCCAATTGGCGTCATCCTGGGCACCCTTCCTCGCAGGTGCTGCGGCTTTACTCAAGCCAGGGGGAAGAATGGCGTTCGTTGTGCCGGCGGAAATAGGGCATGCGAGCTATGCGGTTCCTTTGCTCCATAGCTTTGCCGGTTGTTTTCAAAAAGTACAAGTGATCGCGGTCAAAGAAAAGATCTTCCCGAAACTGTCCGAAGACGCTTGGCTGCTTTACGCTGAGGGCTTTACCGGTAAGACCGATCACATAGACTTTACTGCTCTAGAGAGATTTACTCCGTCGGATAACGTACCCGAGGCTACAGTCAAGGTCGGTATTGATGCGTTGAGTGCTGCAAATGGAAGACTGAGGAGATGGCTTTTACCAGGTCAGGTATTGGAGGCCTATCATGGGCTGGAACGCGAGAACAGCATATACCGGCTTGGATCTGCCGCTGAGATTGGAATAGGATACGTCACTGGAGCAAATGGGTTTTTTCATCTTAGGCCGTCGGAGGCCCGAACTTTAGAAATTCCACCTGGCTTTTTGAAGGTTTCCGTGCGAAGAGGAGAATACCTGCCGCAATCGAGACAACTAATGCCGTCGCATGTAAGGCGATGGATTGAAAACAATGAGCCGGTTTTGCTGTTACACCTCGAAAAAGAGGACTTGTCTTTACCGACTTCCATAAGAGAGTACCTGTCGACTGAAAAGGCTAAGGAGGCCCAAAAAGCATTTAAGTGCACGGTGAGGAGTCCATGGTACGCCGTGCCTAATGTCACTATTCCCCATGGGTTCCTGTCCTACATGACAGGTGTGGAACCTTATCTGATTAAGAACAACAGCCGATGTGTCGGTACTAATTCCGTTCATACAGTTAGATTAAGGAAGCAGATGTCCTTCGAAACATTGCAGGAGCACTGGGAAAGTCCAATCGCGAAACTTAGCTGCGAGATTGAAGGACATCCTCTCGGCGGCGGGATGTTAAAACTGGAACCGGGAGAGGCCAAACGGGTGCTACTGCCCAACCACGTTGAAATGAATGGAAATAAGTACGGGAACTTAAGGCCACTGATGGAAGAAGGTATCGAGACCATGCGGCAGTGGCGACACTGCAAAAAGAACATGGAGGGGAGCCGTGCCGTTAAGAGAAGCGATTAGAGCAGCGTCACCTCGGCCTTCAGAAAGCGCGACGAGGGCGGCTAAGAAGAATTACGCCGAGCGGTTGTCCAACGAAGTGGCACGTGTTTTGGCTGCCAGAACTGATAGAGCTTGGGGTTAAAGATTGCCAACCGGGGCCCGAGGGAGGCAAAGAAAGACAGTTTGCGGGGGGACTGGGACCGAAGAAAGTGGACGTCAGTTTCGCTACTGAAAGCGCGGGACTGGTCCTGGGCATTTCCATCAAGAGCATTTGCTTTCCCGATGAAACGAGCAAGAATTATTCGAAAAATCTTACCAATAGGCGAGGGGACTTGCTTTCAGAATCGACAACTTTGCATCAAAGATTTCCCTTCGCCGTTTTGGGAGGCCTATTCCTTTTTCACATAGGGGCCGAAAGCGACGGAACCGAAAGACGGCCATCAACAGTACAAAGGGCGCATCAGATTTTCAGAGGTGTTTTGGGCAGAACGGACCGAGCTAACGCATACGAAAAATATGAGGCGATGGGGATCGTCGTCTTCGATGCAGAGTCTTATGAATACAAATACTGTCACATCGGCTCTCAGGTTCCATGTGCTTTGGATGATTTCTTGACGCGTCTGCTTGAAAGAGTTGTCGAACGCAATCCCGAGCACTACACTTTGCTGAACGGGCAACTCAAAAGGTTATGAGCAGTGAGTAAGAAGCGACCTACCGCACATTGTTGAATCCTCGGCTTCAGCTTCTCTTTTTTCGTTGCAGGACTCGTCTTGTGGGAGTTTATCACGCATAGGTAAACGGAAGAGAGCCCGTCCCGTCGATCCGGACACGACATGTCTTCCCGCTGGCGCGGCGATTTTTGACGGGGCACCCGCAAAGCGGGTCGACCGAGGCGTCACGAGGTCCGGGAGCACAGGCGTACTTTGTGTGTACGTCGAGCATCACGGGCCGAAGGGCAACGAAGTTAGGCGCAAAAAGCGCCCGGCAGCCCGCCCCCACCCCTATTGAAGAACTGACACTGCCTTCTGGGCTAATAGCAGAAAATCCCGAGGTAGAATCCCCAGCCACAGCACTGCCACTACACTTACCAGCATTACCAACACGTAGGCGGGCGACATGTCTATTCCGCCCAGCTCTTTCATGGGCTCCTTGAAGTACATGTACATGAGGACCCGGAGGTAGTAGTAGGCGGCGACTGCGCTGTTGAGCATGCCTATGACCGCGAGCCAGTAGTACTGGCCCTTGATGGCGTCCGAGAAGATGTAGAACTTGCCGGCGAAGCCTGCGAGGGGCGGTATGCCCGTTAAGGAGAGTAAGAAGATGGTCATGCAGAGGGCCACGAAGGGATGGCGTGCGGCGAGGCCCGCGTAACTATCGATGTCCTCGTGCTCTTCGCCTTTCCTGCCGAGAAGAATGACCACGCTGAAGGCGCCTAAATTCATGAAGGTGTAGGCGAGCAGGTAATAGAGGATGCTCGACGAAAGAATCTTGTCGCCTGTGACGAAGGCGACGAGGATGTAGCCTGCGTGGGCGATGCTCGAATAGGCGAGGAGCCGCTTCATGTTGTTCTGCACGAGGGCGGTGATGTTGCCGACTGACATGGTGAGGACCGCGATGAACCAGAGCACGCTTCCCCACTGGGTGAGAAGCGGATAGAAGGCGGTGTAGAAGACCCTGAGGAATGCGCCGAAGGCTGCTGCCTTCACACCTGTTGCCATGAAGACGGTGACTGACGTGGGTGCGCCCTCGTAGACGTCGGGGGTCCACATATGGAAGGGGACCGATGCGGTCTTGAAGCCGAAGCCCACGATAAGGAGGGCCATGCCCACGAGAAAGATCGGGCTGACTCCGCCCTTCAGACCTGTTGCCGCCGACCGGATGGCGAGGATGTCGATGCTTCCCGTGGTGGCGTAGACCAGGGCTATGGCGTAGAGGAGAAAGGCCGTGCCGAAGGAGCCGAGGAGGAAATACTTGAGGGACGATTCGAGCGCCTTCAGGTTTCCCTTCAAGAGGCCGCAGAGTATGTAGATGGAGAGCGACATGACTTCCAGCCCGATGAAGATGGTGATGAAGCTGTTGGAAGAGACCATGGTCATCATGCCGAGGACGGCAAAGAGCAATAGCCCGTAGTACTCGCCTGAGCGGATCCCCTCGCGGCCGGCATAGCCGAGAGAGAGGATGGAGACTAAGAAGAGGATCACGAGAAATATAAGCTTGAAGAAAGTGGCGAAGTTATCGACCACATATAAGGAGTTGAAGAGGTCGGCCCGCACGCCCCAAAGGCAGGCGGTGTAGTAAAAGGCTACGGCCGTCCCTATGAGCGTAAGTATACCGGCGGCCTTTCCCGCGCCTTTTCCCTTGGTGAAGGCTTCTACTAAAAGGACAAGGAGTCCGAAGACCGTGACGACGATCTCGGGAATGATCCATTGGAAATCAGCGGAGTTGATCGCAATATTCATTCTTTAATCCTTATGCAGAGGCTGACCGGCGACCATGGCTGTCGGGGCCTGGCCGGGTTTGCCTTCCAGGGTCGAATAATAGGCGTTCTTCTGGGTCACGAAGCTCAGCAGGTTCTGGGTGGAGACATCCATCTTCTTGAAGAACATCTTCGGGTAGACGCCCATGAGGATGATGAAAAAGACGACTGTGCAGAGGATGAATATCTCCCTGCCGCCGAGGTCCTTCACCTTGCGGTTCGCTTCGTTCGTGATCTCACCGAACATCACCCTCTGGAAGGTCCAGAGCATGTAGACCGCGCCGAGGACGACACCGGAAGTGGCGATGATGCCGTAGACCATGTGGGCCCTGAAGGCGCCGAAGAGGATGAGGAACTCACCCACGAAGCCGTTCGTTCCGGGCAAGGCGATGGACGAGAGGGTTATTATCATGAAGAAGATGGCGAATATGGGCATGGAGGCTGAAAGACCGCCGAAATCGGAGATCATCCTCGTGTGGCGGCGCTCGTAGAGCATGCCGATCACGAGGAAGAGGCCGCCCGTGCTTATGCCGTGGTTGAGCATCTGGTAGACGCTTCCCTGGAGCCCCTGCATATTGAAGGCGAACATACCGAGCATCACGTAGCCCATGTGGCTCACCGATGAGAAGGCGACGAGCCTCTTCACGTCGGGCTGCATCATGCTCACGATGGCGCCGTAAACGATGCCGATGATGGCGAGGATCGAGATGAGGGGCACCGCGTCGAAGGCGGCTTTCGGGAAGAGAGGTATGGCGAACCGGAGGAAACCGTAGGCCCCCATCTTGAGAAGCACTCCCGCAAGGATCACGCTGCCCGCGGTGGGCGCTTCCGTGTGGGCATCAGGCAGCCACGTGTGCACCGGGAACATGGGCACCTTGATCGCGAACGAGAGGGCGAAGGCCCCGAAGAGCCAGTACTGGAGCCCTATGGGCACGGTCCCGTTGTAGAGGTCGAGCACGTTGAAGGTATAGACCCCTGTGGTCTTGTAATAGTAGAAGTAGAGGGTCAGGATGGCGAGGAGCATGAGCACGCTGCCTACCATGGTGAAGAGAAAGAACTTGATGGCGGCGTAGATGCGGCGCGGACCTCCCCAGACACCGATGAGCAGATACATGGGGATGAGCATCAGCTCCCAGAAGACGTAGAAGAGTATGAGGTCGAGGGAGCACAAGGTCCCTATCATGGCCGTCTCTAAGAAAAGGAAGGTGACGAAATATTCCTTCACCCTGTTCTCTATGGCCTTCCACGAGATGAGCACGCACAGGACCGTGAGGAAGGTCGTGAGGAGCACGAGGAGAAGGCTTATGCCGTCGATGCCAAGAAAATAGCTCATGCCCCATTCGGGGAACCAGGATGCTTTCTCGACAAACTGCATACCCTTTGCCTGCTCGTTGAAATAGAAGAACAGGGGCAGGGAGATGGCGAACTCGATGATAGAGAAGGCGAGAGTAAAGCCCTTGATGAAAAGCTCGTGCTTCCGGTTCACGAAGAGCAGGAGGATGGCCGCGAAAAGGGGGACATACATGAGCGTGCTTAGTATGGGGAAGGATAGCTGATTCATAGGAACCTACAAAATCACCCTTATAATGAGATAGCCCAGGACCCCGATGGCGCCTACTATCATGGCAAAGGCATAGCCCTGCACGTAGCCCGCCTGGATGCGCCGGATGAGGGAGCCGATCCCTGCGAGAAGATAGGCCACCCCGTTTACCGCTCCATCTATGAGGGTCTCGTCGACCACCCTCTTGAAAAGCCTGCCGAGCGCGAAAAGCCCCCGGACGAATATGAACTGGTACAGCTCGTCCACGTAGTACTTGTTGTGGACGGTCTTGAAGAGCCGTGGGAAGGCCCGGACAAACCGCTCGGGCAGCTCGGGCCTCTTCATGTAGAGGAAGTATGCGATGAATATGCCGAGAAGGGCCACGATAATGGCGAGCACCATGAGGGTGCCTTCCATTGACGAGCCTGCTGCTGTCTCGCCCCCTGCCGCGTAAGCCTGGCTTACCAGGTGGAAGGCAGGCGCCGCAGCCTCCGATGTGTGGCCGAAGACGGGCTCAAGCCAGTGCTCGAAATAGTTGTTTCCGCCGAGTATGGCCGGGATCCCTATCCAGCCGCCTACTATGGAGAGGACGGCGAGGATCATGAGGGGTATGGTCATGACCTTTGGCGACTCGTGGATGTGGTGCTTCACCTCTTCCGATGCCCGGCTTTCGCCGAAGAAGGTGCGGAAGAGCATCCTGAACATATAGAAGGCGGTGAGGCCTGCGGTGATGGCTCCCACGATCCAGAAGATGGGCCCCTGGACCTCGAAAGCATGCCCGAGGATCTCGTCCTTGCTGAAGAAACCTGAGAAGGGCGGCACCCCTGCGATGGCAATGCAGGCGATGAGAAAGGTCCAGAAGGTGACGGGTATCTTCTTGCGAAGGCCCCCCATCTTCCTCATGTCGAGCTCGCCGCTCATGGCGTGCATGACGCTGCCCGCGCCGAGAAAGAGAAGGCCCTTGAAGAAGGCGTGGGTCATGAGATGGAAGACGCCCGCGGAGAAGGCGCCCACGCCGACGCCGACGAACATGTAGCCGAGCTGACTTACTGTCGAATAGGCGAGGACCCGCTTGATATCATACTGGGCGCAGCCGATGGTGGCGGCAAAAAGCGCAGTGAGAAGGCCCACCAGAGCGACGATGAACATGGTGGTGGGGGCCATCACGTAGAGGAAATTGAGCCGGGCGATCATGTAGACGCCTGCGGTCACCATGGTGGCCGCGTGGATCAGGGAGCTTACAGGGGTCGGGCCTTCCATGGCGTCGGGCAGCCACACATAGAGGGGAAGCTGGGCCGACTTGCCGGTGGCGCCGATGAAGAAGAACAGGGTTATCACCATCACCGTGGAGCCCGCGAGGAGATGGGCGTTCTTCTGGATCTCCCCGAAGTTGAGGGTCCAGACGCCGTGGCTGCCCAAGGTCGACACGAGGAGGAACATGCCGAGGAGGAAGCCGAAATCGCCGATCCTGTTGACGATGAAGGCCTTCTTGCCGGCGTTCGCCGCGCTGTCCTTCTTGTACCAGAAGCCTATGAGGAGATAGGAGCAGAGGCCCACGCCCTCCCAGCCGACGAACATGAGAAGGAGGTTGTTCGCGGTCACGAGGGTGAGCATCATGAAGACGAAGAGGTTGAGATAGGTGAAGTAGCGGGCGAAGCCCTCGTCGTCGTGCATGTACCCTGCCGAGTAGACGTGGATCAGAAAGCCCACGCCCGAGACGATGAGGCACATGATGATGGAGAGAGAATCGACCCTGTACCCGACACGGGCAACGAAGTCGCCCGAGACGATCCAGTCGAATATGTTGCGCTCGAAGAGCCTCGCGTCAGCCGGGAGCTTGAGGAACTCGAAGAAGATCATTGCCGAGAGCACGAAGGATGCGAGCAGCGAAAGGCATGCGACCCAGGAGACGACTGCCTTGGGCAATTTTCGCCCGAAGAAGGCGTTGATGAGGAAGCCGACCGCCGGGAATGCAGGTATGAGCCAGATATAGTCAGCCATCTCTTAAATCCCTCAACCCTTCAGAAGATTGATCTCGTCCACGTTGATCGTGCCTTTTTGCCTGAAAAGAAGCACGAAGATGGCAAGACCTATGGCCGCCTCTGCTGCGGCGACCGTCATGATGAAGAAAACGAAAACCATGCCGTCTATGGAATGGAGCATGTCGCCGGCTGCGATAAAGGCAAGGTTGGTACCGTTCAGCATCAGCTCTATGCACATGAAAACAATGATCGCGTTGCGCCTCGTGATAACGCCGATCGCCCCGATGGTGAAGAGGACCGCGCTCAGCGCGAAATAGAGACTGTTTGGTATCTCGTGCAGCATATACTCTCCTATTCCTTGCTCCGCTTTGACAGCACTACCGCCCCGACCACACCTACGAGAAGCAGGATAGAGGCGATCTCGAAGGGGAAAAGATACTTCCCGTAGAGGGCGACGCCGACCGAAGCGACGCTGCCTAAGGCGGCTCCTCCGTCAGGTCCCGCCGCTGCAGCCGCGTGGGTTCCCTTGGGAAGAGTGACGAAGGCAGCGGCCAGCTCCAAAAAGAGAAGGACCGTAATAAAGCCGCCGATGATCTTGGCACCTGTGATGCGCCTCTTCTTCGTCGACTCGACCTCGAGCTGGATGAGCATGATCACGAAGATGATGAGCATCATTATGGCGCCCGCATAGACCATGACCTGGGCCACGGCGATAAACTGGGCGTGGAGGGTCAGGTAGATGACGGCCAGGGAAAAGAAGGAGACGATCAACCAGAGGGCACAGTGGATGGGGTTTCTCCTGGTCACCATCATGAGGGCGCCGAAGATCGCAATGAGCGACGCCGCCCCGAAGACCAGCCATCTGAATCCGAGATCGATCATCCCAAGGTCCATTATTTCTCCACCTCGTACATTGAAAGGAGTCTTTCCTTGGTCAAAAGGAACTCCGACTTGTCATAGTCCACGTATTCATACCCCTTGCCGAGCCTTATGGCGTTGACCGGACATGCTTCCTGGCAGTACCCGCAGAAGACGCAGCGCAGCTCTTCGATCTCATATTTGATGGGGTACCTGGTGCCGTCCGCGCGCTCGCCTATCTCCAGCTTTATACAGTTGGAAGGGCAGATGGCGACGCACAGGCCGCAGGCCACACAGGTGGTCTCACCTGATGAGTCCTTGTCGAAATAGTGGATGCCCCTCCAGCGCTCGGATACGCCTTTTTTCTCTTCCGGGTACTGAACGGTTATAGGCCGGGAGAGAAACCGTCTTAAGGTGAGCCAGAGGCCTTTCAGTAAGGGTAGTATAATCATGCTCTCATCTACCTCAATGCCACGACTAGTGCTGTCACGACCACGTTCGCAAGGGCGACGGGCAGGAGGAATTTCCAGCCGAACTTCATGATCTGGTCGTAGCGGAGCCTCGGATAAGTGGCCCTCTCCCAGATGAAGAAGAAGATCACCGCGCATATCTTGATGAAGAACCATAAGGGGCCGGGAAGCCAGGGGCCGAGCCAGCCGCCCAAAAAGAGGGTCGTCACGATGGCTGCGATGGCGATCATGTGGACATATTCCGCCATGAAATAGAGGGCGAACTTCATGCTCGAATATTCGATGTTATAACCGCAGGCCAGCTCGCTCTCCGATTCGGGCATGTCGAAGGGTACCCTGTTCATCTCCGCGAGGCCCGCCACGAGATAGAGGAGAAAAGCGGCAGGCTGATAGACGATGAACCACATGTGGCGCTGGGCTTCCACGATGGCCGTGAGGTTCAGGGAGCCGGCGAGGATGACCGTGCCGATCACGATGAGACCGAGGGATACCTCGTATGAGATCATCTGGGCGGCGGCCCGCAAGGAGCCGAGCACACCGTACTTGTTACCCGAAGACCAGCCGCCGAGGATCACGCCGTATTCTCCGAGGGTCGCGAAGGCGAATACGAAGAGCACGCCGATATCGACGTCCCCGATCACGAGCTTGATGTCGCGGCCGAGGAAATGGATGGTGCCCCCGAAAGGAATCACCGCCCACATGCAAAGAACCGCAAAAACCGACCACGCCGGACCCAGGACGAAGAGGGTCTTGTCGGCAGCCGCGGGGACCAGCTCTTCTTTGGTGAGCGCCTTTATTCCGTCT
>CAVVPU010000238.1:0-6953 GCA_963750015.1 uncultured delta proteobacterium | reverse complement strand
GCGATAGGCTGGAAGAGCCCGAAGGGGCCGACCCTGTTCGGTCCGCGCCTTATCTGGATGCGGCCGAGAAGCACGCGCTCTCCGAGGGTCAGGTAGGCGAAAAAGGTCAGGAGCACACCGATCACGACTGCGCTCTTGATGGCCGATTCGATCACGTAGAAGAGGATATCCATCATTTCACCCTTTCCGCACCTTCACTTCTATCCATTTAGCAGGCTTTGCCGAAAGCCGCAGGCCCTGCTGGCGGTCCCTGAAGACGAGGTATTCGAGAACGCCTGGTCTCAGGCCCTCCTTTATGGATACAGGCTTCTGCACGAAACCCGATCCTGATGCGACCTCCACTACGTCGCCCTCGGAGAGTCCGAGGCGCGCCGCGTCCTCGGTAGAGATGAAAAGCTTGTCCTCCGATATGGGATAGCCGGGGTGCTGGTATATTGTGGAGACACCCTGGGAATAGGCCTCTTTGTCGATGATGTGATGGTTGACGCAGATGTCCCTGAGGATGAGCAGGTAGTCGGGGCTTTCGGGCAAACTCTGGGGTATGGGCTGGGCATCGAACTTGGGTATGGGCCCTTCCGCTCCCAGTCTTTCGCTCTCTTCCGTCCCCTCGATGATGCCTGTTTCACGCAGCCTTTCGGTCACCTGGGCCGGCCCTATGTAGCGGGTGCCGCCGAGACGGACCAGAAGCTGCTGAAGGAAATCGAAACCGCTCCATGTGGAGCCGGGCGTCATCTTCTTCAATTTCCGCAGGTATCCGTCCTGGGCGAAGAAGGTGCCTTCTTTCTCGATGAAGACCCCTGTGGGTACCACGAGGTCGGCATGCTCCATGACACGGGTGGGGAGCGCATCGGCCACGAGCACGAACTCCTTGCCCGCGAGCTGTGCCGCCACGGTATCGTTGTTCTTGGTGTGGAAGGGGTCTTCCTCGAAGAAGAAGAGTCCCTTGATCTGGCTGTCGTCCATCATCTTGTGGGGCGAGGTCTTGCTATCCAGTATGGAGACTGCCCCCAGGGCATTGGCCTCCCGTGCTATGGCCATGACGAGGCCTTTCTTATCTATGCCCTTGAGCACGCAGAGATTGAGAAGCCCTTTGAGGCTCTCGTGGAAAGCGCCGACGCCCGAACCGAAGATGACCGCCATATTTTCGGCCCTGACGATCATGTCGAACATCTTGTCGAAGATAGGGGCCGCCACGCCCGACTGCTCCAGGGCGGCGTCTATTTCGAGGGGCTTGAGAGCCGAGAAGAAGCAGACGAAGCCTTCGACGATCTCGTTCTTGGTCGGGTGTTTGCCTTCCTCAATGAGCCTCCGGGAGACGGCATTGAACAGGAATGCGTCCCTGCCCGGCTTCACCTTGATATGGAGATCGGCGACGGAGCAGAGCGCCGTAGGTGTTGGGTCGACGACGATTACCTTTGCGCCCCTCAGCTTGACTGCCTCGCGCACCTTGTCGCCAAGAACGTGGTTGTTGGAGAGCAGGTTCGCCCCTGCGATGAGGATCAGGTCGGCGTCGATCATGTCATCGTATTTGTAGGTGGGAGATATGCCCATGCGGTTGTAAGTGTTCCGCACCTTGCCCGTGTGGTAGTGGCCGGACGTGGAGAGGTAGGCCTTCTTGAAACGGCCCGCGATCTCCTTGATCATGAAGATCTCTTCGTTCGTCGCCCGGGGAGAGACCACGAAGCCTATGCCTTTTCCCTCGGAGTCGAGCCTGGTGAGCCTTTCGTATGCCATGTCGACGGCAGCGGAGGTGCCTAAGGAGGCGCCTTTGGATGAGGCCTCGGAAAGACGGGCCGGATGGTTCACGAAATCATAGCCGAACCTGCCGAGCACGCAGAGAGAGCCATTGTTGGGCTTGTTGGACACGTCCTGGATCACGTCGGTTACACGATTTCCCTCGGCAACATCGAGTTCGAAGGTACAGCCGAAGCCGCAATGGGGGCACGTGGTGAGATGGCGCTCGACCTGCCACGGCCTGCTCTTGAGGGGGCTCAAGTTCTCGGTAAGAGCGCCCACGGGGCAGACGGAAAGACATTCCCCGCAGGAAATGCAGTTTCTGGGGTTCGTGGGTGCCATCCTCGCGTCGATGCCCGTCCCAGTGAGATCGAGAACGCCCCTTCCTGAGACTTCCCTGCACGCGTGGATGCAGCGCAGGCAGAGGACGCAACGGTTCTCCCAGTACTTGATGAGAGGCGTGGCGTAGGAGTCGATCTTCTTCTCCCTCTGCACCGTAAAATCTGCCTTTTCGATTTTGTGCTCGAAGACGAGGTTCTGAAGATCGCATTCCCCCCCTGCGTCGCAAATCGGACAGTCGAGAGGATGGTAGGCAAGGATCAGCTTCAGGTAACCCTGCCTCATGGCATACAGCTTGTCCGACTGGGTGCGCACGACCATACCCTGTATTGCGACCGTGTCGCACGAGACCATGGGGTTTTCGTAACCCTCGACCTCGACCAGGCAAAGCCTGCACGACCCGATGGGGAGCAGGTTCTCGTGGAAGCAGAGGGTCGGGATGTATATGCCGGCCTCGCGCGCCGCCTCCAGGATCGTCGTGCCTTCTTGAGTCTCTATCTCTTTTCCGTCTACCTTGAGTTTTACCATCGTCGGTTCGTCTATCGCTTCTCCCTCAAACGTTGCGGGCCTCATGCGAGAGCGCCCGGGCCCTGCAATCTGACCGCCACCATGCCGATGCGGTAGCACCGCAGGCACCTGCTCGCCTCAATTATTGGGGCTCGCGTCGCCCCCTCTACGGGCAAAGCCCGCAGAGACTTCCCCTCAAAAACTCGCTTTCGCACGTTGTCTATACCGCCACCATGCCGATGCGGTAGCACCGCAGGCACCTGCTCGCCTCAATTATTGGGGCTCGCGTCGCCCCCTCTACGGGCAAAGCCCGCAGAGACTTCCCCTCAAAAACTCGCTTTCGCACGTTGTCTATACCGCCACCATGCCGATGCGGTAGCACCGCAGGCACCTGCTCGCCTCAATTATTGGGGCTCGCGTCGCCCCCTCTACGGGCAAAGCCCGCAGAGACTTCCCCTCAAAAACTCGCTTTCGCACGTTGTCTATACCGCCACCATGCCGATGCGGTAGCACCGCAGGCACCTGCTCGCCTCTTTAATCGCCTCGTCCACCCTGAACCCTTCTTCCGTCTCGTCGAACGTCCATTTCCTGACCTCGGGGTCGAGCATTCTGAGCTGGATCCTCGCCTCGCCACCGGCGATCCCCAGGTTCTCGTCCTTCTGATACACCTTCACCTTGGCAAAGAAGTCGTTGAAGCGCTCCTTCTCGGAAGGGTTTAGGCTCTCACCTTTCAGGTACTGGTCTATTCTCCAGGCCGCCCTCTTGCCGTTGCCGCAGGCCCGGACAAGGACATCGGGCCCGGTCTCGCAGTCACCCGCCGCGAATATGCCCGCCTGCGAGGTCTGGAAAGTATCCTGATCGACGAGCACCGTGTTCCACTTGGTCAGCTCCACCCCCGAATCAGTCCCGAGGAATGACATGTCGACCGCCTGGCCGATGGCAGGGATGAGGATGTCCGTCTCTATGATGAATTCGGAGCCGGCAACGGGTACCGGCCTTCTTCTGCCGCTCTTGTCCGGTTCCCCAAGCTCCATCCTGATGCACTCCACGGCGACCACCTTCCCATCCTTCTCGATGATCCTCGTGGGATTGCAAAGGTAGTGGAACTTGACCCCTTCCTCTTCGGCATCGTGGATCTCGACCGGGTCGGCCGGCATCTCGGCCTTGGTCCTTCGATAGACCAGGTTGACATCCGGCTTGCCCACCCGAAAAGAGGAACGGACGCAGTCCATGGCGACGTTTCCGCCGCCCACCACGACCACCTTCTTTCCCGCAGGGTAAGGGTCGCGGCCCATGTTGATGTCGAGGAGATATTTCACGCCGGGGATGAAGCCCTCATAGCCCTTGTTCTCTCCATCTACGCCCATGGGCGAGCTGTTGTGGGCACCTACGCCGATGAAGATGGCGTCGAACTCCTTCTTGAGGTCTGCTATCGTCACATCCTTGCCCACCACTTGGTTGTAGCGGATCTCGCAGCCCAGGTCCTTCACGACGTCCGTCTCGAAGCCGAGCACCTGTCTCGGAAGGCGATAGTCGGGAATGCCGACCGCTGCCATGCCGCCCGGCTCGGGGAGCTTCTCGAAGATGGTCACCTTGTAGCCCATCTGGGAGAGGTAATAGGCGCATGAGAGGCCGGCAGGGCCCGCGCCCAGGACCGCGACTTTCTTCGGGCCCAGAGTCGTCTTTTTGAGATCGGGCGTATTTCCCTTTTCGACCTCGTAGTCGGCGGCAAATCGCTTCAAATACTTGATGGAGATCGGCTCGTCGATGTTCGCCCGCCGGCAGTTCGACTCGCAGGGGCGCACGCAGACGCGGCCCAAAGTCCCTGCCATGCACGTATCCTCGCGGATGGTGGAAAGGGACCTTCCCGGCATTCCTTCGGCGATCTCTTCTATGTATTTCGGTATCTTCAGCTTGGTGGGACAGACGCTCATGCACGGGGCGGTCACGGAGACGCGGTAGCTGCCGCCGCCCGCTTTCACTCCTTCGGCGACTGCCCGCTCAAAAGCCTCCCTGTAGAAGGCAAGCGCGTCGAGAAGGGGTTTCAAGCCCGTCTGGCCGATCTGGCACTTGGAGCCTTCCTTGACGAACCGGGCGAGGCTTGCGATCGAATCGAGGTCTTCCTTCTTTCCCTTCCCCGATGCGATCCTGTTCATGGTGTCCAGGATTATCCTCGTGCCTACGCGGCAGGGTATGCACCTTCCGCAGGACTCCTTCTGCACCGCCTCTACGTATTGCAAGGACATGTCGACGATGTCGACAGCCTCGTCCAGTACGGTGAAGCCGTCCCAACCCATGAAGGCTTTAATCTGCTCGCCGGATGCGAACTCCTCAGGCAGGTTGATGCGCTTGGCCGGGGCGGCTTGCGCTGCCTTGCCCCTGTTGTCGATCACTTCTCCCTGCCACGAGCTGAATATGATATCTGCCATCGCCCTTCCCTACCTGTCTATTTCGCCGAGCACGATATCGATGCTTCCGATGGTCGCGATCACGTCCGCGATCATCTGGCCCACGACCATCTTCGGAAGCGCGCTGAGATTGAGCATCGACGGCGGACGTATGCGGAACCTGAAGGGCCTGTTCGACCCGTCGCTCACGAGATAGAAGCCCAGCTCTCCTTTTGGCCCTTCGATGGAGCCGTAAGCCTCGCCCACAGGGGGCTTGAAAGACTCCTCCATCAGCTTGAAGTGGCGTATGAGGGCCGCCATGTCATGCTGCACGTCCTCCTTCGGAGGCGGCAGATACTCGGGCGCATCGGCGTTGATGGGACCTTCGGGAAGTCGATCGATAGCCTGATCGAGTATCCGGTTCGACTGGCGCATCTCTTTGAGCCTGACCGCGTACCGGTCGAACACGTCGCCCGCCTCTCCAAGGGGTATCTCGAAGTCGAAATCCTCGTAAGAGCTGTAAGGATTTGCCCGGCGTACATCGTAGTTGACCCCCGATGCCCGGAGCACTGGACCGGTGACGCCGTAGCTTATGGCGTCCTCCTTTGAGATGGCGCCTACGCCCTTGGTCCTTTTCCGCCATATGATGTTGTCCGTAAGGAGGGTCTCGTACTCTTTGACCCTGGCGGGGAACCGGTCGACGAAGGTTCTCACCATGCCCAGGAACCCTTCCGGCGTATCCTTGGCCAGGCCGCCGATCCTGATGAAGCTCGGCGTCAGGCGGGCACCTGTCATGAGCTCGATAATGTCGGTGAGGAACTCGCGCTCTCTGAAGGTGTAGAAAAAGACGGTCATGGCCCCGATGTCGAGGGCGTGTGTGCCGAGCCACAAAAGGTGAGCGGAAATCCTCGTAAGCTCTGCCAGGATGACGCGCAGGTACTGGCCCCGTTTCGGTATTTCGAGACCGAGGAGCTTTTCCACGGCCACGCAGTAGGCGAGGTTATTCGAGAGGGCTGCCGTGTAGTCGAGCCTGTCGGTGAGGGTGAGGGCCTGGTGATAGGTCTTCGCCTCCGCGAGCTTCTCGACGCCCCGGTGGAGATATCCTATGAAGGGGGTGGCCCTGACGACGATCTCGCCATCGAGTTCCAGTTCTATCCTGAGCACCCCGTGCGTTGCCGGGTGCTGAGGCCCCATGTTGATGGTCATGAATCTCTTATCGTCTGCCATCTAGCCCTTCTCTTCCTCGAGTTCTACCTTGAACGGCTTGTCGAAGTCGTAGCCCTCCGTGGGGAAGTCCTTGCGCAGGGGATAACCGTCGAAGTCCTCGACCATGAGGATCCTGCGCATGTCGGGATGGTTGTCGAAGTGAATGCCGAACATGTCGAAGGCCTCCCGTTCGAGCCAGTCCGCCGAGGCGAACAGGCCGGCCACCGAGGAAAGGCTCTCGCCGTCATTCAGACGTACCTTGAGGACGACCCGTTGGCTCGTATCGAGGGACGTCAGAAGATAGATCACCTCGAACCGGGGATTCCGGGGGAAATAGTCCACAGGGAAAAGGTCGGTGAGCATGGGGCTTCCGAAGGCGGGGGCGTTTTTCACAAAAGTGAGCGCCTCCGTGAGCTTGATTTTGTCCACGACCGCACACGGCTGCTGTCCGGCTGTCTCGATTGTGACAAAATCCCCGAACTTCTGGGCCAGCGCATCGATCAAACCATTCTTGGCAATCTTCTCAGGTGATGTCATGACTCTTTCCCCGGCAGGGTCAAGATCCTTCTACCCTTGTCCAGTATGCTCTCTTTCTCGATCTTCTTCTGAAGCTTCATGAGGGCGGCTATGAAGGCCTCGGGCCTCGGCGGACAGCAATACGTAGCCCTTCCAGCGCCTTCGTTCAGTTACGTATTGCTTGAAGATGTCCTGCCCGGCCGAGGGGATCTTTGAATCCGTGGCGGAGGGTTTGCGATTGAGACGGACAAAGCGTCACAATGA
>CAVVPU010000237.1:0-20584 GCA_963750015.1 uncultured delta proteobacterium | reverse complement strand
TAGTAGTAGACTACTTTCATGTCCCCTTTTACGATAAGAAGTTGGCATCTCGCAAAATAGCCTCACCATCGCAGATCAACAACGACACCGTAACCTCTTACGCCGACTATTACAACGTGCATCTCTCCAGTACGCTGTGAGGTTGTGGTGAAACCGAGATACCTAACAACGTTTAAGGACGGCCCCCATTACGACAGAACTCTCTCTTCTATCAGTCTTTTTAAGGAGTATCGCAGAGAGATCGTCAAGGCAGGGGTCCCCGGCCGGGACGTGGCAGCAGTCTAGGGATATCTGCTCCAGAAATTCCAGGAGACTCCGTGCCCTACTTCGAAAAGGAAGTTGTTCCCAGAGCACTTTGTCCAGAAACGATTCGTCAAAATAGCGGAGAAAATATCAAGGAGGACCCGCTCGATCAACAACAGGAGCGGAGACTGACCTTCTCGTTCCCCCGGAGGAGTCTCGCGAGCGAGCGTTCGGGCGCCATCGTTACGGTGATTGGGCCGGACGGCATTGATTGCAGAGGTAGAGTCACACCCCTGGACGGCGATCACGCCCTTGTACAGAGTACTCGAGCGTCTGCCGCTTTTTCCTACTGAATCTTTTCTCTCCATTTCCCTCGTTTTTCAGGCGATCCCCAAGAAAGAAAGGATGGGCTTCATCATCCAGAAAGCGACCGAGCTGGGTGTGTCTGCCATTCATCCCTGCATCTCGGCAAAAAGCGTCGCACCGTTCGAGGCGGGAAGAAGTCAGGACAAGTCGCACGCTCGTCGGAAATCGCCCGGAAAGCGGTCGACCAGTGCAGAAGGCGCACGGCCCCCTTCGTGTCGGCGACTGTGGGGTTGGATGAGGCGCTGTGTCCTCTCCGGAATGGATGCACTCAAGATCATCCTTCACGAGAAGGAGGGGAGGACACGGCTGAAGGATTTGGTCACCAGGGTCGGCGACCGGCCGCGGGTGTCCTCGCCTGTGGCCCTGAGGGAGGCTTCACCGAACAAGAGGCGACGGAGCCGCCCTTGAGGGATTCTTGTCAAGGGGCCTGGGCGGAAGAGTCCTGAGGTGCCAGACAGCCGCCCTTGCGGCCATTGCCATAGTTCAGTTTGCCTGGGGCGACCTGTAGAGCATTTTGCAAAAATAGGGTGTCGATTGAGCAGGCACTTCTTCTTAGAATAGGGTCCATAGGACCTATTCTTAAATTGCTTTTGAATTTCGACCGGCTTGCGTCTCTTTTCCTTCTATCTTCCTGATGCCTGCATAGTAGCAGCAATTCTGGCTCTTGAAATTGTTATCGAAAACCCTCGTGTTGCCATCCCTGAAATTGATGCGCACGTAGCAAAAGCCTCCGGGCACCTCCGACCTTCGCTCTTCTACGACCGTGCCCATTCCCCACTTCATGAAGTGCTTATGGAAGACTTGATCGCCGACCCTCAGGTACAATACGTAGTCCTTTTCCATAGAAAAAAGGATATATTATCCCTCATTCCATTTCAAGAGCCGCAAAACCAGGTGCCTCCTACACAAAACACCCTTTTTTCAGGCATCCCCCGATCATCGGGAAGGGAGACGAACAGACCTCTTACTCGACGAGTTCGAGCCAGTGATAAACCTTCTGGGGCATCTTGTGGCGCGCCGTGTTGTCGGTCAAGTTTATCATGCACCCGGGGCATGCCGTGACAACTATGTCCGCCTTCGTCGCCTTGATCCCCTCCATCTTGTTGTCGGCTATTTTCTTCGAGATGTCGTAGTGATAGACGCTGAAGGTGCCCCCCATTCCGCAGCACATGTCCGCGTTCGGCATCTCTACGTATTTCAGGCCTTTAAGCCCTTTCAGGATGGAGCGCGGCTGTGCCTTGATATTCTGATAGCGGACGAGGTGGCATGGGTCGTGCCACGTGGCCGTTTTGCCTTCGAACTCCTTTTTCAGCTTCAATTCCGCGGGGTTCACCTTGAGTACGTCGACAACGAACTCCGTCGAATCCTTAATCTTCTTCTCGAAGGCCTCAAACCTTGCCTTCTGCTCTTCGTTGTCAGGCAGGTACTTCTGGTAGTCTTTCAGCGTGGAGCTGCACGTGCCGCAGGCGGTAACGATATAATCGACGTCCGCGAAAGCCTTGACGTTCTTCTCCGCGAGAATCCTCGCGGTTTCGAGATCGCCTGCCGCGTAAACGGCAACGCCGCAGCAGTTCTGCTTGGGTACGACCACTTCGACGCCCTGTTTCGTGAGGAAATCGATGAACTTCAGTCCCACGTCGGGGAAAACGACGTCAGTAGCGCAGCCATAGAAGTAACCGACTTTCATCTTGGGGGTAGCACTGTTCGCGGGCTTGTAGACCGGCAATACCTGCTCGCTCAGGAAAGTCTTTGCGAGCTCGGGGAAATTCCTCTTTCCCATGCCCTTGATGAAGTCGGGGAGATGGCGGACGTTGCCTTCGGTCTTTGGCATCATCCACTGAAACTTCTGGAAAAGCCTTGCATATCTGTTCATGGTCTTCTTGTTGGCCATGACCTTCCGGTAGACGAAGTTTTTGGTGCGGTCCAGACCTTTCGCGTGCACCATCTGGGCCCTCGTCGCAATCACGACCCTGTCGATCTCGGTTCCGGCCGGGCAATTAGCTACGCACCTCTTGCAGAGAAGACATTTGCCGATGATCTCTCCCAACTCGGGCGTGAACTCCTGCTCCCCTTTGATGGCCATCTTCGCGAGGTAGTTCTTCCCCCGGGCAACGGACGTCTCGGTCTTCTCCACCTGATATACGGGACAATAGAAGGCGCAGAACCCGCACTTCATGCACTGGTCTGCGTATTTTTCTACTTTTTTCAGTTCTTTTAGTTCTTCCAAACCAACCCCCTTTACGCTAATCCCATATTTTGCCGGGATTCATTATGTTATTGGGATCGAAAAGCGCCTTGATGCCCTTCATCATGTTGACCACGACCGGATCGGTTACCTTGTTGAAAAATTTCTGCTTTTCGAGACCTATGCCGTGCTCACCCGAAAGCACCCCTCCCAGCGCCACTGCCGTCTCGATGATCTCCTCCATGGCCTTTACGGCCCTGTCATAGTGTTCCTTGTTACCGACATCCGTCAGTATCGAAGGGTGAAGGTTTCCGTCCCCTGCATGGCCCAGGACGACCACGTCCACATTGTACTTCTTGGCGAGCTCCTTGCACTTCCTGATGAGGGCCGGCATCTGTGGTCTCGGCACAGTCACATCCTCGGAAAAAACGGTCCTCGTCTTTCCGTACGTCGCGGCGAACCCCGCCCTTCGCGCAGCCCAGTACTGGTCCGCTTCCGCCTGATCCTTGGCCAGCTTTGCCTCACGGGCGCCATATTTGACCACAATCTCCAAGATCTTCTCTGCCTCTTTCTCGACCGCCTCCGGCGTACCGTCGCACTGGAACAGAAGGATAGCGTCCGCGTCCTTCGGAAGGCCCATGGGCATCATCTCCTCTATCCTGTTGAGGATCCAGTTGTCCATGAACTCGATCTTCCCGGGAATAACACCTTGCTCGAGCACGCGGAAGACGCTCTCTCCCGCATCGGCCGCATCGTTGTAAACGGCCATGACCGTCTTTGTCGCCTGAGGAACGGGGTTGAGTTTCAGCTCAGCCTTTGTCACTATGCCAAGGGTACCTTCCGAGCTGATGAAAATGTGCAACAGGTCGTAACCGACCACGTTCTTCAGGGTTCTGCCGCCAAGGTTGACTATCTCGCCGGTCGGGAGGACGACCTCGATTCCAAGGATGTACTGTTTTGTCACGCCGTACTTAACGCACGCCGGACCCCCCGAGTTCTCGGCGATGATCCCGCCGATGGTTGCGCCAAAGAAGCTCTGGGGGTCGGGAGGGAAGAAGAGTCCTTCCTTAGCGAGCCTGTTGTTGAGATCGAGAAGAACGACGCCCGGCTCTACCGTTGCCGAGAGATTTTCTTTATCTACCTTGAGAATATGGTTCATTTTTGTAGTGCAGAGAACGACGCCGCCCTGTATCGGCACAGAGCCCCCGCTCACGTTTGTTCCGCCTCCCCTCGGGGTGACAGGAATCTTCTCCGCGTTGGCGATCTTCATGATCGCCGAGATCTCCTGGGCGCTTTTGGGGAAAAGCACGACGTCAGGCTCGTGTATCCAACTTGTGGTGCCATCGTATGAATAGGCCCTTAACGCCTCTTTGGCGGTGAGCATGTTTTCCTTACCTACGATCTTCCCGAATTCTCCGATTATTGATTCCTTGATCATCCCGAACCCCCGTATTTACGGTATTTTGGCGCCTTCTGCTCCTTAAGTCTGTATACCGATTTTTGTATACTATTTTTATCCCTAATTCGCTAATAAGTCAAGTTAACTAAGGGATGGGTAAAGGTACTAGAGTATTGCACCCTCTGCCCTGAATCTTGCGATATCCTCCTTCGTATAACCTATCTCCAGGAGGACCTCGTCGGTATGCTGTCCTAGGCCCGGGGCTTCTCTCCTCCAGGCAGCCGGCGTTTCGCCGAAGTCCCAGGGAAATCCGGACATCCTGGTTGTGCCCCAGGAAGGGTGCGGTACGTCGATCATGTAGTTGTTGGCAAACGCCTGAGGGTCGGCAACAACCTCGAGGGGGCTCTGGACAGGCGTGAAGATGCAACCGGCATCCTTCAGAATGCGCATCCATTCATCCCTGGTCTTGGTGATGAACCGGTCGTCGAGAATGGAGACGAGTTCCTCGGCGTTCTTTCCTCTGCTTTCTATGCTCGTGAACTTCGGATCGTTCTGCAATTCGTCTATACCTAAGGCCTTGCAGATCTTTTTCCAATACTGGTCCGGTTGCAGATGGGCAATCACGATCCATTTGTCGTCCTTGCATCGATAATGGTTGTAAAGAGGGTTGCCCGCCTTGGCCCTTATTTCACGGGAAAATTCCTGACCGAGTATGGCAGGCGCCGCAAGGATGAAGGCAAGCATACCTATGATGCTGCCCATCAAGGAGGTATCGACCAATTGCCCCTTGCCCGTCTTCTCACGGGAGTAAAGGGCAGCGGTCACGCCCCAGGCACACATGAGCCCTCCTATCTCGTCGCCGATTCCCGGGAGGATTTGGCTGGGAGGAGCCCCTCGCTCTCCTGCGGCCATCATGAGCCCGGCCCGGGCTATACCGGTATAGTCGAAAGAGAGGTCGTGCGCATTGGGCCCTTTCCTGCCCCATCCGGAAGCGTGGGCGTAAATCAGCCTCGGGCTCCGGGCCAGGAGCGCGTCCGGGCCGATGCCCAGCTTAACAGGTGCGTCTATGCTCATATTGTTCAGGAATACGTCGGCATTGTCGATGAGCTTCAGAAAGACCTCCATGCCGGTCTTGTTCTTCAGGTCGAGGACGATCCCCCTCTTGTTCCGGTTCGTATGTTCGAAGTAGTAGTTATTGCCCTTGAGTCCCGACATGGCCTCGACGATCTTCATGAAGCCCCTTGCCGGGTCCCCTGTTTTAGCCTCGATCTTGATGACGTCAGCGCCAAGGTCTCCCAATCTCATTCCAGCGACGGGTCCCTGCTGGAACATTGTCATCTCCACCACCTTGACACCTGCCAACGGTCCGCTTGCCATTCTCCAACCTCCTTACAGATTAAAAAACCCGTGCAAACGGCTTCCACGACGAAAAGGCGCCATTTTCAGGGGTTTCGATTTTATCGACGCAAATGGGAAGTTCTATACGTCTTTGTTCTCCTTGTCAACCACTTTCTTCCCGGTCGCACAGGCCGATAGCGCCTTTTCGTACTCCTCGCTGTTCCAGCAGGACCGAAAAAAGGGACATTGATCACAGGAAGCCACTTTGCCCTCCCTGATCAGGTACGCTCTGCCCGACAGACTGTTAACGCCGTGCGCCTCCATTTCTACCAGGCAAGAGGGCGTCCGCGATTTGCAACCGTGCCTGTTGTCGCAGTTTACGCAGAATCCGGTTTTTGGCTTGATGACTAACCTCCTTTGCCAATTTTGAAGAGATTCGGCCGGGCGAAAAAGCCCGAGGATAGAAATTCGAAAAACCGGCAACTAAAGAGGAGGGCCCGTGCCGGGGCCTTCCGCATGCTTTACAATATTAACGTTTCCTGATATACAGAATACACATTTCCTGAGATATAGACAATAGTCAGCACCTGGAGGTGAAGAAGTGATTCAATGGCAGTGCTCGAATTGCAGATACATGTTTGCCGCTGAAACAGCGCCCGAGCGGTGCCCTTCCTGTAAGGAGGCGTGCACTTTTCTCGACGTCTCCTGCTACACGCCCGATTGCGGCGGCGAGGGCAACGTGGACCCCCAGCTCGTCAAAAAAAAGGAGTAGGATTCGTCCTCGCAGCGTAAGCGGGCTTAACGAAAAGTCGGGCCGGGCCGATAAGATAACGTGGAGACCACAGGGTGTGTTGACTCCGCAAACCGGTAAAAAGAAATCTATGAGGAGGTTTTTGAATGGAAAGGCCCAGTTCTATCAGTCCTGACGGGATAGCCTACCCGTTGCCCGGAGAAGAAGAATACCGGGAAGAGTTCATACGAATCAAGGGGCTCGCCGAGGCGGCCCAGAATAAGGGTCAGGAGATCGTCGTCGTTATGGGCGTCGGCTTCGTGGGCGCGGTCATGGCTGCCATCGTAGCAGATACGACGGATGATTCGGGCAAACCCAGCAAGTTCGTCATTGGAATGCAGCGTCCCAGCCCTCGAAGCTATTGGAAGATACCGGTCCTGAACCAGGGTGTGTCGCCGGTCAAGGCCGAGGACCCGGAAGTGGACCCCATGATCAGGCGCTGCGTGCTCGAGAAGAAGACCCTTGTGGCGACCTTCGTCTACGAGGTGCTCTCCCTTGCCGACGCGGTTGTCGTGGATGTTCAGCTCGACTACGCGAAGAACGAGCTCGGTAATGTCCGCAACGGTCAGGTCGAGATGAGCGCGCTGGAGGAATCCTTCGACGTCATCGCCCGCCAGGTGAAACCCGAATGTCTCATCCTCATCGAGACGACGGTGGCCCCCGGCACGACAGAGCAAGTCGCTCTCCCCGCCATAAGGAAGATATTCAGGCAGCGCGGCATCACCTCCGAGCCCCTTCTTGCCCACAGCTACGAGCGGGTCATGCCCGGTCGTGATTACGTGGCATCTATTCGCGACTTCTGGCGTGTATGCTCGGGAGTGAACGAAGAAGCGAAGGCGCGGGTGGTCCGGTTTCTCAACGAGGTCATCAATACGCGCAAGTTCCCCCTCACTGTCCTCGACCGGCCCATCGAATCCGAGACCGCCAAGGTCGTCGAGAACAGCTACAGGGCAACGATCCTCGCCTTCCTCGACGAATGGAGCCTTTTTGCCGAGAGGAACGGGGTCGATATGATGAAGGTCATCAAAGCGATCAAGATGAGGCCCACCCACAACAACATGATCTTCCCGGGTCCGGGCATCGGCGGTTACTGTCTGCCGAAGGACGGGGGGCTCGGAGTCTGGGCCAACAAACACATACTGGGGTTCGAGGACGACACCTTTCGTATCACCCCTTTGGCCATCGACATCAACGATACCCGTTCTCTCCACGCGGCTCAACTCGTGAGGGACGCTCTTCGCAACATGAACGTGCCGATCGCCAGCGCCGAGGTGCTCCTTCTGGGCGCCTCGTATCGGGAAGACGTGGGAGATACTCGCTACAGCGGATCGGAGATACTCGCTCGAAGACTCACGGAAATGGGAGCGGAGATCAGCGTGCACGACCCCTACGTGGACCGGTGGTGGGAGTTTGAGAATCAGGACGACTACCCTTCCAACAGCAAGGCGGTCTTTTTCAGGAACCAGAAAAAACTCAAGGACCTGAAGGTACAAAAAGACCTCGACGGAGCCCTCCGGGGAATCGATGCCATGGTGCTTGCGGTCAGACACGAGCCTTACCTCGAACTCGATCCTGACACAATCGTGAAATGCGCGGGACATCCTGTCGCGGTCATAGATTGCTTCGGCATCCTCGATGACGCAAGGATTCGCAGGTATTTCGAGCTGGGCTGCGAGGTAAAAGGTCTCGGCAGGGGCCATATCCAGCGGATCAAGGACCAGGTAAGGCGATCCAGGGGCTAAGAGTCTGTCCCCGCAGGACGTCAAGAGGGAGGTTCATGGATGGCCGCGGTTCAAAATGGCGGGGTTGATTCGATTCTTCTTACCGGCTGCGCAGGTTTCATAGGCTGGGAAACAGGGAAAAAGCTCCTCGCCCTGGGTAGACGGGTCGTGGGGATCGACAATCTCAACGACTATTACGACGTCCGCCTCAAGAAGCACCGGGTGGAAAGCCTCAAGGGTCACGAAAATTTCCTCTTCTATCAGGGAGACATAGAGAACCTGAAGGGCCTTGAAACAATATTTGAGGAGAATCGCATCGATGCTGTGGTGAACCTCGCGGCACGAGCAGGCGTACGCTACAGCATCGAAAATCCCTTCGTCTACATGAGCACGAACGCCGCAGGAACGCTCAACCTGCTCGAGATGATGAGGAAGCACGGAGCGAAAAAGATGGTCCTTGCTTCCACGTCCTCTCTTTACGCAGGGCAACAGATGCCCTTCTCCGAAGAACTTCCCGTCAACACGCCCATCTCGCCTTACGCCGCATCGAAGAAGGCAGCCGAGGCGATGATTTACTCCTACCACTACCTTTTCGGCATAGACGCGTCGGTGTTGAGGTACTTCACGGTCTATGGGCCGGCCGGAAGACCTGACATGAGCATATTCAGGTTCATCAAGTGGATAGACGAGGGGCAGGAGCTCGTTCTCTATGGGGACGGCTCCCAGAGCCGGGACTTCACTTTCGTCTCAGATATCGCCGAAGGGACGATAAGGGCCCTTCGTCCGGTCGGCTTCGAAGTCATTAACCTCGGGAGCAACAGTCCCCACGAACTCGCGGAAGCAATCTCGCTTATCGAGCGATTCTTAAGCAAAAAGGCCTTGATCAAGCGCATGGACTTTCAGAAGACGGACATGATGGCCACCTGGGCCGACGTGGCGAAGGCGAAGAGGCTTCTCGACTGGGAGCCGGAGATATCGCTCGAAGAAGGGTTAAGACGCACTGTTGACTGGTATCTTGCCAATAAAAGCTGGGTGAAAGATATAGAGATAGACATGAGCAAGTAGGTCCGTGACCGGCCGCCGCCTGATGCCCGCTGTTCAAGCATCGTCTGTGCTATAATTATCTCCATGAAGAAGGTCATCTCTTTCGACCTCGACGGTACGATAGTCGATGGTGTTTATGGCAACATGGTATGGCTCGAGGGCGTTCCTGCGAAGTACGCCCGAAGGTACTCCATGCCCCTCGAGGATGCCAAAAAGGCCGTTAAAAAGGAATACGATTCCATCGGCGAGACCCATCTGCTCTGGTACGATATCGATTACTGGCTCAAGCGCTTCGATCTCCATGTCCCGATCCCGGAGCTGCTCGACTGCTACGTCGATCATATTCGGCTGCTGCCCTTTGCTCTTGATGCGATCTGCGCTTTGAAAGAGCGCTATACCCTCGTTATCGCTTCGAATGCGGCCAGGATATTCGTCGAGAAAGAACTGGCCCATACGGGGCTCGCGCCGGCTTTCAGCCGTGTCATATCGGCGACGAGCGATTTTAAGATGGTCAAGAAGGAGGAGGCGTTCTACTTGAGGCTCTGCTCGACCCTCGGCGTATCGCCCGCCGAAATGGTACACGTGGGGGACCATGCCATATTCGACGTCGAGGTGCCCCTCAGCGTTGGAATCGACGCCTATCACTACAGTCCGGGAGGCGCAGGGAACGGACGGACGATCCAAGACCTCAGGGGGTTGCTGGACCTGATATGAAAAAATGCCACAAATGCGGAAAGCAGGTAGACGTCGAAAAAGCTGGAAGGCGGGATGAATGCGAGGCGTGCCACTCGGACCTTCACGTATGCCTCAACTGCACCTTTTACGACGAATCAAGGGCTAATCAGTGCTTCGAGCCTCAGGCTGAAAGAGTGAAAGAGAAGGACAGGTCAAACTATTGCGATTTCTTCCAATTCCGGGAGGAAGGCAAGGTCGCGTCCGGTAAAGGGGATGCGGAGAAGCTTTGGAAAGAGCTGTTCAAGAAAGGATAGCTCTCCATCACCTCGACGAATGAGACATACGGCGCTTGCAAAAGAAGCCCTCAATGATCAATCCTTAAGGCAATGGGGGGAGACGGCGATAACTGATGGTGTAGGGCAGAAATAGACAGGTGGGTGCCGAATGGAGAAACGTTACATCCCGGCCGGATCCGACGCCGGCATATACAGCCCGGCCCGTGAAGATTCACGCACACGCCAGGGTGAAGAAATCCCCGGACTTATTCCCGACACCATGACCAGGGAAGACAAGAACGTGTATGTCGAAGTGCTCAGAGATTGGCTGCGCGAACAGCGAAGCGCGGGGACGGGCGGGAAAGGATAATATCACTTTAACCCGACAAAACCGAGGAACGCAGGCCGAACACGAAATATGCTAAAGTATGAAGTATGCCTCTGAACATCGACCCTGTCCTCATCCTCGGCCTCGTTGCAGGCGCCTTTACCACAGTCGCTTTCTTACCGCAGCTAATCCGAACATGGAAAGTCAAATCGGCACGTGATCTTTCCCTTGCCATGATAGGTCTCAATTCGACGGGCATCTTCCTGTGGCTGGTTTACGGTCTTTACGTCCGTTCCTTCCCGATCGTCATTGCAAATCTGGTCACGTTTATCCTCGTTTCCACTGTGCTTATCCTCGCGATAAAGTACCGATGAGCTTTGCACCTACGGGCTGGGGAACCGAGTTAGCTGATTGCCGGTCCTCGCGACCGGAATCGGCCTGAGCAGGAAACGCCGGGGAAGCAGATGACCGGCCTTCAGACAAGCCCGAATTAAGAATCCGAAATCTGCCTCTGTAAATAGAGCCTCACAGACCTGTTGTCTTCCTTCCAGACAACCCTGCGATCTGACCTGAGTCGCAGAAGAGCTTCGTCTACAAAGGCCTGCTCCCGCTTGGTGTAAAGGTCTCTGAGCCTCTGTCCGGCTTATCCCCGGCTGCTGGCGGATCATTTCGAGGACACTCCGCACGAATACGCCGACATCGCTCTCTCTTTTTTCCTCCCGGTGAGCAGACCAGCGCCTGGTTCGCCTTTCGGGAGCGGTTTTCTTGTCAATGTGCAATTCCGTTTTCATACTCCCCCGTGACGGCGCGCTTTCTTTCAATGCTGCGTATTTCTTCATGACCAGGAAGAAGCAAAAGAAATGCCATAAGCTAACTATTTGAAATCATTTATTTTATCTACTGTAGGCTGGGGAGTTGGTATGGAATCGATTCCATAAAATATGAAATGGATTCCCTAGTGGTGGGAGGACGAATGTCTTCCGTGGAAGTTGAGCACCCCGAAAAACATGTGACGGTCCTGACGGTTAGGTTGTCTCTCCGTATATCTTCTCGATTGCGCCGAGGATATCGCCGGAGGCGAGGATCGGTCTTCCAACCACGATGTAGTTAGCCTCCTGACGAACCGCCTCTTTCACGGAATCTACCCTCACCTGGTCGTGCCTGTCGGCATACCAGTGGGGCCTGATCCCCGTGCATATCTTCTTGAGCGGGCTGTCTTCGATGTATCTCAATCCCTGAACCGAACCGACGATATACTCATATCGGTTCATGAGTGCCATGTCCGCGAAGTCTTTCACGATCTCCGCCGTGCTTCTTTCGTATATCCATTTGATTTCAAGATTAGTGAAGGATGTGGGGACCGTGACCCCTGCGATGTGTTTGAGGAGATCGCTCCTGATCGGCCTGAAATTGGAGGAGCAGTGGACGGTGACAACATCAGCGCCCGCATCTACCAACCTCTTCAAGGCATTCTCCACACTGCTCGGGATGTCGTGAAGCTTGACATCGGCGATGACCTTCAGACCGTGTGTCTCTTTGAGGGTAGAGATCATGTTCGGCACGTCACCGCTGTAGAGCATGTCGCTGATCTTTACACCCCAGATCATGCCCCTTGCATGGGCTTCGGAAAGCTTGCTCAGAATCTCCTGTTTTTCCGCCTCCTCAAAGGTGTAGCCGTCTACCGCCACGATAACTTCAGTCATCCTCTACTCCTGACTCCCGGAAAGCCATATCGGCATCCCGGCTTATATTTACACCCATCTCTTATCTTATCGGTCCGGCCGCCTCCGATCTTAACCGCCTAGGCAGGCATCGAGTGTCATTCACCCTGTTTTTGCAGGAATGGCCGTTTCTTTCGGGGCTATCCATGTTATCCTAACTCTAAGGAAGGGCCTTGTCTTCGGTGCCTTCTTTCCAGGTTCCCATCGTCCTGGTCCACATGGGTAGTAAAACGAAAAAGGAGGACACCTATTATGGGTATGTTGAATGGCAAGACTTGTGTCATTACCGGAGGCGCCGGCAGTCTCGGACTCGCAAGCGCCAAGCTTCTTTTGGGGGAAGGGGCCAATGTCATGCTCGTCGATAACAGTGAGGAACACCTGAACAGAGCTGCTTCCGAGCTGGGCGGTCCTTCTGACCGTATCGCAATAATCAGGGCTGACGTCTCCGACACGGGGGAGACGAAGCACTACATAGATCAGACCGTAGCCAGATGGGGCGGGATAGATGTGCTCTTCAGCAATGCGGGACTGAGTGGAGTCACCGAGTCTGTCACCGAGTTTCCGGAGGACGTTTTCGACAGGGTTATGGCCGTGAACGTACGGGGCTCGTTTCTCATCTGTAAATATGGCTTGCCGCACATGCACGACGGAGGGAGCATCATAATCACCTCGAGCATCATGGGCGTTAAAGGCGGCACAAACACCATCGCCTATGCCACTTCAAAGCACGCGTTGATCGGGCTGATGCGGACGGTAGCAAAAGAGGCGGCCCCTCGCAACATCCGAGTCAACGTGCTTGCCCCCGGTCCCATAAACAATGCCTTTCAGATGGAAATCGAGGAAAGGCTCAGTGCGAGAATAGGTCAGAACGGCACCGACCTTATAAACCGGAACATCCCCCTCGGCAGGCACGCCAGACCGGAGGAGATCGCTCAGACGGTCCTCTTTCTCGCGTCCGACAGGAGCAGCTTCTCGACCGGAAGTGTCTTCATGGCCGACGGGGGGATGAACGCGTAGCAATCACGGGCTAATCCGGCCGCCCGATCCTGTCGGCGGCCGTTTCTTGCGTGCCCTTTTTTGCCCTTGAGTCGCCCCCTCCCGTCCGGCCCGGTCCAAAAGCCGAAGCTTAAGCTCTTTAAGATATCTCCGACAATACTCGTTATGGCCGGAGAGTCATTGTCCGGAAGGACAAGCCAGAGAAAAAGGGTTAAGGCGGATCGACAACCGGTTCCCGGAAAGGTCTTCGCGAATCGTAGCCCTATCCTCGATCTTGCGAAGCATATCAAGGCATATCAACTCGACTTCTTGGAGATCGTCAGGACGAAAAACGGACGGCAGCCGCAAAAGGCTTCCGACGCCTCGACGAGTTCGTTTCTTGACACCTTGAATCCCCGGCCCCTTACATCGGGACGCATGGCTTTTGTAAAGGTTGGCGCCCATGACGTCAGCATGCTTTGCGGCAAAACCGACTGGAAGGGGAAGCTCGTTCTCGACTTAGACCTTTCGGCCACTGAAGGAGAGAATGTAAGCGGACTTCTGAAGTCCCTGGACAGAGAGAAAGCTACCTTCTGCCTGAGCGGCGTGCCTTTGACGGAGGAGTTGAAGAGGCTTCTTCCCCCCGGCTGCTTCGTGAAGGTCGACGTAAGGAACCGGGAGGAAGGTGAACTTGAGGCCATTCTGTCGGCATTCCGGAGACTCCCTTCGCAGGTGATCGCGGACTCGGTCGATACGTGGGAGGATTTCAAAGTCTGTTCCCGGCTCGGCTTCGAACTTTTCCACGGCGACTTCTTCCGGAAACCCTCAGTCTCTTGCGAGAAACTCAATTTCGCCGAATCATGCCCTGTTGCTCGACCTCTCGACAAGGGCCGCTCACGAGGAAGACATCCGGACGATAGAAGAGATATTCAAGAAGAACCCCGACCTCGCCTTTGGCCTTTTCAACCTGATCCGTTCCGCCTATTTTCACGTTCCCAAGGACGTTACTTCCATAAAGCAGGCCGTGACCTTGCTGGGCTACAAGAATCTTCAAAAGTGGGCTGCCCTCATGCTCTTCAACATCAACCATTCGGATCCGTCGTCTAACCCACTCTTCGAAAATGCCTTGGTCCGGGCTGCCACCATGGAGCACGCAGCGAGTAAGTTACGGAAGAAGGGCCTGAGCGACGCGGCTTATATGACGGGCATCTTATCACTCGTCCCCGCTTTGTTCGACGTAGGTCTGGAAGACATGGTGGAGAGCGCCAACTTCGGCGAAGAGATACGCGAGGCCCTCCTGAAAGGGACGGGCCCTTTGGGGGCCATGCTTGCCGTGGTCGAAACGCTCGAAAAGGGAGCCTATGAAAAGTGCACCGAACAGGTCGAACAGGTGGGCGTGAGCTTCGAAAGCTTTCTTTCTGCGCAGGCTTCCGCTTACGTTGAATGTTCCACCTTGACCGACGCCCGGGATCAGGATAAGCCGGTCGAAGAACCATATTTTCGAAGAACCGGACAAAAGAGCACTCCGTCACCTATAACAGGGCATGAGTCGTCTCCAAAATCATGGCTAAAAAGGGTGCAGAACTTCTTTCGCCTCTCTTAACCGCCGCTAAAGTCATTACGAACGCCATTTCACCTTCCTATCCCGCCCCTCGACCGCCACCGTTACGGCTCTCGGCACAATGTGTTTGTGAGAGCGCATCACTCGGCGACAACAAGGGAGGGCGGCGAGTCAATGAGGAGGGAAGTCAACAAAGGGTTGCCCGGCCCCCTTAAGTTTTTTTGAATCCAGCCGAAAAGAGGACCATGGTATCCGGAGTAGACGCCTCACTCGCCGCACTCTTCACCTTCGGGGGAAAGCTATCGAATACGGCCGGAAATGTAGCAAATGTGAACACCAAGGGCTACAAGAAAACGGTCGCGACCATCACGGAGGACGGCGCGGGCCTGCCTGGGCTGGATCTTAAGGAGTCGGATACGCCAGGCGCACTCGTCCAAGAAGACGGCATCACGCAGGAGACCTCCGACGTCGATCTCGCCGAAGAACTGCCTCAGATGATGGTAGCCCAGAGGGGTTATGAGACGAACCTGAAGGCGCTGAAGGCGCAAGAGATCTCCTCAAGTCCACCCTGGAAATCCTGACCTGAAAAGGTCCTCTTCTCAGGGGCGCCGGGCGCCCTTACTCTTTCGTGCCGGCCTATCCTCCCGTGATTATAATTCAGGAAGATGAGCTTCGGGATTTGCCCCGCTTTAGGGGTACGAAGGAGGGAGAGATGCTGAGCCTTGAGGTAAAGACAAAACTCTCGCAGGAAGAAGCGGCCGCCCAGGTCAAACGGTTCTTCGGCGCAGGAGGGCAGGGTCTCCGCCTCTGTGAGGAAACGGAAAGCTGCCTGTCTTTTGAGGGCGGGGGCGGCTATGTGACCGCTCATATAGCAGCCGACAAGGCGGGGGTAAAAATAGACCTGCTCAGCCAGGAATGGGACTACCAGGTCAAAGAATTCGCAACCTGGCTGCCGAAATCAATATAAAGTCGTGGAGCGATACTAGAGCGTTCCACAAAAGTAATTCCCGTTCTCGTGACTGATCCAAATGGCCTCATCTCCCGTTTAATCGGCCCCCTTCGGGCCCATAAGGCGGAAGAAGGGAGTCTCCACGGCAACCGCTCACCAATTCTCACCGAATCAAGACGGCCACAGGTCTTCCGGCGTTTTAGCCCAGGACGCATCGTTCCATCTGCTTTCTTGCCACATGTCGGCAAATGAGGAAGCTCGGATAGTACCGGCCAGAGCGGGAAGAGTCGAGGGGAACCGCTGCTGTGCTGCGCTCTTTTCTGGCGTATTCGGACAGGGCTATGGTAACCTTCTGTGTCCGCCGGCATCAGGTGTAGGGAGATGTGATGCCCTTGAAAAAAAGTGGATAGTCCACCAAGGGGGGTCGATAGGCGATGGACGAGACGGAGGGTAATCGAATGAGCACGTCGCCGGAACAGCTCTATCGGGAAAGGGCGAAGCGCATCGACGACGCACTCAATCTGAGAGAGCCGGACAGGATCCCTATAGAAATAGCCTTTGGTTACTTCCCTGCCAAATATGACGGGGCCATAACCTGCGAAGCCGCTTACTACGATTACGAAGCCTGGCTTAGGGCGTGTAAGAAAACCGTCGTCGATTTCGGGGCCGATATCAGCGGGGTCCAGCCTTTCTTCCCGGGCGAGGCCCTTGAGTTGATCGATCCCAAGTCAATGATGTGGCCGGGTCACGGCACGTCTCCGTTCCATTCCCATCAATTTCTTGAAGGCGAGTTCATGAAGGCGGATGAGTACCCTGAGTTTCTGGATGATCAGAGCGATTTCCTGCTCAGGAAGTATTTTCCGAGATGCCTCGGCGCAATGGAGCCCTTTGCCCGGTTCCCCTCCTTCGCCGGACCTTCATATGGCTACCAGACCGGAATCGTACTGGCTGAAGCCTTGAGCACGCCCGAGCTCTCAGCTGCACTCGAGAGGCTGCAAAAGGCTGGGAAGGTTGTCAGCCAATGGCGTCCCAGGATCGAAGCCTTTTGGCGGGAGCTCCGGCAGCTCGGTTTTCCTCCTTTCGCGAGCGGTTTCGCCACCGCTCCTTTCGATCAGCTTTCCGATCGGCTCAGGGGCATGCGAGGGAGCATGCTCGATATGTACCGGCAGCCCGATACCCTCCTCGAGGCGTGCGATGTCATCCTGAAAAGGACGGTGGAAAGGATCCCACTCGCCGAACCGGGGGCGACAAACGCCTTTTCTATACCGCTTCACCGCGGCTCCGAAGGGTTCATGTCGATACAACAGTTCGAGAAGTTTTACTGGCCGGGCCTCAGGGGTCTCATTCTCGCCCTTATAGAAAAGGGACAGAGGCCCCTGGTCTTTTTCGAGGGCGATTACACGTCACGCCTGGAGTACCTCCTCGAGCTTCCGAAGGCCGCCATCTTCGCCCATATGGATACGACCGACATATTCAGGGCCCACGAAGTGATCGGGGGCCATCTCTGCTACAGCGGGAACGTCCCCTGCTCGCTCGTCGGCACCGGCACCCCGGACAGCGTGCGGGAGTGTGCGAAAAAGATGATAGACGTGTGCGGGAAAGACAATGGTTTTATCATGTCCACGAGAAGTCCGGTCGACGACGCTGACCCTCAATGTCTCAAGGCCCTCATCGATTTTACCAAAGAATATGGGAGCCGCCGGTAACCGGCGATCCCTTCCTTTTGTCTGCCGATTCCAAAAACAGGAAGGGGCGGAGAGCTGAACGCATAAAAGGCTTGTGGTGTTTGACAATCGGATGAATAGTCCGTTAGCATTATCGAGGAACTAATCCGTCCTGTCGGAAGGGCGCCCGAAAGTCCCGGGCGAGGCTTCCTGAAAAGATGGGTAGAAGAAAGGAGACGACATGAATGAGACGAAACACGGGAACTATATCGTTACTCAGCTCAAGAAGGGCCTGAAGCTGCCCCCTTTCAGACACGGCGAAGTGATCGGGGAGGCCGCCCCGGGATCACTGAAGAAACATGTGCTTTGGCTCGACGAAGAAACGATCCCGGGCTGTTTTTATTCAGAGTACCTGTGGCACTTTCCGGGCAAAAAGTCAGAAGGGCCGGCCGGCACTATGGGACCGGAGCCCCACGTTCACCCCTTTGACGAAGTTATCGCTTTTGTAGGAACCAATCAGGATGACATTTTTGACCTGGCCGGCGAGATCGAGATCTGGCTGGAAGACCGGGCCTTCGTCATGACGAAGAGCTTCCTCGTCTATATTCCCGCCGGCATGAAGCATTGCCCTTTGAAAATCAGGCGCATCGACAAGCCCATTTTTCAGTATGTCCTCGGCTCGGGCACGAGATACGAGGGCACGGAGAAGGCGGACCGTACCGCGCCGGCCGGACACGACTTGAGCAGGCAGTTTGTCTTCCAGTACAAAAAAAACATCGTTCACCCCGAATACCGGGGTAACGCACCCGACGAGCCCGGACGCCACATGCACATCGCCTATCTCGACGAAGAGGTCGTGCCCGGCGCCCATTTTTACGTGGAGGCATCATGGTTCGGCACCGCGCCCAGGCCCAAGCCGGTCGACGGCAAGGCGCCGGTCGGGCCTCAACCCCATGTCCACCCCTTCCCCGAGCTGATCACCTTTTTCGGCACAAATCCGGATGACGTGCAGGATCTAGGCGCCGAGGTGGAGCTTTGGATCGACGGCAAACAGCACATAATCACCGAAAGCTTCGTCGCATATATTCCTGGAAACGTGGTTCATTGTCCGCTCAGGACCAGGAACATAACGAGGCCTATCTTTCACTTTACGGCGGGTCCGGGAAAAACGTACGTCTAGGGATGGTTGCTCGATGAGAGGGGTCCTCTCTTAAGGTGAAGGACGGGGGGACTCAAGTTTTCTTGGGATTTTGTTTCAAATCGGGGCTCGAGGCGCCTCGGCTCCCAAAAACGCAGCTTGCGGGAGCGACGCGCCTCGTGCCTGTGTGGGCTAAGTAAGGTTAGGTACCTACCGCCTGCTCCTCTTCCATTTCCGGCGTTGCGCCGCCCCTGGTCGACTTGCGTCGGGTATTTTCCGTCTCTTTCGTCTCCTTGAGAGATGTTATGGCCTGCCGCCTTATTCTCGTGTTCGCGTAATCCTGAATGGATCTGAGCCTGCCGAGCTCGCCGGAAAGAACCAGAGTGAATGCCCTGCCGCTCTTGCCCGCTCGCGCCGTCCGACCGATCCTGTGGACATAGTACTCTTCTTCGGGGGGCACATCGTAGTTGATGACGGCCTCTACGCCGCTCACATCAAGACCCCTCGCCGCCACGTCCGTCGCCACGAGTATTTTCGATTGCTGTCTGCGAAACTTGAGCATGGCGTCGTCCCTGCGGGATTGGGTCATATCGCCGTGAAGGCTGTCGGCGCGGTAGCCCTTGTTTCTCAGATCCGTCACGATCTGGTCCACCCGTCTCTTGGTATTGCAAAAAACCAGGGAGGAAGTCGGATTGTAGGTCTCGATGAGACGGCAGAGAACATCCAGCTTCGCCCATGGCTTAACTTCCAGGAACGTCTGTTCCACCTGAGGCACCGTCACCTGCGTGCCTGCCACATTCACCACCTGGGGGTCTCTCTGGAATTTATTGACGAGGTCCATGACCCGCTCCGGTATAGTTGCCGAGAAAAGAAGCGTCTGCCGCTCTTCGGGCATGGCCCACAGGATCGTCTTCATGTCATCCACAAAACCCATATCGAGCATCTTGTCCGCTTCGTCGAGCACAACCGTCCGAACCGCGTCGAACCTCAAGGTCCCGCGCTGCATGTGGTCCATAACCCTTCCAGGCGTCCCCACTATGATATTGACGCCTTTCCGAAGGCTGCTCAACTGTTTCTGTATGGGCTGGCCTCCGTAAACCGGGACTACGGCCACGCCCTTTTTGTGTTTGGCCAGTCTGCTCACTTCCTCGGCTACCTGAACCGCCAATTCCCTGGTGGGGCAAAGGATCACGGCCTCCAACTCCCTCCCTTTGGGCTTGAGCATCTCGAGGATGGGAAGACCGAAGGCGAGGGTCTTTCCCGTACCTGTTTGCGCCTGACCTATAACGTCCTTGCCCTCAAGAATAAGGGGTATGGTCCGGGCCTGGATGGGTGTGAGTTCTTCGAAACCCATATCCGCAACCGCCCTTCGCATTTCACTCGACATCTCCAATTCATCAAATTTTTTTTCCTGCATATCTCTCCTTATGTTGATATCCGGATGATAGAATCCGGCCCCTTGAGTCCTGCCCGACAATCACATTTTCAAGTATTAGTGCAATGAGAGAGCGGAGAAGCTCCAGGCGGTACTGCCATTGTAGCACATAATTTATCAAATTAACAGCGTTTCCTAAATCCTAAACCCATTGCCTGGGGATAAAGCAGACTTCGGCCCACTTCTTGCCCGTCTCTCTTCCGTCCTTCATGACGGTCCGCTCCGGCAGCTGCTTCTCTGATGGGAAAGACTATTTCCAAATGCGTTCGCCCTTGGGGGGGGGTAGTTACTGTTGCACATCCGATACGGGAAAGGGGATGCGAATCGCCCCTGCCTTGCACTCGGCCGCGCACAGGCCGCACTCCTCGCAGAACTCCTCGTCGACCGAAGCGGCCCGGTCGCGAAGCTCTATGGCCCTCGGGGGACAGACTTCGATACACCGTGCGCATCCCGTGCACTTTTCTTTGTCGATGAGGGGTATCATGTTTCCATGCCCATCCGATGGGCCTCGTGTATGGCATTGTGAAGACGCCGCGGCCTCCTCGCGTCTCCAAGGAGAAAAGATCTGGGAGCCGACCCGCGAAAGGCCTCCATCAGTTCTTCCCGGCTTTCTCTCAAGGTCACGATCGTGTCGTCGATCTCGACGATCCTCTCCTGCCCGGCCGATGATAGGAATGCTTTGCCTGCGTCGTAGCGCACGAGCTTCGTCCGTGTCAGGAGGGAGACGCCCCGCTCTTTGAAGAGCTTCATGTAGCGCCAGAGGTAGAATGGACTCAC
>CAVVPU010000236.1:0-50999 GCA_963750015.1 uncultured delta proteobacterium | reverse complement strand
GATCCCCCGTGAGACGGAGGTTTTATTCCATGCTCAGGCTTCTTTCGCGAATGAGTATTTCCAGAAGACTTTTGTCCATTCCCCTGCTTTCCAGTGTCATTGTGGTCTTTTCCTGGGCATGCGGCGGCAAAAGGACTGGCTTTCGATCCTGCTCGCGATTGGGGGCGTCCTTTTTCCCACGATCGCTGCGCTCATAGTGACCAAGTCAATCCTTTTCCCCTTGAGCCAAATCCTGACGGCCGCGAGGAGCTTCATGAATGGGGACCTTACAAAGCGGGCGACGGCAGAATCGGGCGACGAGGTATCCGAGATCGCGGCATGCTTCAACGGCGGCCTCGACCGCCTGAGGAAGGTGACAAGCCATTTCGCAAAGGGCACCTTTTTCGCATCGAACAGCGCGAGGGTCTCGACGAGGGGGTCAAAGAAATCATTTCCGGCGTGGAGCAGGCTGCCGACCGGACGAGGATGGCTGCGGCGGCCAGCGAGGAGATGGCAATCACATTCGGGGAGATCGCAAGAAATTGCGTTTTGGCCGCAAAAAGCGCGGAAGACGCCAACTGCGCGGCTTCGGCTGGGGAGTCTGTGACGAATGACACCACGGCGCTCATGGATCGCATTGACTCCATAGTCAAGACCTCAGCCAGTATGATGGACACCCTGGAGAAAAGGTCAGACCAGATAGGGACCGTTATCGACCTCATCAACGACATTGCGGACCAGACAGGCCTTCTCGCTCTGAATGCTGCCATCGAAGCAGCTGCCGCAGGCGTGCACGGCAAAGGTTTTACCGTCGTGGCCGATGAGGTAAAGAAGCTCGCAGAAGAAGACGGGCCACGCCACGATGGAGATCACCAACACTATCAAGGCCATGCAGGCCGAAACGAGACGGACCTCGGCTTCCCTGGAACAGGGAGTCGGAGAAGCGAAAGCAGGGGCAGACCAGGCGAGAAGATCGGGCAACGCCCTTCGGAACATCATGGAGCAGATCGCCGCGGTCTCTGCGGAAATCGGGCAGATCGCCGCGGCTTCGGAGCAGCAAACCGCGGTAACCGGCGAGATTGCCCACAGCATCCAGGACATCTCTCGAGTCATGGATCGGGCCTCTACGAGCATCAACCAGAACGCGGGTGCCGTTTCCGAACTCGGGGCTCTTTCGAAGGAGCTGAGAAAGGCCTTGGGGCAGTTCAAGCTGTCCACGACTGACGACGCCGAGAAAATGGTGACAAAGGCCGTCGCATATGTGAAGGCGAACGGCAAAGAGCGCGCCCTCGCCGAATTCAACAACCCCAGCGGCCAATTCGTGGAAGGCGATCTATTTATCTTTGCTCGGGACTTCGATGGCGTCATGATCGCCTATGGCGCCGACCCCGCTTACGTGGGCAATCGCGTCGACGTAAAGGACGCCCGCAGAAAGTTTCAGGGGGAAATGCTCGATATCGCAAAAACGACGGGGAAGGGCTGGGTCGAGTACGCCTCCGAAAATCCTTACACAAAGAAGATTCAGGAGAAAGTAACCTACGTACATCGGGTGGATGATTTCTTCGTCGCATGCGCGGTCTACAAATAGCGTCGCACCCTCGGCCTTGAGCGGGTTTGGTAGAGGACCTGTGGGGCTAGGGTCAAATCTTTACGGCCTGTTGCCCAAAGGAGCCTTGTGACCGGGAGGCCCTAGGTCCCTGGCGCCCGTGACTACCCCGGGGGCATAAAACCGCTCATCATCGCGCGGCTCCACTGAGATGAGAGACCCCGTTTGATATGTACCCACATGGCCCTTCCTAAAGTAGTCAAAGGGGCGCACCTCACCCCCTTCGTCGGTTTCCTTCCATATCGGACCAAGGTCTCGATGTTCTGGATGGCTGACACAAGGTACTCCTGAATGGCCATCTTCCACAGTCCCCGCCACCGAGCCCGATCGAAGCCAAAGCGCGTGGCCCGGGCATAGGAACGTTCCATAAGCTGCTGGCGGGTTTTGAGGTCTTTCTTTGCCGCATACGTCTTCGTGAGGGCGAGCATATGGTCGAGCTCTTCCTGGCGGACGTGGCGCTGAACCGTTCGGGGCCCTTTGCTTCTCGTACACCCGGACCGTAAAGAACAGGCAGCGCAGTCTTTCTTTGACGCCCCGTATTCGATGTTCTGTTTGTCTTCATGGGTCGTCCGTTTCTTCAGTACCTTTTCTGCAGGGCACGTATAGGTGTCGGTCTCCTTATGATAGACAAATCGTTCTTCCGGGAATATACCCTTCCGAGAACTCGTGCCGCTGGTAATGGCCTTGATGGTGGGCACGTGGGCTTGTATGTCCTTGTCATGACAAAGGAGGAGATTCTCCTTTGTCCCGTACTTGCTGTCGGCGACCACCGTTTTTACCGTCGTATCGGTATTCTTTTCATGTCCCTCGATGAGAGTGCCCATTTCGTGTCCGTCGTCAATGGCGCCATGGGTTACCTTCACCATGGTGATCACTTCATGGAGCCCGTCGACTGCCCGGTGCGTCTTATACCGGACCTTTGGCTTACCCCCTGATTGGCGGACGATGGAGGCTTCCGGATCGGTGGCGGAGACATAACGACTGTTCACGGGAGTACCGGCTTTCGGAGAGTCCAATCGTTTCTCCAGCTCCCGGTACCTGTCGTTGAGGTACCTCTTAAGGGAATGGGTATCCATGACCGAGTTATTTGAGGCATCGGCGTCGATAAGACTTGAGTCCATGAAGATCTTCGCCCCGTCGACTAATCCCGCCTCAACACACTGGATGACGATCCGTTCGAAGAAGTGCTTGAACACTTCCTCTCCCCATCTCTTTCTCGCCTTCGAGAGGACGCTGTGATCCGGTATGGACGATTCGATGGTGACCCGAGAAACCAGAGCCAGTCCAGTCTTTCGGGAAGGGTCGTCCATGAGTTCTCTTTCTGAGCGGACATTGTAAAGCACGAGGAGGAGCATGAGCTTGAGGACGACCGGGGGAGGCACGGAGACATTGCCGTTCATCCCATAGGTCTTCTCTACTTCCTTGTAGATGAAATCGAAGTCGACCAATTCTTTGATCTTGCGAAGAGGGTGGTCCTTGCGGACTCTCGTCTCTAACTGAACTTTGTAGGAAAAGAGGGGGTCGTTCGGGGGTGGATCGTAACCCATCATCGGGCATATCTCCTTATCCAGAGCGCTTACAAAGCTTATCACACCTCGTGGAATAATGCCACATAATTGTATTAAAATATGAACATTTTTCCAATTTATTTGCTTCGCTTGTGAAAGACTCAGGGTTTGGGCAACAGGCCGTTTATTCTTGATTTTAGGCTTACCTATGCCCCCGACCAAACTCCTTCAATCATTACCACTTCTATCATAGTTGCTCAAAAAGATGGACAAAGTTGTCGATATCAGGAAATGAGACTCCACCCTCTCGTTGTCTTCTGCCAAGGTCCGACCCCGTATCTCTATGCTACCGTCGGAGACCGACGCGGCAATCAGTCGTGAGTGTAGCGGGTCTACTGGGTTACGTAGTTGTGCCGATGCTCTTGCTTAGAAGAGCGTGGAGCCATACGGCCTCTTGACCGGGACGTCCGCCCACGGTCGACCAGACCGATTTGACGGATATTCCGCTCATTGAGGCCGCTATCCGGTTAAGACCGGATTCGTTCAAGTCTGTAAAGACTCGTCCGTCCTTTATCCGCTCACCCGAGCCATTCTTGAACGACACGTACCAGATGCCGCCCGCCCTGAGACTTCTGGACAGTCGTGAATTACCGTCAACAGGTTCTTTTGTGGAATATGGAGCAATGAGGCGCACGCCCAGATCCCGTCGTACACGGCAACCTCATTGACTTGCTCGAAGCTGCGTATTTGAACTTCTATGCCCGCAAACTCGCGAGCACGAATGACCATTTCCTCGGAAATGTCAAACGCCGTGACATGGTAACCCATCATGAGAAAGGCCCGACTGTCGCGACCGAAGCCGCAACCGGCGTCAAGGATATGCGCATGAGGGGGAAGAGTCTCGGTAAAGGATTTGTAGAGCCGGCTCATGTCGATTCCGACAGTTTCTTTGAAGTACGTTTCGGCGTTCCGGTTGTAGTAGGCGGCATTCACAGCCTGGGATGGAACAGCTCGTGGAGTCTTGCAATCATACATTTTTCCTCATCCTGTTCCCCATTTTGCCGTTGAGGCCTCGGCACCTGTGTCTTTCAATCATTACCACCGCTGTTCTTTTCTTCAAGAAAAATGTCGAGAAGAATATCGACACCAGAATCCCTTACCATGCGGGAAGTTCTCGTACCATATTGTCCGCCATTGGGTCCATCGGTGCCCACGAAAGCGGTGTGTCGCTGAACGTGCATACCGCCTCCCGGCGGTCCCCCTCCCTTCCTGACCACAGGTTACAGCCGCTGAACCGCAACAGAACTGCCGGGCGACCGGCATTTGCACCTTCACCTTGAAGTGTATAGAAGATTCCCTTCACTGAGTAATGTGATCTACTCAACCTGTATCCGATACTTAACTGGATCCGTCAAGCCCGCCTCTCGGAATCCCTTCAGCCTTAACAGACACGAGTCGCATGTTCCACAGGCTTCCCCGGTTTCAAAGGGGTCATAGCAGGTGACCGTCAATGAGTAGTCGAGCCCAAGTTCAAGCCCTTTATTTATGATCTCTGCCTTGGTTAGGTTAATTAATGGAGTATGAATCCCTAATTTTCGTCCCTCGACCGCAGCTTTTGTAGCGAGATTGGCCATCTTCTCGTAGGCCTCGATGTACTCCGGGCGACAGTCAGGATAACCGCTATAGTCCAGAGCGTTTACACCAATGAAGATATCCGTAGAACCAAGGACTTCAGCCCACGCCAGCGCGAAAGAGAGAAAAATGGTATTCCGAGCCGGAACGTAAGTCACGGGGATGTCTTCTGCCATTTGTTCCAGCCCTCTGCCTTTGGGAACTGCGATTTCAGAAGTCAGGGCCGACCCGCCGAAGCTTCTAAGATCGATATCGAGGACAATATGGTGCCCGACCCCGAGTGACTGTGCCACACGTCTCGCCGCTTCGATCTCCACACGATGCCTTTGACCATAATGGAAGGACAAGGCATAGGTGTCGTATCCTTGAGACTTTGCGATGGCAAGGAGAGTCGACGAGTCCAGCCCCCCGCTTAACAATACTACTGCTTTAGCTACGATCTGATCCTCCACACGGTTGGTCCTCAACTAAGCTTAGGACGTATTATGCCATGCGACCTTTGTCTGTCACAAGATGTTTCTGAGGTTATGTAAAGAGCTATACCTACTTAGGACTTATCCGTAAAGCGCGTGGGGTCTTTCATTATAGCATTTCCCCCGTCGGTATCTGATTTGACGTGTCCAAGGAATACCATTCGTATTTTTGGACTGCAAGAGAAATCTTGAAGAAGAATATCGACAGCAGAATATCCCGTATTATGCGGGAAGTTCTCGTATTCTCTTCACTCCAGGGATTGCTTGCCTGCTTTTCGAAAGCACGATGAAGAAGCAACCGTTGTTCGAACCGTCATCTTGATGACACTAGATCTGCCCACGACCCGGTTTTGAGATTTGCCTCCAGGCCGGTAAACTACCCTATATCCTTGGTAATTTAGGCATGCCCGGGCTACGATAGACCCCGGCATGTATGTTGCTTTCGTGGGGATTGAAAGAAACAAACAAATGAAAAGGAGACCGCCAAATGTCAAAACGTAAGTCTGACAAAAACGATGCTCCCGCGCCCTCGTCCGTCGAAGAAGAGAAGGATTCGTACAAGACGCGTCTCATCGAATTCTTCGTCACGACGTACGGCTGGCGAACCTTCCTGGCCGCGACGGCCAAAGAAGAACCGCCTTTGCCTGGGTAGGGAAATCGGCGGGTACTCCTTGACAGGCTGTTGAAAAACTCCGTTTTTCGCCCGGAAAAAGTTCGGGAGGTGAGGTCTTGCAATCATACATCATGTCCTAACATTATGTAATAATCGCGTATTTCAGCGTGCAGTTGACGCCCGTAACATCAGATTTCGAAGCCGAAGAGACTCCTTTTAATCAAGAATCAAGAATCCAAAATCGTCTCCGATCTCTATCCCCTTTCCCCTTTTGGCCTTTTTCAAAATTCAAATCAAGAATTCAAAATTGATTTTCTCCCCCCCTTTACCTACCCTTTACCCCCCATATACCCCCTCTTTACCCCCCCTCCTCCGGCCCATTTCGATTTGACACATCCGTCCTTCTCTGGGAAAATTGTAGTCATGAGGTGCAATGCATCGCCCTTTCCCGACCTCCGGTCCGAATCAGCACGATTCGACGAGGCCCGCCCTCTGACCTGGTTTGTATACAGAGTGGCCCGGAATTTCTTCAGACCGTATACTTTCGTGCACTTTCGTACAGTTGACCGACAGGCTCAAGACGCGCCAACCCTTGGCACTGGCGGATGCGAGAGCATTGAGGGGGCTACGGACGGCAGACCTCACCGGGCAGATATGGTGCTGCTGTATGAGGGATGAGACCTCAAACGGGGCACTATATTAGTGCAAAGCCGGGGTGATCCCGGAAGGCTTATCTGACCCGTTTGATGCCTTTTCAGGCTCTTTGACCGGGAGCGTTCCGCAAGCCCCGGCCTGCTGGCGGGGTCAAGGAGCGCCAGGAATTGTGGGCCTTCCTATCCGGGAAGCCCCGCGCCTTCAGGGCGAGGAGCTTCACAATTGAATAGCACGAAGGGGTGGGCTGAGGACTCGTACCCGCCCCTTTAGGCCGGCCTCGAAAAGGACAAACGATGGGGAAGAAGTAAGAAAGCCGGGCGGCTCCCAACGAGCGCCCGGCTTTTCCTATCTGTTTCTCGTGTTTAGGTCGCAAAAAGCGCCTGGTTCCCGGTTATATCTCGTAGTTCCAGCTATTGAGCTGGGCCAAGCTGAAGACCGGTCCATCCTTGCATATGAAGTGGCTTCCGATGTTGCACCTTCCGCACAGGCCTATGCCGCACTTCATCCTCGCTTCCAGGGTCGTGATTATCTCGTTCTCCCCGAAGCCCAGTTTTGCGAGATTCTGCAGCACGAACTTGATCATGATCGGCGGTCCGCAGGTTATGGCTATCGTCCCCTCAGGCTTGGGTGCGACCTCATTGAGCACGGTGGGCACGAATCCTTCCCGGATAGGCGCGCCGGGCGAATGGGCATCGACCGTCAGGATGAGGTCCACGTCACTGCGCTCGCCCCATTCCTTCAGCTCGTCCTTGTAGCAATAGTCGTTGTGGGAGCGGGCGCCGTATATGATCGTGATGTCTCCGTAGTCCGCGCGGTTGTCGAGCATGTAAAGAATGAGCGTGCGTAGTTCCAGCTGTTGAGCTGGGCCAAGCTGAAGACCGGTCCATCCTTGCATATGAAGTGGCTTCCGATGTTGCACCTTCCGCACAGGCCTATGCCGCACTTCATCCTCGCTTCCAGGGTCGTGATTATCTCATTCTCCCCGAAGCCCAGTTTTGCAAGATTCTGCAGCACGAACTTGATCATGATCGGCGGTCCGCAGGTTATGGCTATCGTCCCCTCGGGCTTGGGTGCGACCTCGTTGAGCACGGTGGGCACGAATCCTTCCCGGATAGGCGCGCCGGGTGAATGGGCGTCGACCGTAAGGATGAGGTCCACGTCACTGCGCTCGCCCCATTCCTTCAACTCGTCCTTGTAGCAATAGTCGTTGTGGGAGCGGGCGCCATAGATGATCGTGATGTCGCCGTAGTCCGCGCGGTTGTCGAGCATATAAAGGATGAGCGTGCGCAAGGGAGCGAGTCCGATGCCGCCGCCCACGAAGAGGATCTTCTTTCCTTTCATGGACTCATAGGGAAAGTAGTTGCCCAAGGGTGCCCGCACGCCTATCTGGTCGCCTACGTTCAACTCGTGGATCGCAGCGGTAACCTCACCCGCTTTCATCACGCTGAACTGGAGGTAGTCCATACGGGTGGGCGGGGAGTTTATCACAAAGGTCGATTCGCCCACACCAAACACCGAAAGCTGCCCCACCTGACCGGGCTCGAACCTGAAGCTCTGCATCCTTTGCGCGTCGTTGAGGGTCACCCTGAAGGTCTTGATGGTCGGGGTCTCCACGATAATCTCATTGATCGTGGCCAAATCGGGAAGATAGGGGTTTGTCGTCATCGTCATTTAAGCTCCTTCGGTGCCAGTCTTTGCCGCCTCATCTCCCCCGTCGATCAACATCGCCACTACCTTGCTGATCTCCATGCTTATGGGACAGTAGCGGATGCAACGGCCGCAGCCCGAACACGCAAGCTTCGCATATTTCTCCGGATAATAGACGAACTTGTGACCAACCCTCTGTTTGAACCTCTGGGCCTTCCTGGCGTGCGGGTTATGACCGCTTGTCTCCTGGGTAAAATGGGGGAACATGCACGAGTCCCAGCTCCTGATCCGCTCGCCCTTGTTGATCGTCTGTTCGTCGGTGATATTGAAGCAGTAACACGTGGGACAGATATAGGTGCAGGCACCGCAGCTCAGGCACTTGGCAGTAACCTCTTCCCAGAACGCATCGGAGAGGAAGCGCTCTTTGGAGACCTTGATGTCTTTGCCTCCCGAGAATGCCTTTCTGACTTGTTCATAGGCGGCCTTTTGTAGGCCTTCCGCTTCCGCCTTGTGAGAAGTGCCCTCTTGTATCGCCGGGTCGTCAAGGAGTGCTCTACCCTTGTCGGTGACAGCTTCGAGAAAGTAACCGCCTTCCACCTCGGTGACGAGTACGTCCGAGCCCTCATGGTCCGCCGGCCCGCTGTCGACGGAAGTGCAAAAGCAGCCAGGGTAAGGGTTGGGGCAGGCGAGGGTAATAATAGTCGTTCTTTCCCTGCGCTCTCTGTAGTATGGGTCGACGTCCTTGTAAACAGGGTCGAGGATAAGGAAGCCCCGTGCGTCGCATGGGCGGCCGCAAAGGATAGCCGTATCCGTAGTCGGCATCTGCGCCTGAAGCTCCACATCGGTCTTCTTGGGATCGTCGGCGTCTTTTGTGAGGTTGAAGGCGAAGAGTGTCTCCGACTGGGGAAAGATCACGCCTTTGGGCGCGCTATTGGCCGGCCGATCGAGACAGAGCTCCGCGCCGGGCTTGAAAGCCTGGAAGACGACAGTCTCCCCATCCTTGCAGGGCGCATAAAGGGTAAACCGCTTCGCGAGGGACTCGACGTATGCAATCCAAGCGTCTTTTGGGATGAATCCTGCCTCTTTCATCACAGTTCGTGCTCCTCTATCTTCTCCTCTTCCACCTTGAACGTATAAAGGGGCGGTTTATCCTCGCACTTGATGCCCGGCACGTAGTCGAAGAGCTCCAACATATCCATGTTGATTTTCTTTTTCAGCTTACCGAGGGGGATATTCATGGGACAGGCACGCTCGCACTCCCCGCATTCGGTGCAGCGGCCGGCGAGATGGATGGCATGGATCAGATGGAACATCATTTTCTCGCTCGCTGATGAGCGCTGGCTCATCCAATGGGGGTCCCTCGTCTCGGCGATGCAGGAGTCCTGGCATACACACAGGGGGCAGGCGTTCCGGCATGCGTAGCAGCGGGTGCAGCGGCCGATCTCCTTCTCCCAATATGCCTTCCTCTCTTCCAGAGTTTTTCCTTCCAACGCCCTGATGTCGTCGTAAACAGTCTCGGGGTTCTTCGTCGACTCGATCGGCTCTCCCACGAGCACGTCATATACGAGGGGCGTCGGATATTGGCAGGTCGCGCACTTGTCCGGGCAGATGTCTGCGAGGGCAAGCTTCTTTTCTCCGGATGCAGTCTTCACGATGAGCGTGTCGCCCTCGAAGCGGACCGCCTCCGCGGCCTTGTGGTCCAAGGCCCGGCTGAGCTTCTTGGCCGACACCACGCCGGTGCACGGCACGCCGATGATCACCACATTTTCCCTGATAATGAGTCCTTCCTGAAGGAACTGGACGATGGTCCTTGAGTCGCAGCCCTTTACCACCACGCCTACCTTGCGCTTCTTTTCCGCAGGCAGGTAAGAGGCAAGATTATATTCGCACAGGGGATTGAGGATGAGCCCTTCCACCTGCTCCGGCTTACTCACGAAGCAAGGCTCGCCGTGGGCAGCGTCGAACCCCTGGCCGTAGGCGATCACCTTCTCAACCTTTGCCAATGTTTCGGTTACCGCTTCTTTAAGCTTATCCGCGTTCAACTTCCCATCTCCTCCCGGGTTGCCTTCCTCGACCCTTCGTCGCCTTGAAGGAGCTGCGAGCTCGACCCGGTATCATTCGCCTTGGGTGCGGGACCGAGCTCGTGCACGCGTTGCGTGAAGTCGGTCACCGTTTTTTGCCATCTCTGTCCTTCCGATGCCGATACCCAGGTGTAGTGGAACCTCCGCTCGTCGATGCCCATGAACGGAAGAAAACGCTTGAGCATCTCGAGGCGGCGTCGCGCATAGAAGTTTCCGTCGGAATAGTGGCAGTCCCGGGGATGACAGCCAGAGACGAGGACGCCGTCAGCACCGTTGACAAAGGCCTTGGCCACAAACAGGGGATCGACCCGCCCTGAGCACGGGACACGGATAATCCGAAGGTCCGTCGGCTGTTTGAAGCGACCCACCCCAGCCGTGTCCGCGCCGCCATAGGAGCACCAGTTGCACAAAAAGCCGACGATCCGGAGCTCTTTCTTTTCTACATCTGACATAAGGCATTAACCTCCGCGAGGAGCTGATTGTCCGTGAAATGCTGCAACTGAATGGCTCCGCAAGGGCATGTGGACGTGCAGACACCGCAGCCCGCACAGACTGTCTCGATCACCTTGGCAACCATCTTTCCGCCTCTGAGCTCCTCTTCCTTGATCGCCTGGAAAGGACAGGTCCTGACGCACTTGAGGCAGCCCACGCAGGCATTCGTGTTGACCTGGGCGATGGCAGGGTCCGATTCGAGCATGTCCTTGGAGAGCATGGAGAGCACCTTCGCGGCTGCCGCGCTTCCCTGGCTGACCGATGCGGGGATGTCCTTCGGTCCCTGGGCCGCGCCTGCGAGAAAAACGCCCGAGGTATTCGTCTCCACGGGCCGGAGCTTGGGATGACTCTCGACGTAAAAGCCGTTCGTATCGTAAGATATATGAAGCTTCTCGGCGAGCTGGGCAGCGCCCGGTGACGCCGTCACTGCCGTGGCGAGCACCACGAGGTCGGCCTCGACCTCCACCTGGGTGCCGAGGAGTGTGTCCACCCCCCGGACCACCATCTTCTTGCCCTTAGGAAAAACGCGGGAGACTCTGCCCCGCACGTACTTCGCCCCATACTCCTCCTGGGCCCTCCTGGTGAATTCATCGTAGCCTTTTCCCGTAGAACGGATGTCCATGTAAAAGACGTAGGACTGGGAGTCTGGTATGTGGTCCTTGGTGAGGATCGCCTGCTTTGCGATATACATGCAGCAGAAGTTTGAGCAGTAAGGAATGCCGACCGACTTGTCCCGTGAGCCGGCGCACGATATGAAAACGATGGTCTTCGGCTCCTCGTGGTCCGAAGGCCGGATAATGTGACCGGAGGTCGGACCGGAGGCGTTGAGATACCTCTCGTACTGTATTCCCGAGATGACGTCGGGATACCTGCCGCCACCGTATTCAGGGAGCATTTCCGGATTTATGAGGCCGTATCCCGAGGCAACGACGATGGCGCCCACCTCCTCGGTGATGACTTCGTCCTGCATCTCGTAGTCGATCGCTTTGGTAGGACATACTTTTGCGCAGACCCCGCACTTGCCTTTGAGGAACTGGCGGCAGAACTGGGGGTCTATCTTCGCCTTCTTGGGAATGGCCTGGGGGAAGGGAATGTTGATCGCCTTGGTAGGGGCCACGCCGAAGTTGAAATGGTCGTAAGCGTTCTTGCCGGGACATTTCTCCATGCATTCGCCGCAGCCGGTGCACTTGGTCCAGTCAACGTAGGTAGCCTTCTTGCGGATCTTCACCTGGTAGTTGCCCACATAGCCCTTTACATCCTCTATCTCCGAATAGGCGTGGAGCGTGATCTTCTCGTGCTGGGCCACGTCCACCATTTTAGGGCCGAGGATGCAGATGGAGCAGTCGATGGTGGGGAAAGTCTTGTCGAGGCGGGCCATCATGCCTCCCACGCTCGGACTCTTCTCCACGATGATCGTCTCCAACCCGCCGTCGGCACAGTCGAGGGCTGCCTGCATGCCGGCCACTCCGCCACCAATCACGAGAACCCTCTTGTTGACCTTGAAGGAGGAGGAATAGAGGGCCTTATTCTGCATGACCTTCATGACAGCCATGCGGACCGCCTCGATGGCCTTTTCCGTGTTGGCCTCTTTGTTCTCGCCTATCCAGGACACGTGCTCCCTGATATTGGCCTGCTCGAAAAAGTAGCGGTTCAGCCCCGCCTTCTCCACGGTACGCCTGAAAGTCAATTCATGCATACGGGGAGAGCAGGCCGCAACCACGACACGATTAAGCCCTTCCCTCTTGATGGCTTCCTTGATCTCCTCCTGTCCCGGTTCGGAACAGGTGTACATATAATCGGTCGCGTAGACGACACCCGGGATCTTCCGCATTTCTTCGGCGACCCTTTTGACGTCGACCGTTCCCGCAATATTGTTCCCGCAGTGGCAGATAAATACACCGACTCTCATCTCACTCTCCTTGCGCTCTCGCCTTTTCTTTGGCGATCGCCTTTTCTTCGGGAGCCGGGCTCACAGGGCCCCGGTTGCGTATCAGGGACTCGGCGCTCACGATGCACTTATCGATACCCAGCTGGCTAGGCGTGAACCCGTAAGCAAGGCCCATGATCTGGGTAAAATAGAGGACGGGGATCTTGAACGAGCCGCCTGTGGCCGCATTCACCTGCCCCTGCCGCAAGTCGAGGTTCTGCTGACAGAGAGGGCACGCCACGGCGATGCAATTCGCGCCCGCGTCGAGCGCCATGGAGAGAACTTTCGCAGTGAGGAAGGTCACCGTTTCCTGCTTGGGAACGCCATAGGCCGCTCCGCAGCACTCAAGCTTGAAGGCGAAATCGACCACCTTCACTCCCACGGCCTCGAGGACCTTGTCCATTGAAATGGGGTTCTCCGGATCGTCGAAGCTTGCCACCTCGGGGGGCCGGTTAAGGATACAGCCGTAATAGGGAGCTACCTTGAGGTCGGGAATCTGGGTGGTCACGCTCTTCGACACCACATCGAGTCCAAAATCCTCGTAGATCACCTGAAGGGTAGACTTGGCACTCACCGTACAATTGTAAGGCTCGTCGAGGAGGCTGTTCACCTCGTCCCTGAATACCTTATTCTTCGCCATCCGCCGCTGGGCCTTCTTGAAGGCCATAAGGCACGATGGGCACGGCGTCGTGAGAGTGGGACACTTCATCTTCTCGACGATCGTGAGGTTCCTCGCAGCCAGGGCCGCGGCGAAGGTGTGGTCCATGGCGTGGGCCGGGGTCGACCCACAGCAGCTCCAATCGGGCGGGTCGGTAAGCTTGGCCCCGAGACGGCCCATGATGAGTCTTACCGAAGCGTCGTACGGCCCGGCGGTGCCTTCCAAAGAACAACCGGAATAGTATGCGTATTCTTTATCAGCCATGGTTCCTTCTCTTCTTTGCGAACTTTTCGAAAATCCTCGCCACCTCTTGTCTGCCCTTTATGTTTTCGGGGAAAAGGTGGAGCAGCCCCTTTGACATGACCTTCGGGCCTAGTGCGGCATCCGTAAAGGGATGGCCCGATATGATGTTGTAGCGCATGAGTGTGCCCACCTCGTACATGCGCCCGTGTTTCTTGACTGAGACCAGGAAGGATTCGTAGAAGGTCTTTATATCCTTCTCCGTGAACCGTTTCTCTCTGAAGGCGATGTTGCGGCACGTGTCTATTATGTGGGCCACGTCTATCTGGCAGGGGCACCGTGTGGTGCACGTCTCGCAGGTCGCACAGAGCCATATGGCTTTGGAGTTGAGAACGGTCTCCCTCTGGCCTGCCTGGATCAACCGCATGATCTGACTCACGGGGAAGTCAAAAAACGGCGTATAGGGGCACCCGGCGGTGCAGTTGCCGCACTGGTAGCAGAGAGAAGGGTCCTCTCCGCTTTCCTTCTTGAGCTGCTCGGTGAAGCCTCTGTCGACGCTTGTGCTTAGGTTAATGGTATCCATAGATGGTAACCCCGGATTGCCTCCAGTGATTTTCATTACTTACATCTCTCCAAAACTGCGTGAAAAATATAACATAGATCGGGCCGCTATTTCAATGGCCCTTGTATACAATATCCTTTGTATACAAAGACGAAGCTGACGCCCCTTCTACCCTCTCAGAGAATCGACGATCTTCATGCGGGCTGCCCGGAGAGCGGGAAGAAGACCCCCTACGAAGCCCATGATCACCGAAAAGGCAAGACCGTTGATCACGATGCCCGGGGTCAGGGCGAAGGAGAAGGAGAGTTCGGAATAGGTCTGGAAATTGAGGGTGGAAATGGTGAAGAACTGCATAAAGGAAGCAAAAAAGAGCCCTACCAGCCCACCGGTAAGACCGAGGAAAAGGGCTTCCAAAAGGAAAGCGAGGAGGATGCTCGAGCGCTGGAAGCCGAGGGCCCGTAAAGTGCCTATCTCGACGGTCCTGTTTGCCACTGCGGCATACATGGTGATCATGGCACCGATAGTGGCGCCGATGGAGAATATTATGGTGAGGGTATTGCCGAGGATCCGAAGGAATCTCGCCGTGGCCTCCGATTGTTTGAGGTAGTACTCAGTCTCCCGGTCCACGTCGATGGTGAGACGAGGATTGCCTTCCAGCCGCTTCTGTACCTCTTCGAAGCACGCGGGATCGCTCAGCTTGAAAATGACCGAAGAGTAAACCGGACGCCTGAAGGCCTGCATCAATTGATCCACATCGCCCCAGACCTCGGAACTGAAGGCAGTGTTCCCCGCATCGAAAATGCCGACGATAGTCCATTCGTACATGCCGAAGCGCATCCTCTCCCCCAGGCCGGCTCCCTGGAAGTTCCTCGCGATGCTCCTGCCTGCCATCACCTCCAGGGACCCCGGACGGGGAAAGCGGCCTTCCACCAGTCTCACCTGCGGCCTCAATGACCGCGAGGCCGGGCTTATTCCCCTCACCGTGACGTTCGACCGCTTGTCCATACCCCGTTTGGGCAACGTGACGAGGACAAGGAGCTCTTTTGCGCAGAGGACCGTGCCGTCGGCCCCGATCGAGATCGCCGGGTCGGTCTCGACTATTGCAGCCTGGTCGCGGGCCACCACGCTCTGCACCTCGGCCCCCGAGCCTTTTCGTGTGACGATCACATTGTCGTAGGAGCCCGTCTGGACGAGGGTCTTCTGAAGGCCCTGGGCGAGCATGAGGATGGCGGCGAAGACGAAGACCACGAGCGCCATCCCGAGGGCCGTCAGGACAGTGGTGAGCCTTCTGGTCCACAGGTTCCGGATGTTGTACGAGAGGGGCAGCGCCATCTATCCTATCCTTCGCAAGCCGTCGGCGATCCTTATGCGGACGGAACGCCATGTCGGCACCAGGGCCGCTACGACCCCCACCATGAGACCGGCAGCAAAATCGAGATAGACGGTCTGGTTCGACACCACGAAGGCAGGGAAGACGCTTCCCAGGAACTGGCGGAAAAGGTTGGCGGCCGGAAAAGTGAGCACCACCCCGAAAATCGAGCCGGTGATGCTGATGACCAGGGATTCGCCGAAAATGAGTGCGCCGATACGGCCTGCCCCGAAACCGAGGGTCTTGAGCACGGCAAACTCCCCTATCCTCTCGCGGGTGGTCATGGACATGGTGTTGGCCGCCACCGCTGCTATGATGATGATCACCACGAGGGAGACGAGGCGGACGATCATGATGATGGAATCGGCCATGGAGATCATGGAAAGGTTAAAGCTCTTCTCTGTCTCCGTGAGGGTCTCTGCCATGGAGTTCCTGAAGGTCTTGTCTATCTCGGAGGCCACGTCTGCCGCCTCATCGCCCCTCTCCACACCAACTACGTAGATGCCGACCTGATCGGCGCTCCCTTTGGAAACCTGCTTCATCGTCTCGTTGAGATAATCCCAGTTGAAGAAGAAGATGCGCTCGTCCGCACTCTCGTCCCTTCCGCTGTAGATCATGCGGATAACGAAGTCCCAGTTCCCGGGATAGATTGTCCCTCTCAAGGAGACCGGATCGCCCAACTTCCACCCGAACCTCTCGGCGAGCTTCCTGCCGATTGCGGCTCCCTTCCTGTCGGTCAAAAACGCCTGCAGCTGCAAGGGATCAAAGACGTACTCCGAATAAAGGCGGACAAAACTCCGCGGCTCCACCGCGAGGTTTGGGAAGAAATTCTTCTCGTCGATATAGATCCCCCCAAACCAGTTCATGGCGGAAACGTCGGTGACACCCCGGATCTGTTTGATCTTTTCCTTATAGGAATAGGGGAGGGAGAAGGTCATGGAAATCGCGTTTCTCGTCAGGATGCGGTTCACCGATGCCCGCTTCACCCCGGAGTAGAAACCGTCGACCACGGTCTGGAGCAGGCCGAAGGCGAGGATGGCAATGGTGATGCTCAATATGGTGAGCCAGCTTCGGAGCTTGTGGCGAAAGGCGTTCTTAAAGAGAAGCTTGAGGAGAAACATCGGTCAGAACACCCTTCTCAAGGTGCCTCATAGAATGTGCCTTGCCGGCTGCCCTCGGATCGTGGGTGACCATAATGATCGTTTTGCCCGACTCCCGGTTGAGCCGGTCCATGAGGGAGAGCACTTCCTCCGCAGACACCCTGTCGAGGTCGCCTGTGGGTTCGTCTGCCACAAGAATGGTGGGGTCCGTAACCACGGCCCTCGCGATAGCAACCCGCTGCTGTTCGCCGCCCGAAAGCTGGGTCGGATAATGATCCACCCTGGCGCTCAGGTTGACGACCCGGAGGGCAAGCTCCACGTGGCGTCTTCTCTCGGACCTCGAAAGGCCTGTAAGGAGCAAAGGGAGCTCTACATTTTCGAAAGCGGTGAGGACCGGGATCAGATTGTAGAACTGAAAGATAAAACCCACGTTCGTCGCGCGCCAGGTGGCAAGCTCCGTTTCGGTGAGGGTCGTGATGTCGACCCCGCCGATAGTGATCGTGCCCGAATCGACCTTGTCTATGCCTGCCATGAGGTTAAGCAGCGTCGATTTGCCCGAGCCGGAAGGACCCATGAGGGCGAGGAACTCGCCGTCCTCGATGGAAAGGGTGATGTCCATGAGCACCGGGACTCGTGTGTTCCCTCTCTGGTAAGCCTTCGTCACGTGGGTGACTTCGACGATTTTTCTCTTTTCCATGTTATTTCTGCGCGATCTTTACGCTTGATCCATCCTTGAGGCCGGCCGTCGGGTTTACCACCACCTTATCGCCTGCCTTCACCCCCTGGTGGATCTCCTGCATGTCGCCCAGGGGCTCCCCGAGGGAGACGGGGGTCTCGAAAACTTTGTCTCCCTTGACGACAAAAAGAACGGTCCGGCCGTTCCTGCTCGTGAGGGCGGCTTTGCTCACCGCCGTTCTCGGCCGCTCTTCTCCCTTTTCCGGGGCTCTCGAAAGGAAGGCGACCTTGGCGCTCATCTCAGGAAGGACCCGGGGATCGTTGTCCACAAAGCCGACCTTGACGAGCACCGTGGCCTTGGTCCTGTCCGCCGTGGGCACGATCATGTGCACCGCGCCCCGGAAGCGAGCCTCAGGCAGGGCATCAAGCTGGATTTCACACGGCTGGCCCATGTGCACCTGTTCGAGGTTCGATTCGGACACGTCCGCTTCCACCTTGAGGGAGCCCATGTCGGCTACGCTCACTACCGACGCCTTGGCATTGGCCGCTGCTCCGAGAGGGGTGACGATATCTCCCACATCGGCGTTCTTCGTCAAGATGACCGCGTCGAAGGGGGCCCTTACAAGGGTGTATTCGAGAGCAACATCGGCTCCTTTGACTGCCGCCTCAGCCGCACGGACCATGGCCTCTCCCGCACTGACGGCGGCCTTCGCCTTGTTGTACCGGGCAAGGGCCGTGTCAAAATCGGCCTGGGCCACATAACCCTTCGCGACCAGGTTCTTCGAGCGCTCCATGCCGAGCGTGGCGTCCGAAGCTTCAGCCTTGGCCTGGTCGAGGTTCCACCGGGCCGTATTGAGATTTGCTCCGGCCTGCTCACGGGCGGCCGTCACATCCTGGTTCTCGAGCCTTGCGATGACCTGTCCCGCCTTCACCCTGCTCCCCTCTTCCACCCCAAGCCAGACAAGCCTGCCCGTCACCTTGCTGGCAAGGGCCGACTTGCGCTGGGCGACAACGTAACCGCTCGCATTGAGCAAGGTGAAGGTCTGAGAAGGATAGACCTGTGTCACGCTCGCCACCTCTACCGACTGGGAAGGCACAAGAACTCCCGCACGGTAGAGAGCGCCGAGCACGAGAAGGACGAGGGCCGCGAAGATGATGAGGTAAACCCTCTTCCTCCTCCGCGACCGTGGGACGATCTCCGATTTCTCTATCCTGAGGCTTGAAAGGTCTTCATTTGGCATCTGGATCCCCGCTAAAGAAAAGATGGGGGCGGGGAGATGGGAGTCTTTCTCTCCCATCTCCCGTCAACTTCTTACTTGTCAGTTGCCGCTCTGAGCTCCCTGGGCCGAGGGCTTGGCAACAGGCTTCTTTGCCTGCTTCTTGGCCGGCGCCGCAGCCTTCTTCGGGGCCTGTTTCACGGAAAGCAGCTCGACCTGGAAGATCAGGGTCGAGTTCGGGGGAATGACCTCACCCACGCCCGCCTCTCCGTAGGCCAGTTTCGCCGGAATGTATATCTCCCATTTCGACCCCGCTTTCATCAACTGCAGGGCTTCGGTCCATCCGGGGATCACGCCGCTCACAGGAAGGGTGGCCGGCTCGTTCCGTTTGTAAGAACTGTCGAATTCCTTTCCGTCCAGGAGCGTCCCACGATAGTTGACCGTGACCGAATCATCGGCCGTCGGCTTCTTGCCGGCGCCTTCCTTCAGCACCTTGTACTGAAGCCCGCTCGGCAGGACCTGAACACCCTCCTTTTTCTTGTTCTCGGAAAGAAAAGAATCTTCTTTTGCCTTGTTCTCTTCCATGGCCTTCTTGAGTTGGGTCTGCTTCTTTACTGCCAGATCGGCGCTCAAGGCGGTCATGACCTGCTGCATCTCCTCATCGGTCATCTCAGGTTTGCCATCCGACAGGCTCGTTTTGAAGCCCTTCATGAAAGCATCGACCTTCAGCTCCAGCCCCTGGCTCTTCATGTCCCTGCCGAAGAGCACCCCCAAGCTATAGCTCGCCTTGTCCATATCCACCCCGGCCGGTGCCTGCGCCGCCTGGTCGGGCGCCTTCTGATCCGCTCCCTTCTGCTCGGGAGCCTTCTGCTCGGGAGCCTTCTGCTCGGGAGCCTTCTGCTCGGGTGTCGCCTGGTCGGGAGCCTTGCCCGCTACGGTTCCCTGCTCCGACGCCATGTCCGTCGTTGCAGCCGGCTCTGCCGCCCGGCAGAGTCCCGCTGCAAGGAGCAGGATACCTAATACCATTCCCCATTTTTTCATATTAAAGCTCCTATGTGTTTATTGTGCTGCCCGTCATGCGTACCGTTGCGACCGGTCGCTTCTTCAGTTCAAGTTCCTCGAGCCTTGTCTCGAACTCCCTTGCACGCGTCGCGTGCTCTGCCGATGCATCCTCCAACAATTGGAAGAGCTCTTCGATCTCCTTCTTCGCGTTATGTATCGAAACGGAAAGGGCTGAGATCGTTCCGCCGACCCCTGCCTGCGACGCCCGGATCAGAGCAGAATTCTCGTCGCCTACCTTCACTTCCAGCTCCATGATGCGCTTCTCGATCCTCCCAATCTCTTTCTCCAGGGGAGCCAGGGCACGGGAGCGCTCCGCGATCACGTCAGCCCGTATGCGCTTCAGCTCCTTTCTCTCGGTCTTCTGCCATTGTTTTTCGTCGGTCCTTTTTTCTTCGGTCCTCACAGGTTGCCGGGCTATAGTTCCCTCATCCTGCCATCCCACCCGTTCCAAGAAATCCTGGTAGGTTCCCTCAAAGAGCCACGGCTTCCCGCCGTCGAAGACGATCAGCCGTTCCGCCACCGCGTGGAGGATCATCTCGCTGTGAGTGGCGATCATTACGCCTCCGTCGAAGGCGTCGATCGCTTCCACGAGGGAATCGACCGACTCCATGTCGAGGTGGTTTGTCGGCTCGTCGAGAAGCAACAGGTTCGCCCGTCTCACCAGCATCTTCCCGAGAAGGACCCTGCTCTTTTCTCCACCCGACAGCACCGATATTTTCTTGAGGGCCCTGTCTCCATCAAAGAGCATAAGCCCACAGATATTCCTCGCAGAGCCCCGGCTGGCATCCGGATGGGACTGCAGTATCTCTTCCTCGACCGTGTTCTCCGGGTTCAGGCGATCGATGTTCGCCTGTCCGAAATAGCTGACTTCCAGGCTGGAGGAACGGCCGATTGTGCCGGATGCCGGTACAAGCTCGCCTGCAAGCAGGTTGAGAAGGGTGGTCTTCCCTTTCCCGTTCTTACCGATTATCCCGATCCTGTCTTTCTTCCCGATGGGAAAGGTGAGGTCGAAGATGAGGGGTGAGGTCGAATCGTAGGAAAAGGTTAAGTCCTGGACGTCCATGAGCCATTTACCGGGAAAGGGTGCAGCGGGAAATTCGAAATCGAGGTCACGCTCCTCCGTGAGCTTCCCGAGGCTCTTCCTCTTCTCCAGCGCCTTGATCCGCGATTGGACTGCCCGCGCCCTCGTTGCTTGGGCACGGAACCTATTTATGAACTGCTCCAGTTCTTTTCGCTTCCTCTCGTCGTTGATCCGCGTCTTTTCGTACACCTCTTCGTCCTGAAGTATCTGCTCGTACAGTTTCTGCGTGGAGCCCGCCACCTTTCGTATGCCTTTCCTGTGGACGGCCATGGCATGGGTTATCACACTGTCCATGAACCCCCGGTCGTGGGTGATGAGTATAATCTCGCGCTTCCAGCTTTTAAGGAACTGTCCCAACCACCTGACCGAGACGATGTCGAGGTAGTTGGTCGGCTCGTCGAGAAGCAGGAGATCGGGCTCTGCCACGAGGACTTTCGCAAGGTTGAGGCGTATCTGAAATCCGCTCGACAGCTCCGAGGGCCTCTTCCTGAAATCAATCTCACTCAGGCCGAGGCCGGAGAGAATGCTTTTCACCTTGTAGGACTCGTCGACCCCATCCTCGTTCTCCCTCAGGCCGAGCATTGCCTCAGCAAGCACGGAGCTTTCCGAAAAGGAGAGCATCTGGGAAAGGTAGCCCACGGAGTAGTTCCGGGGGATGGCGATAGTTCCCGAATCGGCTTCCTCCTCTCCGGTGATGAGCCGGAACAGGGTGGTCTTGCCGCTTCCATTCCTCCCCACGAAGCCGATCCGTTCGCCGTCACCTATATTAAAAGAGACCGAATCGAAAACGACCTGGGTACCGTAAGTCTTTGTCAGATCAGCAACAGAGAGCATAATTAAACCCAAGAACCGCCAAGGAGCGAATCAATCAGCGGTTCTATCCATCCTCTTCCTTTATAGCCCTTCTACAAATGTCGTCGAAGGAGGCCCTTATGTCCTTGCCTTCGTATACCACCCGATAGAGCTCCTCGGTAATCGGCATTTCTATAGCCAGTCGCCTGGAAAACTCATAGGCAGCCCCGATCGTGTAATAGCCTTCCACTACGCTGTTCTGAGAAGATATCACTTCCTCGGGCTTCTTCCCTCTCGCGAGCTCCACGCCGAACTGCCGGTTCCTGCTCAGGGGACCTGTGCAGGTGAGAATGAGGTCACCCATGCCGGAAAGACCCATGAAGGTCGTCTCCCGTGCTCCCAGCTTGCTGCCCAGCCGTTTGATCTCGGCGAGGGCGCGAGTGATGTAGGCGGCGAGGGTGTTGTGGCCCAGGTGAAGTCCTTCGATGATCCCCGCGCCGATGGCCATGACGTTCTTGAGGGCCCCCCCAAGCTCCACGCCGATCACATCCTGGCTCGTATATATCCGAAACCGTTCGTCATGGGTCATTTCCTGAAAATAGCGTGAAACCTCTCTATCAGCGGACGCCACCACAGCGGAAGTAAAGAGCTGTCGCGCAACTTCCAACGCAAAGGAAGGGCCCGACAGAACGGCAAGGCGAGTAGAGCGTCCCAGCACCTCCTGGGCCACCTGGTCTGCGGTCAACAATGTCTTTGCTTCGAGTCCCTTGGTCAATATAAGAAGCTGCTTACCTCGCAGCCGGTCCGCGATGGCCGATACGGTGGACCTCAGGGCAAAGGAAGGTGTGGCAAGGACAACTGTGCCGGAAGCTTCGGCAACCACGTTGAGGTCGCTCGTGAAAGACATGTCCCGGGGAAGGTCGAAGCCCGGAAGGTAAAGGCTATTCTCCCTTGCCTCCTCCATAGTCCTGCACAGCTCCGGCTCATAGACCCAGAGCGTTACATGATGACCTTTTCTTGCCAGTTGCAAAGAGAAGGCGGTGCCCCAGGCACCGGCGCCGATTACCGCAACATTCATCGTGCTTTTGTCGATCCCCCGACTTCGCGTGAGCGACCCTGGAAGGGTTCAGGCGCGCCGAAAGCTTACGGGACTTTCGTTCCCTTACTTAAGAATCGAGACTCCCTATTGCCCGTCCGCGGGCTCGCCGTTGCCGTTGCTCTCGTTTCCTTCCACCTCGCCGATCATCCCCACGCCGCTGATCTTCTCTTCCTCGGTGTTGAGACCCATCAGCTTCACGCCTGTGCCGCCTCTCTTATGGATGGGTACGGTCGTGGAATTGAACCTTATGGTTCTGCCGGTGTTGGTGACCAGGATGATCTCGTCGTTCTGACCCACTCTCTTCATCCCCACGACCTCACCGTTCTTCTTATTGCATTTCACGTTGATCACGCCATAGCCACCCCTGGCCTGCGACTTGTACCAAGAACAATCGACCCTCTTTCCGAAGCCTTTGTCGGTGACCGTGAAGACCGAGCAACCGTCGATGACCACGTCGAGAGAAATGACCTCATCCCCTTTCCGCAGCCGGATGCCTCTCACACCATAAGCCTGGCGTCCCATGGAACGGATGTCATCCTCCTTGAACCTGATGGCCATGCCTTTTCTTGTGGCGAGCACCACTTCCTGACCGGGGTCGAGGGGAAGGACGTCCATGAGGCTATCGTCTTCCGGCAACTCGATGGCTTTTATCCCTCCGGTCCTCATGTGTTTCAGAAGGCTCAGGCTCATTTTCTTGACCTGACCCTTACGGGTCACCAGAATGAGGTACTTGTCGTCGGAGAACTCCTTCACATGGGTAACGGCGGTGATCTTTTCGTTCTTATCCGCCTTGATCAGATTGATCACCGGTCGCCCTTTCGAAGAGAGGGGCGCCTCGGGGATTGCATGCACTTTCCTGACATAGGCCTTCCCGGCTGTCGTAAAGAGTATGATGTAGGAATGGGTCGAAGCGATATAGAGCTGGTTGACGAAATCGTCTTCTCTGACCGCTATGCCTATTTTCCCTTTACCCCCGCGCAATTGCTGTTTGTAGAGATCGAGAGACGTCCTCTTGATGTAGCCGCCGTAAGTCATGGTGACTGCGACTTCCTCTTCTTTGATCATGTCTTCGACGGTGATCTCGGGCAGCTCGTCCACGATCTCCGTGAGCCTGTCGTCCCCGTATTTGTCCCTTATCTCGACAAGCTCCGCCTTTATGACCTCCATGAGCAGTCTCTCGTCCTGGAGGATCTCCTTGAGACGTTTGATCTCGACCTGGAGCGCGGTTAATTCGTCGAGGATCTTGGCCCGTTCCAGGTTGGTCAAACGGGCGAGCCTCATATCAAGGATGCTCTGGGACTGCTTTTCCGAGAGTTGAAATGTCTCCATCAAGGCATTTCTCGCCTCTTCCGTGTTCTTCGACTGCCTGATGATGGCGACGACCCGGTCGATATTGTCGAGGGCTATCTTCAAGCCTTCGAGGATGTGAAGTCTCTCTTCCGCCTTGTTCAGTTCGAAGGCTGACCTTCTGGTCACGACCTCCTTCCTGAAAGCCACGAAGTGGCCGATCATCTCCCTTAAGTTGAGATATTTCGGCTCGTTATTGACGATGGTCAGGAAGATGATGCCGAAGGTGGTCTGGAGCGCAGTGTGCTTGTACAGTTTATTGAGGATCGGCTCGGCGAACTCGTTCCGCTTCAGCTCGATGACCACCCTGATCCCTTCCCGGCTCGATTCGTCCCGTATGTTCGAGATCCCCTCTATCCTCTTGTCGTTGACCAGTTCCACGATGCTCTCTATGAGGCGCGACTTGTTTACCTGATAAGGAAGCTGGGTGACGACGATAGCTTCCCGTCCGTCTTTCTTGCTCTTCTCGATATTAGCCGTGGCACGGAGCAGTATGTGGCCCTTCCCCGTCTCATAGGCTTCTTTGATGCCGTTCCGACCGTAGATTATGGCCTCAGTGGGAAAATCAGGACCGGGGATGTACCCCATGAGCCCGCTCACGGTAATAGACGGATCGTCGATGTAGGCGATCGTGCCGTTGATGATCTCGGTCATGTTATGAGGCGGGATGTTCGTGGCCATGCCGACGGCAATCCCGGAAGAGCCGTTTATCAGCAGGTTGGGTATCCTCGTGGGGAGAACCACCGGTTCTTTCGTGGACTCGTCATAGTTGACCTTGAAATCGACCGTGTCCTTCTCGATATCGGCGAGGATCTCCTCGGCGATCTTTGACAGCCTCACCTCCGTATACCTCATGGCTGCCGGAGCGTCGCCGTCTATTGAGCCGAAATTGCCCTGTCCGTCGATGAGAGGATACCTGAGAGAGAACTCCTGAACCATTCGGGTAACTGCATCGTAGATGGCCTGATCGCCATGGGGGTGATACTTTCCCATGACGTCGCCCACGACCCTCGCCGACTTCTTGTAGGGCTTATCGTGAGTATTGTTGAGCTCGTACATCCCGAAGAGTATTCTCCGGTGGACGGGCTTCAACCCATCGCGGACGTCGGGCAATGCCCTCCCGATGATGGTGCTCATGGCGTAGTCCAGGTAGGAACGCCTCATCTCGTCTTCGATGGGTATGATGGTGACTGGCGTCGACATCACTGATCTCCTCTTTCGTCTATCTTCAGTTTCGACTGCAAGGTTTAGGCTTGAACCGGAGTCGCCACCGGGCAAAAAACCCTGTGGGACCTACGGGAAAGCGAATTGTAGCGATACTTTACCATAAGAATAAGCCGTTGACAAATACGCGCCCATTTTAGACAATAAGGCATCATGAAACAGCTCATTCTCTTTCTTCTCTGCGTCTCTCTCCTGCTTCTTTCGTGCACGGGTCACGAAAAAGAGAACCAGCGTCTCGAGGAAGAGATCAAGATGGTGCGTGAGGAGAATAGCTACCTCAAAGCCGAGGTCCTGGGCCTTCAAAAACAGGTCGAGGCCCTCAACGCGAAGATGAAGGAAGAAGAGGAAGGCCTGCAAAGGAAGCTCGAGGAAGAACGCGACCGGATGCAGAAGAAGCCTCGGGAAGAACGTCAGACCGTGCTGAAGCGATCCGGTGAGGCGAAAAAAAATAGGACTGATGCGGCCCCGAAGGACTGAAACCCCGAAGAAACGCGCATGCGGCCCAGGGGAGTAAGGGACTCACCGCAAAAGAATCTGCCCACTCGATGTGGAATCCGATGGAACAGGTCCGCGACAAAGCGAGAAACATCCGTATCACCCTTTCCTACGACGGCACCAACTATCACGGGTGGCAAAGTCAGCCCAACGCCCGTTCCGTGGAGGAGACCCTGAAAGGAGCCGTCGAGAGGGTCCTCGATCACGAAGTCAAGATCTACGCAGGAGGCAGGACCGACGCCGGCGTCCACGCCATGGGTCAGGTGGTCAACTTTTTCACGGAAAAGACTATCGGCTGCGATAACCTCACCCGGGGACTCAACAGCCTCCTTCCCTGGGACATCCGGGTGCGGGACGGCCGTGATGTTCCCGGCTCGTTCCACGCCCGTTACTCCGCGTTGAGCAAGAAATATATATACTGCATACTCAACCGGAAACAGAATTCGCCCTTCCTTTTCCGCTACGCGCTCCATGCACCTCATGCCCTCGACATCTCGCGCATGAGGGAGGCAGTCAGACTCGTCCTGGGAGAGCACGACTTCTCCGCCTTCAAGAAGAAAGACGAGCTCTACAAGAGTACCGTCAGAGAAGTCATAAAGGCGGGAGTGGCAACCAGAGGAAGCATGGTCTTCGTCATTATGGAAGCGACAGGGTTCCTCCGGTACATGGTTCGCAACATTGTGGGGACCCTTTTAATTGTAGGCCGGGGAAAATTGGATAAGGACGGCTTCGGTCGTATCCTCGAGTCTGGACAGCGGGAGCAGGCAGGTCCGACCGCACCCCCCCAGGGCTTGTTTTTAAGGGAGATAACTTACTAGGGCCACAACCCGAAATTCACGGGAGTGCTTCCAGGCCCTTCACCCGGTGCCACGATTGTCTATAATGAGATTGCCGGGGGCCGATGTCGACCCGGCCTTTCTCCATTCAAATTGGGCCGTATTACCTTGTCGGACCCTTCGGTAAAGACCCCTCATGTCGCAAAACCTGATTCGCGACGCTTGACTTTGTACTTTTTTTGACTATAATAATACTCTTCGGAGGTGACACCAATGGGCATCGGACTGATCGGGAAGAAGCTTGGCATGACGCAAATTTTCGGGGATAATGGAGTGAGCATCCCCGTTACTGTAATAAAGGCAGGACCCTGCTTGGTCGTACAGAAAAAGACACCGGAGACGGATGGCTACGCGGCGGTCCAGGTCGGATTCGAGGAAATCACCAAGGCGTCCCGGGTGAACAAACCCATGACGGGTCACTTCAAGAAGGCGGAAGTTGGTCCAAGGGCAAAGCTCAAGGAGTTTCGGTTGGCCACGGATGAAGTGGAACAGTATGCCCCGGGCAGCGAAATACCCCTCGACATCTTTCAGCCCGGTGACTTCGTGGACGTTACCGGCATATCCATCGGAAAAGGCTATGCGGGCGTCATCAAGAGACACAAATTCCACGGCGCACCCGGAGGTCACGGTACCCACGAGTTCTTCAGACACGGCGGATCGATAGGCCAGAACACCACCCCCGGAAGAGTCTTGAAGGGAAAGAAAATGGCCGGCCAGATGGGAAACAAAAAGGTCACGGTCCAGAGCCTGAAGGTGGTCGAGGTGCGGGAAGACACGAACCTCGTCATCATAGAAGGCGCAGTGCCGGGTCCGAAAAACGGCTATATCATCATCAAAAAAGCAGTGAAAAGAGCTTAAGAAGCTGACAACAGGATTGATGGAAATTATCCCCCATGTCGAAGGATATGGGGGATAATTTTTTCGGACTTCCTCGACCTCCTCTTTCTTCGGCAGCCGGTCCTTGTCACCGCCCTCTATTTCGAAGTTCCCGAAGGCACTGTTTCTTTCTCCCGGTATTTGCCTCACCAGCGTAGCTCTTTTTTGCTAAACTATCGAAAGGGTCGATCCGACAAATAGAGGTGGGCCGAAAGGAGGGTCTCGTGCAGCGACGTCCGCATCGTTCCATAGATCATTCCAAGTACCGGAGGCTCTCTTAGTGCGCCGCTGGTGGAGCTTGGGCAGGGTTCGTCGCTTGTCCGAGAAGGATAAGTATGAAATAACGACCTGGGCCTTCAGCTACTTCATGAAGAGCAGCCTCACCGTTTCCGATGCAGTGGTCGAAGCGATCAAGAAGGTCAAGCCCGACAGGACGAATAAGGACGGTTTTCTGAAAGTCTCCAAAGAGGAGCTTCTCGAATTGCAGCTACGCGTCAAGAACATGCTATAAGGCGTTCCGAGAATTGATTCCCGTTTTAACCTCTTTTCGAACCTTTAAGAATAGGTCATATAAGTCCCATAAGACCTATTCTTAAAAAGAAGAAGCGCCGCGTCCAGGGAATGGTCGCCCCGGCTCAATGGTCACCTTATTTTGCGTAATGTTCTAGAGCTCTGCCGCACTGGATTTTCCCTCTTCATTCTTTAACTCGTGTCTGTCCTTTTGGCGTGTCAGGAGACCCTTTCATCTTCCATCGCACTTCTGCTATGATAGAGGGCATCACGCCCTACGAACCGGGCGTGAACACAGGAGGCCGGGGCACCCGCAAAGCGGGCCGGGGGCGACGCAAGCCCCGCGGGCTAGTCGCGAGCCCGGGCAGCTCCCCTATCTGAGGACGTGCACGGGGGGCAAGAGTGCGCGCCTGCGGCGGTCCTTCCTCAGAGGCAAAAGAGGCCAAGACCATTCGGGACTACGTCCCGACGAGCAAGCTTTGAGGGTGGCTCCGTGGGCTTATGGAAGAAAAGACAAGAACTTATCGCGGACCAAGCTCTCGCCGTTGGCGATGGTCCGCGAGGGCAAGCCTGGACGGGACACCCGCGAAGCGGGTCGGGGCAGTGCGCGCCTGCGGCGGTCCTTCCTCTTTATGAGGGGGTGGCTCCGCGAGCTTTGCTCGTGGAGGGGGCGACGCGAGCCCCATCTAATTGAGGTACTATGAATAAAAGAGGATCGGGCGTTCTTCTTCATGTCACGTCACTGCCTTCGCCTTCCGGCATCGGCGATCTCAGGCCCCTGGGCCTACAGGTTCGCCGACTTTCTCGAGGAGGCCCGGCAGAGTTACTGGCAGATCCTGCCCCTCAGCCCCACGGCCCCTGTCTATGGGAATTCTCCTTACAGCAGCGTCTCCGCCTTCGCGGGCAATACGCTCCTCATAAGTCCTGAGCTTCTTGTCCGGGACGGCCTTGTCTCCCGTGACCAGGAGGATTTCAAACCGGCTTTCCCCGAAGGTCGGTGCGACTACGGTGGCGCGATCCCCTATAAGGAAAAGCTTCTGGACTTTGCCCATGCGGCCTTTTTCAAATCGGACGAGAACAGGGACAGGTTCGATCACTTTTGTGAGGACCAGGCCTCATGGCTCGATACGTATTCCCTCTTTGCGGCGATCAAAAGGCGCATGGGAGGCAGATCGTGGGCTGACTGGCCGAAGGAGCTCAGGGATAGGGTGCCCGAAGCGCTCCAGAGGATGAGGAGCGAATGCGCCGTTGACATTGAGAGGGAGAAGCTGGGGCAATTCCTCTTTCTTACGCAATGGCAAGCCCTCAAGGGTTACTGCAACGAAAGGGGCATTCAGATAATAGGTGATATCCCCATCTACGTATGCTACGACAGCGCGGACGTCTGGGCCAACGCCGACATCTTCAAGCTTGATCAGGAGAAGAGGGCGATAACGGTTGCAGGCGTTCCTCCCGACTATTTCAGCGCCTTCGGACAACTGTGGGGCAATCCGGTGTACAACTGGGAGGCACTCAGACTCACGGGTTACAAATGGTGGACAGAACGGCTTGATCGTACCTTGAGCCTCTACGATGTGGTAAGGGTCGATCACTTTCGGGGGCTCGTGGCCTACTGGGAGGTTCCCGCCCACCACACAAACGCCATCGATGGGCGATGGGTCGAAGTTCCGACCGACGATTTTTTCAATACCCTCTTCAAACGCTTCTTCACCCTGCCTATCATCGCGGAAGACCTCGGGCTGATCACCCCTGATGTGCGGGAGGCCATCAAGCGCTTCGGCTTCCCCGGCATGAAAGTCCTCCTTTTCGCCTTCGGCGAGGACAATCCTATGCACATTTATCTGCCCCACACATACGAGAAGAACTACGTGGTTTACACGGGTACCCACGACAACAACACGGCCCGGGGTTGGTTCGATAATGAAGCGGGGCCCGAGGAAAAAAAGAGGTTCTTTCGCTATATAGGCAGAGAGGTGGCCTCCGACGAAGTCAACTGGGAGCTCATAAGGCTCGCGATGGCCTCGATCGCCGATATCGCCATTATCCCCATGCAGGATATACTCGGCCTCGGCAAGGAGGCCCGGATGAACAGGCCGTCGATCGCACAAGGAAACTGGGAATGGCAGCTCGTACCCTCCCAACTGACCGAAGACCTGGCTCAGAGGCTCCGCACCATGACCGAGACCTACGGCCGGGTGTGATGGGGTCAGGTGAGAAGTTATTCGCTTGACAGCCATGTGGGGGAGACAAGTAGAATACAGTATCAATTGAGGGGGTAGTCTCGATATGAAAAAGAATAGGATCGACCTTAAAATCTTCGGTCTGGTGCCGATGGCCCTGATCGTCTTTCTCTTCGTCGCGCTGGCAGCGGTTCTGCCCACTTCCGCCTTGGCCGACAAAGCCATGGACGCCCGTCATCTCGTCGAAAGGGCGCAGATGACCCTGGAGACCTTTGCCCGAGCGCCGGAGACTGAGGCGTTCCGCAACCTCGTGAAGGACGCGAGGGGGGTCTTTATCGCACCGCAGGTCCTGAAGGGCGCCTTTATGGTGGGCGCCTCCGGCGGGAGCGGCGTACTGGTCTCCCGGGACAGGTTGAAGAATCAATGGGCGGGCCCCGCTTTTTATACCATTGGGTCAGGAAGCATAGGCCTTCAAATAGGGGCCAATGCTTCTGAAGTGATACTCCTGGCAATGACCGACCGGGGAATAAACGCCCTCCTTGAGAGCAGCGTAAAGCTTGGGGCCGACGTGGCGGTGACGGCCGGTCCCGTCGGCATTGGGGCCGCCGCCTCGACAGCCAATCTCAGCGTCGACATCGTCGCCTATTCTATTTCGAAAGGGCTCTTTGGCGGTATTTCCCTCGACGGAGCGATCGTGAAGACCCGGCAAGACCTGAACGATGCCTACTACGGCACCTACACGACGCCCACGGACATCCTGCTCAAGCGAAGCGTCAGCAACCCTCAGTCGGACGCTTTGCTCGATCTGATCACGAGGGTCTCTGCGGGAACTTTTTAACCCCGCCGAAAACAGTCTTCCGAAGACCCAACGTCTCTATTCCCCGAGAGAACCGAGGGCCAGGGGCACCGTCTCTTCCGGCTTCACCTTGTACCACGCACCGAGGATCTTCCCGCCTTCATCGACGAGAAAACTGGAGCGAACGATTCCCCACGACTTTTTTCCGTAGAGCGTCTTTTCCTGCCACACGCCGTATCGGTCGGCAACGACGTGATCCGTATCGGAAAGCAGGGGAAATTCAAGCCCGTACTTGTCATCGAATTTCTTCTGAGTCTGCACCGGGTCGGGGCTGACACCGACGGCGGCGACTTTCAGGCTGTTGAGATGCGGCACGGCATCCCTCACGCTTTCAGCCTGTGCCGTTCACCCGGAAGTATTGGCCTTGGGAAAGAAATAGATGAGCACCTTTCTTCCCCGAAAGTCCGACAGACGCACAGCGGCGCCGTTCTGATCCAGCAGTTCGAACTCCGGGGCCTCGTCGCCCTTCTTCAACATCGGCAGCCCTCCCTTTTCAACTTGTGGATTCCCTGCAGCAAGCTGCAGGGAGCACTTACGCTTCGTTCGTTGTATTGACTGACCCTGCTGCAAGCAGCAGGGTCAGTCAATATCCTGCCCATACTTCCTGTTTTGTCCGCTGTTGGATGATGCCCATGTGGAGGAGCAGGTTTCTCATGTCCTCGACCATGGCGGGCGGACCCGAAACATAATATAGCGCCTCCTGCCAGTCCTTGCACTGCTTTTTTATCATGGCCTGGTCGACCCGTCCCGTCGGACCGCTCCACACATGCCCGGAGCGATCGGGCCTCGTCATCGTGGCAATCACGGCCATCCGGGAGTCACTTTCGACAAGGTTTCTCAATTCGTCAAGAAAAATGGCCTCTTCGGGAACCCGGCTCGAATAGAGGAGGGTGATCTTATGGCCTGTTGAGGCATCGACCGAGTATTTCATCATAGATCGAAAGGGCGACACCCCGATGCCTCCGGCAAGGAAGACGAGAGACCTCCCCGTCTTCTTGGGCAGGGTGAACAACCCGACGGGGCTGTCGATGGCAACGGTCGCCCCCAAAGGCATCTCTTTGAGGGTCCTCTTAAAGGCCGTTTCGGTGAGTCTGAGGACGAAGACCAGTTCTTTCTCGAGGGGCGAGGAAGCGATGCTGAAGGGCTTGCGAAAGCCCTCCTGGTCGTGGAAACCGAGTTCGGGTGCGGTTACGAAACAGAATTGACCAGCTTGGAAGTTGAATCCCGGAGGTTTTTGGAAACGGAGGAGCATGATCTCTCCTGCGACAATCTCTCTGTGGAGAAGCTCCGACGAATAACGCATCCGATACCTTTCTCGGGGTCCATTGCCCGTCGAACCTCCCCTTATCTTCCGGAGGGAAAACCAGGCGAAGAGCCCATCCTTGCTACTTTAGCAATATAAGAAGGGGTGTGACCTTTGTCCATGTTCCTCGAAGACAGGGAACACCTCCCGACTCATCCTTTCCCGCATGCCTTAAATATATTGACACCGGGCGGATTCTGGGTAGAATTACTTAGAATCATCATGGAACACCGGAACACTTATGACGTCGTCGTCGTAGGAGCAGGCCCCTCAGGCTCTTCTGCCGCCTATGAGCTGGCCCGGCAGGGAGCACGTGTGGCCCTCGTCGAAAAAGCCTCCATGCCCCGATACAAGACTTGTGGGGGAGGAGTCGTTTCAAGGGCTCTCAGCCTTGTGCCCTTCGACGTATCCGATGCAATCGAGCGTCAATGCAACGTAGCCGAGCTGATCCTCGCCGATGCGGACCTTCATTTCAGAGTCGAGAGGGACTACCCGCTCGTCTCCATGACCATGCGCGAGAATTTCGATTACCTGCTCTTCCGGGCCGCCGAAAAAGCAGGGGCCCACACGATGGAAGGCTGCAGAGTCCGCAATGTCGCACCCCACAACGGAAAAATGGAGGTAGAGACAGACCGGGGCCCCCTGCTCTGCCGTTTTGTCGTCGGAGCAGACGGGGGACAGAGCATCGTCGCAAGAAAAGCCGGCTGGTGCAACCGGTTGAAGCTGATTCCCCTGGTAGAATGGGAAGTCTCGGTCAAAGAAAAGGTCTTCGATGCCTTCTCCGCTTCGGCGCGGTTCGAGTTCGGCCCTGTGCCGGCCGGATATGCCTGGATATTTCCGAAAAAACAGCATCTTTCCGTCGGGCTCGGCGGATTCGGCCCGGAAAGGCTCAATCTTAGGGTCCTGCTCCAGCGTTTCCTCGATGAGGCAGGGATAGGCACGGCAGAGAAAATAGAGCAGCACGGCCACTATCTCCCCGTCAACATAAGGGAAGAGGGCTTCGTCAAGGACCGGGTCCTTCTCACGGGTGACGCGGCAGGCTTTGTCGACCCGGTGACGGGTGAAGGAATTACTTACGCGCTCTTGAGCGGTCAGGGGGCGGCGCGGGCGCTCATCAAAGGCGGATTCGAGTCAAAAACGGTGGAGGCTGCATATAAGTCGGAACTTGCAGAAAGCGTTCTCGAAGAGTTGCACTGGGGCAGGCTCCTCGGTGGCCTGCTCTATCGTTCGGCCCGCGTTCGGGCCTATCTTTTCCGCAAGTATGGAACCCAGCTTACCCAGGCCTTTGCCGACATCATTGTCGGTGAGAGAACTTATGCTTCTCTTTGCAAGAAACACACCGGCCTACGTCGGCTCTTCCGTCTCATAAAGGTCCTCAGATAGGCGCGAGGAGCGTCATCTTTCAAAACCCTTGAGTTTTCCGTTCGCCGCGTGATAGGCTTTGCCCCTGCGACACGTTTTTTCCGCTCTCACCAACAACGATAACAAGGACTGCCTCAAAGGGCAGGCGAGGAGGTCTAACTCTTGGGAATCAGATACGTAGAAGTGACGGACGATGCATTTAGGTTGCTCGACGAAGTGCAGACAAAATACTTCCCCGAATTGAGGAACGCGAAGATCATCATGCTCTTCGACCTGAAGAAACGCACTTCCGGGGGAAGGGTCGTTCTCGGCCGAATCATGAAGACCAACGACTTGCTGAGGCATCTGACGAAGAACGAGGCAGAGGCGGTCGAGGGGTACGACTATATCGTCACCCTGGACAAACAGGGATGGGACGCCATAGGCACCGAGGACAAGATACGCATATTGAGGCACGAGCTCAGACACACTTACTACGACATAGAATCGGACAACAGTCCGTACAAGCTCGTGGACCACAGTATAACCGACTTCTATGAAGAGGTGGATCTCAACAAGGATGACCCCAGATGGCGGGAGAGGGTAGCCACCGTAGTCTCGGACATCTACGAGCAGGAGAAGGAAGAGCGAAAGCAGGAGAAGGGCAAGAAAAGGAAGAGAAAAGGCTACGGAAGCGGCGAGTAAACAATTAATGGGGCTTGCGTCGCCCCCTCCGCGGGCAAAGCCCACGGAGCCTCCCCTTCATAAAAAGGAAAAACCGCCGCAGGCGCGCAGGGCCCACTCCCGTGCAAATGCCGGATGGGGCTATTACCTGAGCTCGCAGATAACATCATAATGGGGCTTGCGTCGCCCCCTCCGTCCAGGCTTGCCCCCGCGGACCATCGCCAACGGCGAGAGCTTGGCCGCGATAGGTTCTTGCCGTTTCTTCCCAAAGCCAGCGGAGCCTCCCCTTCATAAAAAGGAAGGACCGCCGCAGGCGCGCAGAGCCCGTTGGACTATCTAATGGCGGCCCGAAGGGGCCGCCATTTCAATTGGGTTCTTATCCTATGCAGTGCCCAATTGGCCCACGTAGGGACAATTGGGATTGCTTTTGAGCGGACTATAGGGCCGCTATTCCAATTGGTTCGTTATCCTCTGTACTCCTCCGCAATTGGCTCACGGAGAGACAATTGCGGTGTGCAGTGGAGAGCCGCATGGGAAGAATCGATGAGATGTGGATGACCTGTCGTGCCTCATTGCCCGCAGCCGTACTCGATGTACGGCGGATGGGCATGAGGTGCGGCAGGGCGCCGCAGATCGCGATTCTTCCCATGCGGCTCTCCCTTACCCACATAACCATTACCGACAGTCTTTTGCTCTTGCCTTTGCTCTTTGCTCTTAACTTCACCTAACCGCAAGACACCACGAGCACCGACCCACGCCGCAGGCGCGCTCCGTTCCGCCCTTCCCGCTCAACCTCACTTCGCTCGGCCGCCGGAAGTCTCACAACCGGATCGATATTTCTCGATCCCTAGGCGATCGTGTCGGGCGTCATGATCCACTCTATGGCCCATCCGGTCGTCGATTTGGTCATGCATACGATGCCCGCCATGTGAAAGCTGATGATCGTGCGGTCGGGATCGCCGCATAGGAGGGCCGACGACATCCGGGCGAGATGGGGCAGGTGGCCGACAAGGACCGTGTTCTCGCTCATGGTCCGAAGACGCTCCACCCATAGGAGCGGGTCGTCGTCCGGAAGGAGACCCTCGGCCTGCTGGATCACCGGGTCTTTCATCAGATACTCCCCCAGAATCTCCGCGGTCTGGGCAGCCCTTTTCTTACGGCTGTGGAGTATCCTCTTGAAAGGCAGGTTGAGCGCACCTGCCTGGACCGCAACTTTCCTCACATCGCTCACACCACGTGGGGTAAGCCCCCTTGAGGGATCGACTGTCTCCGGACTCGCCTCGCCATGCTGTACAAGATAAAGTACCATCGTATTTCTATTGTGTGGCCTACCCGGCCCGTTGTCAATACATAACCCCGGACCGTATCCACGGTTTCGAGTGCTCGCCACGTGCTATTTTTATCGTTGGGCCCGGTTTCCCCCCTTTTTCGAGCCTCTCCGGGCGCCTTGATGACCCTCTCCTTCTACCGGGTCAGCACCATGATAATCACGAAGACGCCCAGCGCAAGACGGTAGACCGTGAAGGGGAGGAAGCTTCGTACCTGAAGAAAGCGAAGCAGGAAGCCGATACTCGCAAAACCGGTAATGCACGAAATTACGACCGCTACAATGAAATTGGTGGTTATGTCCGACGGATGAGATAGAAGGTGCGGCAGCTTCACGAGGGCTGCGCCGAGGATAATGGGAGTCGACAGGAGAAAGGAGAACCGGGCTGCGCTCTCACGGTTGAGCCCTGCCGATAGCCCTGCCGTCATCGTCACACCCGAGCGCGAGACGCCCGGAATAATGGCAGCCATCTGGCATAGGCCTATCCAAAGACTCGCCGGGAAGGTGATGGTCTTCATACTCCTCTTTTTTGAGCCCCAGTGATCTGCCGCGTAAAGCACGAGACCCATGAAGATCAACATGATCGCGATGAGCAGAGGCGCACGGAAGACTGTTTCGGCCTTTTTCTCCAGAAGGAATCCGGCTATGCCGCCCGGTATGGTGGCAACGACGAGATACCAGAAAAGGCGGCCTTCGGAGCTGTACCTCTCGGTAAAGCCCTTCAAAATGAGTTGGACCCAGTCCTTCCAGAAATAGGCGATTACGGCAAACAGGGTGCCCACGTGCAGGGCGACGTCGAAGGTAAGTCCCGGATCGGTCCACCCGAAGAACCATGGCACGAGGATAAGGTGAGCCGAGCTGGATATGGGGAGAAATTCCCCCAGACCCTGGACCACGCCATAGACGATTGCCTGCACAAGTGTCATTTCCCCTCCTTCTTTGCAGCTTTTGTCAGGTTCAACGGCTTCGCAAAAGCCGATCCCCGGACGGGCACGGGAAGGCTCCTGAATGAAGTCGGCCCATCCGGGCATAATATTATCTGCTAAACCGGCACCCAGTCAAGGTGAATCCCGGAAAAATAGATGGGTTTTCCTGAAAGGGGACGAAAAAAAGGAGCTATGTACCCTCTCCCACTTTCTCTCCGGCCTTGCGCGCGAGCCTGCCCTCGACGTCGTTTCCCGACCAGCTCCGGCTCCCCGGCTTGCAAGCCGGGTGGCGCCACAGCCCCTGCCCTACGCAGACGCCCTTATCGGACTGAATCTTCTTGCAGCAGACATAGCAGGTATCGCTTCTGAATTGGTCGAACAGGGGATCTTGAAAATAGCTTTTTCGTTTGCTCATGTCGTTGGTTCTCCTGTCTTCCGCCAAGCTTATGCCTTTTTCATAGAGGATTTCAAGAATTTTCGACGGACGATGAAAAAACAGGCGCCTATTGCCCTCATTTTGCGGCATGAAGGCCGCGGGAAATGAGGCTTCCGGGAACCGACAGATTAGACTAACGAAAAGCGGAAAAAAAGGGGTAAAATTAGTCTGCGGCGGCGAAGAGTAATTCCGGAAAAAGAGGAGATGCATCGGGCATGAGAAGCCAGGCCTTCTATATGGGTACCCTGCAGATGAGAAAACCCTGGTATGCGCGGACAATGAGAGGTGGGGCCTTTCCCGACAAGGGTCCTGGCGAATACTGGTACGACTACAAGGGTTTCTATTTTATCAGGGAAAAAAGCGGCGCAGGGCTCCTGATCCCCGCGGACTCCCTCATCGAAGTGAAGGTGGGCCACTGGATCGGCCCGTCCTTCTCCCGAACCAGCATACTGAAACTGTTATGGAAGAGCGGAGGCGAAAAGCTGTGCTCCGGGTTCGCCATCCAAAACGCCGAACAGGTCAAACAGGCCCTCACTACATCGGGATGGGCGTGACGTAAGGATCGTGGTGATATATCTCGGCATCGATCTTGGCGGAACGAAGATAGAGATTGCCGCGCTCGATGAATCGAGACGCGAGCTTGCCCGTTTTCGAATGCCTACGCCCCGGGGCGACTATGAGGGGACCCTTACGGCCATAGCCGGTCTCGTTCGCAAGGTCGAATCAGAGCTGGGACAAACCTCCTGTCCGGTGGGCATAGGCACACCCGGCGCGCTATCAACAGCCACTAACACCCTCAAGAATTCGAACTCGACCTGCCTCATAGGAAGGCCCCTCCTCGCCGACTTGGAGAGGCTCCTCGAACGGCCCGTCTTCATGGAAAATGACGCGAATTGCCTCAGTCTGTCCGAGGCGGTAGACGGTGCCGGCATTGATGCCACGGTGGTCTTCGGCGTCATCCTGGGTACCGGAGTGGGGGGCGGCATCGTCGTTTCCGGCCGGGTGATTCCAGGGCGAAACAGGATCGCCGGCGAGTGGGGGCACAATCCGCTGCCATGGCCTCTCGACATTGAGCTTCCCGGGCCCCTGTGCTACTGCGGCAAGCATGGCTGCATCGAGACCTTCCTCTCGGGTCCGGGCCTGACCCGGGACCATGAGGCTGTTGTCGGCACCAGTCTCACCCCTGAAACCATCTTCGAGCGATGCGAGATGGGCGATGCCGCATGCCGGGCGACGATCGAGCGTTACGAGGACCGCCTGGCCCGCTGCCTCGCGAGCGTCATCAACATCCTCGATCCTGACGTGATCGTGATGGGAGGCGGCATGTCGAATGTGGGAAGGCTCTACGAGAACGTGCCGCGCCTATGGGGGAGGTATGTCTTCTCGGACCGGGTAGATACGCCCTTAGTGAAGGCACACCACGGAGATTCGAGCGGGGTGAGAGGGGCGGCGTTTCTCATCATGCCGTCGAGGCAATAACATGCAGGTCTAGTGTGCCGGCCAGCCGCATGGACGAAACCGCGATCTACGGCGCCCTTTTCGCCATATGTCCTCCGACGTACGTCAAGTACGCCTACGGCCGATAAGGCTCAAATCGCATCCACACCTCATCGATCCCGCCCATGCGGTCGTCCAACACAGCGGAACCGTATCGTCTTGTCCCGCGGCTCCGGCCCTCATCGGATGCACACACCAGCGCTATTAGACAAGTGCCGCGGCCCGGAAGACCCCAAAAGGGGCGAACACGCAGAGAGTGTCTGTTTCGCGTAGCTGAAAGAGATGAGGCGCCCTTCCACGGAAAATTACAAGACTTGGAGCGGTAATCGTCAGGTGGCAATGAAAAGGCAGGGCCATTTGCTGACCCTGCCTTTGACGACGTTGTTGCTGTTTTATCTTACGCCTTGAAGCGTTTTCTTATGCCCACAAGACCAAGAAGACCCGGGGCAAGCATCAGTAGCGAAGGCGGTACTGGAACCGGATCGGCGGAAACGTTGAAGCTGATCGGGATTCCCGGGGCATTGCCGCTGCCCAGCTCGGTATTCGTAGTAGGTTCCGTTATTGGGCTGATAATAGGGGTTGAACAGACCATCGGCGGTCCCAAAATCGAAGCCGCTATTCTGTGTGGAGCTTAGGAAGGCGGGGGCGCCGGGCACCAACAGAACATTATCGATCACCGAGTCTTCGTAGTAAAATGCCGCCGGCCCTCCCGGCTCAAAAAACGTTATAGGAGCACCGTTTCGTTCGCCGGTGATTCCGGTTATGAGATAAGCACCAGGTGAGGTCACAGTTGCGGTAAGGACGCCATCGGCAGTCACGCCATCCCCACTGTAGCTGAAATCAAACAAATCTGCCTTTGCCATTGCAGGAACACAAAATAACGCTGCTATTGCCAACAGAATTGCAAATCTCTTCATTTCTTCTCCTTTAGGCTTTCTTTCAATACCGAGAGAGACCTTCTTTCCTCGTCGTTACCAGATTTGCTTGAAAAAGAAGCTTATGAGAACGCGACGAGAAACCCGAGCCACACAAAGCCTTTTACCTTCCTTATTTTCCCTTGGCTACTGGCGGCTCGGCTGTCTCACCCGACCGAGATTGCTGCGGCTGTGCTCGGAGACCCGTTGGCTTTCCGTCCCATCTTCACAGATGGTTTGGCTTTGTCAAACAAAGTATACTAACGTAATAGAACGATGTCAAGAAAAATCTTTCAGACCGCCCCTTCCTATGCCGTTTCTTTGAACACTTCTTCCATAGTCGTAATCCCCTGGCCGATCTTCCTCAGTCCGCTCTGCCGCAGGGTTACCATGCCCTCTTCTATGGCTTTCTTCCTGATCTCCGCTACGGGAGCGTTCGTGAATATGAGGTCTCTTATGGTGGGAGAGACGGGCATTACCTCGTAGAGGCCGATGCGCCCTTTGTAGCCGGTGTTGTTGCACTTGTTGCATCCCCTGCCCGCATAGATCTTGACGGTATTGGACTCTTCCTCGGTGAAGCCGATATTGAGAAGAGTCTGCCGGGGTCATGACTACCTCCTCCTTGCAATTCTGACAGATTCTTCTCACGAGCCTCTGGGCTGCGACGAGGATTACCGAGGTTGCGACGAGGTAGGGGTCGATATCCATGTCGACCAGCCGGCTTACTGCGGAGGGGGCGTCGTTCGTGTGGAGGGTGGAAAGCACGAGATGGCCGGTGAGAGACGCTTTGACCGCGATGGAGGCAGTTTCGTTGTCCCTGATCTCCCCCACGAGGATGATATTCGGGTCCTGTCTCAGGAACGAACGAAGCACCGAGGCAAAGGTGAGGTCAATCGACTCGTGGACCTGCACCTGGTTGATGCCGTAGATGTTGAACTCGACCGGGTCCTCGACGGTCATGATATTGGAAACGGTCGTATTGAGGCGGGTGATGGCGCTGTAGAGGGTGTTCGTCTTCCCCGACCCGGTAGGGCCGGTCACGAGCACCATGCCCCATGGCTTGAAGATGGCTTCCTCGAACTTTTTCAGGCTGTCCTGGTCGAAGCCGAGCCTGCTCATGTCGAGCATGAGACCTTCCTTGTCGAGGAGCCTCATGACGATCTTCTCTCCGAACAGGGTCGGCGTCGTGGAAACACGCACGTCGAGGCTGCGCATGCGGTTGTCGACCTTCACCTGGAGCTTGATGCGACCGTCCTGGGGCACGCGCTTTTCGGAGATGTCCAGCTTCGAAAGGACCTTTATCCTCGAAATGACGCCATCCCTGTACTTTATGGGCACCTTGATGATCTCGAAGAGTGCGCCGTCGATCCTGAAGCGGACCCTCAGTATATCCTCGTAAGGCTCCACATGGATATCGCTCGCTCCTGCCTTTATGGCTTCGAGGAAGCAGTGGTTCACGATCCGGACCACGGGCGGCTGCTTCGAATCGGATTCGAGGCGCGCCACATCGTCATTCACCTCTTCCTGGAGCACTTCGAGGGAATTCTCGAGGCTCGCGTCGAGGTCGGACATGAAATTCTTCATATCCATCGCGTGGGGCGCCTCGTAATGCTTGGCTATCGCCTCTTCGATCTGGGCCTCGGTCGTGAGGAAGGGCTGTATATCGCATCCGGTGAGCAGCTTGACCGCCTTGAGCTCCGAGAGACGGGTTGGATCGGATATGGCGACGAAGAGAGTGTTGCCGCTTCTGCTTATGGGCATCACGTTGAATCGTCGCACCATGGTGAGGGGCACGAGTTTGATAACCGTTTCGCTCACCTCGGTCTTCTTCAAATCGACCATGGGGACAACAAACTTTATGGACAGTGCCTTGACGATCTCGTCCTCGGTGATGCAGCCCATGCCCACGAGGATCTGGCCGAGCTTGCCGCCACGCCCCTCCTTCTGAAGCTCGAGGGCTTCCGCGAGCTGCTGCCTGTTGATATGGCCCATGGTGACGAGAAGATCGCCGATAGGTAGATCCATGAAAAAAACGCCTCCTACTCCTTCCCAGTTATATACTCTATATACTCGGATGAATCTCGAAGGCCTTAAGGGGCGACAATCACGAAAGAAAGGGAGGGAAAAAGGTCGGGCGTTTGCCTGCTTACGGGGACTCTTAGAGGAGACGCTGGTGCTCGATCTTCACGCACCTGTCCTGCACGAACATTATGCCGTTCTTCTCGGCCGCATCTTTGGCCGCGTCATTAGTTATGCCGAGTTGGAGCCATATGGCCTTTGGTTTGAGCCTTGCCGCTTCCTCGACGAAAGGAAGTACCTTATCGCTCCTCATGAAGATGTCGACCACGTCCACAGGCCCGGGGATATCCGAAAGAGACTTGTAGGATTTCTCGCCGAGGATCGTATCCTGGCCCGGATTGACCGGTATTATCTTAAAGCCTTTCTTCATCAAATATCTGGCCACACCGTTGCTGGGCTTGTCCTCGTCGGCGGAAAGACCGACCACGGCAATGACTTTGCTCGTCTGCAAGAGCTCCCTTATTTCCTTGTCCCGGTCCATAGCACAAATCTATTCCCCGAACCTATATCCTGTCAAGGCACCGCCCCCCAGGGCGAACATCTGGAAATCCAAGGTGACTTCAAGAAATATATGGCTGGATCAGACGACAAAGAGGCGGAGAGACGACAGACAAAGAGGCAAAAGGCGACTGAGGGCACGAGGTGTGGCCGGTCGGCTGGGAGGAATCGCGATCTGCGGCGCACTTTTCGCCATGCGCCCTCCGACGTACATTTAGTACGCCATCCGGGCAGCAAGGCTCAAATTGCATCCACAGACTCACGATCCCTCCCATCCAACCGGCCGGTGACACGCGGAGCCGTATCTCTAAAAGCCCGCGGCTCCGGCCCTCATAGGATGTGCACACCAACACCAATTTAAGAGGAGGGCGGCCCTAGAGGCCGCCAAAGACAATGTCGTAGAGACGCATGCTCTATTTCCCTCGCCCTTTGAGGGATGAGGGGCGAGGGTAGGGTGAGGGTGGCCGTTCGCTTTTTGTCTTAACTTTCGCGATTCGCGATTCGAATTTCGCGATTTCTTTCTCGTCCATCGTCCGTCGTCCTTGGGTCTTTCCCCTTTCCACTTTTCACTTTGCGCCTCCAAATGCGTTTGCCCGGCAAGGCTATCTGTGCTAACTTAATATATATGTTTGGCATAGGCTTTCCCGAGCTCATCATCATATTGATCGTGGCCCTCCTCGTGGTCGGCCCGTCCAAGCTGCCCGAGGTCGCCAGGTCCATCGGCAAGGCATTAGGCGAGTTCAGGCGCATGGCCGATGACGTAAAAGAAAGCCTCACTGCCGAGATGGACAAAGAGGACGAAGTCAAAGAAGAGCAGAAGGCCCAGGTAGTGGAAGAAAAAGCAGATCATCCCACACCCGATCCGTACGCCGCCCATCCCGACTCGGCCGCACCCGACGAGGCTATCGCAGCGGAGCATCACGACACGAACCCCGCCCCGCCCAAAGAGGACAAACCCGACTCCCAGAAGGGCGCATGATAGAGGAGAAGAAGCCCTTCGTCTCCCACCTCAAAGAGCTCAGGGACAGACTCCTCGTCTCCATCCTCGGCTTCGGCCTTGCCTTCATCGTCACCTACATCTTCAAAGAGCGCATATTCGCCTTTCTCATGCGTCCTTTCATCGAGGTGATGCCCAGCGGCAGCTCCTTTATCTTCACGAGCGTCACCGAGGCGTTCATGACCTATCTGAAGATAGCGGGGGTGGCGGCCCTCTTTCTCGGGGCCCCGGTCATCCTTTACGAGGTCTGGATGTTCATCTCTCCCGGCCTTTACGAAAAGGAGAAGAAGTATATCTTCCCCTTCATCGCCTTCGGGAGCATCTTTTTCATCATCGGCGGCCTCTTCTGCTATTTCGTGGTCATGCCTTTCGTCTACCGTTTCTTCGTCACCTATGCGGGGCCCAACATAATCCCCATGCCCTCGCTCAAAGAGTACATGAACCTCACCCTGAAGCTGCTCGTCATCTTCGGCTTCATATTTCAGATGCCTCTCGTCGCATACTACCTGTCGAAAGCGGGTATCATAAAGTACCGCACCCTCGCGAAGAAGAGAAGGTACGCCATCCTCGCCATCGTCATCCTAAGCGCCGTTATCACGCCTCCGGAAGTGACGAGCCAGCTTCTCATGATGCTGCCCATGTACGGCCTCTTCGAGATAAGCATCCTCATCGCCAGGGTCTTCGGAAAGAAGGAGGAGGCGGATGCCGCGGCTTAACTGTGTAATACTGGCAGCAGGAAAGGGCACGCGAATGGTGTCGAAGCTGCCCAAAATCGCCCACCCTATCATGGGTAAACCCATGGTCCGCTACGTCGTAGCCGCCGCCCGCACCCTCGGGCCCGAGGCGATCGTCGTGGTCACCGGCCACGAGCACGAGCTCGTCGAGGCCTGCCTCAAGGAGGACCGCGACGTCAGGTTCGCCCTCCAGGCAGATCAAAAGGGCACAGCCCACGCCTTGCTGTGCAGCGAGGCACACCTCGCGGACGGCGACATCCTCGTCCTTTACGGCGACGTGCCGCTCATGAAGCCCTCCACCCTTGAGGCCTTCGCAAAGGCCTTCAGCCTATCGGACGGCATCGCCTTCATGACAACCGAAGTGGAGAACCCTGCGGGCTACGGCAGGGTGATCGTCGGACCGGGCAACGAGATTCTCGACATCGTCGAAGACAGCGAAGCCGCGGGTCAGGTCCGCGACATCAGGGTAATCAACACGGGCATCTGCATGATAAGGCGCGAGCACCTCGGCCTCGTCAAGGCAGTTACACCGAACAACAAAAAGGGTGAGTATTATCTCACCGACATCTGCAAAATCGCAGGCCAAAGAGGGCTTAAAGTCCTCTCGTACCTCCACGGGCAGGCCCATGAGGTGCTCGGCATCAACACGCGCCGGGAGCTCGCCGAGGCCAACCTCCTGGTGCGCAACGCGATACTCGATACCCATATGGCAAAAGGCGTCACCATCACGGACAGAAGCGTCTACATAGAGGCCGAAGTGGAGATAGAGCCGGATACGACGATCGCTCCCTCCTGCTACATCACGGGCACAACCCGGATAGGCGCCGACTGCCGGGTCGGACCCCACTCGATCATCAAGGACTCGATCATCGGCCGGGGGACCCATATAGAAGGACTTGCGTACCTCGACGGGGCCATAATCGAAGAAGGCGCCCGGATACCCGCCTTCTCGCGCATCGACGCGGTGAAAAGACCGATGGACGAGGGACGAGAAAGACAGCGCGAATCGCGAAACTCGAATCGCGAAAGTTAAGACAAAAAGAGCGAATAATCACCCTCACTCTAGCCTCTACCCTCTCCCAGGGCGAGGAAAAAAGGAAACCACATAGTCGGTTCTTGGGCGGCCTCCAAGGCCGCCGCTCCTCTTCAATTGGTGCTGGTGTGTGCATCCTATGAAGGCCGGAGCCGCGGGCTTTTAGAGATACGGCTCCGCGTGTCACCAGCCGACCGGCCACACCTCGGACCCACTCGTCTCTCCGTCAGTCTTTCCCCTTTTCACTTTCCCCTTTCCCCTTTCCACTTTCCCCTTCCACATGCGCTCGCCTTGCCCACTTATCTTATTAATGGATTTTCCGAACATCTATAGTATAAGCTACCATGGAGAGCGCATCCCCTACTTGTACACTTGAACGAAGGACGTTGTCCAAGGGCTTTAAGCGGTCTTCGGCCTTGCTTTTTGCGGGCTGGGCCTGGAAGAACTAGAATTGAGGAGTCCGGCTTCGGGCGGACGGACTGAAATAAAGGCAAGGTCGGCCAATCGCCCCGAAGCTTTAACATGAGGAGGAGAACATGTGCGGAATAGTCGGTTATCTCGGTAAAAGAGACGCCTATTCGATCCTGATAGAAGCCCTTCAGAAGCTCGAATACCGGGGCTATGACTCTGCCGGCATGGCAATCTGGTGCGACGGCAAGATCAAGGTCGCCCGCCAGAAAGGCAAAGTCGAGGAGCTTCGCAAGGTCTGCGACGGCACTTTCCGGGGCGACATCGGCCTCGCCCACACGAGATGGGCCACCCACGGCACCCCTTCCGAACGGAACGCCCATCCCCACAGGGCGGACGACGTGGTCGTCATCCACAACGGCATAGTCGAGAACTACGTGGAGCTGAAAGAAGCCCTGCGCACAAAAGGCCATAAGTTCCTCTCCGATACCGACACGGAGGTCATACCCCACCTCGTCTCCGAGCAGCTCAAAGGCGGACAGGACTTCGTCGGGGCGGTCCGCTCGGCCCTCGCCCAGATGACCGGGGCCTATGCCCTCGGCATCATCAGGGAAGGAGAGCGCACCCTCATCGCCGCAAAAAAGGAAAGCCCCCTGGTCCTCGGCATCGGAGAGGGCGAATTCTTCGTCGCGAGCGACGCGCCGGCCCTCATAGGGAGGACCAACAAGTTCATCTTTCTCGAGGACTTTGACATGGCGGTCATGCGGGACGGGGAGATCAGCATCACCGATGTCAGCGGCAAGCCTGTGGAGCGCACGATCCACACCATCAACTGGACAGGGGCAATGGCCGAAAAGGGCGGATACAAGCACTTCATGCTCAAAGAGATCTTCGAGCAGCCCCGGGCCATCTCCGACACCCTCATAGGCAGGGTCAAGGAAGAGCGGGGAGAGGTGGAGTTCGAAGAGCTGAAGCTCCCCCCCTTGGGCAGGGTCAAGAAGGTCTGGATGATCGCCTGCGGGACCTCCTACCATTCCTGCCTCATCGGCAAGAACATGTTCGAAGCGAACCTCAGGGTGCCGGTGGAAGTGGACATCGCCTCCGAGTTCCGCTACAGAAACCCCATCATAGGCAAGAACGACGTGGTTCTCCTCGTCTCCCAGTCGGGTGAGACGGCAGACACCATAGCAGTCATGAAAGAGGCCAAGAAGCTGGGCATCTACACCCTCTCCATCTGCAACGTCCTCGGAAGCACCCTCGCCAGGGACGCCGATGGCGTCATCTTCACCCATGCGGGCCCCGAGATCGGGGTCGCCTCCACCAAGGCCTTCACCACCCAGGTATCGGTCTTCTACCTCCTCATGCTCCACCTCGCCAAGAAGCTCGGCATCATGGACGCAGGCGCGGTACGCCAGGGCATAAGCGAGATAAGGAAAGTGCCCCACAAGATCCAGCAGGTCCTCGATAACGCAGGGGGCATGGAGGAGCTTGCCCGCAAGTACATGCACTTCAAGAACTTCCTCTATCTGGGCCGGGGCATCAACTATCCCGTCTCCATGGAAGGGGCCCTCAAGCTGAAAGAGATCTCCTATATCCACGCCGAGGCCTACGCCGCAGGCGAGATGAAGCACGGACCCATCGCCCTCATCGACGAGAACATGCCCATCGTCTTCGTCTCCCCCATGGACCAGACCTACAAGAAGACGTGCAGCAACATAGAAGAGGTCGTCTCCAGAAGGGGCAACATAATCCTCTGCACCGACGGAGACGACCACGAGATGGCAGCAAAAGCAGCAACAGTCCTCAAGGTGCCGGCAACGGCATACGATCTGCAGCCCTTGGCATCGATCGTGCCGCTGCAGTTGTTTGCGTATCATATTGCGAATCTACTTGGGACGGATGTGGATCAGCCGAGGAACCTCGCTAAATCCGTCACTGTGGAGTGACGGATGGTGGCCGGACTGGAAAACTGCGTGATTTTCCAGTCCTGGGTAGACGTGTGGCCGGGCGCTTTTTGCGCCATGCTTTGTCATCAGCGGGGCCGCGCGTCCTCGACGTACGACAGAGTACGCCTCCGGTGAGCGACCCCACAGATTTCGCGCCTTGCATCAAAAATCGCCGCGGCCTATGGGGGCATCGGGTTGTTATCAAAATCTGGAAGTCATGAAAAAAGGTCGAGAAACGCAGGCTACTTCCTGCATGCACTGCAGTCTCACAGCTCGGCTGAATGCTCTGCAAAACCGTCAGGTTTATGCAGCGGGGGAGAATTCTCTCTTTACAGAGTGCCCTCTGATGGGTGACGCCATCAACTCCCCCTCCCCGCATAGATCGGCGTCTGCCCGCGCCTAACAGTGAAAGGGACTTAAAATTGAAGATCCACGAACCTGTGGTAAAGGGCGTTCTTATCGTCGTCCATACAGAGGGTCAGAACGTCAAACTCTTGCGCGAAATTGGGATTCGTTCTTGCTATTTCTCTGAAAAGAGAATAGCACAGGTATAGGAGAAGGAAAGCGTTGATAGTAGTAAACGCATCATCTTCTGTATCATAGATAACATCCTCCTCATCCATGATCTTCTTCACCGCGAAGTCAGGATGAATGAGGGCCTCTTTTAAATCGGTGAAAAGCCATTGAGTATTATAGTAGATTATCGAATTCCTTTGCCGGGCAAACACCGTTGGCTCCAGCGAGGCCAGGAAGCGAACGAGGCGTTCTTCTAAGGGCAGGTTGCGGCTTATCCTCAAAATCCGTTGAAAAATCTGCCAGTACTCATAATGGACTAATTGTCCGGTCAACTGGATCTGAATTTCATAATCATCTCGCCTCCTTTTCGCCTCCTTTCTCGTCAACCCACTATAAGAAGGATATAAATCGATAAGAATATCTCTATTAGCTACTCGCGTGGAATGAATTCCGACTATGTCTAGAAAACATTTAAGGCCGAAGTAACTAGCTTGATAGGCGGTGGCGACCGACCAAGTCTTGAAGCCATTGAGGGTATTGCTCTGCGCTGATTTAAGCACATTCAAGAATTTGTAGAATAGATAAACAGCTTCGACGAAAATCAGGACGTGCAGACCAGGAATAGTGAAATGGTGATCTTTGATGGTTGAGTTCTTTTCTATTTGAATAATTCTTTCTTTTGCTGCTTCGAGGGAAGGAATCTCCGAAGTTGGAGGAGGGGCATCGACAATTGGAAACTCAATTTTCGGCAGAAAGTCCGACCATAAATTCAGCAGGATACTCCAATCTTTTTTTCCTATCCGGCTGACAGTTTGTTGGAAAGACATGGCTAAAGACTGATTTTCGTTACGATCCCGTCCGGCGTCTTTAAGACGTTTTCAAGCTCTTCCCTGAAATCTTCGCACGCTTGGATTTCTGCCATGTTGCCAGTCCCGAACTTTCTCCAACCATCAAAATCATAGTGCGGAACTTCGTTTAGAATCCTTGTTACATCCGAGATTCTGAACCCCTTTTCACGTGTCAAGGTGAGCGAAAAAACGGTAGGCAAAATTCTCATTGAAGCACCGAACCCTGTTGTTTGAAAAAAGACCGGGTTCGACGCCTTGAAGGCTTTTGGAAAAATGTTCTTGAGTCCGCTGTAGAAATTTGAAATAACCTTAACTTGTTCCACCATAGAATATGCAGCAAAAAGCCCTTTGTCTTCGAGAACGAAGGGAGAAACCTTTTTTACAAAGGTGGTCAAAGAGATTTCTCCTTGTTTTGGTGCTGTGAGAAAGGCGATTTTGCTATAGAAAGGCGACTCCTCGTCCTGCTTCAATTCGCGGGCAATATCAGTTGCACGATCTTTGGCTCTTTGTGCCGGGGTTCCGATGGGCAGATGTTTCAAGAGGTCAAGGTAAAGGGAACTCGGGACTCCCTTAGCCTCTTTGTTTACGGTTACAAATTGTCTAATCTGCCCTTCTGTATCAAGGTCTAAGAACGCAATAATCGGCAGTTTCAGATTTGTGTCCGATTCATGAGCACCTGCCAACCGATGCTGGCCATCTATTACCCAAGCGACATCCCTTTCTTTCTTAAGAAACAGAAAACCATTCTCCATCTTGTACTTGTCTTTTTCTATTGAAACAAGGATACTCAAGGGTATCGGGTTACTCTCTTTGATGTATTTTGCGATTGCTCGGACGCGGGATTCCGACAACGTTCTCTGATAACCTTCGTCCTTATCCTCGACTCTTCGGTTAATGGAGAATATCTCCCATATTTCGGCGGCGGGGGCTGAAAACATTACCAAATCATAAATTCCCTGTTTGAAGGTGAGGTACTTGTATTTCAGATATTCCGCGCTCGACATATTCTCATCCATGGCCGTCTCCTATTCCGCTTTACACATAATTAATCCGCGCCCCATTCCCAAACTTGAAAGGCAGCGGATGACTCTTTTTTCTGTATCCTTTGTTCGCTGAACTTTCTTCAGGGTGCAATTCCGACGATGACGAGTGGAACTGCCGGAACACCCCTACCTTGCCTGACCACATTATAGAGTTCTCCCTCATAATAAGCTACGCCAGAACTCATTTGAGACTGAAGGGATTTCATAGGCAGGATCTCGATGCCCACGTCGATACGATCACCGACGTAAAAGGCGAGATGTTTTACGAATAGGTCGTAGGCCACGAAGGAATACTTGCCGAACTGCACTTCGATTGCCACCCGCTCTTTGATAAAGTCAGTTTGGTTGTAACTGAAAATAGGTGTTTCCCCGGCCTCTTCAATTTCTTTCTTCTGCTCAGCGGCCGGCAGTGTGAGAGTCTTGCGGATGAGCTTTTCGTTCTTGGTGACCCAATAGCTTACCCGACTCTCCTCCCAAGAACGGACGCGAAGCAGTTTTGAAAAGGATGCATTCATGGCAATAGGGCTGCAAAGAAGCTTCCCCTTCATTGTCTTTTCCTTGGATACCTTGGTTTTGCAGGCCTCGGCATCCACTTCGGCCACGACATCCTGAATTTCTTTCCACAATTTGGGTTGGTGAACTATGAGAAACTCTAGGCCGTTGAGATGGGAGTATTTTTCGACGATTCTCATTTGGTCGTGTACTTCGTGCGCTTCTCAAGAAGCCTTAGCTGCTCGCTTTCCTTCTTCTCCGCCCACGGAGCAATTCTCAGGCTATTTCCTGCTTCTTCCGGGTCGTAGACGGGTTTATGCATCGGGCGAGTTCTTAGGGTACCGGCGATCTCATCTCGGACGCGCTGCCTGGCGAGACGAACGTATTTTTCAACCATCTCGGCACCGGCTCCTCGACGTTTGTGGCGGATTGCTGCGACAACGGTAGTGCCCGTGCCCAGGAACGGGTCGAATACCCAGTCCCTTTCATCTGTCAGAGAGAGCACAAACCGTTCGATAAGTTCGACAGGAAATTGGCATGGATGCCCCGTTTTTTCCACGTGATTGCTCTTGACGTTAGGAATCACCCACAGGTCACCGGGATTCTTGCCGAGTGGATTACATGAGTACTTGCCCGCATTCGGTCCCTTGAAGTACTTCTTTCCGGGATATTTTTGTGGCACCCTCACTGGATCGAGGTTGAACGTATACTCCTCGCTTTTCGTGAACCAAATGATAGTTTCGTATCGGCCTGAAAACCGACGGCTGCAGTGCAGCCCGTGCTCGAAATGCCAGATGATCCGGTTCCTCATTCTCAAACCCAAACCGGTAAAGATGGGATACAGGACGGTGTCCAGGGGTATGATGGCTCCCCTATCCACGTAGTTCCCTACCTGCCAGCAAATGCTGCCCTTCGGAGAGAGGCACCGCACACACTCCCGAATAACAGCCGCTTGCTGCGCAAGGTAACTCTCCAGTTTCAGTTTCTTTTCGTACTCTTTCCCGATGTTGTAGGGCGGTGATGTGATGACCAGCGCCAGAGACTCGTCCGGGATGGTCCTTAGCAGATCAAGACAGTCACCAGGAAAAAGCACCACGTCCCTTGAAAGGGAGAATTCGCTTGCTATTTCTCTGGTATCGAACATATGCCTATCATAACACAGGACCGGGTTCCGCAGTCAATCGAT
>CAVVPU010000235.1:0-13035 GCA_963750015.1 uncultured delta proteobacterium | reverse complement strand
GGGATGGTGAGTGGACGGCCGCCTGGCCGGAATCGCGATTGTGCGGCACTCTCCTCGCCTTCTTCCTCCGACGTTCAATGGGGCATCGCCTCCGCTAGAAGAGTCTACAATCGCATCCACACCTCATCGATCCGGCCCATGCGCCCCGTCCACTCACGCGGAGGCATCTCATTAAAGACCGAGACAGGCTCCAGGCCTTCATAGGTTGCACACACACCAGCACCAATTGAATTCAGCCGCAGGCCCTGGAGGCCGCGGACCTTAGACCTTCAGTATGTGGTGGTTGTCACCCCCTGAATTGAGTTCGTTCAACTCCGTAGTAAGGGTGATCAAGAGCAGCTCGTCGAGGAACGGCGGAGGGTCGGTCGCCTGAGGGCTGGTGCAGAGCAGGAGACCTGACGGTCGAGACTGACAGGTGCGCTGATTTTTGCCTATGGCGCCGATTCCGACGATGACGAGCGGAACTGCCGGAACGCCCCTGCCCTGCCTGACCACATTATAGAGTTCTCCCTCATAATAAGCCACGCCAGAACTCATTTGAGACTGAAGGGATTTCATAGGCAGGATCTCGATGCCCACGTCGATACGATCACCGACGTAAAAGGCGAGATGTTTTACGAATAGGTCGTAGGCCACGAAGGAATACTTGCCGAACTGCACTTCGATTGCCACCCGCTCTTTGATAAAGTCAGTTTGGTTGTAACTGAAAATAGGTGTTTCCCCGGCCTCTTCAATTTCTTTCTTCTGCTCAGCGGCCGGCAGTGTGAGAGTCTTGCGGATGAGCTTTTCGTTCTTGGTGACCCAATAGCTTACCCGACTCTCCTCCCAAGAACGGACGCGAAGCAGTTTTGAAAAGGATGGATTAATGGCGATCGGGCTCAAAGAAGCTCCCCCTTCATTGTCTTTTCCTTGGATACCTTGGTTTTGCAGGGCTGGCATCCACTTCGGCCACGACATCCTGAATTTCTTTCCACAATTTCGGTTGATGAACTATGGGAGCCTGTCGCCGTTGAGATGGGAGTATTTTTCGACGATTCTCATTTGGTAGTGTACTTCGTGCGCTTCTCAAGAAGCCTTAGCTGCTCGCTTTCCTTCTTCTCCGCCCACGGAGCAATTCTCAGGCTATTTCCTGCTTCTTCCGGGTCGTAGACGGGTTTATGCATCGGGCGAGTTCTCGGGGTACCGGCGATCTCATCTCGGACGCGCTGCCTGGCGAGACGAACGTATTTTCGACCATCTCGGCACCGGCTCCCCGACGTTTGTGCCGAACGGCCGCGACAACGGTAGTGCCGGTACCCAGGAACGGACCCAGTACCCAGTCTCCTTCACTTGTCAAGGAGAGTACAAACCGTTCGATAAGTTCAACAGGAAATTGGCATGGGTCACCCGTTTTTTCCACGTGATTGCTTTTGACGTTAAGAATCGCCCATAGGTCACCGGGATTCTTGCCGAGTGGATTACATGAGTACTTGCCCGCATTCGGTCCCTTGAAGTACTTCTTTCCGGGATATTTTTGTGGCACCCTCACTGGATCGAGGTTGAATGTATACTCCTCGCTTTTCGTGAACCAAATGATAGTTTCGTATCGGCCTGAAAATCGACGGCTGCAGTGCAGCCCGTGCTGGAAATGCCAGATGATCCGGTTCCTCATTCTCAAACCCAAACCGGTAAAGATGGGATACAGGACGTGTCCAGGGGTATGATGGCTCCCCTATCCACGTAGTTCCCTACCTGCCAGCAAATGCTGCCCTTCGGAGAGAGGCACCGCACACACTTCCCGAATGACGGCCTCTTGCTGCGCAAGGTAACTCTCAAGTTTCAGCTTTTTTTCGTACTCTTTCCCGATGTTGTAGGGCGGTGATGTGATGACCAGCGTTAGAGCCTCGTCCGGGATGGTCCTTAGCAGATCAAGACAGTCACCAGGAAAAAGCACCACGTCCCTTGAAAGGGAGAATTCGCTTGCTATTTCTCGGGTATCGAACATATGCCTATCATAACACAGGACCGGGTTCCGCAGTCAATCGATTCACGTTTGTCGCAAGAGGTTCGCTTACCCGATGGTCGATTTGGCCGCACTACGAAACTTTGGGGACCCCTTCAGATTTGCAGATTTATCTCCAGTCCCAAATTTGTTTCACTATAAGACAAACTGATACTATTCATATTTTCAATTCGATCTTAGGGCCTCGAAAATAGCGCCTAATTTTCCACCACCATATAGATCGCTTCTTCTCAAGCTTCTCATACTCGATGCACTTCAACGCTATGTATTGAAACTGATTGAAATACGCCACTTCGATGCGTTCTGTGCTGTCGTCTTCGCGCAGGTACCTGATATACTCCTTGATGTATTCGTTTTTCCACGCCGTTTCTATATACCAACTGAATTCATCGTATACCGTCTGAAAATCTATTATTCCTTTCTGTTCAAACATACCGAGATTTTCAAAATGGCCTAAGAGCAGGTCGTCAATCTCCCAAGGAGAATAATGCTTCTTCTTGCCCAGCCATTCCTTCAAATCATCCGGCAGCCTTGTCTTCTCAAGCGCTTCGCGGTTGACTTCAAAGTAGGGCACCGGCCCCACTTCATCGGACGATTCAACTGCCCCATTCCGTCTAAACTCCAGGGCTCCGCAGTCGATCAAACCTAGAAGTTTTCTACTACTACCCGTGAAAAAATCGTTGTCGATCTTGTGCACGAAATCTGCGGACGTGGTTTTCCCGAGGTTGCTAGCTGCTCCCACGCTACCCAAACAAGAAATGCCGCAAATACTGCGGCTAGCAGTGAACCGAGAATACCGCTATAATACTGATAACGTTCGCAATTCGCGGAGACTAAATTGAATGAAAAAATGAGTAAGACCGCGAGTCCAAGAAACAGGACTATTATGATAGGCCTTGCTACTTTCATCTTTATAGAAAGGGGCATCTATATGTCTCCCATAGCTTCATACTTTGTTTTCCTTTGCCGAGCCGATGTTCCCGTGGGGCAACTTTGGGGCCGCCCTTCCGATTTTCTGTTTTAGTCGGCAAGGACATATAACGTTGTTTCCCAGTGCGCATTGCTTTCCGCCTCCTGCTTTCTGTACTTTCTTCTGCATCATAAGTCACACTGGGAAACAACGAAGTTGCCTGGGGTGTGGAAAACCTGGAAATAGAGCCGTAGAGAAAGCCGATGAGGTCCGAGCTCTTTACCTGCCTATCTTTTTGACCCGCCCTACTTCTCCGGTTTCCAGACGTACCTTGACCCCTCGTGTATGGACGGGAGCGCTGGTCAGTATGTCTTTGACAACTCCCTCTGTCAGCATCCCAGTCCGTTGATCCTTCTTGAGGACTATCGAGACCGTCATTCCCGGTTTAATGTCTGCGCGCCGTGTTCCATCCATTTCTAACCCTCACACTCCCCAGCAGTCGACGGCTATGCCCGTTGTGCGTTTGAAAGCCTGTAATCTCGTGGGGTCGTGCAATAATACATTTTTCCTCATCCTGTTCCCCATTTTGCTCTTGAGGCCTGGGCACCTGTGTCTCTCAATCATTACCACCTGTTATTCTTTTCTTCAAGAAGAATATCGAGATTATCGCCTTCAGGAAGGAGGCCTCGGAAAAGCTCGTGGGGTCTTGCAATCATACATTTGCAGAAGGCGTGGTGATATTTTGTGTGATTGCAAGACCCCATTGGTATTTCCTCGCAGGGCATCCACACCTCATCGATCCCGACCATGCGCCCGTCCACTCACGGGTCGCCATATCTTCAAGTCCCGCGGCTCCGGCCTTCATAGGTTGCACACACCAGCATCAATTGGACAAGAGCGGCGGCCCTGGAGGCCGCCAACATTTTGCACCTACGTATACGTAACAAAAGTGATTGACCTTGGGGTCCACGAGGGTTCATCATCTATCCTGCTTTCTCTGAAAAGAAAAGGAGGAAGAGATGAACCAGATGGAACCGGAGTGCAATGAGTCAGTCGCAGGGACCGAAGCGGTACGAGGGCCATGGGGGACGCCCATAACTAAATAACTAACTCCGTTCAGAGTCGGCGAGAAGTACAGCAAAGGGCCATGGGGGACGCCCATAACTAAATGACTAACTCCGTTCAGAGTCGGCGAGAAGTACATGACCCTTCTCCCTTACCAGTGAAACAGCGGATAACGTTTGAGTTGAGCGAGTGGGGCAGCTTTGGCGATGCCCTTCCGATTTTCTGTTTTAGCCGGCAAGGACATATAACGTTGTTTCCCGGTGTGCATTACTTTCCGCCTCCTGCCTTCTGTACTTTCTTCTCCATCATAAGTCACACTGGGAAACCACGAAGTTGCCTGAGGTGTGAAAAACCTGGAAATAGAGCCGTATGAAAGCCGATGAGGTCCGAGCTCTTCACCTGCCTATCTTTTTGACCCGCCCTACTTCTCCGGTTTCCAGACGTACCTTGACCCCTCGTGTATGGACGGGAGCGCTGGTCAGTATGTCTTTGACAACTCCCTCTGTCAGCATCCCAGTCCGTTGATCCTTCTTGAGGACTATCGAGACCGTCATTCCCGGTTTAATGTCTGCGCGCCGTGTTCCGTCCACTTCTAATCCTCACACTCTCCCGCAGTCGGGGTGCTCTTTCCTGAGCCATTTGGGCCGGCGAAACCTACCACCCGTGGCGGTCTATTCACCAGCGTCCCCTTCCCGGTATGTCTTTATGTACTCTTTGCGGCCGTCGGGATGTAGCAGATAAATTCCCTTGTCATCCCCGTGGGTAGTAGGAAAACCGGCAGCGTGCACTTTTTTGACTGCTTCAGATGTGGCACGAGCGACGATTCGGTCCTGCTCCGAATCTTCCATATCGAAGAAGGACTTGCTCTTCTCCGTATACGCTACGATGAGATCGAGGGCCTTTGCTCGCATATTTGTTTCTTCATGCGCACAAGCGGTATGAAATTTCCTGTAAACGTCGGCTGGCACCTTAAGCTGAATGTGACGAATTTTCTTGCTGTCCGTTTGCGATTGTTGTTTCATGATCGCACTCCTTGGCTGTGATGATATAAGTATATCACGCATATCCCATTGCTGCAACCTCCGTATCCGGTTTCGTTGGGTAAGGGGCGACCGGAGGACATTGGGGGGGGGGGGGGGACGAAGGGTCACCCTTGACAGTAGACAGATAAATCACCCAACTTATTTAATTTAAAGGATTTATATGCTAATCGCCAACCCATCATGTCCTTGGCCGAGGGCTCATCCCTGGGAAGGGAGGTGGCCTGCTCCTGGCTGATGGCGTGCTTGTCATCTGGCGCCACTGGCATTTTCTTGAGATAAGTCAAGGCGGCTTGAGCCCCCATGACTTATATTGTCACTCAGATGGTGCATGAAAAGATGACGGCGCTTAAACGATATTCCAAGAGAGGAGAACAGTAGGTTTTTTATCAGGGCCTATCAGCGACAGGAGGTATCCCGAGTATTGGTTGTAGGTGGGGTGGCTCAAGAAGGAACGGGTATCCGCACTTTGAAGACAAAGGAGCCAATCATGCCGGACACTTCATACTCGCTCTAGGCAATCGGCAGACGATCAACGGTGACGTAGGATGAGTAAAGAGGAGTTGACCCTTTGGACGATCGGGCATTCCACTCGAACCCTCGGCGAGTTCCTCGACCTGCTCACCGTTAATGGGATCGGGGCCGTGGCTGATGTCAGACGTTTTCCGGCTTCGCGTAAACACCCGCACTTCGATCAAGACACGCTGCGCACCTCTCTTCTGAGGGCTGGAGTGGAGTACGTGCCGCTGCCTGAACTCGGCGGTCGAAGACAACCACGCCCGGATTCGCACAACACCTTCTGGCGCAACGAGTCGTTCCGCGGCTATGCGGACTACATGGAAACGGAAGGGTTTCACGCAGGAATCGAGCGGCTGCTGGAACTGGCTCACCGGCGACAGACGGTCTTCATGTGCGCGGAAGCTGTCTGGTGGAGATGTCACCGGTCACTGATTGCCGACTATCTGAAAGCAGAGGGAATTTGCGTGCGGCATATAATTGACGGGACAAGCAATGAGCTCCACCCTTATACTTCCGCGGCGCGCTTCAGGGATGGTAAATTATCGTACTCTCCGGCGGCGTGAGGGAGCAGTTGAGGCACTTTCCGTCGACGCCGCCGCGCGACACGTTGAGCCATAGAGGAACCGAATTGGGAGGGGGACCCTGATGCCAAGAAAGTTCAAAGTCGGCGATCACGAAAAAGCTTGTGGGGTCAGGTCTTTCATTGTAGCATTATTCCCCGTCGGTATCTGATTTGACCTGTCCAAGGAATACCATTCGTATTTTTGGACTGCAAGAGAAATCTTGAAAAACTACCTTCCAGGAAGGAGACCTCGGGCACTGAGCGGAGCTGGTGGCTGAAGATTTCACCTCTCTGCGTTCCGAGGATACAAGTGCTCAACTGGCCACCACTCACAGGACGAATAGCCGCTTCTCGTCTATGAGGGGCTGTGTAGTGTATTTCTTCCACCCCTTCAACCTTCCACCTCTTTCAGTTGCTCTCTGATAAATGCCTCCATCTCTTCCTTCTTCGGCAGCTCCAACTGATACTTAGAAACGAACAGTCTGTTGGTCATGCCTGCAAGGGCATATTGGACGTAGGCATGGTCTTTGGCTGTGCAGAGGAGGATTCCCACAGGCGGATTGTCGCCTCTGGTCATCATGTTATCCTTGAACCAGCTCACGTAAGTGTTGAGCTGGCCCAAGTGCTCGTGGGTGAACTCGTCTATCTTCAACTCGATCAGGACATGGCATTTGAGAACCCTATGGTAGAAGACCAGGTCCACGAAGCAGTTCTTCGAGCCGATGACGATCCTCTTCTGGCGGGCCTCGAAACAAAAGCCATACCCGAGCTCTAGGAGGAAGTCTTGCAGCCTGTCGAGGAGGGCGTCTTCAAGGTGGGACTCACCCATGACCTCCTTGGCCTTAAGTCCTAGAAATTCGAAGATGTAGGGATCGCGAACACTCAACTTCGGCTCCGCCGTTTCGGCCCCTGACCGTGCAAGCTCGGCGAGCTTCTTCTTGTCGGTGGAGAGGCCGGATCGTTCGTAATAGAGCGTTGCTACCTGGCGCTTCAATTCCCGTACCGACCAATTGCCCCGTATGCTTTCAATTTCATAGAAAGCGCGCTTGATAGGATCATCGCATTTCAAAAGCTCCGCAATGTGAGTAAAAGAGAGCCTACCGATCAACTCCTTGCCGGAGACTGAGATTTCGGGAGTCACAGACTCCCGCTTTCCTTTCGTGGCGGTCCCGCGAGAGCCAGGCAACTGCTGCCTTAATTCGGGAGTCAGTGACTCCCGAATCTGTGGATAGACCTGATAGAACTGACGATACCTCCTCAACTCCCGCTCTTCGACCCTGCTCAAGCCATGATCGAGCAGCGAAGAGGAAAGACTTTCAAGGAGCTTATCTCCGTAGGTGGCACGGTCTTGGCCCTTCTGTTCGTATTCGGCAATGTGCATCCCGATCAGCCAGTTGCGCAGAGTGAGGCTCACATTGACTGCTTTGTTTGCCCGCCGGGCAAGCTCAAGGTCGATTGCTTTGATGGAATCAACAAGCCTGGCAAAGGTAAGGCCCTTTGAAACTGCCGTCATGTCTAGAACTCCAGGGCAACTCTTGGGAGGCCCTTCCGATTTTCAGTTTTAGCCGTTAAGGACATATAAGGTTGTTTCCCGGTGTGCATTACTTTCCGCCTCCTGCTTTCTGTGCTTTCTTGTGCATCATAAGTCACACTGGGAAACAACGAAGTTGCCTGAGCTGTGGAAAACTGGAAATAGAGCCGTATAGAAAAGCCGATGAGGTCCGAGCTCTTCACCTGCCTATCTTTTTGACCCGCCCTACTTCTCCGGTTTCCAGACGTACCTTGACTCCTCGCGTATGGACGGGAGCGCTAGTCAGTATGTCTTTGACAACTCCCTCTGTCAGCGTCCCAGTCCGTTGATCCTTCTTGAGGACTATCGAGACCGTCATTCCCGGTTTAATGTCTGCGCGCCGTGTTCCGTCCACTTCTAATCCTCACACTCTCCCGCAGTCGACGGCTATGCCCGTTGTGCGTTTGAAAGCCTGTATAGCCGGTAGGGACCTTGTTTCGTTCGCTAGCTTTCTAAGAGATTGCCCGTGCCCGCCTGCCCACATCACTCCTACCATTTCTACTGGAGCTGTGCAAGAAGAAAGACAACGAAATTCTTGGACAGAGATATTTGAAGATTACGCGACATGAAGCGTAAACTGTCTTGAGCCTCCCGGCGGAAGAGCAAACTGGGATCATCCAACCAGGTAGGCGCCTGTGCCGACCGCGATGAGGTTGTCCTCGTGATCGAAAAGTTCCATCCTGGTTACCGCCAGCTTCCTTCCTGTACGCATCGTCGTTCCGACACACCGAAATTCAGAGCCTTTTCCCGGTCGGAGATAGTCTACCCGCATGTCAATAGTTCCCATTTTGGCCAACCTTTGGGTCGCTTCCTCCGGCTGAAGACCTTTGATGCCGGCCAGGGCGGAGGCATAGGCCGCGAGGCTCCCGGTGGCATCTATGACTGCCGAGATTACGCCTCCGTGAAGGATGCCTTGATAGAAGTTGCCGATCAATTCCGGCTTCGCGGCGAAACTGATCTGTCCTTCCCTGGCGTTAACATGGTCCACCCTGAAGCCGAGGAGCCGATTGAAGGGCGACTGTTCCCAGGCCTTCCGTAGAATGGCAAATGTATTGTTTATCGCCTCTTCCTTTCCGTCTTGGCTCATGGTTCGTTCTCTCTTTAGGCTTGCCGCGACTATGTGGGCTGGCATCCACAAAGTAGTAAGGCGTCCCCATCACCCGGCCCATAACCTGTTTGTTAATCCATCACCGCCGCTAGCTCAAGAAAAACGTGTCGCTGCGCCCTTTCAGGAAATACGCAAGCCCTGATGAACCGGTTATGAGCGCAACTTCTCCCGGACCAGGTTGCGCAAAGGCCTCGCAAACCCTTCCGGGTAGGTAAGATGGGCCGCAAAGAGGGCGTGCATCTGTCGGACCATCATCTTAGCCGTGGTGACGGCCATCTCGTCCTTCTTGATCTCTCCCTTTTCCTGGGCCCAGGCCATGGTAAACTCCGCAGCAAACATGTGGTTGTAACTGAAATACATATGAAAGGGATTGGACGCACTCACGCAGCCCCGGCTGGCGGCCACGAGTATCAATCCGGCGAGCTTGCCGGCCTGCTGCAGCTTAGGGAAAGTGAGGGCATAGGTCCGGTCGAGGGCATTCTTCGTCAGACCCGACATGGACCAGAAATAGACGGGGCTGGCCCAGATAATCCCGTCGGCTTCCCGTATTTCTCTGTAGACTTCCTGCATGTCGTCCGGAATGACGCATTCCCCTGTCCGGGCACATCCCATGCATCCGTTACAGGGGGCAATGACCTTGTCCCGCAGGGTGATCCTGGACGTGGAGCTCCCCATCTCCCGAGCCTCCTCCAACGCCACGTCCAGAAGGACCTCTGTGTTGCCTCCCTTCCGGCTACTTCCCAGGATCCCAGTGATCTTCATGGTTCACCTCCGCTATTGTCTGTATGCCTGTGGGGCAGAAAATTCCTGGGGGCTCGCAATGACACATTTGCCCCCTCATCCTCTTCACCGCCCTGCTATGCGCTCTTTCGTTCCAGGACTTTTACTTCTTCCTCGATCCGGCCCTTGAGCCGGTCTTTCTCGGTTTCCAGATCGTATCGGGACTGGAGGTTGAGCCAGAAACGTTCGGAGAGCCCGAAATAGCGGGACAGCCGAAGTGCGGTATCGGCGCTGATCGATCGCTTTCCGTGCACTATCTCGTTGATACGGCGGGCGGGCACATTGATGTCTTTAGCCAGACGGTACTGGCTCACCTTCAAAGGCTTGAGAAACTCTTCCGACAGTATCTCTCCCGGGTGCACCGGTCCCATTGTCTTATCGGTCATGAATTCCTCCTAATGATAATCGACAATCTCGACCTCGTACGCACCTCCTTCTTCCCAACGGAAGCACAGGCGCCATTGACCATCGATACGAATGCTGTACTGGCCCTGACCGTCACCTGAAAGTTTCTCCAGTTGGTTCCCCGGAGGCACTCTCAGGTCCTCCAGCTTCTCAGAGGCGTCAAGGAGCAAGAGTTTTCTCAGAGACTTACGGTACGCCTCATGTGAGAGCCTCGGCACCGACTCCCTGGCGAAAACCCCCGCGGTCCGCTTATCACGGAAGGTCTTTATCACGGTCCAAATAGTAACGCTAAGCGTTAATAATGTCAAGCGTTACTATGCGGTGCACAAATAGCAAAATCAAACCACCCAACTTGGTCAATTTAGGGTCATTATGGGCTAATCGCTCACCCATCCTGTCCTTCCCCAAGGGCTCATCCCTGCCTCTTTCTTCCGCGAGTTCCGTCTTTCGACGTGGCGGCTCCCTGCTACGCCTACTCGACCCACGACTACTCTGACAACTTGAAAGGGAACTGTGCAAAAAAGAAAAGCAAAACTGTCGATGTCGGGAAGATAGCCCCAAGACTCCGGGCTGTTCATTGCAAAACGACGCTTCTAATTCAAAATTCAAAACTAAGAATTCAAAATTGTCCCCCTTCCCCTTTCCAGTTTCGCGGTTCGAGTTTCGAGTTTCGCAATTTTCTTTCCCCCCCTCTTTACCCACCCTTTGCCCCCCATATACCCCCCTTCCAAACGCCCATTTCGATTTGACACATCGGTTCTGTCTCTGGGAAAATTATGGTCATGAGGTGGTTCCCAAGCCCCTTTTCCGGCCTCCGGTCCGAATCAGCCCGCTTCGATGAAGCTCGTCCCCTGACCTGGTTTGCATACAAAGTGGCCCGGGATTTCTTCAAACCGTCAAATTTTGTCAAATTTCGTAAAGTTGACCGACAGGCTCAAGACGCGCCAACCCTTGGCACTGGCGGACGCGAGAGCGTCGGGGAGGGCTTCGGACTGGCAGACCGTCACAGGACAGACATGGACGACTGGATGGGGGATAGGGCCTCCAACCGGGCACTATGTCAGTGCGGTGTAGGGGCGATCTCGGAAGGCTCATCTGACCCGTTTGATGCCTTTGAAGGCTCTTTGACAATTGAATAGCACGAAGGGGTGGGCTTAGGACTCATACCCACCCCTCAAGCCGGGCTCGGAAAGGAAAACCGGCCTAAGCGCGTTGCTTACCTACGATCTCTCCTCATCAAGAAGGGAATAGACGTTGCGCACCTCCTGGCCTATGGCATGTAGATAGTCGCGCACCGTTGTTGCGGTGCCGTCTACACCGCCTCCTCCAGCCGGTAAAAGGCCGTTGTCGATGAGCGCACACAGAATGTCGGTCGATAGTTTCATTATCTCTTCAGTCTTCATGCCGTGCCCCCTATCCGTCATTATCGAATTCACTGTGATTGTAACAGGCTCGCACGAACGGTGCAAATCGCTAAGAGTTAAGGGCACCCCATGTCCCCGACCTATCTTTCTTCACCGTGTCCGGGGGGAATTGATCCCGCCATGCCCCCAGCCACTCCGGCAGGGACGGTCGCCTCCCCTAATACCAGAGATTGATGTCGGCTTTATTTCTCCAGTCATCTTCGAAGATCTCGTCGAAGTGAGTGTTCAGTTTGTCCAGGAGTCGCCTCCAGCCCTTCTTACGGTCATGGATAAGGATGTCCTCGAGGAACGGGACTATTTCCCCCAGTTTGTCCTTGGGCAGATAAGCATACGCGCCCAGTTCATGGGATTTCTTGAGGGCCTCCGGGGTGAGGTCATGGGCCGTGAGCATGGCTGTCCTGAAATTCCTTTTTACCGCCAGGGCAAGAAGGTCGAATCCCCGTACACCCATAATGTCGAGAATCACGAGGTCGTAGGCATTTGTGTTGATCAACGCGGCGCCTTTCTCATAGGTGGTCGCCTGGTCAATCTGACAGTTCGGGCAAGAATCCTTGATCTCCTCCTCCAGCACTGCCAGCACATCAGGCTCGTCATCTACAGTCAAAATCCTTTTGCCGTCCAAAACCGGCTTTGTCATGGTCTACCTCCTCCTCTACGCTTGGACTATGGCGGCCCCCGCCTTCGGCTTCATAGGGGCAAGGCTCTTACGACAAAAACGAGCACATTCTATTTATGTTAACATCTCGAATCCTTGCATATCAACGGACCGTCTGCCTTAAGCAGGGCGAGCACATTTGGAAGTGAAAAGGGGAAAGAATTAAACGCCGTCGGTTCTTGGCGGCCTCTAAGGACGCCGCTCCTATTCAATTGTCGCTGGTGTGTGCATCCTATGAAGGCCGGCGCCGCGGGACAAAATGATACGGCGCCGACCGGCCACACCTCGTGCCCTCACGCGGCTCTTCGTCTCTTTGTCTTTTCATCAGTCTGACCCCTATGCTCTTCGAGGAAGGCTGCCATCCGTCTTTTGAAATCACCCTTGGGATTTCCACATGCGTTTGCCGTGCGGCCGCAAGGCACCGGGGAACCAAAGGCGGCTTCACCCACCATTACACGGACGACATGAGGCCGGAACAGAGCCAGTTCTTGCGCGGCGGCAAACTGTGTGTGCGGTGAAGTCTAGATCAGGGATGGGCGAGAGGGGTCAAAACAGAACCTTACGTGCTCTTTGGTCTTCACGGGTGAACTATCGGGCAGGTTGAAACCGCGGGGAGCCGCCTCTTTTTGGTTGTTTACTTGACAAGCGTTTTGGCGTCAACGCCGCCTTTTAAGCCAAGGTGTAGGAGTCGTATCCTGAATTTGCTTATATTCCTGTCTTCTCCGAAGGCCGTCGCAATCTCCAGTTCCTCCTGTAGTTCTTTGATGTCCCTTGAGAGAAGCGTTCTCTCGATACCAAACTTCCCGACCATACAAAATTCCTCCCTTCTTCTAGTCACCCTGTGCCAGGGTTACCTTTATTCGCTGGACAACATGACAACCCTGTCCTTGGTTTGTTTTCGTACGTGCCCTGTCCCGTTGTCAGGAGTTTTCCCGGTTGTTTTCAGAACGCGTTTCCGGATTTGCGCGGGGATTGGTGCTTTTCACCTTCCCGAC
>CAVVPU010000234.1:0-13825 GCA_963750015.1 uncultured delta proteobacterium | reverse complement strand
CTTCTTCTTCTTAAGAATAGGTCATATAGGACCTATAAGACCTATTCTTAAAGGGGCGAGAACGTTGAAAGGGGAATCGATTATGCGGAACGCTTCAGAGAAAGAGGCAGTGTAGCGCCTCCTATTAATATGACACTCTTACCTTGCATTGTCAGTTCTTCATTTTTCGCTTGACAATAATTTTTGCAAATGAAATGATACGAATAAATATACATAATAAAGAACGATATTCCATATATGGAACTATTGCTGATCGGTGACGGGGTGTCAGCGGAAAGGAGAAGCGGTAGAAAGTAATAGAACCGTTTAAAATCGAACGAAGGAGAGAGGACATGGACAGACCAAACGTCGCTGAGTTTTGCGATGATCTAAAGTTCAACCGGTTTCATGGGGCTATTCTGATTCTCGGCGTATTGATCCTCATCTTCGATGGCTACGATTCACAGATCCTGGCTTATGTCATGCCTCAAGTCATCAAGGAGTGGCACTTGAGCCCGGTATCGGCAGGCGCGATCGCATCATACGGCCTCTTCGGCCTTATGATAGGCACGGCCGGCCTCGGCATGCTCGCTGACCGTGTCGGCAGGAAAATTCCGCTCATGATCGGCCTTGTCATGTTTTCCGTATTCAATGGCGGTCTCTATTGGGTGCATGACATCACCACATTCTGCATCTTCCGCTTCCTTGCAGGTATAGGCATGGGTGGGGGCATCGCCCTCAGCATCACGATCGCTTCGGAATTCGCGCCTGCCAGGCTCAGGGGAAGAATGGTCTCGACCATGTTCATCGGTTTCATGATTGGACCCGCCCTCGCCGGGATAATTTCGATGTTGTTCATTCCCTCCTACGGGTGGCGTATCGTGCTTTTCTTCGCACTTCTTCCTCTCATTTTTCTGCCTTTCCTCTGGTATTTCTTACCTGAGTCGGTCCGTTTTCTCGCGCAAAAGGGACGCTATGACAAGGCTATCTCGGTGCTCAGAAGGATTGAGAAAGCCGCTCATGTGAAACCCATTGAATGGAACAAAGAAAATTTCGTCCTGCCGGCACTCGAGAAGAAGGCAAGCGTGAAGCAGCTCTTCAGCTCGAAGCTCACCGTCATGACTATTCTCGTCTGGCTCGTTTACTTCTTTAACATGCTCGCAGTCTACGGCCTCATCCTGTGGATGCCGACGCTTCTCAACAAGGCCGGCATCTCCCTGGTGAGGAGCTACGGTTACACCGTCGTGGACCATATCGGGGGCATTTTCGGGACCATCATCATCGGGATTGCCATCGACCGGTTCGGCAGGAAGCGGGGCCTCGCCGTAGCGTATGCGGTCGGAGCGGTCATCTCCTGGCTTTTCGGTCAGACCAATGGCTACGCTCCGGCGCTCTACCTTCTGAGCTTTGCCACGGGCTTCTTCGTTATCGGCGGCATGGGGGGCCAAAACGTGGTGGCCGCAGAGGTCTACCCGACCTCTATCAGGTCCACCGGCGTCGGATGGGCCCTTACGATGGGTCGGTTCGGCGCGATTTGCGGACCCCTGCTCGGAGGTTTCTTGCAGTCGGCGGGCTTTTCCTTCAGCCAGTTCTTCGCTCTGCTGGCTATACCCCCGCTCCTTTGCGCCGTCGTCGTGCTTTTTTATCGAGTCAACGTAAAGGGTGAGGCACTGGAAACATTGGAAGCAGAGCTCACAGGAACGGGCACTTAGGGCTATCAGGTCGATTCTCATCCCGGGCAGGCTCATCCCCTGGCCCGTTGCCTGCCCGGGATGAGCGACACATGTCTGTCCGTAGTTTGAGTCTATTCTACTGCTTGCCATAAGAATCCTGGAAGAAGGACGAAACTATTGAGGAGTCGGACGACGAAGATCAGTAGAATCGAGATAATCCCAGTCAATATTCCCTGCAAGATCCCCTTTCGGGTTTCGTACGGCGGCGTCACATCGGGCAGTCAGATCATTTTGAGGAGGTTATGATTCATGAAAATTACTGGAATTGAGCTCATCCCGCTTACCATGAGTTTCAAAAACGTTATCGAGGAATCTTTTGGCACCGTCGGCTTAAGAGAAGATGACGTGGTCGTCAGAATACACACGGACGAGGGGATTACCGGGCTGGGGGAAGCTCCCACTCTCGGTCCTTATTACAGCGGGGAGAGCCAGGAAACTGTGATGGGGATTATCGCTCATCATCTTTTTCCGAAGGTACTGGAAAACCGGGATCCCTTCGACATCGACCCCATCCATTTTCAGATGGAGAAAGTCGTGTACCGGAACACGGTGGCCAAGGCATCCATCGATTGGGCCCTCCACGATATTATGGGCAAAACGCTGGGCGTACCTCTCTACAAATTGCTGGGAGGCAAATTTACCTCTGAGATACCGCTCCGTGGCAGCGTGGGCATAGACACTCCGGAGAAAATGGCAACGAACGCCAAGAGTATTACCGATGCGGGATTCAAGGCGATTAAGATGAAGGTGGGATTGGAGCCCATCATCGACGTGGACCGCGTAAAGGCTATTCGCGCGGCGGTGCCCCGCGATATCATCATCGATATCGACGTGAACGGCGCCTATGCTCCGAAGGATGCCATATGGATGCTCCAGAACGTCTCCGACTGCGTACCCATAACGGTGGAGCAGCCCGTCAGGCGGGATGACCTCGAAGGGCTCGCCCTGGTGAGGAGATCGGTCAATCTCCCCATCGGCGCCTGTGAGTCGGCATTGACCCTTGCAGAAGTGTCGAGGGTGATACAAAACGGTGCGGCTGATTTCTTCAATTTCAAGATCGACCGCTCCGGAGGGTTTTATCCCGGCAAGATAGCCGTCAAGATGATCGAGGCAGCGGGCCTCTTCGTCGTGGCTTCCGAGCAGCTCGGTTTTGGAGTTGAGGTGGCAGGACAGGCCCATTTCGGAGTGTCCACCCAGGGCATGAAATGGCCTGGCGGCTACGCCGCCGGACTTATCGGGATGGCCGGGAAACTCGACACTGTAGGGTTCGAGGGTGATATTGTGGACAAGACACCGCTGGTCAAGGATGGAAAACTTCGGGTCCCGGAAGGGCCCGGTCTGGGCGTCGAGCTCGTGGAGGAGAAATGGAAACGGTATCTGACGCCGGGAAAGGAAGTGATCAAGCTCGGACGCACGTCGTGACACATTGCGTCGATTGAGACCTGCAACCGTAGTCGTGGAGTACCCGTTGGCGTCCCCGGAGTCTTGGTCGATTCCCACGGCATCTTTTCCGATCGGGCAGGAAGCTCGACCAATGTTATCAAGCCATTAAACTCTTTCCAGAAAGGGCTCCTGGTCTGCACGAGACCAGGAGCCCTTTCTCTCGTGCGATTACCTTCAACACACTCCCGCCTCGCCCGTCGGTTGTAAGGAGATGGACGTCTATTATTTGGGCGGCGGCAAACTTTTCAAGGACAGAGCGAGAAGTCGAAAGAAAAGGGATTAGCCTTCATTGGCTAACCCCTGATAATCAAATGGCTGGGGGAGAGGGATTTGAACCCCCATTCACGGAGTCAGAGTCCGTTGTCCTGCCATTGAACGATCCCCCAGTGCGGCACCGTTGCTTTCCTAAGATGTACCAAATACATTGGTCCAAGTCAACAGTTTTCAGCCTGTAATTCAGGGGAAGAGGGTTGATGGCATGATCTATCCCTTTACCGCTAACTATTTCTTGACTTTCATCGCTATTGGCCCTATTTTTCTTCTCAGCAACAAGCGGTTCGGCGACAGGCTGCCCTGGAATCGCTTGTTGCGGTAAAATCCTGGATGAGGCGGAAGGCAGAGGATAAACGGATGGCACGCCGCAAGAGGCAGGCAGACCCGAAGGTGTTGCAGGAGTTCGTCTGTTTTTTTGAAAGCAGGGGCTGGCTCAACCGGTCTATCGGCATAAAGAGCAAAAATGCGCGATACCGGCTTTTTTGTAGTGAGAGCCGGTTCTTTGCCTATAGGGTCAATGAAAGCTCAGGCATCTCTCCCGGCGTTCCCGGATGGCCTGTCTGCGTGGTGACTCGGAACAATCTCTTTCACGACGCAGAAACGTGCGCCTTCCCTGCCGAAGAACCGGGAAGCGAAGAATGGCTCAGCCTGCTGACAAGCGGCTGCTTCGAGGTGATTCAAAACCCATGAAAAAGAATATTATCGTTACCGGCTCCCTGGCATACGACCGGATCATGGATTTCCCGGGATATTTTCACGAGCATATCCTACCCGAGAAGATTCGCTCGCTGAACGTCTGCTTTCAAGTGGACGGAGTGAGAGAAAGGTTCGGGGGCACGGCAGGCAACATCGCCTACGCCCTTACCCTGATGGGTGAGAAGCCGACCATTTCCGCGTCGGTCGGTCGCGACTATCAGGCCTATTTCGGGTGGCTCGAAAAAAATGGAATCCCCACGGATAAGATCAGGGTGGTGGAAAGTGAGCTGACCCCGAGCTGCTACCTCACGACGGATCTGTCGAGCAACCAGATCATCGCGTTCAACGCCGGCGCCATGAAGCACACCTCGGCCCTCGATTTCGAAGAGCTCGACCCTGCGCAGACCATCCTCATCGTCTCTCCCGGCAACCTCGAAGACATGGTGACATACCCGAGAATGTGCAAGGCAAGGGGCATCGACTACATATTCGATCCCGGCCAGTCCCTCCCCATGCTCCCGCCTGAGAACCTGGTGGAGGCAATCGAAGGCTCTCAGATCCTTATCTCCAATAACTACGAACTGGAACTCATCATGAGCAAGACCGGCCTCGACAGAAGAGCGCTCCTGGCCCGGACCGGCGCGATCATTACCACCTTGGGAGAGCTGGGTTCCAGGGTCCATACGGCCGGTGACGAGATCGGCATACCAACGGTCAAGGCGCGTCAGGTACTCGATCCGACGGGGGCGGGAGATTCATACAGAGGCGGGTTTCTTACAGGCATGGTGCAGGGTAAAAGCATCGACCATTGCGCGAGGATGGGCAGCGTCTGTGCCTCCTTTGCCGTCGAATGCTATGGAAGCCAGGAATACAGCTTCTGTATGGAGGAGTTTAAGGAAAGGTTCGAGGCCTTCTCTTCGGGTGGTTTGGAGCGATAGCTACTCCTTCCCGTGGTGCCCGTGCCGCTTGTCCGACCTGTAGCAGCTCCCTTTGGCGTGCTTCGCGTAGTGCTTCATCTCGGAGACCGCCTCGGTAATCTCTCCGTAATGGGAGAACTGCTTCTTCCTGTTGCTCGTCACCCCGATAGAAATGGTCATCAGCGGAAAGGCCCGGGGATTCCCTTGCCGATCGGTTGAGATGATGCTGCCCGTTTCCCTGTCGACGGGATCGTAAAAAGTAGAAATGATCCGGTCAAAAGTCTCGACGATCTCGGCTGCCGTTTCCTCGATGAAATCGGCGTCCATGAGGAAAATAAAATCGTCCCCCCCGATGTGACCGACGAAACTTCCTGCCGGTTGTCTGTTTTTCACCACATTCAGGATGAGTCGGCCGGTCATCTTGATAACCTCGTCTCCCCTCGTGAATCCGTAGTGATCGTTAAAGGGTTTGAAATTATCGAGGTCCCCGTACCCGACCGCAAATATCGCCCCTTTGTCGATAAGCTCCTGAATTGTCCTGTTAATGGAGATGTTGCCGGGAAGACGCGTCAACGGATTAACCTCCACCACCCGCTCCGACCTGAGTATGGAGAGTTTGGCCCGGTCGGCAAGATCTGTGTCGATCAGGGACTTCCACACGAAATCCTCGATAAGTACCTTCTCCCACTCGGGCAGCCGGGAACGCTCGTCGATCACTGCGAGCACGGGTAAGTGCGTGAAGATCGGGTCCCCCTTAAGGCCATTGAGAATCTGGACGGTATGGTCCTCATTCAAGGGAATATCAATGATGAGAAGGTTCGGTACGATGGAATAGATGTAGTCCAGGGCAGACCGAATATTGGCAAAGGGAACCACCCTGCTATACCCTTGCAGGATCCTTTCCGCGACGGCTACCAGCCCCGCGTCATGCGATATGAGAACAGCGGTCTTCATAGGATCCAAGGGCCCGCGTCAGTCCGAAAGCGATAGGTCCGCAACCTGCACGAGCAGGTCTTCTGCCTCCTTGAGAATCTCCCTGATTTCCGAATCGTTCAGCCCGAGCAATTCCCAGGCGGAGGGGTGTATTGGCGGGACAGTATAATCTCCTGCAAAGCCGAACCCTCTTCCTTTCAACAACACATCCGAAAAATGGACGACGGCAGTCGCCATAGGGTCCACCTTGGAAAGCTGCGGTCGGTGATGATAGCCGATCACGTCAACAAGAACCTTCGGAAAACTCCATTGACCGGCAATCCACGCTCCGACGGTTGCATGGGTCGTGGAGAAGTATTCGTTCTCCACTTCGTATAGATTGACCTCTTTAGCCTGGGCTTCCTGCAGGACCGCCTCATACTCTTCCGGAAACTGGAGCACGAGAATGACTTTGCCGATGTCGTGGAGCAACCCGTGGACGGAAGCCTCCTCCGGCTCCTTCAACCCCTTCTTCTTCGCGACGAGCCTCGAGACGATGGCGCAGCCGAGAGAATGTTCCCATAGGCCGATCATCGTCTTTTGCATGAGATCGAAGACCGTCACGCCAAAAAGGAGGCCTTTCACGACGTTGAGGCCGAGGAGTAAGACCGCCTGGTTGACCGATGAAATCCTGCCCGGAAAGCCGTACACGGGGGAATTGACCATTCTGAGCACCTTGGTCGTGAGAACCGGGTCGCCCGAAACGAAGCGGCTGATCTCCGGTAGGGACACGGCCGGGTCGGACACAAGCTCCATGAGCCGCGTCGCAACGGAAGGAATGGTGGCGAGCGTGTGGACGCTCTCTACCCTATCCTTGACTGTCTTCAGGTCTATCTTCCCCATACAAACCCTCGATGTGCCCTGCTATCAACTTCTTCAACACATCCATGTGCGGCGCTGCATCAACCTTGCTGAACCGTTTGTCGAGCTGGGCGAGCATCTCTTCCTTGGGAGGCAGGTCCCGTGACGTTCCTTCCACCTGCACGGTATCCACCCCCATCTCCTGTATCTTTCGGATGAGGTTGTCGGTCAGCTCGGTTTTTTCTCCGATCATTACGAGGCCGCTTTCGTTCAGCACGGGACTCGTGAGGCGCATGCCCGGAACCAGTTTTCTCGACGAGATTATCGACACGTGCATCCACCTCGATTTTTGTCCGGCGGGCGTCGGAACCCCGCGGAGTTGAAAGTATAGCACCTTTTTTTTAAGAACGAGAGAGAAAAGATCGATTGTTTTTTGGAATCGTCAGGGAAGACGCAAAGACAAACGGGTCAGGTCGGGGTGGGCCTTTGCACGGTGGCCCGTATGTATTGGTAGGCCGAGAAAAGGCTGAAGAAAAGGGCCACATAGGTGACGACGAGCCCTGCGGACTGAAAAGAGAGCCAATAACAACCGGTATCCCAGTACCGCCCGAAGAGGATGGTGGAGATGGCCACGATCTGGAAAGTCGTCTTCAGCTTGCCCGCATAGGACGAGTAGATGGTGACCCCCTCGGTCCCGTAAAAAGACCGAAGACCGTTGATAAGAAACTCCCTGCTCACGAGAACGAGAGTGACCCAGAGCGGCATAAGTCCGTAGCACGAAAGTGTGATGAGGACGCAGGAGACGAGCAGCTTGTCCGCGATCGGGTCGAGATAGAGGCCCAACCGGCTCTTCATGCCCATGCGCCTCGCTATAAGTCCGTCCAGGCCGTCGGTGATGCCTGCGACGATGAAAAGAATACACGCGGCCAGAGCCTCCCAGGTGAGGGTAGGAATACTTTGCCTTTGGCTATCTATAAGGTAGACGATGACCGGTGTGCAGATAATTCTCACGATGCTGAGTCTGTTCGGTATGGTCCAGATATGTGTCTTTTTATCCCCGTGCTTCATTCGGAGTCTTTTAATCTGCCATAGTAGAGTTTCACTCTTTTCACGTAATTCAAAGTCTCGCTGATGGGCGGAACGGCCCAGTTGTTTTCTATGACTCTCTGAGGTCCGGCGTTGTAAGCGGCGAGCACGAGCTCCAGATTACCCTTGAAAAGCTCGTAGAGCGTCTTCAGGTACTTTGCCCCCGCCTTGATGTTCTGGGCAGGGTCGAAAGGGTCTTGAAGGTTCAGAAGCTGAGCAGTGTCCGGCATGATCTGCATGAGACCCTGAGCGCCTTTCTGAGAGACTGCCTGGGGATTGAAGTTCGATTCGGCCATCATCACCGCTTTGAGGAGGTGCGGGTCAAGCCCGTTTGCCTCGGAATGGAGCCTGATCAGCTCGTCATAGGCATTCCTGTTCAATGCGCCAAAGTAGGCCTGTTTCGCAACCGGTTCGCGGTCGTCGATCAGCGTTTTGTACCCGCTCTTGCCCGGGGGCCGGATATTCGTCATATGGTATACGCCCTCACTGTCCACATAACCGTATATTGCGCAATAGCCGGAGGCCGGAATCAGGAGGAGAATAAGGATCGTTAAGATAGACCTGAGCATAATGTCCTCTATTTTCTTAAAATTATCAGCCAAAGTCAAGCAATTACCGGGGCTCGCGTCGCCCCCTCGATCAAGGCTTGCCCTCGCGGACCATCGCCAACGGCGAGAGCCTGGTCCGCGATAGGTTCTTGCCTTTTCTTCTGCAGCCGTGCGAGCCTCCCTCAAAGCTTGCTCGTCGGGACCTAGTCCCGAATAGTTTTGGCCTCTTTCGCAGTTGAGGAAAAACCGCCGCAGACGCGCACTGCCACGGCCACTCCGTGGTAATATGTGTGATCTGGGGGTCGCGTCGCCTTCGGCTCGCTTTTGTGAGTGCCCCGACCGAACGTACTTTCCTGGATGGTTTCCGACCTTTTCTCGGAGCTTGTCTCTCAACAGAAGGGAAGAACGGAAAAAGGTGAACAGTGTTGAAAAGTCTCTGGAGCTTTTCCTGTCACTGAAAGTATTATATTTGGTGTGATAAAAGGAGGCAAGCATAGTGCAAGGTACCCTGTATGTTATCGGCACACCTATAGGAAATCTTAAGGACATCACATTGAGGGCCGTGGAGGTATTGCAGACGGTCGATCTCGTGGTGGCTGAAAACCGTGAGCGGGCGCTGAAGCTCCTCTCCCATCTCGATATCAGGAAGCCCATTACCACAATCAACACCTTCACCGAGGAGGGACGCGCCTCCATGGTGGTTGCTCAGCTCCTGAAAGGAAAATCGGCCGCTCTTATTACGGCCGCGGGCACCCCTGCCATATCCGACCCCGGTGATGTGACGGTGCAGAAATGCTACGAAGCGGGAATCGAGGTACAGGCCGTCCCGGGACCTTCAGCAGCCATCGCCGCTCTCTCCATATCGGGCCTTTCACCCGACCGGTTCCTCTTCTATGGGTTCCTGCCGCTCAAAAAAGGGAAGAAGCGGAAGGTGCTCAAGGAGATCCTTTCGGGTGCGTACCCTGTGGTCATCTTTGAATCGCCGCGGCGCATAAAAGAAACCCTTGCCCTAGTCCTCGAAGAGGGGGGAGACAGGATGGTCGTTATCTGTCGGGAGATGACAAAGATTCACGAGGAGGTCGTCAGAGGACGGGTGAGTGAGGTGCTCGAAGAAGTCTCGGCCGCCGAGACTCGAGGCGAGTTTACCCTCATCGTCGACGGAGTGGGAAAATCGGCAGCCTCTTGAATCCGTAAAGGAAAAGGAAAAAGATGAAGTTGAGGAGCACTATGGTTGCTCCTGTGGGCAAGTTGAGCAAAAAAGAGAGAAACACGCCGATCCAGACGGAAAGGACTGCGACGACTGCCGCGACGTACAAGGTGCCCCTGAAGCTTCGGGCCACCTGAAAAGAAATGACCGCCGGGAGTATGAGGAGGGCCGAAGTGAGCATAACTCCCACGAGCTTCATGGTGAGCACCACGGTTATAGCCGTCAACACAGCGAGGAGCGCGTTTATCCGTGAAGTGTTGACGCCGGAGATGCGGGCGAATTCCTCGTCGAAGGACATGGAGAGTATCTGGCTGTAAAGCGACACGATGACGAGCAGGACGATGAGAGAAAGCGCCACCGACACCACGACTTCCCCTGTCGTGACAGAAAGGATGTTCCCGAAAAGGTAGCTGAACAGATCGACATTGAACCCCGAGCCGATGCCGGCGAGCAGCACACCTCCCGAAACCCCGACAGCAGAGACGATCCCGATGGCGGCGTCGCTGTAAAGGCGCGCTCGCTCCTGGATCTTGAGGATCGCAAGCGAGCTGAGCCCCACTATCGGTATGGAGACATAAATGGGCTCGACCCTGAGAAGCAGGCCGAGGGCGACGCTCCCGAAGGTCACATGGGAGAGGCCGTCACCGATGAGGGAAAGGCGGCGAAGCACGAGAAGCACCCCCAGGCTCGCGCAAAGAAGCGCGACGAAGGAGCCGGCGAGCAGGGCCCGAACGATAAAAGCGTACTCGAATATTTGAAGAAAGTGCATAGAGAACCCTTAGATTAGTGTCTGTGGCAAATTATGTGCTGAGAAAACGTCCCGAATACCTTGGTCATTTCTTCTGAAAGACAGAACTCGTCGAAGCCGCCGAAGAATACGACCGAACCTTCAAGATAAAGCAACTTGCTCGCATACTTGCCGATGCTGCTCACGTCGTGAGTAACAAGGAGCACCGTCACTCCCTCCTGCCGATTGAGCTCCATGATGACATCGAAGAATCTCTGACGCATCTCAGGGTCTATGGCGACGGTAGGCTCGTCCAGAATGAGAAGCTCCGGCTCTTTCACGATGGCCCGCGCCAGAAGAACCCGTTGTTGCTGGCCACCCGACAGCTCGTTGATCATCTTGTCCTTTATGTCCGTGATGTCCATGAGGGCAAGTGCCTTTTCTATGGCCGACCCGTCGCGGCCGACCGGCCCGCCACCCTTTTTGGGGACCAGCCCGAGGGCAACCACCTCTCTGACCTTGGCCGGGAAAAAGCGGCTGAAGGCGCTGTTTCTCTGCGGCAGATAGCCTATTTTCTCCCAGTTCGCAAAACGGCGCACCGGCCGGCCGAAAAGATTGATTTCCCCTGTGGCCGGCTTTTCGAGGCCGAGGACAAGGCGGATGAGGGTACTCTTGCCGGAGCCGTTGGGCCCGACGAGGCCTACGTAATCTCCGGCCTTTATCGAAAAGGAGACGTCTTTCAGCACCTCTTTCGCATCGTAGCTGAAACCGACATTGTGGGCTGAAACGGCCTCTATTTGCATTGGAGCCCTTTCTTCAGGTTTTCCAGGTCCTGCTCCAGCAATGAAATAAAGGTGACACCCTTCTTCATTTCTTCCGCAGTGATGTTATGGCCCCCGTTGAGCAAAAGGAGCTTTGCACCGGTTTCACGGGCGAGGGTGTCGGCTACTCTCGGCTGAAGCAGCTCTTCGTAAAAGACATATTTGGTATTGTGCTCTTTGATCGTTCGGACCATCTCTGCCAGGTGCCTGGGGTTCGGCTCTGTATCGGGAGAAAAACCGTAAGCAGAGACATAGGTGAGATTATACCGCCGGGCCAGGTAGTTGAAGGCATAGTGACCGCCGTGAACGAAGAGCCTCGTTGCACAGTTCGCCAGGCCGTCCCTGAAACGCCTGTCGAGCGCTGCGAGCTTGGTATTATAGGCTGCCGCGTTTCTTTCGTAGAACGCCTTATTGCCCGGGTCCTTCCTCACCAGTCCCGCGCAAATGTTGTCAACCATCTTCTGAGCTTGACCCAGGTCAAGCCAGACATGGGGGTCGACAAGCTCCTTCCCTTCCCGGCTCTTGCGGGCGCCCTGATCTGCCTGTCCGTCCTGCTCAGAGTCCCCTGTCTCGGGGCGAAGTATCAGGCCCTCACTTGCGTCCACCACCACGAGCCGCTTTTTGTCGATGCCCTTGATCAGGCTTTCAGCCCAGGGCTCCATGAATCTACCTGTATAGATGAAGATGTCCGCCTGGTTGATCCTGAGGATGTCTTTGGGCCTCGGCTCGAAGCTGTGGGGCTCCACGCCGGGTGGAAGCAAAAGGGTGACGGCCGTCTTCTCCTGTCCCACGTTCCGCGCAAAATCGTAGAGAGGAAAAAGCGTGGTCACCACCTGCAGAATATTCGTCGAAGAGCGCTCCCCCTCTGATCGGCCGCAGTCGACGAACCCTGCAAAGATGAGCACAAAGGCAACGAGGCTTGAAAGAATGAGGTTCCCCTTTTTCATGCTTTCGCCCTTCCTTCCATACACTTCATGCAAAGACCCTCTAACTGGATGATATGAGAGAGAACCGTACCCTTGATCCGCTCCGACACTTCCCGCTCCAGAACGTCCATGAGGCACAGGTCTATATCCTCCACCCTTCCACAGGAGACACAGACAAAATGATGGTGGTGGCGTTCATTGGGGCAGTAATAGTAGTAGAGCCTCCGATTGTCCTGAATAACCCTCGCGAGGGTCCCTCCTTCCGACAGCTCCTCCAATATCCTGTAGACCGTGGGAAGGCCCACGCTCTTTAAGCGTTTCCTCACCCTGGTCCATACCTGTTCCGCGCTGAAGAAGGTACCCGCCCCTGCCATGACGTCGAGAACAGCAAGTCTTCTCGGAGTCTTCTTGAGGTTCAGTCTCTTTAATAGTCCTTCGAACCTCTCATCCACGGGTCCACGTCTCACTCTCTTAATTTAATCTTTTCTCAGGAAAAGTAAATAGAAGTGATTTTCATTTAACCAAATAACGTGGCCATTTGTCAACGAGCGCTCACTTCGGGTCAGGCACACGCATGTGGACCATACCCAGCCATTGGGCCGATCCTTCGGGTATTCCGCTGATTTACCCTCTGATCTTCTTTAGCCACTTAATTTCGGAATATTGTACTTCACGTACCCCGATTCCTTCATTCAACCAAAAGGAGAAACAAAATGAACGACAAGGGGAATAGCTTACTTTCCCAAGGTGGGGACTATCGCTTCGAATGCATCAATCGTGCGAGAAACATAGTCCGAGATGTGATGAAGCGTTGGGATGACAGAGTGACCTTCGAAAGGCTGGTCTTTGTCGAACAGTATAAGCAGGGCAGGCTTTCCGTGCTTTGTGATCTTGCCGGGGTAACGGACGACTTTCGAATCAGATTCTGCGCACGGCCCAAAATCAATCGCAGCATTCTCGAAGGCGCGACCGTCCCTGGTGAAGAAGCTGACGCCGCCTATGGCTGCGAGGGACAACACGGGAATAAGCAATCTGTGCTTATCCACAATGTCGAGATCGTGCAGGGCAAAGAGGGTGTCATTCCCTCCTCTGTATGGTTTTATCGTATCAACAATAAAATCAGCGACGATAGCACCCGCAGTCTTTATTTTTCCACGTTGGATGGTGTCTTCAAGTTTTTGCCTAGTCTCGGTGAATGGGAGCCTCGTGTACTTATCAGGCGTCCCGCCAGCCAAGGCGACAATCTCCCAAACTGCCAAATCGAGTGCGGAGCGCGAGTTGTGGATGGTGTCTCCAATGATGCAGGGCAAAATGTCGGGAATGGGCTTAGTGAACTCGAAGTGCACGTCGCAATTTCGGCTATCAGGATAGTCCTCGAAGCTCAAGCTGTAATAGTCGGATTGCGAGAAGGCGTCGAGGACCGCTACAAGCTCATCGATGTGTTGATTGGCCCGTTTGATCTTTAGCCGTGCTCCTGAGAATGGGGGGTTCATGATGGTTTTTTTGGTTTCAAAATTTTTGCCGTCGCCCTTTCAAACCTTTCCTCTGCATCCTCGGCCTGAACAGCTTCGGCAGTCTCCAAAAAGCGGGCAGACTGCTCCTTGTTGTCCGGCTTTGCCGTCTTCTTTTTTCCGGCCATATAGCCCCCTTTCCCTCTTGTTGTTAGTGAGTCGTTTTATAGGTCAACCGCTTTCCA
>CAVVPU010000233.1:0-26602 GCA_963750015.1 uncultured delta proteobacterium | reverse complement strand
CTGCTTCAGCCAAGCTATGCCCTCCTTCAAGGGCCTGATGTTGCGCGCCGTCGACTTCTTTCCTTGAAAGGGATCGACGCACAGAAGAAGCTCTCGAAGCTCCGGTATCCTGGCGAGGAGGAAATTCGCCATGACCTTGCTGTCGGGCCTCACTCCGAGCAGGATTGATGCGAGTATGAGACCTTCTATGCCGCCGAAAGGATGGTTGGCGACTACAAGGAAGGGACCTGTTCGCGGTACGAGAGCAAGGTCTACGCAGAGATCGACGAGAAAGAGGACCTCAAGGGGTTCATCGACGAGAGTCTCAGCCGGCTAAGGATAACTTACGAGATAAGCGAAAGCGACCTTGCTCTCGTACCGCGGACCGGTCCCCTCCTTGTAGTCGCCAACCATCCTTTCGGCGGCATAGAAGGTCTCATACTCGCATCAATCCTGCTCGGAGTGAGGCCCGACAGCAAGGTCATGGCGAATTTCCTCCTCGCCAGGATACCGGAGCTTCGAGAGCTTCTTCTGTGCGTCGATCCCTTTCAAGGAAAGAAGTCGACGGCGCGCAACATCAGGCCCTTGAAGGAGGGCATAGCTTGGCTGAAGCAGGGGCATGTTCTCGTCGCCTTCCCCGCAGGCGAAGTCTCTCACGTCGAGGTGCGGTCGAGAGAGATCGTCGACCCGGCCTGGCACAGAAGCATCGGGCGAATGGCACGGAGCGCAAAGGCACGGATGATACCGGTCTTTTTCGAAGGGGCGAACAGCTTCATGTTTCAGCTTGCAGGCATGATCCATCCCAAGTTCAGAACCGCTCTTCTCCCCCACGAATTACTCAACAAGGGGAGCAAGACAATCAGGGTAAGGATAGGCAGCCCCATTCCTTTCGAGAGAATAGAAGGTTTCGATACTGACGAAAAACTGATCACCTATCTACGTATGAGAACGTACGCCCTAAAAGTTCGAAAGAGGAGGCCGGCCGCGGTCCCATCGAGAGCCCCCCAGACCATCGTCTCTCCTTGTGAAGCTACTGTCCTGAGCCGCGAGGTGGAGCGCATCCCCGGGGAGCAGATACTGATCGAATCAGAGGAATATACCGTATACCAGGCCAAAGCCCACCAGATACCGAATCTGCTTTTCGAGATCGGCCGCTTAAGGGAACTGACATTCAGACAAACAGGGGAGGGCACGGGCAAATCGTGTGACCTCGACCGCTTCGACCTCTACTATACCCACCTCTTTCTCTGGAACAGGCAGCGTCATGAAGTCGTCGGCGCTTACCGCCTGGGACAGGTCGAGGAGATCCTCGAGCGGTTCGGTTCGAAAGGACTTTACACGGACAGCCTTTTCAAATACAAGTCGAAGTTTCTCGAACGTATCGGCACAGGCATCGAACTGGGGAGATCCTTCGTGCGACCGGAATACCAGAAACTCTACGCCCCCCTCCTGCTCCTCTGGAAGGGGATCGGCCGTTTTATTACTCAAAACCCGAAATGCACGATCCTTTTCGGTCCGGTGACGATCAGCGACGCCTATTCAACACTGTCGCGGGACCTCATGGTCTCATACCTCGTCATGAACCACTACGCCCCTGACCTGGCCGCATTCGTGAAACCCCGGACGCCCATGAGAAGGCATTCCATCAAAAGCCTGGGGGACCCCGCCGGAGGGCTCAAAGCGATCGAGGACCTCTCGGCGATCATCTCAGATATAGAAAGCGACCGCAAAGGGGTGCCGGTGCTTCTCAGGCAGTACGTCAAGCTCGGAGGAAGGCTCATGGGGTTCAATATCGACCCCTCTTTCGGCAACGGCCTCGACGGTCTCGTGATGGTGGACCTTCTGAAGTGCGACCCCAGGGTCCTTACGCGTCTCATGGGGAGACGCGGCTATGAGGCCTTTTGTGCGTACCATGGCGAGACGACCGAACAGGACCTGGCGTCGTAGCTACCCTACTATTATAGACCAAAAGAACTTGGCTGGCGGACCGGATGGGATGGATGAGGATGAACGGAATCTATATGATGTGGGGCATTCTTCTCTTCCTTTTTATCGTAATAGTCTTTGCCAAGGCGGCAAGGGAAGACAAAATGGCGAGGAGAGACGAAGCGGCGATCGATCCGATGTTCCGTCCAAGGAGCAGCCGCACCGCTCCTCGCAGGAACAGGAATGTCTCCGAAGCCAACAAACCCCACCCGCTCACTCGTTGATTCGGGACCGGATGAGGCGGCACAAATAATAAGGAACGGGGCGTTCAGAGGCCAGGCAGACTCGCGGCTTTTTGCGACAGATTTCTTCACAGGCCGCCCGACTCGGTCCGATTAACCGCCGCTCACACTCCTTCAGCACAAAGAGGTAAATTCTGCGGCTCCTAGAAAAGCGAAGCCTGTGAAGAATCGCGGCGATTCTTCACAGGCTCATTAGCGCGTTCTTTATCCCTTAGCGCGTTCGTTACTTTGCCGCGGTCCTCGGCTCTTCCCCACACGCCTCCATGTAGTACCCCGCAGGCATGCCCTGAATGGTATTCGACATAAGAAAGTCGGGGTACGCCTGATCTCTGCTGGTCTTGCTGAGGAACACAGGCAGCGCGAGCTGATGGTCGCACGGACGCATAGCCACGGTCCCCACGGGGCCGGAGAGCCTCATACCCTCCATTGCGGCTACCAGTTTAGCTCCGTCCACGACGCCTGTCTTCTTCATCCCCTCTGAAACGAACATGACCGACACGTAGCCGTAAAAAGCGCCTGAGCCCGGATACCTCCCGTAGGCCTTTCTGAACGCATCCACGAAGGCCTTGTTGGCCGGAATCGAAGGATTATAAAAGAGGTAGCTGGTCGTCCCGTAAACGCCCTCCTGGGCATCGGCTCCCAACTGCCTGGACATGGTGATATCAGTGACGGAATGCTGATAGAAGGGGATCTTCTCCGTGAAGCCCAGAGCTTTTGCGGCTTTCTGGAAGTTGACAGTGTCGAGGCCTCTGGTCGCGACCACGAGGAACTGAGGCTTTGCGGCCAGAATCCGATCGATATACGGACTCAGGTCAGTCTCGCCCGGCTTCCACCAGCTCTCACCCAGAAGCTGGAACTCGGGCTCCAGTTTCTTGATCCCGTTCCAGAACGTCCGACCGAGGGCATGGCCGTAATCGTCGTCCTCACCCGCGACCCAATACTTAGTAAAGAGCTTTTCGTGAAACAATATCGCTGCGGCGGCTGCGCCCATGCGGCCCGTCTCGTGCATATGAAAGACGTAAGGTCTGGCCGTTGCTTCCACAGGCGTCTCGTCATCGGAGAATGTTTCGAGGAAGGGTATCTTTTGGTCCCTGGCAAAGTCGGCGACGGTTAAAGCAACATCCCCGGACAGGGAACCTACGAGGACCTTCGCATGTTCCTTTAGCACCAGGTCCTTTACCTCACCGAGACCGGGACTTCCGCTTCCCACGATGCACTCCAACATGCTGTCGTTTACTCCGCCCTTGCCATTGATCTCCGAAATGGCAAGCTTAACTCCGTCGACCATGTCCGTACCGTAGGAAGCAAAAGGCGCAGGATAGCCATTGATGACGCCTATCCTGATGGGGTCGGCCCCCATCGATGGGGCAGGGCAAAGGAAAAGGGCGATGCAGGCACATACAAATGCGGGAAGCGTGAACATTCTCATGAAGGCACTCCTAAATAGGGCTGTTGGATTTAAAGACGGATTGTAGATCGAGAAAGTTAATTCCCGATAAAGGGCGTGTTAAAAAGAGACGTGGGCACTGGGGAGCGGCGGTTCACAAACACTGGGCGGGTAGATATAACCCCGCCCAGTGTTTTGATATGAGAACGGCTGTTATCTACTTGTGCAGTTTCCTGCGCACTACGGCGATGCCGGCGAGGCCCGGGCCGAAAAGCAAGAGGGCTGCGGGAAGAGGAACCGACGCAGTGACGTTCGTGAGCCTGAAAGCAGCGTTATCGTTCTGGAATGAAAACATGACGTCGCTGCTCGTCCCTGTCGCCGGAGCAGTGAAGCTATAGAACGTCCAACCAGAGTAAGGCGCGTTCGACAAGGTGAGTGCGGACACTACGCTGCCGTCCCAGGCAACCTGAAACTGATTCACACCGGACTCATCGTCGTTGGCGAGCCAGTAGCCTACGGTGTAAGAGTTCCCTGCAACGGTAGGGATAGACTGGTCGATATTCGCTGTGCCGCCGCTCGTGCCGACCAGCAGATAGGAACCGCCCGGAGTGAGCGCCATGGAATCGCTTAAAGGAACGATAAATGACGTATCGCCGGTCACGTTCCAATCCGTCGTGCCTGCCGAGAAGTCTCCATTCTGGATGAGGTTAGTTGCACCGGCCATTGCCATTCCCGATTGCACCGCGAGGAAAAGCACGGCAAACATTGCGATGATGATGAGTTTCTTAGACATATGGTCCTCCTTATTTGTTCAACCTGAATTCCGATCCATCTTTTCTGCTACTGAGCAACAACCGCGAAGTCACCGGCCTGGTTCGTGACCTGCCAGGCAGTGTTCGTGTTCGGGTCGACCCCATAGGTTCCTACGGGAAACGCCTTGTTCCACGGACCGACGATAAACCTTTTTGCGGTCGCGGGCTTTGAGAAGTTGCCGCTTGCATCCTTCATGGCCACGTAAATGCTCTTTCCCTGATTCAGCATGCTCGTGACGTTGACGGTCGGATCGAAGGACAGGGAGAGCGTGTAGGTGTCGGTGGTTGCTGCGCCTACGTCATACATACCCCACAGGGTAAGGACGTCGCTCAGGGTGCCTGAGGTTCTCGGCGCCCATCCGGTATTCACTTCTTTGACGTAATGTCTGTTGCTGTTCACTTCTTTTGCTGTGCTGCCATTCGTGCCGCTCAGAATAGCCGCGCTTGTGCCGAAGAAGGTGCTGCCATAGGAATCAGTGCCCGCCGAAATAGCGTCCTGAACCGTAGTGTAGCTGGAACCCTGAGCTACGAAAAATTCTTTACCGTTGAGGCTGTATCCAAAAGTCTCGCGCTTCTGCCAGTTGCCGGTGAGGGTGGGCGTCGTCGGTATATTGTTGCCGTTCCCGCCCGAGTTGACCCCATAGTAATCGAAGGTGACTCTCGGTCCGTCGACCGTCACGATATAGTAGGGGATGTAGTACTCTTCCCCGGAAAGGAGGGTCTGGCGCGAGTGGCCGAAGGCGGCGATATTGTAATTGTCGTTCGGTGTGCCTGACGGCGTATAGTATTTGTTGCTGTTGGAAGCGCACACGAGTTCGTGGATTCCCTTGGTCGGGTCGTTCGTGGCGTTGTCGGTGGTCGTCACTACTTCCCTGAGGTGCATGTGGTCGTGGCCGCCGATGTAGTACCCTACGCCGTTCTCGATGAGGCTGTTAATGAAGGCGTTGGTGCCCGTCGAGTCCTTGGAAGGATCCGAGCCGAAGAGCACGTCCGTATGATCCTCGGTGATCAGGCCCTTGTGGCTGAAGACAAAGGCATGGCCGTTGGCGGGTTTCTTCGAAAGCACGTCGTTGATCCACGGCTGCTGATCGTCGATTTGGGCCCCGCCTCCGGCGTTGGAGGTTTCGACGCCGTCAAGGGTGGTAAACTGGTCGACGAGCACGAAGGCCGCATTATTGTAATTAAAAGCATAGCTCATTCCCAGGAGGTCGCTGAGGCCGTAAGTGCTCGGGGTGATCGTTCCCACCTGGAAAGGGCTCCCTGTCTTCGTGGGGAAGGTCAGAGTCGCGCTGTCGGGGTTCGGCAACGTATAGGCGTCGGCCGGCGTCGAGTTGTTCATGCCGGTCTGCGTCTGGGGATAGAGGTACTGAAACCAGCCCGCCGTGGCCCTGGAATCATCGTGGTTGCCGCGGACCGGATAAAAACCGATCCCCGCATTATAGAGTGACTGGGCGAAAATAGCCCGCGCGGTCTCGCCGGCCATGCCGACGCTCCAGGTCGGGCCGCCATTGTACTTGGCGCCGGAGGCGAAGGCGCCGGAGGCGCTGCAAAGGGTCGAGGCAGCGCAATTCGCCTGCACGAGGGCCGCATTCAACGACGGGTACCACCCGGAGGTGGTGATTGGGGTCGTGCTCGTTCCCGAGTCGGCGAGGTCGCCCACGGCGATCACGAACTTGACGCCACTGGCGATGAAGGCCGCGTTGGCCTGGTTAATGATGTCGATGGCGCTCGAATAGGGGTTCTTGCCGTCATCGGACGATGCGCTGTAGCTACTGCTCACCTGCACCCACTGGGTGTCGGAAATTACGCCGAACTTCCACGGATCGGCCGATGCCGAAGAAGCGGCAAAAGCAGCGAAGGCCATGGCGAAAAGTGCAACAAGCGAGAATACTTTCTTCATATTTTCCTCCTTATAGAATGTCAAAACGAAATGTTAATCAGTCACCCCAGAACACTGGCGCTAATCCTCCCTATCACCTCCTTTTTCAGATCGGTCAATCCGGCCTCTCAACTCTCCAATTGAGGTTGTCAATAATTACGGGTGCCGACAGTTGTATCCGTGTTCTGTGCATTCATCGTATCAGGGTAGTGTTTCGACATCGTGAATTAGATGTTAAACTTCGTAAAAAGTAGATTAAGAATCTGTGAAGGCCGGTATGTTCCCAGACTTCCGCTTTAGGCAGAAACACGTGGAACGCTAAAAATGGGCACCCGGCGATTGGGAGGATGAGGACTCGGAGGCTTCCGCGGTAGCCTGCTGTTCCTGTTTTTCAGGGGTTTTGCCGTCCGGCTGTCGCTCTTGCGTTTCCGCCCCTCCTGTTTGGGGGATGGAGGCCGGGGCCTGACCGGTTGTCGTCTGTCCCTGACCCGCCTGGCCGTCCGCCTGCAGCGGCTTGTCCCCGCCGGGCCCCTGCGCAGAAGGCGTGGACTCTCCGATAATTCGGACCCTGCCTTCGTCGTCAACCCAATGGGGAAGGGGCTTTCCATCCTTCCCTGTGGGGACGGGAGGAGGCTGCGGAGGCACATAGGATTTCAGCTGAGAAGTGTCCGCCGGAGGAGGGACTGCGTCCGTCTTGGGCGCTTCGGCAGGACCCCTTTGAATACGGCCTAGTATGGTGAGAAGGGGCGGTCGCGTCTTGCCTTGTTCAACCAGCACATAATTGTAGCCGCGCATTATCTTACCGAGGACTTGTTCGAGAGTGAGGTCGCTCGAGTGAAGGGTGAGCGTCGCACCGGCCGGTATGGCGCCCTTGATCTCGATGAGCCTTTCTTTCGCCATGGCGCCGAGCAGCTCGCCGGGCGGGCTGTTATCGATATCCACACTCAGAAAGGAACCTTTCGACGAGACGGCCGCGGGCCCTGAAGCTTGCACCGGAAAGGGAAGCGCCAGGATGCCCGCGGCGACACAAGCGACTAAAAGATGGGTTCTCATCGCCATATCGACTTCACAAATTCACTGCCACCCGAGGACACCCCACGAGGGCCTCTCAGAGCAGCTCCGCTGCCATGGAGGCCAGCGGGCTGCGGATGGTCCTTGCGAGGGTGATATGGCCGTAGAGGGACTGTCCCTTGAGCCGGCTGACCACGTAGCTGAGCCCGTTGGAGCCTGCATCGAGATAGGGTGAGTCGATCTGGTAGACGTCTCCCGTGAGCACGATCTTGCTGCCCTCTCCCACGCGGCTCAGGACCGTCTTTATTTCGTGGGGGCTCAGATTTTGCGCCTCATCGACTATAATCCACGACTTCGCAAGGTTCCGTCCCCTCATGTGGCCTATCGATTCGATATGAAGAAGATCGGCGGTGAGCAGATACTCTATGGTCATTTTCTGATTGTTCCGCGCCAGGGGGCCGAAGTTGTCGAATATGGACTGGACCCAGGGCAGCATCTTCTCTTCCTTGCTCCCCGGAAGAAAACCTATGTCCTGCTTGCCTACGGGGATGACCGGCTTCGTCACGATGATCCGGCTGAAGAGACCTTCTTCCAGGGTCTTGTGGAGGCCGGCCGCGAGGGCAAGGAGGGTCTTTCCCGTGCCCGCCTGTCCCACGAGGGAGACGGCTGGGATCGAGTTATCCGTGAGAAGTTCCACCGCGAACTGCTGCTCTTTGTTTCGGGCCTTGATACCCCAGAAGGCGGTCGCCGAGTGGTCGAGCCTCTTGAGCTTCCCGCCTTTCTTTATGGCGAGGGCGGACCCGGACGCAGACGTCGTGAGGAGGGCGCATTGGTTTTCCAAAAGTGCCTCGCAGTCTAGCGCTGCCACTTCACCCGTCTCATGGAGCCGGCTCACGACCTCGGTGGAGACCATGAGAGTCGTGTGGCCGGAGTACATGGAAGACAGGTCTATCTTGTCTGTCCTGTAGTCCTCCGCCTTTATACCGAGGGCAAGGGCCTTTACCCGCGCGTTAATGTCCTTGGACACGAAGACCGTGTTGCCGTTATGCTTCTGTTTGTAAGACCACGCAAGGGCGATGATCTTGTTGTCGATGGTAGGCCCCGAACCGATAGTCGGGCGGAGAAGGTCACTGCTGCCGTCTTTGCTCGGAAACAGGGTAGAATCTAGTTTGAGAGTTCCTCCCTCCTTCATCATTAAAGGGTCTGTCCTCCCTCCCTGCTCCATGAGCGTTCCCAGAGAGCGTATCGTCTGCCTCGCGTTGTGGCCGATGTTGTCGTACCGCTTCTTGAGCTTATCCAGCTCTTCGAGGGCCTCGAAAGGTATAACCACCTCGTTCTCCTGAAAGCTGAAGATACTTTCCGGATCATGTATGAGCACGTTGGTGTCAAGGATGTAGGTCTTTCTTGCCATGAATCGTTCACCTCTCCTGAAGTTGGGGTAATATCCGGGGTAGAAACGAAGAAGGCGTGTATGACGATAACGTCATGGTCTAATCAATAACACGTCTCAGTTAAGGATAGATGAAGAGGCTGTTAATTACCGGCACCTGGAGTAAGCGCAGGATTTTCTTGGTTTTTCAAGTCGATACTGAAAGAGAAAGGGGCTGAAAGGCAGGGCCGATAAAGGCGCTGCCTTTCAGCTTGTGGGGCAGAAGAGAACGGGGAGAGGTGAGAATGGGTATTCGCAACCCATGCTATGTGGACCCTTTTGCGGAAGAGGAGTTATCGTATCGGGCGACCGTTGTCCTCAAGCGGTCGACCCTGCCGATCCACCCCTTCACGTACTTCCCGTATTGCTGCGGTCTCTTCTCGGCAAGACGCATGTAGCGCTCCGTGCGGAGATTCAGATACGCATCCGTATCTCCCTGGCACGCCTTCAGCATCTTCCTGGCCGCAACGGGACTGTTTATGTAGCTGTCAAAATGAACGACGGCAAGATCGCGGGGCAATTTTTGCGCTCCCGATTCTTTCCACATCTTTTCATAGATCGCCTCCGCTTCGGTCTCCGTCAGATCCTTGATACTGCCCTGGAATCCGTATCCCCGGGCCGTGCTTTGAAGGATGCCGTACTTGGAGGCTTCTTTGCCGTCCCTGGATACGTAAGCGCTCCCCTCCTGTTTCAGAACGAAGCGGATCGCTTCCTTCATGGGGCTTTCCCGCTCCTCGCGAACCTTTTGGAAGCCCGCCGCATAGGGAATCATGACGGCAGGGTTGGGCGATGGCAAAGAGGCGAGCTGAACCGACTCGGGTTTCTCCAGACTTTGGACGAGGATGTTCAAAAAACTCGTCTCCTGCCCTTGCGCGGAAGTCTGGCTCCCCGAAAGCCTATCGGCGTCGATGATCGGGAGTGAAAGAAGCGTCAGGCGGTCGATCATGGGGCTCCTTTAAAAGTTGCTGATCGGCTCGCTGCAACGACCGTGCCAGTATCCGCTTCCTCGGGCACAAGACATAAGCGGGGCTGAATTACAGGAAAGCCGGCAGTAATGGGGGGTTATTGCATCGGGTACCGGCTCCGGGCAGGGCCGGCACAATCACGCCGATCTTGACGGGGGCGTCAAAAAACCGTCATAGGCAGGGTTGGGGAAAGTGAAAAGGACAGCGGGGAGCGGGGAGATCGTCCCTTCGGGACTATGGAGCGGGGAGGGAAAGAGCTTTTCTTGCTCCCCAGCGAGTGGAACGAGCGGTCTCCCATCTCCCATCGAAGTCCTTATCCCATCTCCCATCTGTCTCTTAGCGGCCTCTAAGGCCGCCGCTCCTAATCAATTGGTGTTGGTGTGTACATCCTATGAGGGCCGGAGCCGCGGGCTGTTAAAGATACGGCGACCCGTGTCACCGGCCGGTCGGATGGGAGAGATCGTGAGGTGTGGATGGGCTGTCGTGCCTCATTGACCGCAGCCGTACTCAATGTACGGCGGATGGGCCTGAGGTACGGCAGAGCGCCGCAGATCGCGATTTCTCCCAGCCGACCGGCCACACCTCGGACCCTCACTCGCTTTTTCTTTTCTCCTCTTTGCCTCTTCGTTTCTTCGTCAGTCTGACCTGCATATTCTTCGCGAGAGAGGCTGCCATACGCTTCTTGAGGTCGCCCTTGGATTTCCAAATGTTCGCCCTAGGTACAGAGTAGAACTTTCTGGCGGAAGGGGGGTATTTCTGTTATAATACTAGGCTATCTACTGCACCACGCTCCACTGGTATCGCAGATGCCCGCACTATTATGAAAAGGAGCCGACATGCCGACAAAAGACCGCTTTAGCCTTTCAGCATGGGTGGAAGAGTCGATAAAGGGCTTCGCAAAGTCTCCGGAGAACAGCCTTCGCAACGAAACGAACGAGCCCGCCTGGGAAACACCGGTGGTCGCATTTTCGCGGGGCGACGATCCTCTCTACGACGAAATCAAGGCGTCCGTTGGTCCTTTCTACTGGACCCCTATCGATATATTCCTCCAAACCTTTCCCGATCTCCGGATAAGTGCGGACCAGCTCACCGTGATCTCCTGGGTGCTGCCCCAGACAAAAGCCACCAAAGCGGACAACCGGAAAGAGAACCAGTTTGGGTCGGAGCGGTGGGTGAGGTCGCGCAAGTTCGGTGAAGAATTCAATGGTAAGCTCAGGAGCCATCTGGTAACCCTGTTGACGGACGCCGGATACGAGGCTGTGGCGCCCCAGGCCTCACCACTGTGGGGTGTGAGAAAGTCGGAGCGTTTCGGTCTTTCTTCAATGTGGTCTGAGAGGCATGCGGCGTTCGTCTCGGGGCTCGGCACCTTCGGGCTTTGCGATGGGCTCATCACTCCTGTGGGTAAGGCCATGCGCTGCGGCTCGGTGGTTGCGCGCTTTTCCACAACTCCCACCCAGAGGCCCTACGAAGACCCCCACGAGTATTGCCTTCACTTCACCGACGGTTCCTGCGGAAAATGCATAAGCCGGTGCCCTGTCGGGGCCATCACGGCAAAGGGCCACGACAAGCTCAAATGCCAGGCTTATGTGGAGGGCGCTATCGCGTCCCACGCGAAAGAAGAATACCACATCGAAGCCTACGGGTGCGGCCTTTGTCAGACCAAGGTTCCTTGTGAATCGAGAATTCCCTCCCGGAAAGAAAAGGCGAACCCAAAAACATCGCAACCGGTGCAGGGGAGAAGCGCGAAGTCTGCCGACGCTGAAGGGGCCGTCTAACCAAAGAGCCCCATTTGCTTTCCTTCCTTCTTCTTGGGCTTGTCGGAGACGTCATTCCTTGTGATCAAGTCTTGAGGGACCTCCGAGAGGAAGGGCGAGGGCGATCCCGGAAGGCGGCGGCCGTAGACAAAGCGTTTTCGCGCATTGACCAGAAAAAGCTCTTCCTTTGCCCGTGTCATTGCCACGTAGAAGAGTCTCCGCTCCTCCTCCAGGTCTGCCTGCTCGTCGCCCCACACAAGGGGAAGAAGCCCTGCTTCCGCTCCTGCCACGAAGACCGCTTTGAACTCGAGCCCCTTGGCCATATGCATAGTCATCAGGGCGACGGCATCCGCCCGTGCGTCGAAGGCATCGGCCGTGCCGAGTATTGATAGTTCGTCTATTATGGACACGAGGGCTTCTTCGACAGGCAGGCCGCCGTAGGCAACGGCGAGATTCGCGAGGAGCGCCTGCTCGGGGCCTGAAAGGGCGCCAGAGGCGTCTATCCTTCTCATGATTTCTTCGAAGGCAAGGCCGGGCACCAGCTGATTCGTCTGAGCCTTCAATTCGTCTATCAGTGCCTTCCGCCGGGCCGGTGCCTTTTCGCCGATCAGTTGACAGGGTATGCCCCAGGTCGAGAAGCTCTCTCTAAAGGTCTTCGCCTGATCGTTCGTGCGAAAGAGAACGGCAAAATCGGAAAAGGAATAGGTGCTCCCGGAATAGTCCACGGGGCCGGGGAGACCGGCGAGGCGATGATGGCTGGTCCCTCCCAGGCGGGCCTCGATCTCCTGGACTATAGCTTCTGCCTCCGTCCTTTCATCGGGCACGGATATGACGGTGACGGGCAGCCCCTTCGGGCCGATTGCGGTCAGCTCCTTTTCTATCCTTTGAAGGTTATTACGGATGACCGCTCCGGCGGCGTCCACGATAACCTTTGTGGAGCGATAGTTTTCCGCAAGCACGACAACTGCCGCCTCGGGGAAGTCGCGACGAAAATCGAGAAAATTCCTGAAATCCGCTCCCCTGAAGGAGTAGATCGCCTGGTCGGAGTCGCCGACCGCGCAAACGCGCACCCCCTCCTTGACGAGACATCTCAGGAGCCCATACTGGCCGGGGCTGATGTCCTGATACTCGTCGACGATGATGTGGCTAAAGGGCGGTGCAGCTTTGCCTTCCCTTATAAGATCGGCGGGCAGCGCGATGAGGTCGTCGAAATCGCACAAGCCTTTGGACCTGAGCGCCTTCTGATAGGCTTCCAGGGCAATAACCGTTTCGCCGCAGGCCGGCTCCACGAGGTTCTTCACCCTGGAGATGGTTTCGGCCATTTCTCTGGCCCCCTTTGCCGTGCAGCTCATGGCCGAGCGGAGAAGCTCGATCTGCTCTTCTCTTGAACAGATGGAGAATTCCATCCCGCCGGCCCTCAGTATGCGTAGACCCAAAAGGTGAAAGGTTCCGATGAAGGCGCCTGCCGGCCGGCGGCCGAGAAGCGTGGAGAGCCGCTCGCGCATTTCCCTTGCCGCCCTGTTCGTAAAGGTGACGGCAAGAATCTCCGCGGGAGGTACGCCTTGATTTATCAGATGCGCGATCCGGCGGACGATGGTGAGCGTTTTGCCGGTACCCGGTCCTGCGACGACGAGCAGGTGCCGGTCCGTGGTGAGAACAGCCTCGCTCTGGGCCCGGTTGAGATTGTCGAGGGCGTCGATCATGACCGCCCTTTGATCTTTCCCTGCTTGTTCACGGCCGCCTCACAAGAGCCTCTCCTGGCCTTTCGCCTCACACCTTTCACTCTCCTCGAAAATCTGCACCCGCCCATATTCGCCGTCAAAACCGGGCTTGATATTGACGAGTCCGTGGCGGACCCTGCGCACTGCCTCCGCCACCATGGGCGAGGCCACCTGACCGATATCGCCGAGGGGCGCATCGAGAAGGATATGGAATTCGTTGCCGAGGGTAGACAGGAGCCTGAGATACTCCTCCTGCACTCTTTTGCTGCCGGCCCCCACCCCAAAAGCCTCGCCGAGCACCTCGGCAAGAGGAATCAGGCTGCGGTACGGCAGGGCCCCGGAGGGCTTGAAACCGGCCTTTCTGTCGGCAAGCACCTCGACCCTGTGGGCCACTCCGATGGTCAGCCGCTTATTGCAGCGGGGGCATGCGTACCCGTGGAGGATAGTGTCGGAGGGGGAGTAGGAGACCCCGCAGGAACGGTGGCCGTCGTAATGATACTTCCCCTCTTCCGGGAAGAACTCTAAAGTGCCGAGAAAACCTTCACCCGTCTTCATGCCCGTGCTTATCGCGTCATAGGACATCTCTTCGCTCTCGAAAATGTTCGCTTCCCTTCCCAACTTAGCCGGCGAATGGGCATCCGAGTTGGATATGAGCGTGAGATGATCGAGCGCGGAGAGTCGCCAATTCATTGGCGGATCGGAAGAAAGACCGGTTTCGATGGCGTGGATATGAGGGGTAAGCTCTTCGAAGCACTCTTCCATGGTGTCAAAACCGGAGGCCGCACCGAATACGGAAAAATGGGGGGTCCACGCATGGGCCGGGACAAACATCGCATCAGGAGCGATATCCAGGGTCATCCTGAGGAGCTCCTTGGCGTCCAGACCGAGAATAGGTCTGCCGTCGGAGACGATGTTGCCGATCTTCGAAAGGGCGAGGTTGAGCCGTGCGGCATGAGCCATATCGGGCATGAAGATAAGGCAATGGACCTTGCGCGTCCTTCCGTTCTTTTTATAGATGCAGCTTATTTCGGAAGAAAGGAGGAAGAATACGTCATGTGCGCACGATTGGGGCACCGAATCGTCTCTTTGATGTTCCTTCTTGAGAAGAAAAAGACCCGTGCCAGTCGGCTCGAGCTTATCCTGAAGCTCTGCGAACCATTTGGGATGGGTAAAATCACCGGTGCCGACAACCACGATGCCCTTGAGCTGAGCCCATTTCCAGATACCCTCGGGCACCATGTCTCTGCTCGTGGCCCGGGAATAGCTCGAATGGATGTGCAAGTCCGCTATGAAGCTCATGGGGGATTATAACACCCGGGCAAAGGCAAATGGAAGGGGGAAGAAATCGCGAAACTCGAATCGCGAATCGCGAAAGTGTAGGAAGGAAGAGCGGACGGGCTCCCATCTCCCCTCTGGCTTTTCGCGGCCTCCAGGGACGCCGCTCCAATTCAATTAGTGTTGGTGTGTACATCCTATGAAGGCCGGAGCCGCACTCTTAGATGATACGGCTCCGCGTGCCACCGGCCGGTCGCATGAAGGGGATGCGTCATAGGTGGATGAGATGTGAGGCCTGTAGCCCGCAGCCGTACTCGATGTACGGCGGATGGACACAGATCTCACAGGTCGCCGCATAGGGCGTGTTCCCTTCATGCGACCGGCCACACCTCGAACCCGCTCCTCTCGCCTCTCCCAGTCTTTCGGAAAACGCCGGGCTCTCCCGTACGCGCCTCAGGAAGGCTTCCATATATTTCTTGAAGTCGCCCTTGGATTTCCAGATGCGTTCGCCCTGACTTAAGGGAGCAGAAGGTCTCCCACAAACTGAGGATCGTGCATCACACCATAGCGGGCACCGTAGGTGCTCACCACAAACTCCTTCCCTTGAAAGGATGCGACGATCTCTCTCATGAGGATCATACCCTGAAGGAGAAGATCTTCCCTCCCCGGCTCCATGCCGGGGATCTCTCTCCTTTCACGGACAGGCATGCGGCTGAGCCGTTCTATCCAGCCATCGAGCTCCCCTACCGGAACGGTAAGGCCGTGAATCTTCTTCTTGTCAAACTTCTCCAGGCCGAGAAGCATTGCCGCAAGGGTCGTCATGGTTCCGGCCATCCCCACGATGGTGGTCCCCGCCTCTTCCTGTTCATGAAAGTGCAACTTATTGCGTACGAATTGCCTCAAGCTTTCGAGCTCCTCCTGGGCAGGAGGGTCGTTGCGGATAAACTGCTCGGTCAGCTTCACCGTTCCGACGGGAATGGAGACGTAATCAATAAGACGTTCCCTGGTCGCCCGTGACATCTCGGTGCTTCCTCCCCCTATGTCAACGATGACGAGATTATTACCCGGGATGAGAGGATCGTGTTTGACGGAGAGGTAGGTATAGAAGGCTTCTTCGTACTCGCTGAAGACCCTTACCTCGAGACCGGCGCGCTGCCGCGCCATCTCGATAAACTCCTCCCTGTTTTCAGCCTCCCTCAGGGCGCTTGTGCCGAAACAGGCTGCGACCCGGGCCTGATAAGAGTCAAGCTCGGCGCGATACTTCTCCAGGGCTGAGAGGGTCCGCTCCATGGCGGAGGGGACGAGCCGGCCGGAACGAACGAGCCCCTCTCCCAGCCTCGTGATCGTGGAAAGGTCCCGCAATTCCTTGAACCCGACCTTCCGATCGATTATGAGCAAGAGCACCGCATTGGTACCTATGTCTATAGCCCCATAGTTCATTCTGCTTCCAATCCTCCTTAAACGTGACTCTTCCTCAAAGTACAAAAGAAAGAAGACTATTCGGGACGACGTCCCGACGAGCAAGCTTTGAGGGAGGCTCCAAAGGCAAAGCCAAAGCCACCGCAGCCGATCCTCGAATCCGGCACATCTCGATCGAACGGGCAACCCGCGCCTGCGGCGGTCCTTCCTTTTTATGAAGGGGAGGCTCGGTCGGCTTTGCCGACCGAGGGGGCGACGCGAGCCCCCATTAATTGACAAACCCGAGAAAAAGAATAATAATTTGCAGGATGAACGTCAATGGATTGGTGGCCTTTTGGTTCGGCGTGCTCTCGTTTTTCGCTCCCTGTGTCCTGCCACTGGTTCCTTCCTTCCTCATCTACATAAGCGGTTGCAGCATCCAAAGCTGCAGCGATCTGTCGGACAAGGTGGTCAAGCGTAAGGTCCTCCTCCACGCAATCGCCTTCATCATAGGCTTTTCCGTGGTCTTTATCTCCCTGGGCGTATCCTCCTCATACCTCGGCAACCTCTTTTCCGAGTATCAGAAGTGGATTATGCGGGTGGGGGGCTTGCTGCTCATAATTATGGGCTTCAACATGATGGGTGTGGTAAAGATACCCTTCCTCAATCAGGAAAAAATGGTTCACCTGAACGAGAGGCCCGCGGGCTTCTTTCGCTCCTTTATCGTTGGTGTGACCTTTTCACTGGGGTGGACGCCCTGTATCGGTCCGGTCCTGGCTTCCATCCTCCTGATCGCCTCTGCTGGAGGCTCTGCATTCGCCGGCGTTCGTCTTCTCGCCCTCTACTCCCTGGGTCTCGCCGTCCCCTTCTTCGTGGCTGCCCTGCTCGTGTCTCGGCTGATGGGCCTCATGCAGCGCTTCGGCCGGGTGGTGAGGTATATCTCCCCGGTTTTGGGCGGTCTTCTCATCGCCATCGGCATCCTCCTCCTGAGTGGCTATTGGAGGGTGATCAACAGCATGCTCGAGACCTAGGCCAGGGCGAGCGACTTTCGATCCAGGCAAAGACGGGAAAGAAACGAAGGGGCTGAAAGAAGCGAGAGACCCGCGTTGGGGCACGAGGTGCGGCCGGTCGGATGGGAGGAATCGCGATCTGCGGCGCCCTTTTCGCCATGCGCCCTCCGACGTACATTCAGTACGCCATCCGGGCAGCAAGGCTCAAATTGCATCCACACCTCACGATCCCTCCCATCCGACCGGCCGGTGGCACGCGGAGCCGTATCATCTAAGACCGCGGCTCCGGCCTTCATAGGATGCAGACACCAGCACCAATTGAAGTAGGAGCGGTGTCCCTTGAGGCCGCAAAGGCAGAAAAAGATTTGATTGCCCATAGGTAGTCAAGCTATACGTACGGTCAGAAGCGAGGATTACCGCAAGAAAGCGCTATCTTGCTGCACATGATGTTTGCTACCTGATGGGGACGACAATAGGCCCGGTTGTCTCTTCCAGCTGGGGGCCAGAAGGCTTCAACTAACACCGGGGATTACTAGTATATGATGTCCTCGTACTCCAAAAATTTCTCAAGATCAATGCACTCTACCCCAAGCTCTGCACACACGGCTGGGATGCGGGCACCTCCGACCTTCTGAGATTCTTGCGTCACGACGATACCGTTGTAGACCTTGCCGGCAGCTATCACGAACGGATCGGCCACGGGCAAGCCCTTCAATAGGTTGTTTCTTTTTACAAATCCTCGATACTGCTCCGTGGAAAATATTTCGGTAATGACCCTACCTTCCTCTTCAGTCGCGGCTGAGAAGATATGCCGGTGTTTATCGACCCAATGTTGGATATGCTCGAAATGACTATTCAGCTCTAACTCACGTCTGACTTCTTTTACGGACCGCAGTTTACCCTCGGCCGACAAAGTCTCGATTCTCTCCCATATGGTCGGAAACCTTGACGGATAATAGTGGCCGAGCGCAATAAACACGTTTGTGTCAAGGATGTACATTTACCACCCTAAGTACTGCTCGAGTTTGTCAATGTTGCGAGCCTTTACGTTAAGGTGCTGAGCAATGTCCGCTTTTGTAAGCCGTCCTTGCCGGTATCGATCGAAGGCGAGTCGAGCAAAGCCTTCGCCCAAATAGGCAAGTCTAGTCAGGTAATAGTTACCCCCCCGAGAGCCGCCACCATAAGTCCGAATATACTCCTCGTCCCACCGCGCCTTCTTCTGTTGATACAAACTCACATCAACAAAGCCAAAATCCAGAAGCCGGCGAAGAATTGACTCTCTGCTTACAGAAAACTTATCACTGAGGGTGTCAAGGACGGCATCAATTTGACGTACGTCGAAACTATCGATCTCGGCAACGAAGGTATCTTCGGGGATCAGAAGTTCGGCGGCAAACTTGTTGCACTCGATTTCCAGCTCCCGTTCTTCCACATCCATGAACTGGATGTAGGTTTCGTCAACATCGGTTACCCCATTGACGGCCCAGAGAATATGACCAAGCTCGTGAGCAAGCGTAAATGTTTGTCTAGTAAACGAATTTGAATTGTTAACAAAAATGGCCGGGTAGTATTTATCAAGTAGCGAGAATCCAGAAACGAACTTATCTTTAAGAGGACCTTTGAAAGCAAACACCCCGGCCTGTTCGATTGCGTGCCGCCATGTCTTAAATGCCTGCTCCGGGGAAGAGAATGAAAACTGCTGCTCGATTGTAACGCCGAGGAAGTTGCGGGAAAAGGTGGCAAGGTCTCGGGTGCTGATCCCATTCCGGCTCAAATCACGAAATATCCTTTTCCCGCCGTAGCCTGACGGCATCAGCTCAGACAGTGACTCCTGATAACCCTGAACCAATCGAACCATCTGCAAGACACTCGAAGAGAGTCTTGCCTGTTCATACTCTGGCAAGCGTCTGAACTTCTTTCTTGGATTTTCTAATTCAGGTGGCTCGGGAAAAAAGAAAACGGCAAGAGGGACCTTGAAATACCGATAGGCCATGTCTTCAAGAAGGGTGTATGAGGGTCGCCTATCACCACTCTCCCACAAGCGGATCTCTTCTGGCTCTCGCCCCATTTTTTGCGCAAGTTCTTCGACGGACAAGCCGCAACGCTCTCGCGCCCAGGTAATGATCGTATGATTGACACTCACGGTATCCATGGGTTCACCGAAGCACGCATTAATCGCGGCGTAGGCTATTAAACACCCGCACGGCCTCTACTGCTGCCAGCTCTTGAGCATTATTCTTCTAATGTCCAAGAGCCGCACGCTGAATTGCATCATAAAGACTCGAAAATCTATTGATATCGCCGGAGCTTGCCATTCTCATACGGAGCGATTTTTTCTTTATTCTACAGCCGTGTGACTGAAGCAAGAAACCAAGAAGTGGCAACAGAAAATCTTTGCCTGATACTGCGTGCAAAGGGAATTTAAGAGAATTCAGACGAGATAGAGTTCGACGATAAGCTGACGTAACCTCGGATGTGCCCACCTTTGCTTGCACCGCGGCTATGACATTTGTTCTCGCACGACTGACTTTTTTGTTATCCAGAGTTGTGACTCCTTTCGGCTTGGTGGTGCATAGGCTTCCGACTCCCTGGGAGACGGTTGGTATTTCGGGGGCAAATTCATGGACGGTCGCAAAAGCCGAAAACAATTCAAGCAAGGGTCTTTTTATCGAGTCAATCCATCTGCCTAAATCCAGGGCTCGCTTTGCGTCATCTTCGGTCAATATTGCCTCTTCTGATAGAATTTGAACCAACGCCTTTTCACACAACAGAAGATTCTCAATGCAGTATGCATCATGCCGATGCAAACCGAAGATCCGTGGAGGCGGAAGACCCCGAACCCACTCCAAGTCGCCATCGATAATAAACAGAGCCCGGCGTTGGGAATGGTCATGATTTGCCGCTGCCTCGATAACGGCCTGCTTCCCGCCCAGCGCAAATACCCGAGCGACGTGAACCTTGTCGTTTGCTACCCTGTTCAGAAGTCTTTTATAGAAAGCCTCGTCATTAGTGTCCTCAACATAAACGTCAATTGGCTGGAGCGGTTCGAATAGCTTTCTAATTGCGGTTTTTGCTCTCTCTGGCCATTTAAGCATTGCAGACACCAGTCAAGGAAACGCAGGACTCTATGCGATCAAGGATAATGGCTGGGGAATGCGTTGCCATAATTAACTGTACGCTTGGGTTTGCTTCTCTGATAGCATCAACGAATCGCTCTTGCCAATCAAGGTGGAGAGACAACTCAGGCTCATCTACAATGAAAACGCCACTTCCGGTTAGATTTTTGTTAAGCGACAGGTGTGCCAACATAACCACTAGTTGTCTTTCGCCTGATGAAAGTGAGCTTATTCGTCGTGGGACGTCAGACCCCTCCAGGAATACGAGGAGCTCTCCTTTCCCTTCCACCGTAACGCGTTTGTGAGTTTGCTGAAGAAATTTGTTAGCCAAGGAGACAAAGCGATCAATCGGCTCGCGGAGGGCTGTCCGGTCTAGCCCGTATTGGTCCAGCCATTGCAGATGTTCTATGATGCTATCTGCTTGTGTTTTGTTAAAGATCCATTCCATTAGATTTATATTCCTTGATGGTTCCGTCCCTCTCTTAATTCCAGATTTGCTCTTCTTGTCCTTTGTTCTAGCCTTTTCTGCAGCTTTCTCTAATGCATCTACAACGTTTGTTAGACTGTCAAAAAAACCGGTCAGTGCCGTTTTAAGCTCTGGAACGGGCAAGCGAAAACCCTCTGCCGCTCGTTCTATATGTGCGAGACGCTCACGGTAACGTTCGAGTTCAGGACGAGATGGTGCCTTGTTGAAGTTCACCAATTTCGCAGGTTTGTATTCAAACGCACTTGTCAATAACTTGCGCCGCAAAGTTTCGTCAAGCAATTCCTGAGAAGCACGTATTTCTATCATTTTGTCTGCTATAAGAAAATTGACGCCTGATAGTCCTGTGACTGTTGGATCTTTTGACGACGGGTTTACGACCCACATCCGCCGCGCAAGGAACTCTCTTCTGCGGGCTTCATCGGTATCATCCCATACAGGCGCCGGGACAAAGGAGTGGCGATCAAGCCCCAAAAACATTGGCGTCGTCATTTTTCTTATAGCCTTGAACACCTGGTGTGCGAGCACTTTTTCATGAACAGGTGATCGAGATTCTTCTCGGCGGCGCTGCTCTGACAACAGTTCAAGATCGGCGCTTGAAAGGCAAAGCTTGTCATCGATGCTATCTATCGAGAGTTCAAGCCCCTCCGGGGACTTACGTGCACTTACAGCAACATCAGTACCGTCGTAGGACACTGTGGCGACTGCGGTGGTGAAAGAGATAGAAGAAAATTCTTCCATGTTTGGAGTGAGGAGAGCCATTAGCAGCCGAAGTGCAGACGTTTTTCCTGAGCCATTCAATCCGGTGAGAAAGGTTAGATCGGGAAAAAATTCGATATCAATAGGCAAGTACCCATGAACATTTTCTGCATGCAGGCGGGTTATTTTCATTTATATTACTCCCTTGAGCCTTTTCTTTTGATGCGTGAAACAGGTAGGGGACATCCTAGAAACGCCTCTGGGGCCAGATCTTGCAATCAAACACTTTTCCTCACCCTGTTCCCCATTTTGCTTTTGAGGCGTGGGCACCTGTGTCTTTCAATCATTACCACCTGTTATTCTTTTCTTCAAGAAGAATATCGAAAAAAAAAATGGTAGTGGGTCAGTTTGAATTTCATGGCTGTAGTTTCTGTCGCTACGTGATATAATGGTTTGCATAACGTGTAAGATATCTTAGGTAATTTGTCGTTTGTACCGATAACTGAACAAAGAGCGGAGTCAAATCAAGCATGAGGAACATTGACAAGTTGGCTACCAAGGTACACTATCTCTATGTGGAGTGGTTTTTTTGGTTGCAAAAGGTGAACAGCCATGCATAACATAATGCGAACGACGACAGACGGTGTCATGATGATTATGGAGCGCATGGATGGGAGACCGGTTATTGCGGTGGTTACTTTTCGGTGTAATTATTGCTTTGATTCCATTTATTGCCCGTGGCGTAATGTGCATCTACCATAAAGACGCTTTTGATATGTCCAAGCTGCTTAGCCATGGTGAATTGTTGCTGGTTTCCGTCGCCTTATCTGCAAGAGGTCTTGGTGACGTTATTACTGAGGGTGCACAACCTAGGAAAAAACGAAGAATGGTAGTGGGTGGTATATCAGCTATACTGATTTTTCTTTCGACGTTCTTTTTCGCCGATATTAATGCGGCCTGGAATGGCGGAGGTACTCCACCTAATTTCGATTTCCATAACGTATTGGCGATATCCATTTGCGTCTACATCGCGACATTTATCTGTAGTGGATGCGCAGTAATTCTAAGGGAGGACCTATCGTGAATCTACTAAGCGTTAATTATATTGTCCTCGCCACTGCTATCCTCTCAGTTATTTCGTTGATCGCCACATTTCCCTCCTTGGTACGAATAATCCGTAGAGAGAGTGGACGCACAACAACTGATGCGTTGCAGTTGCGGGATTTTGAAAAAAAAGTGCGGGAGTTGGACAAATTAGTTAATTCTCGCCGGTGCGATAAGGCCAACTACTATAAGATGGAGGAAATAGCTAAAGAATTAGTAAAGGAAAGCTCCACTATTCGGAAGACTATAAGAAAAGAGCGCAACGATCCAGCAATTTGTCATGGATAATTTGACAGTTCTAAGGAAGTGCAACGGAACGCGGTAGGTCGTATTTTGTCGCTTTTCTTATCTTCGCCTGCAGCACCCCATCTCCTTCAACCAGGCGTCTGTCTCGCTCCGCACCCGTGCTGATGGCAGAGCGGGTTACATTGAAGAGGCGGCGGGTCAGTTCTGCGAGCGGGCCTAGGGTCAAATCTTTACAGGCCGTTGGGAAAGCTCGTGGGGTCAGGTCTTTCATTGTAGCATTATTCCCCGTCGGTATCTGATTTGACCTGTCCAAGGAATACCATTCGTATTTTTGGACCGCAAGAGAAATCTTGAAAAACTACCTTTCTGGAAGGCAGCCTTGGCCGCCTTTGTTAGGCCTGAGGCGTAGATTACGCTCCGCACTGTCCGGTCATCGCCTTTTTCACGATTCCTCTCCCGACATTATAGGAAGGCCGGTGACATAGAGCTGGTTAGCGGCCTTCATTGGTTTCCGGCCTTTGCTCTTAATTCGGGCACGCCGAACACCATTAACGCTTTGTCTGGGAAAGCTCGTGGGGTCAGGTCTTTCATTGTAGCATTATTCCCCGTCGGTATCTGATTTGACCTGTCCAAGGAATACCATTCGTATTTTTGGACCGCAAGAGAAATCTTGAAAAACTACCTTTCTGGAAGGCAGCCTTGGCCGCCTTTGTTAGGCCTGAGGCGTAGATTACGCTCCGCACTGTCCGGTCATCGCCTTTTTCACGATTCCTCTCCCAAAAAGCTCGTGAGGTCAGGTCTTGCAATCATACATTTTTCCTCATCCTGTTCCCCATTTTGCTGTTGAGGCCTGGGCACCTGTGTGTTTCAATCATTACCACCTGCTGGTCTTTTCCTCAAGAACAATGTCGAGAAAAATATCGACAGCAGAACATCCTATTGGAGCGCTGATCAACATCGCTTTCATAGAGTGTAAGGCTATGAGAAGCTGGAATCTTGAACATTTCAGAGGGCCTGCTCGTCTTGCTTCTTCCTATTTCCTTCTCTGTGAAAGGGTCCACTTTAACTGCATAGTAATTTGGAGGGAAGAGGTATCCTTCATAGGTCATTTCGACGATTTCGTTTCTAACGGCATTAAAATCGGCAACGGGCTCAATGGCTCCGTAATCGAAGAAAGTGAAGTAATCAACGTACATAGCATCTCGCTCTTTCGCGATGCGCTATCAGTTTCGTATCTGTCAGCAAGTCCTCGACTCGAACGCGGTAATGAATCTTTGAATGTCAGCATCCAGCATTTGGAAGGCTTGAAGAGTCTCATCCGCCAGTCCTTCCACTTTCTTTGGGATGAGATTGCTGAGATAGCGATTTCTAAAGACGTGCCTGAAACTTCTTAGGTCGTTGAGAATTGCCGATAGATCGGTCGAGATGATCGCGGGGCGAGCCGGCTCATTGGGAGAACTGGCCCGAGCGATCAGTTTTCGGTGCCAGTCTTCTCCTACTGGTAGCTGGCCATCAAAATACTTGACCAAGCTTTCAAGCATTTTTTCAATGCCGGTGTAAATATCGTGGACGAATGAGGCCATGGCCCTCATATGCGAATCTGCAATCTCCGCGTCGACGTTGTTCGTCGCCCGGTACAACTCGCTCTTTGTTTCTAGTCTGTCGACTTCCCCTCGAAGTTCTTCCAATTCTATCTCAACGTCCCGAAAGACGGCTAACAAATCCTCACCCCTTGCTCTAGGACGCGACTCTTCACACGCTCTTTGGCGTGTTCCAAATAGACAAGATCGAATTCTTCCGTGCCCAGGATATCACCAATCCTCGATTCAACAGAGTAGACGTATTCGAAGGGGAGCCCGGAAACGGCAATGTCAACATCGGAATGAACTTGGAAATCATCCCTGGTGATTGAACCGAAGAGGTACACTTCGCTGGCCCCAAGGCCGCGCAGGAACTCGCACGCATGTCTGGCTTTCTTCAGCAGCGCAGCTTTTCGCTCGGCAAGTGCTATTCTGTCTGGTTCTCTCAATTCCAGCATTGACATGTCAAATTATATAATATCCAACCAGATCAAATCAAAGACAAATAGCACGCAGATTTGGGCAAGGCGATCAGATTGGGGGGCCTTTGGGGTCACCCATCAGAGGGCACTCTGTAAAGAGATAATTCTCCCCCGCTGCACAAGCCGGTCGGTTTTGGAAAAAGCTGCTGGGGGTCTTGCAATCATACATTTTTCCTCATCCTGTTCCCCATTTTGCTGTTGAGGCCTGGGCACCTGTGTCTCTCAATCATTACCACCTGTTATTCTTTTCTTCAAGAAGAATATCGACAGCAGAATATCCCGTACCATGCGGGAAGTTCTCGTACCCTCTTCACTCCAGGGATTGGTTGCCTGCTTTTCGAAGGCACGATGAAGAAGCAACCGTTGTCATCGATCCGTCATCTTAATGACACTCGATCCACCCACGGCCCGGTTTTGAGATTTGCCTCCAGGCCGCTGAACTACCCTGTATCCTTGGTAATTTAGATATGCCCGGGGCTACGATAGACCTCGGCATGTATGTTGCTTTCGTGGGGATTGAAAGAAACCAACAAATGAAAAGGAGACCGCCAAATGTCAAAACATAAGCCTGACAAAAACGATGCTCCCGCGCCCTCGTCCGTCGAAGAAGAGAAGGATTCGTACAAGACGCGTCTCATCGAGTTCTTCGTCACGACGTACGGCTGGCGAACCTTCCTGGCCGCGACGGCCAAAAAAGAACCGCCTTTGCCAGGGTAAGAAAATCGGCGGGTCACTCCTTGACAGGCTGTTGAAAAACTCCGTTTTCGCCCGGAAAAAGCTCGGGGGGTGAGGCCTTGCAATCATACATCATGTCCTAACATTATGTAATAATTGCGTGTTTAGTGTGCAGATGACGCCCGTAATATCACATTTCGAAGCCGAAGAGACTCCTTTCTAATCCAAAATCGTCTCTGAGCCCTTAATTCAAAATTCAAAACTAAGAATTCAAAATTGATTCCCCCCTCTTTACCTACCCTTTACCCCCCATATACCCCCTCTTTACCCCCCCTCCCAAGGCCCATTTCGATTTGACACATCCGTCCTTCTCCGGGGAAACTATAGTCATGAGGTGCGCTCCGCAGCCCTTTCCCGACCTCCGGTCCGAATCAGCACGCTTTGATGAGGCTCGTCCCCTGACCTGGTTTGTATACAAAGTGGCCCGAATTTTCTTCAAACCGTCAAATTTCGTCAAATTTCGTAAAGTTGACAGACAGGCTCAGGGCGCGCCAAACCCTTGGTGCTGGCGGTCCGGAGCATCGAGGAGGGCCGGCAGATCGGCAGACCATCACCGGGTAGAAATGGTGCTCCCGGATGGGGGATGAGACCCCGGACGAGGCACTATGTCAGTGCAGAGTGGGTGTGATCTCGAAAGGCTTATCTGACCCGTTTAATGCTTTTGAAGGCTCTTTGACAATTGAATAGCACGAAGGGGTGGGCTTAGGACTCATACCCACCCCTCAAGCCGGCTTCGAAGAAAAACGGCTTCGGTCTTGAGGTCACTTATTAATTCTCAACCGCGCACTTGTTCGGTGGCGTGCCAGCGGCGGCCCCAGAGGTCCACCCAAGACATCCCCTCCATTACCTTTTTTCTTTTTCAGCCCACAGGGGTTGCACACCAGGCCGGTTGATAACAGCGGCGGTCCGGAGAGGCCGCCCATTCCATTCCCTCCATTCCCCTTTTCTTTTTTCAGCGCACAGGCATTTGACCCCCCTGGGCCGCGAGTGCAGCGAGCTTGAGCGGGGAGGCTCGGCAGGCTTATGCCTGTTGAGGGGGTGCTGAACCCCATTGATTGCGCGACCGTTAACCAGCGTTAGCGGAGCTTGAGCGGTCCCGAAGGGATGATGTGTCATGCTCGAACTGCTTTTAGCTCGGACGCCACCATGCACATCAAGCTCAAGCGGAGCTTACGATGGTCGGGAGCGGAGCCTCATGTGCGAGAGGAACGGGTGCCGTACGCTTCCCGACGGGCATGTCGTTCCCGTTCCCGTTCCCGTTGCCTTTGCCGTGCCTTTGCCCTTTGCCTTTGCCCTGTCCTATTCTTA
>CAVVPU010000232.1:0-18218 GCA_963750015.1 uncultured delta proteobacterium | reverse complement strand
TTTATTCTCCCATCTCCCATTTTGCCCTTACTCTTCCGCCTTTGTCAGGTCCTCAAACCTTATATCGATCCCGAGCACGCCCATTATCTCGCCCACGTCATCCCTTATGGGGCCGGAGACCGTGATACAGAGGGCCCCGGTGATGCGCGAGGTATAAAGGCTTGTGACCGACACCTTGCCCGTCTTTATGGGGTTGAGGAACCAGTCTCTGTCGGAAAAGTCCTCGTGCCAGTCTATCTTGGCGTACTTGGCCTTGTCGACGACCTGGGTGATATTCCTCGTGATCTTCACGCCTTCCACGTTGACCACATAGCCGAACTGAATGTACGGGTATTCTTCCACAAGGGCCTTGAGCACTTCTTCCTGACGCTCCGGCTCCATGCTCATCATGGCCTCTTCTTCGATATGCTTCTCTACGAGGTGGGCGGCCAGATCGTAGGCCCTCTTCTTCAGCATCTCGAACTCTGAAGGGAAGACCTCGGGTATGTACCTGCGGACGAGATGCTCCATCTCCTCGTCCGACATGGCCGTGACCCTGCCCTCCTCGTACTGTTTCATAATTCGTTTGTTCACCCGGACCACGCCCGGGTGAGTTTTCTCGATCCTTTCCTTGCCCGTCAGGGCAAAATGGGAGTTGATCCAGTGAGAGATACCCGCGAGGCCCGACTTGTCCGTAATGTTGACCGTCATCATCCGGTTGAGGATTCTTTTCGTATCGAAGGAAGAATAGATCTCTTCGTTCTTCGAGAGCCCGTCCAGATGGACCCCGGCCGAGGTAGCGTTGAAATCGGAGCCGACGAAAGGCTGGTTCCGTGGCACATGGTGGCCCAGCTCATGTTCGAAATAGTTTCTCACTTCGGTAATGACCGTCGTGTCGACCCCGTTCGCATCGCCCATGAGGGAGATATACTCCATGAGGAGCCCTTCTATGGGCGTGTTGCCCGTCCTTTCGCCGATGCCCATGAGGGTGCCGTTCGCATAAGTGACGCCGTAAAGCCAGGCGCTCACCGCTGCCGTGAGTCCCCTGTAAAAGTCATTGTGCCCGTGCCATTCCAGGTATTCCGACGGCACTCCCGCATCGTCGATCATGGCCCTTATGATCTTGCCCACCGACCGCGGAAGGGCGGCACCCGGATAGGTGACTCCCACCCCGAGGGTATCGCAGAGGCGAATCTTTATGGGAATCTTCGCGTCCTCAGACATGGACATGAGGGCCTGGGCAAAGGGCACGCAAAACCCGTAAATATCGGCCCTCGTCACGTCCTCGAAGTGGCATCTGGGAATGATCCCGTAGTCGAGGGCTGCCTCCACCACCTTTATGTAGTCCTTGAAGACCTGCGACCTCGTTTTCTTGAATTTATAGAAGATATGGTAATCGGAGGCGCTCGTGAGCATACCGGTCTCTTTGAGCCCGAAATCCCTGACGAGCTGCAGGTCATCCTTGTTGGCCCTTATCCACCCCGTGATCTCCGGATAGCGGTAACCCTTCTCGAGGCACCTGGTCACGGCCTCCTTGTCCTTCTCGGTGTAGAGAAAGAACTCGGACTGCCTGATCACGCCGTTGGGCCCGCTCAGCTTGTGGAGCAGCTCGAAGAGGTCATCGATCTGCTGAACGCTGAAGGGGGGGCGCGATTGCTGACCGTCCCTGAAGGTGGTATCCGTAATGAAGATATCGTCAGGAGGGTCGATCGATTCGATCTTGTGATCGAAATTCACCCTCACCATCTCGCTGTAAGGGAAAACGTCCCTGTAGAGCTCGGGTGACTCCACTTCGACGAGGGGGTACTTGGCCCCCTTCATCATATTCTTGAATATGAAACCCTTCCTCTTTCTCACGGCCCTTCTACTCCTTCAAGACCCTTATCTTCAACTCGTTGAGCTGTTTCTGTTTCACCGGTGCCGGGGCTCCCGAAAGCAGACAGGTTCCCTTTTGAGTCTTGGGGAAGGGAATCACGTCTCGAATGCTGTCGAGGCCGAGCAGTATCATCAATATGCGGTCGAAGCCAAAGGCGATGCCCCCATGAGGAGGCGCGCCCATTTCAAGCGCTTCGAGGAGAAAGCCGAACTGCTGCTGGGCCTCCTCTTCGGTGTGGCCGAGAAGCCTGAACATCTCCATCTGCTCGTCTTTTCTGTAGTTCCTGATGCTGCCGCCGCCCAGCTCGACGCCATTGAGCACGAGGTCGTAGGCCTTTGCGCGAAGGGATGCATAATCCCCGTCGAATCCCATAAGAGTTCTCTGAGGGGAGGTAAAGGGGTGGTGGAGCGCCACGTACCGCTTCTCTTCTTCGCTGTATTCAAACAGGGGGAAGTTGACGACCCACAGGAAACGGAACTCGTCCTTGCGGATGAGATCGTACCGGTCTCCCAGATAAAGGCGCATCCTCCCCATGATCTCATTTACCTTGGCCCGCTCGTCAGCCATGATGAAGAGCACGTCCCCCTCTCCGAGACCGCACAGAATGTCGACGGAGGAGACTTCGCTCTCACTCAAGTATTTGACGATGGGTGAAACCAGTTTTCCGCCTTCCTTGCGCATCCAGATGAGCCCGCCTGCTCCGAAGCCTTTGGCTGTGTCGACCGCAGTATCGAGGTCCTTCCTGGAGAGGGACTTCCCTCTCAAGGCGAGGCCTTTTATCGCCCCTCCTGACCCCGCCGCCTTCTTGAATACTCCGAACTCGGTCGACTCGAACAGGGGGGTCAGCTCTTCCATGGGAAGCTCGAAACGAAGATCGGGCTTGTCAGACCCATAGCGCTCCATCGCCTCGGTAAAATCCATCCTCTCGATGGGAAGGTCCAGAGTGCGGCCCGTCATCGATTCGAAGAGCACCTTCATGAGCCCTTCGCTCATATCTATCACATCGTCCACGTCGACGAAGCTCATTTCCATGTCGATCTGGGTGAACTCGGGCTGCCGGTCCGCCCTCAGGTCTTCATCCCTGAAACATCTCGCGATCTGGAAGTACCTGTCTAATCCCCCGACCATCAGTATCTGCTTGAAGAGCTGGGGCGACTGGGGAAGAGCATAGAACTGTCCGAGATTGAGCCTGGAGGGGATTATAAAATCCCTGGCCCCTTCGGGCGTGCTTTTTCCCAAGAACGGCGTGTCGACCTCGAGAAAGCCCTGGGACAATAGGTAGGTCCGTATGGTCTGGGCTGCCTTGCTCCGCTCGATCAGGGTGTGCTGGAGCCGGGGCCGCCTCATGTCCAGATAACGGTACCTGAGCCGGACGGTCTCATTCGCCTCTTCCTCGTCTTCAAGCTGAAAAGGAAGGGGCTTGCACGTGTTGAGCACATCGAGTGCGGAAACGAGAATCTCGATGCCTCCCGTGGCAATATTAGGGTTCTCCGTGCCCTCGGGCCTGAGGGTTACTTCGCCCTCGATACGGATCACATACTCCTGCTTCAGCTCATGGGCCGCCTCGTGGACCTCCGGCGATCTGTCAGGAGAGAAAACCACCTGCACGAGACCGGTCACATCCCGCAAATCGGCAAAGATGAGACCCCCGTGGTCTCGCCTCCGATATACCCAGCCTGCAAGCTCGACTCGCATGCCCACATCTTTCGTGCCCAGGGACCCGCAATATTGAGTTCTCAAATTCAGCCTCCTTCAAAAGCCTAGTATTATAGCCGGTAAACAGCCCTAGAGTCAAGGGCGGATGGGGGTGCGCACAGGGGCGAACGCATTTGGAAATCCAAGGGTGATTTCAAGAAACGTATGGCTGGGTCAGATGACAAAGAGACAAATGGGGGTCCGAGGTGTGGCCGGTCGGCTGGGAGGAATCGCGATCTGCGGCGCACTTTTCGCCATGCGCCCTCCGACGTACATTTAGTACGCCATCCGGGCAGCAAGGCTCAAATTGCATCCACACCTCACGATCCCTCCCATCCGACCGGCCGGTGACACGCGGAGCCGTATCTTAAACAGCCCGCGGCTCCGGCCCTCATAGGATGTACACACCAACACCAATTGAAGAGGGGGCGGCGCCTAGAAGGCCGCCACGATTTCACTACTGGAGCATCAGGCCGAAAGCTGTGAATAACGCATTACCGCGGAAAGGTGATAACACGGGCGTCAGCCAGAGCCGCTTCATCGGCGATTGGCTTCAGCGGATTGTTAGACGCTGTTCTTGTCGGTCGCTTCTGCGTTCCCTGTACTCCCGGCCCTGTCCACGGATAGGAATTGATAACTCCTTGAATGATGTTTCGTGCTCCTTCCAGCGTCCTTTCCGATATTTCAATCTCGTACAGGTTTCCATCTTCGCCGGAGAAAGTGAAGTGGTTTTCGATAAAGCCCCCGATGACGAGAATGTTCGTGGGAACGGGTTTCTGGCTGCGAGTGACGCCTCGGCCTCTATCCTCCAGGTGTATTGCGGAATCGCGGATGTGTTTAAGATGTCCGAAGAGGTTCTGGTAGTCCGCGCACAGTTTCGGAACCTCTGGCGGCGGATGCAGAGTTGCGTCTGAAAGGTGATTAAGCAGCCTTTCGATACCGTGGAGACTAAAGACTATGGTCTTTGCATAGATGCCGTTGAGACATCTCAAATACCTGGATTCCCGCGATTCAAAGGCTTCCTTAGTGCTTTCATACGTGATTGGCCGGAAAAGACCGTAGGAGGCTGCCGCTTCAATGTAAAGGTCTTCAGCGAGAGATAGGACCAGCTGCACAGCAGAAGCCCAGTCACGGTCCTTACCTTCAATCCAAATTCCGGGGAACTTCAAATCGAACTTCTTCAGATACTCCGTGTCCATGCTTTTTCTTATCGTCTAACGCCATGATGAGTCGCCAGGCGGAAAGCAGAGGGGTTCGCAAAGCCACCTCGATTTTTGACTACCCTATTTCACCGGTCGGCTCCATCAATTTGCTATGGTCCTTATCTTCTGCTAAAGTGGGTCAACTCCCATCGCGGAATCGAAAGCCCTTTCTTTCGCGCCAGTGTTTTCACTTCTTTGATCACCTCCTCGTACTCTGACCTTCTGAGGATTTGAGTCCAGTTTATTCTGCCGTTATACCTGGTTTTGCTTATGATTATGCGGTCTATCGGGCAGTGAGGCGGTTCTTTGATAAGCCCCAGGCACCAGTAGTACTTCAATGCAAGATTCAACAGCTTTTGCGCTATGCCGTACTTATAACCTGCTTCGCCCAGTATTCCTGGATCGGCTCTGGTTGCGTGGGCGATGAGAGCGTCAATGTTCTCATAGTGCTGCTCTTCCGTGCAACCGTCGACGTACTGCGGGATGATTTTCTTGATCAGAAACTCGATGACCTCTTCTCGAAACCTGTTAGTGGCGGCGGAAGGTTGCGCAGAATCCACCCTCTCACCGTATAGCTTGGCCCTCTGGACTGAAGCTCCCCAGGCGAGAATCCACAACTCATTGATGATGAATTCAATTCTCTCCATCATCTCTATTCCGTAGCCATGACTACTTTTCTTATACTCATTATATATTTCCTTCGATTTTACGCCCCTAACGGACAAAAGGTCAACAAAAGTGGGCAAAATGTTCCCTTACGCGCGCGTCTATTGCGTATAATACGACATACGGCGTGACCAAACTCAATGAGTTTCAGTCGATAGTCTTGTTATTCAGGTTGGCTCCGAGGCCCAATTGATTCTTGGCTGCCATCATTACCGCTCGAAAACTGACAGACAGAAATTGGGCGGGATACGGACTTCAGGAAGGATCAGACAGGCGCACAGCAGAGTCTCTGAGTGAGGATTACGCCTCACAGCGGCCCGGCAATATCGGAAACAGGCCATGCCCGGATCGGATGCTCGGCTCAACATGGGCCAACTATTCGGCTTTATGGGGTTCTATTTGAGGCCGAGCTGGCGCCGGATCAAGTCGCAGAGAGAATTCTTGATTTCACTGTGTCGTGGAACCGGCGTCTTCTTTCCATTCGTGGGATTCGCATAGATATCGCGGCCGCCCCATGCCTCTTAAGATAGCAGCCTGCTTCGACCAGTTCCTTCAAGAACTCATGCCGCTTCAAACGGCAAGCTCTATCTGTTTGGTCTGACGACCCTCTGCGCTGGGTTCGACTTCATCTTCCATCATCAGCGCATAGGCTTCTCTGATGTTATTTTCGAGGTCGTTCAAGGTTTCGCCTTGGCTGAATACACCCGGAACTTCCTTAAGGCGCCCCACGTACCAATCGTCGTCAAGCCAGTATTCAAGGGTAAACAGCTTTGCCATGAATTCGACCTCCCTGCGCGTCTTCCTATCTCACTCCTTCAGGCCCTATCGGTCAATATGAGTAACTCCGTCACAACAGTTGAGAACTGTTCATTAATTGCCACGACGAGCTTCGCCGCTTCTTCCCTCAACTCCTTCGAATGCACTCCATAGGGAAACTTCTTCATGTCCGACACCTCCATCGCGGTAGTTTACCTCAACTTTGGTGTCCACTAAAGTCAGCTTAGCTCAACCTAGTCGGTTCTTGGCGGCCTCAAGGGACGCCGCTCTCATTCAATTGGTGTTGGTGTATACATCCTATGAAGGCCGGAGCCGCGGGCTGCTAAAGATACGGCTCCGCGCGCCACCGGCCGGTCGGCTGGGAGGGATCGTGAGGTGTGGATGCAATTTGAGCCTTGCTGCCCGGATGGCGTACTTAATGTACGTCGGAGGGCGCATGGCGAAAAGTGCGCCGCAGATCGCGATCTCTCCCAGCCGACCGGCCACACCTCGTGCCCACTCGTCTCTTTGCCTCTTCGTCAGTCTGACCCGTATGCTCTTCGCGTCTCTTTGCCTCGTCGTCAGTCTGACCCGTATGCTCTTCGCGCCCCTTACGAGATGAGAAAAGCCTGTGTCTCGGGGCTCCTCTTTGCTATCTCCCTGATGTAGAGCTCGTCATCTTCCATGATCATATCGATCGAGTTCTCCTTGCAATAAACACCCTTTCCCACGCCTATGTCCGGATACTGAGACCTGCGGGTGATCTGAACGAGACAGGTATATTCGGTGATCCCGAGCTTTGCGAGCTGTTCCACCCTGCGCCGAGGGCTCTCCTCATCTTCTTCTCTGCTGCGCACGCTGCCGGTGAGCACGTGGACTTCGTTTCCGGCTTTGAGCTGGCTCTCGATAAAGCGCTTGAAAAAGCGGGGATTGGCTGTTATAGTGCCATCGATATCTATGGCGATCTTCATCACGTCGACTCCTTATAGTTTAAGCGGCCCGTGAGAGGCAGCCCATTACCGCGTCATTATTCTATCATAGATCATTTCCTCATTATCCTTTGAAATTGAGGCCAAATCCTGCTAATAATAAGTCTCGACCGATGAGTTCGAATCTCTTCACCGTCTTCCTTGGCCTCTGTGCTTGTGCCGTTATCGCCGCCGGTTGTTCGAATGTGGAGACCCGGCAGTCACCGTGGTCTTTCGAGGAACCGGCAGTCAAGAATAAGCCGCTTCCGCCCATCCCTGAAGAGAAGGTGAAGCAGGACCAGGAATCATTCGGGACACTGGCGGCAAAGATAGACGAATATCAGGAGCTTGTGGCAGCCTGCGACAGCCTGGCGCCCACGGAAGAGAACAAGGAGATCCGGGACAGGTGCGCTCTCAGGCTCAAAGAATTGCGCCAGGAATTGATGGATCTCACGGGACCGCAGCAAGAACAGCAAAATTAAGGAGTGGCCGCACCTTATCGACGAAGCCGGGGATGTCCGTCTTACGGCACACGTCCGATCCTTTATTGTCGATTTGGAAGCAGAAAAGCCATATATTCAAGTGGAAGGAATGAGATGGTCACCCGAGCCTTGAGAGAACTGCTTCCATTTTTCTTTGTATCGCTCCTCTCGGTGGTCGGAGGCTGCTCGTCTCTTCCCGACGTTCAGGCTCTCATTCGTGATCTTCAACCCATTGACGATCCTCGGCAGACTCTGAGGACGGCAGGTGCCTTGCCGAGCGTCGCAGATGTCGTCCGACAGAGCATGGAGCTTGAGACCGTGGGAGGGACGCCCGTGTACCATGGAAACAAGGTGACCCTGCTCAACGACGGGGATGAAACCTTTGCCGCCATGCTGCGCGCCATGGACAACGCAAGGGAGTACATCGATCTCGAAACCTACATCATCCACGATGACGATACGGGACGACGCTTCGTCGACCTGCTTTTGAAGAAGCACGCGGAGGGCGTGTCAGTCAACCTTATTTACGACGCCCTCGGAAGCAGAAACACGGACCGGTCCTTCTTCGAGCGCCTCGCGAACCAGGGAATCAACGTAATAGAATTCAACCCTCTGAACTTTACCCGGGTATGGGGCGCAAACGCCTTCTACCGTCGCACTCACAGAAAAATGCTCGTCGTCGACGGAGAGGTCGCCTTTACGGGCGGTATCAACATAGGGTCCGCTTACCTGAAGCACCCCACTGCGGATGACGGGGCCGCTCCCCCCTCATTGTTCTGGCGGGATACGCACGTGATGATCGAAGGTCCTGCGGTCGCCGCCTTCGAAGAGCTCTTTCGCCGCACGTGGCTCGACCATCGGGGTGTCCCTTCCCTGATAAGACCCCGAGTCGACCCTGCCGAGCGTAAGGGAGATCAGATAGTCCAGATAGTGGGTAGCATGCCCGGCTACAATCACAGGGGAAGCTACGTCATGTACGTATCGGCCGTATCGTGGGCTCAAAAATCGGTCCACATGGTTCAATCCTATTTCGTTCCCGACAGCCAGATGATGCAAGCCCTCATCGACGCGGCCCGGCGCGGAGTCGACGTACGGATCATCCTTCCCGAGCACACGGACCACGCAATCGTGAGGGAAGCCACACACAGCAGCTATCAGAGCCTCCTCGACGCGGGTGTCAGGCTCTACGAACGGGGCAATGCAGTGCTCCATTCCAAGACCGCAGTCATCGACGGAGTCTGGTCCACCGTGGGCTCTACCAATCTCGAGCTGTGGAGCTTCGTCACGAACGACGAGGCGAACGCCGTGATCATCGACCGGGGATTCGCCGAGGAGATGGAGGCCAGTTTCCAGGAAGACCTGGCGCAGTCGAAGGAGGTTTTAGCGGACGAGTGGAGGGTGAGGCCGCTAGTGGAACGGGCGAAGGAGTTCATCTCCAATCTTTTCAGGTACTGGATGTAAAGAGGGTGGCCGGACGAGCGCCTGTCCGGAATCGCGATCTGCGGCGCCCTTTTCGCGTCTTGCCCTCCGCCGTACGATAAAGTACGCCTGCGGCCTAAGAGGCTCAAATGGCATCCACACCTCATCGATCCCGAACATGCGCTCGCCCAACCACGCGGAGCCGTATCTTTATAGTCCGCGGCTCCGGCCTTCATAGGTTGCACACACCAGCATCAATTGAATAAGAGCGGCGTCCCTGGAGGCCGCCAAAGGCAGAACAAGATTTCCAATGCCTATATGTAGCTAATATCACCTACAAAGCGAGCTTTTCAGAAAGAGCTGTAAAATGAAGATTGCCACGCAAAGAATGGATAGGGGTACATCAGTTGAGCTATCAGGTTCTACTATGCTTCCGGTTGGCTTTTGGAACCTTCTGATGCGACCAACAATCCTAAAATCTCCTTGTAGCCCGACGAGCCACGGATATTATCAAAGTCGCTATCGGCGTTCAATCTCTCTACATCTGCGAATCCCCTCTTAATCGCCTCTTTGAGCCACCTGTTAGTCTCATCCGGGTTATTTGCGATTGATTCCAAGCAGGCGGCAGCGTAGAAGGGCTCCCACACATCAGGTCTCATGTTCTGTGCTTGGATAAAGTCCTGACGTGCCTCACGGTACATTTTCATGTCCATGCGCGAAAAACCCCTGCTAATATAAGCATCGGCATCATCTGGCCTCACTCGTATGTATCTATCAAAATAGACGAGCGCCTGATCCTGCCGGTCAGTCTTGCTATAGACCCATCCAATGTTGTAATAAGCTTCTTTACAAGTGGGACAGAGCCTCACCGCCTTCATGAAATCCCATAACGCTTCATCGTATCTGCCAAGCCGGCAATAAACCAGGCCTCTATGAAAGAGCGCCAGGTCGTTAGAGGGATCAGAATCGATTACCTCGCTTATCTCCTTAACGACTGCGTCACCGTCATTCTGGTCTCCACACGTTTTTGCCTTTGCTATGGCAGCGTCCGCGCGCTCCTTTCGTTTCGATCTATCATGGAGAAACCAGCGGACCCGGTCGCCCCAAACGAACAGGTACTCCTTATGAAGCCGGGTGCGATTCAAACGAAGGGAAAACGTACGGTTGAGATACTCATCTTCGTAAGCCCCGGCATCGCTCTCATTGGCTTCCTCTGCGCCGATCTTTTGCCGGACGGTCATGTAATAGTGGTGTCCTATTTCATGAAAAAGCGTCGATGCAAGAAATGGTTTTCCGAAGAACCACATGCAAAAACTGTCCTTTATGGAGGACCAGGCACTGCGGTTCTTCTCTACCGGCATGAAAGCGAGTGTGTTACCCAAGAACAGAGCTATGGCTGCGCCAGCGCCCGTGTTCGCGGGACTATAATAACGCCCCCCCGTATTATTTTCGTCATAACCCGGCGCCTCGTCAAGAACGATAATGGAATCCAGGCCCGTGAGATGATCCTGCGGAACTTGCTTTAGAAACTGGGCAATGTACTTACGTGCGGGAAAGCGACGGTGACGCGGTGCCTCGTCGATAACAAGAACTTCTTTTTGACCGACCTTTATCACTTCATCAGAGCACGACGCATGCATCGAACTGACGTACCCCCTTCATCATTTCAGCAACTCACGGACATGATTCCGAACCAATCTTCCCAGTCAATTCAAGAATGGGATTTCGTCAAGTCTCTCCCCCGACGCCTAATGCCGGAAGCCTGGCGTGCGCTTCATGCTCCTTTCCTTTGCGACAACCCGTTTTCTCGCCTCACCACCATTGCCAATTGTAACATTGCATCCTGGCGGCGACCAGACAAATCTAGCCTTACAGGAAGGAAGGCGGACCAAGAGCCTATTTTCTTTGCCCATTGTCTTTGGCGGCCTCAAGGGACGCCGCCCTTGTTCAATTGTTGTTGGTGTTTACATCCGATGAGGGCCGGAGCCGCGCTCTCTTTGATGATACGGCTCCGCGTGCCACCGGCCGGTCGCATGAAGGGGATGCGTCATAGGTGGATGAGATGTGAGGCCTGTCGCCCGCAGCCGTACTGATGTACGGCGGATGGGCACAGGTCTCGCAGATCGCCGCATAGGGCGTATTCCCTTCATGCGACCGGCCACACCTCGTGCCCTCATGTGCCTTTGCCCCTGCCCGGTCCGCCTTTACCTTTTGCCTTTGCTTCTCCGCCTCTGTCCCTCTGTCCCTCTACCCCTCTACCAGCCTGACCCCCATGCCCTTAATCATCCACTCCACCCATAGTTTCTTGACTTTCCTCGGATTTCCACAGCCTTTGCCCTGCGTTCCTCCCTGTCTTCCCACCCCAAATCATTGACCCGTCGTAAAGCCTGTGATATCCTCAGAATATCGTCTTGTAAAGCCGCCAACTACATCTCAACAGGAGGTAGCCATGTCAACCATATACGAAGTATTCGCCCGTGAAGTCCTCGACAGCAGGGGCAATCCTACGGTGGAAGCGGAAGTGACTCTCGAAAGCGGAGTAGTGGGCCGGGCCATAGTGCCGTCAGGTGCGTCCACAGGTGAGCGGGAGGCTTTAGAACTGAGAGACGGGGACCAGGGCCGGTTCCTCGGGAAAGGCGTGCTCAAAGCGGTCAATAATGTCAACGAGGTGATTGCGCCCAGGCTGGAGGGGCTCGACGTGGTCGATCAGTCCCTCATCGATAACCTCATGATCGAGCTTGACGGCACAGAAAACAAGAGCAAGCTCGGGGCAAACGCCATTCTCGCGGTTTCTATGGCCACGGCGAGGGCTGCAGCCGACTTCGAAGACCTCCCCCTCTATCGCTATCTCGGGGGCGTCCGGGCCAGGGAGCTGCCCGTGCCCATGATGAACGTCATCAATGGAGGGGTCCACGCCCAGAACCCCCTCGACGTGCAGGAGTTCATGATAGTGCCCGTGGGCGCCGCTTCCTTCAGGGAATCTTTGAGGATGGGGGTCGAGGTCTTCCACGTGCTCAAGGGAGTGCTCAAGGAAGAGGGGCTCTCTTCGGGCGTGGGCGACGAAGGCGGCTTTGCCCCTCAGATCTCGTCGACGAGGCAGGCCCTGGACATGCTCGTGCTCGCCATAGAGAAGGCAGGATTCAAGCCGAGGGACGAGGTGGCCCTCGCCCTCGACACTGCAGCGAGCGAGCTCTATCAGGACGGCACGTACCAGCTCGAGGGGCAGGGCTTGAGCTCCGAGCAGATGGTAGCCTTTTACGAGTCGCTCATCAACGACTATCCCATCGTTTCCATAGAAGACGGTTTCTCCCAGAACGACTGGGAGGGCTGGAAGCTCTTCACCTCCCGTTGCGCCTCGAAGATCCAGATCGTGGGGGACGATATATTCGTCACCAACCCCAAGATACTCATGGAAGGCGTCAGACAGGCAGCGGCCAATAGCGTGCTCATAAAGCTGAACCAGATCGGGACAGTGACCGAGACCCTCACGACCATCGAGATCGCGAAAAGGGCGGGCTTCACCTGCGTAATCTCCCACCGCTCCGGAGAGACCGAGGATACTTTCATCGCCGACCTCGCGGTCGCTACCAATGCCGGCCAGATAAAGACGGGCTCTGCTTCGAGGACCGACCGGATCGCCAAGTACAACCAGCTTTTGCGTATAGAGGAAGAGCTGGGCGATGTGGCTATTTTCGGCGGTAAAGACGTCTTCTACAGCATAAGATGAAGTTCAACCTGAAATATGGAAGGGGTGTCGTTCCTTTCGAAACGCCCCCTTCCTGGACCGTTTCCCCTATCGACCATGGGCGGCCTCCATCGTGCGCCTTCGGGGAGACCCTTCTTTCCTCTCTCGCCGAACCTTACGGATCTCTGCCCCTCGACGGGCTCATCGAAGGAAAGAAAGTACTCGTCATAGTCTCCGACGTCACGAGATATACGGGTGCGGAGCTGATCCTCCCCATACTGCGGGAAAAGTTCCTGAACCGCGCCGGACGGACGCGCATCCTCTTCGCCCTGGGCAACCACCGGAAGCAGACCGAGGAGGAAAGAAGGAGTCTTGTTTCCGACGAGATATTCGAAGCCATCCCGTGTGCAGACCATGACTGCTTCGACGACAAGGGGCTTTCCTCCGTGGGCACGACAGCCTCGGGACTCAAGGTGACCGTGAATTCAGCCCTCCTCGAAGCAGAGGTAATAATCGTCACGGGAGCCATCAACTTTCACTACCTCGCAGGCTTCGGTGGAGGAAGAAAGTGCATCGTCCCGGGCGTGGCCGGTTACCAAACCATCGTCGACACCCATAAGCGCGTCTTTAATACAGAGAGACCGGGGAAGCATCCGTGCGCCCAGACGGGCGTCCTGGACGGCAACCCCATGCACGAGGCCATCATGGAGGCCATCGGCCTCATCGACAGGCCCCTCTTCCTGATCAATACGGTTTTCGACGACGACAAGCGGCTCCTTCACATGTTCTCAGGCGACTTAAGAGAGTCCCACGAGGCGGGTTGCTCCTGGTACAACGAGCATTTCTCCCGGGAAGTGGCGGAAAAGGGCGATGTGGTGGTGGTGAGCGCAGGCGGTTTTCCGAAAGACATAGACTTCATCCAGACCCACAAGGCCCTGGAGCACGCGAAGCACGCGGCCAAAAAAGGCGGCACCATCATACTCCTGGGGGAATGCAGGGACGGAATAGGCAACCCCTATTTCATGCCCTGGTTCGACTACCCCTCGGTTGAGGCCATGGAGCCGTCGGTGCGGGAGAGTGACAAGGTCTATGCCCAGACCGCCTACTCGACCCGCATCAAGGCTCAAGACTACAGGATAATCCTCGTGTCCGGGCTGGATGATGGCCTCGTGAAGAAGATGGGCATGATACCGGCCGGAAGCCTCGAAGAGGCGCTCTCGAACCTCGACAGGAACGGAAGGCTTCTTTGCCACGTCATGCCCGAAGGGTCGAAGACACTTGTGAGAGAAAGCATAAAGTCCCCTGCATAGAGATGAGGCCTTTCGAAAGAACAGGCGACTCCGTGAGGCTCATCGGATGAAGAAAGGAGCAAAAAATGGACTGTACTCTTGATAAGAACATCAAGGCCTGTGCCTGCACCTACCCGTGCGAGCGAAGGGGAAAGTGCTGTCAGTGCGTGGCCTATCACAGAAGCAAAAACGAGCTGCCCGGCTGCTTTTTCTCTAAAGAGAAAGAAAGAACTTACGACCGTTCGAAGGAGCTGTTCATCCGGGAAAACAGGGCATAGCCTTCCCTGCCCGACTTGCGACGGCCTTCGGAAAGGGCGGCAATCTCCGCAATATATCCGGCCGATTCATCTCCGGGGAAACTTTTTCTCATTTGGCTCTTGAACACGGCTCAAAATTGGTGTACAAAGAGTAAATAAGAAAAATTTCACAAAAGCGACAGGAGGACCCCGATGAGCAAGAACCCCGTAAAGATAACCGACTTGACGATGAGGGACGGACATCAATCGCTCTTTTCGACGAGGATGACCACCGAAGACATGCTCCCCATAGCCGAGAAGATGGACAATATCGGCTTCTATTCCATGGAGGTATGGGGCGGGGCCACCTTCGATGTCGCCACCAGGTTCCTCAACGAGGACCCCTGGGAGCGGGTGCGCCTCCTCAAGGCAAAGATGCCGAAAACGAAGTTTCAGATGCTCCTCCGCGGCCAAAACCTGGTCGGGTACCGCCATTATGCGGACGACGTGGTGGAGGCTTTCGTCGAGAAATCGGCCGAGGTGGGCATCGATATCTTCCGCGTCTTCGACGCACTCAACGACGAGCGCAACTTCATCACCGCCTACAAGGCCATCAAGAAGGCAGGCAAGCATATTCAGGGGACCCTTTCTTATGCCCTCACGGAAAGAAGGATGGGAGGCCCCATATTCACGCTCGATTATTATGTGTCCAGGGCTAAGAAGCTGGAGGAGATGGGAGCCGACTCTTTCTGTATCAAGGACATGGCCGGCATCATCTCTCCTTACGACGCGTACGAGCTGATCTCAGCGTTGAAGAAGGCACTCAAGATTCCCGTCCACCTCCATACCCACTACACGAGCGGTATGGCTTCCATGGCGTGTCTCAAGGCCATCGAAGCAGGTGCGGACGGCATCGACACGTGCGTCGCGCCTTTTGCCCTCCGAAGCTCTCACCCCGCCGCAGAGCCGTTCATCGTCACTCTTTCCGGCACGGACAGGGACACGGGTCTCGACCTCACAAAATTCCCCGAGATCAACGAGTACCTCGAAAGCATCGTCGAAAAGTATATTCAGTTCTCTGACACGACGAAGTTCTCCGTCATCGACATCGGCGTGCTCATGCACCAGATACCGGGCGGCATGATAAGCAACCTCGTGAGCCAGTTGAAACAGGCAAAGGCGGTCCACCGCATCAACGAGGTGTACGAGGAGATCCCGAAGACCAGGGCAGATATGGGCTTCCCTCCCCTGGTCACCCCGACGAGTCAGATAGTGGGCGTCCAGGCCGTGATGAACGTGCTCATGGGCAGGTACAAGGTGACCACAAAAGAGGTAAAGGACTATTTTTACGGCCTCTACGGCCGGCCCTCCGCTCCCGTGAACGAGGAGATCAGGAAGAAAGCCCTGAAAGGCTACGAGAGGGGCGAAACACCCATTGATGTGCGGCCGGGAGACGTGATCGCCCCCGAGCTTCCCAAGGCACGGGAGGCCTTGAAAGGCATATCGGACAAGATGGAAGATATCCTCATCTATGCCCTCTATCCGATGACCGGTATGGAGTTCATCAAGAAAAAATACAATATCGCTTAGTTATCAAAGGGGCGGGGAAGAAGCCATCATCCCCGCCCTTCTCTTCTGCGTTTTTCCTTTCCTAAATCCTGAACTTCCTGAAATACGATTTGGCGATGAGCATGCTGGCAATCTGGTTGGCCCCTTCATAAATCTGGGTCGCCTTGGCATCGCGCATCATCCGTTCGAGGGGATAATCCTTCGTATAGCCGTAGCTGCCCAATATCTGGACTGCATCGGTCGTCACCTTCATGGCCGAGTTCGCCGAATAGACCTTGGCGATGGCAGAGGCCCTGTCGGCTGCTATAGCGCGCATCTGGTCCCTTTCGTGTACCTTGGTTGCATCGAGAAGGCGCGCGGCCTCATAGACGAGGGCCCGGGACGCCTCGACCTCGATCGCCATCTCACCGATCATGAGCTGGATTCCTTCGTGGTCGCAAAGCTTCTGGCCGAACTGGACCCGGTTCCATGCGTACTCGACGGCAAAGTCGAAAGCCCCCTGGGAGATGCCGAGGGCCTGGGCGCCGACTGCCGGCCGGGAGAGGTTGAGGGTTGCCATGGCGATTGGCCAACCCTGGCCTTCTGCCCCGAGGAGGTTGTCCTTCGTGAGCTTCACGTTGTCGAAGGTGATCTCCGTCAGGTCCGAGCCGATCATACCCATCTTATCCTCGTTCTTACCGATGACCACACCGGGGTAGTCCCTCTCCAGATAGAAGGCGGTGATGCCTCTATGTTTCAACGAGGGGTCGCTCGTCGCGAAGACAGAGTAGAACTGGGCGCTCGCGCCGTTGGTGATCATCGATTTTTTTCCATTCAGGTAATAGCAGTCGCCCTCTTTGGTGAAAGTGGTCGTCATACGCGCCGGATCCGAGCCCGCTTCCGGCTCGGTGAGGCAGAAAGCGGCGAGGCAATTCTTATCTGCCTCGGTGACCTTGCTATAGATGTATTTCTTCTGCTCGGGGTTCCCGGCGACCATCACCGGCATAAGGCCGACGTTGTGGGCGAGGCAGATCAGGGACGATGTCCCCGAAACTTTCGCGAGCTCCTCGATAACAACGCACAGGGTCGTGATATCGCCGCCCATGCCCCCGAACTCCTCAGGCAACATCAGGTAGAGGAAGCCCTGGTTCCGGCAGGCATCCACGACGTCCCAGGGGAATTCGCCTGTAGCATCTATTTCCTTCGCCCTGGGGGCGAGTTTTTCGCGAGCCGTCTTCTCGGCTATCTTCTTGATCATTTCGTGCAATTCCGACATTTCTGGCATTGGTCCTCCTTTTTATTGCAGGGAAACTAAGGTATACTTCTAACACAATTTCGGGCCACAATTAAACCAAAAAGGAGATCCAATGTCGACGGTCTATTTCACGGACCTCCGTACGAGGCCCAAAAGGAACCTCCTCGACAAGATCAGCGAGCTGCTGGCAAGGACCAAGTTGGAGAGGCGCATAAAGAAGAACGACCTGGTGGCCGTCAAGCTCCATTTCGGAGAGATAGGCAACTGCGCCTATCTTAGGCCCGTTTTCCTGCGAACCATCGTGGATGGGATTGTCGACGCAGGGGGGCGGCCCTTTCTCACCGACACCAATACCCTCTACACGGGGGGACGAAGCGACGGTGTCTCCCATATCAACACGGCAATCAGAAACGGCTTCGATTATGCGGTGGTAGGCTGCCCCGTCATTATTGCGGACGGCCTCAGGGGCTCAGGCGGAGTCAAGGTGCCTATTGCGGGCGAGATACTCAATGAAGTGAGCATCGCCAAAGAGATCGTCGACGCCGACAGCCTCGTCGTGGTGACCCATTTCAAGGGCCACGAGATGTCCGGATTCGGCGGCGCCCTGAAGAACATGGGCATGGGCTGCGCCACCCGGGAAGGAAAGTTCTCCATGCATTCGAGCGTAGGGCCGAAGATAAACGTGGACCAATGCAAGGGGTGCGGGAACTGCGTTGGACTATGCCCGGCGAAGGCCATCGGGCTGTCGGAGAAAAAGGCCGTGATTCGGGCAAAGCAGTGCATAGGCTGCGGGGAATGCATCGTCGTCTGCCGGGAAGGGGCCATAGAAGCTCAGTGGAATGAGGCGTCCGACCGGTTCCAGAAGAAGATGGTGGAGCATGCGTTAGGGGCGCTGGAGGCCAAGAAGGGGAAGGCAGTCTTTCTCAATTTCCTCATGCAGATAAGTCCCACCTGCGACTGCTATCCCCACAACGATATGCCTATCGTGAAGGACATCGGCGTCCTTGCGTCCAGAGACCCCGTGGCCATAGATGCAGCCTCCTGTGACCTGGTGAATGGAGAGGAGTCCATGCCCGGGTGCGTGATCAAAGAGCGCCTCAAAGCAGGCGAGGATAAGTTAAAGCACTGTTTTTCCGAGGATAGACTGGACGATTCAGCTCGA
>CAVVPU010000231.1:0-3429 GCA_963750015.1 uncultured delta proteobacterium | reverse complement strand
CTGCTCCTCGAAAACCTGCTCTCCAAAAGGAACAAAAAGGCCTTGACAAACAATATGTCATCTGGAATAGTGGTCACCATGCACCCGACCGTCTTTTCGAGCACCTACCGGTTCATCACAGAGGCCCGGGTAAACGAAAGGCCCTGCAAAGCGCCTGAGGAAATACTCAAAATAGGATAAACTAAGCGAAGTGGATAAGCACCAAGGGGTGGTGCTCATCCGTGAAATGGCTGTAGAATGACAGAAGCTGACGACGAGTTCCCCATGATTTGGGAGCCGCCTTGCATCGAGGAGGTTTAGGATGAGGAAGCTGGCTGTCGTGACCGGTATTCTGATTTTTTTCCTGTCTCTTTTGATCATCTCCGGCTCGATCGTATGGGCCCAAACGAGCATGAAGACGCCGGCCAAGGCAGTGAAAGGCGGCACAACGGGGGGACCACCGCCCAATGCGGTGAGGGGCGGCACGCTGCGGGCCGTAAAGTACGTTTTTCCGAAGGTGCTCGGCTATCCACCCGAGGTGAGTCCCGTGGACAATCCTTTTGATTGTCCGATTCTGGACAGGCTGGCCGACTGGGACGAGAAAGGTGACCTCGTCCCTATCCTCGCCGAATCGTGGGACTGGAACGCGAAAACCAAGGCACTCACGTGGCACTTGAGAAAAGGCGTCAAGTTCCACGACGGCACACCCTTCAACGCGGAGGCGGTAAAATGGTACTTCGACCAGGGCGTGGAGATGAAATCGCTCTACGAGAGTGATACCATCAAATCGACCGAGGTCGTTGACGAGTACACCGTGAGGATGTACCTTACCGATTTCTCCAACATGTCTATAATGGATTTCGGTTGGGGCTGCCGCCCTATCTCGCCTACAGCCTTCAAGAAAAACGGTGGAAAGGAATGGGCCAGGCTCCACCCGGTCGGCACGGGGCCCTTCAAGCTGGCAAGCTACAGCCGGGACTCCTTAATACGGTATGAGAAGAATCCTGATTTCTGGCGTAAGGGCTACCCCTTGCTCGATGCCATCGAGATACGATTCGTGCCTGACCCCATGACGACCCAGATGATGCTGGAATCCAAGGGGGCTGATATTTGTCTCGAGATGACAAATGTGAAGATAGGGGTCGATCTCGAAAAGAAGGGCTTCAAAGTGAATTGGGGGCCGGGAAACGTGTGGGTCCTCCTGCCCAATTCGGCCGATCCCAAATCGCCCCTCCACAATAAGAAAGTGCGTGAGGCCATCGAGTACGCCATCGACCGGCCTGCCCTCACAAAAATGCTCGGCTTCGGCAAGTTCGAAGCCCTCACGCAGATAGAGCCTACTATCTCGCCGGCCTATGTGAAGGGTTTCGATCCCCGGCCCTATAACCCGGCGAAGGCCAGGCAACTCCTCGCCGAGGCAGGCTTTCCCAACGGCTTCGACACCAAGCTGATTGTGCAGGAGAAAGACAAGGACGCGGGGATCGGGATTCAGTCAAATCTCGCCGCCGTCGGCATCAAGATGGATCTCGACGTGGCTGACGGCGCCCGATATGCTGTCTCCGTATACAGCCCTCAGCCTCTATTCGGGACTCGCCCTGGCGTGGGGAGGGGTCAATCCTGATGCGACCGATCTGTTCGTCCACTGGGGCACCCACCCCATGACCCACCGCTACGGCCAGATTCTCAAGTCGAAGGAGTATCTGGACCTGTGCGAAAAGACGCTCCACACCTTCGATCCCGCAGGCTTGAAGAAAGGGCTCCAGCAGATGGTAAGGCAGGCAAGCGAGGATGCCATGATAATCCCCCTTTACAGGGACGCCCAACCGACCATCATGCAGCCATGGGTTCACAGCGACTATATGAAGGTACACAGGCAACTCTGGTATGCCCACGAAGACTGGATGGAGAAACACAAGTAGAACAGTAAAGAGAAGGGGGCGAAGGCGAAGAGACAAGAAGTGAGGGCACGAGGTGTGGCCGGTCGGCTGGGAGGAATCGCGATCTGCGGCGCACTTTTCGCCATGCGCCCTCCGACGTACATTAAGTACGCCATCCGGGCAGCAAGGCTCAAATTGCATCCACACCTCACGATCCCTCCCATCCGACCGGCCGGTGACACGCGGAGCCGTATCCTTTGGTCCGCGGCTCCGGCCCTCATAGGATGTACACACCAACACCAATTTAAGAGGAGGGCGTCCCTGGAGGCCGCCAAAAGCAAAACGCTTTCGCGCTGTCCTTCTCGGCCATCGTCCTAGCCCGAAGGGCTCATCGCCCCTCGTCCAGGGGTTATTCCCTGTCTCCGACCCTTGGGGGGTTGCATCCGTACCAGGTCGGTTGATAACAGCGGCGGCCCGGAGAGGCCGCCCATTCCATTCTCTCCATTACCTTTTTCCCCTCCAGCGCACAGGCTTTCCCCTTTCCCCTTTCCCCTTTTCACTTTGCACTTTGCACTTTGCACTTCTCCCGTGGCAATCCCACGAGCGTATGGCACCCGTTTCTCTCGCACATATTGCGCAGCGACCGTTAACCAGCGTTAGCGGAGCTTGAGCGATCCCGAAGGGATGATGTGTCATGCTCGAACATCTCTGCTCGTGCGCCACCGTGCACATCAAGCTCAAGCGGAGCTTACACTGGTCGGGAGCGGAGCCTTTGTGCGAGAGGAACGGGTGCCATACGCGTCGATCACCTACGCCACTCCCAAACGCCTTTGCCTCCGCCTCTGCCTCCGCCTCTGCCTCTGCCTCTGCCCTTGCCTTTGCGTTGATTCTGCCTCCTCCTCTGTGCTATAAATTGCCATGTTCGTCGATTCTCACTGTCATCTGGAATTGGAAGAATACGACGACGACCGGTCGGAGGTCATCGCCCGGGCCCTTCATGCCGGCGTTTCGCAGATGGTCACCGTCGCCACGGAAGAGCGGTATTTCGCGAGGGCCATAGAGATCGCCGAGACCCACCACGAGGTGTACGCCGCGTTAGGCGTGCACCCCCACAACTCGGCCGATTACTCTGACGCCCTCGAAGAGCGCATCAAAGGATATCTCGCACATCCGCGGATCGTCGGGTACGGGGAAATAGGCCTCGACTTCTACAGGGACTATGCACCGCGGGATGTCCAGGCGAACGCCTTTAGAAGGCAGATAGAGGTGGCGCGGTCCGCGGGCCTGCCGATCATAGTCCATTCGAGGAATGCCAAGAAAGAAACCCTGGGAATACTGATTGATGCGAACCTCCGGGACCACAAGACCATAATCCACTGCTACTCATACGATCTGGAAACGGCTAAAAAGATGCTCGATATGGGCTTTTTCCTCTCCATACCGGGCACGGTGACTTACAAAAATTCCACTCTCGGCGATATAGTGCGCTACGTGCCCGCGGACAGGCTGCTTTCCGAAACGGATGCGCCTTTCCTCAGCAATACGTAACGAACCAAGCAGACGTACATACACA
>CAVVPU010000230.1:0-3316 GCA_963750015.1 uncultured delta proteobacterium | reverse complement strand
ACGGCGACCTGCTCAGGCTGGCCGGGCTCTTTTACGAACGCGGCGAAGACGAAAAGGCGACCGGGATGTTCGAGGCGTTGACTCTGTCCCATTATAAGGAGGTATCGGTTGGCGCGAGGCGCTCGCTCTCCCTGATCTATAAAAAGGCAGGCCGCCGGGAAGAGGCTGTCGATCTCTGGCAGGGTCTCGTCGACTCGAATCCCTACGATTTCTTTGCAGTCGAAGAGCTCGCAAAATTCTACGAGCATCACACCCGTGAATGGGGGAAAGCCTTGCTTCTCATGCGGCGGTTCCTGGATGGGGCCAAAGGCTTGAGCGATGATGAACGCGGATCGGCCGAACATCGCCTTAACCGGCTCCTCCACAAGGTGTCTCCGGACTAGTTTTGATTTTGTCCAATTCTTAGCTGTCCGGCAGCCGCAGGTTGGCCGCCCATCTTGCCCTTGAAAAGAGGCGGAGAAAGAGGTAGGAAGAACAAACTCGACAAGACAGGGAGGTCAGCCATGATGCAGGAATTGGTGAGGAAAAGTAGGAGCTACCGACGCTTTCAAGAAGACAGAAGTCTGGAGGGGCAAACCCTGAAAGACTTGGTTGAACTCGCCCGAATGATACCCTCAGGAGGCAACAGACAGCCTCTCAAGTACATAATATCTTACACAAAGGAGAAGAATGAGGCTATCTTCCCGACCCTCGCATGGGCCGCCTATCTTAAGGATTGGCAGGGTCCCGCCGAAGGGGAGCGGCCCTGCGGCTATGTGGTGATCCTGGGAGACAATGAGATATCGGAGTCAGTCCCTTGGGACCATTCGATTGCGGCCCAGACCATCGCCCTCGGCGCTGCCGAAATCGGACTCGGGGCCTGCATCATCGCTTCGGTCAACAAGGAGAAGCTCGCCGGGGCGCTCAAGATACCCGGCCGTTATCAAGTCCTGCTCGTGGTTGCCCTCGGCTATCCGAATGAGAAGGTGGTTCTTGAGGAGATGAAGGAGGGTGACTTTAAATACTGGCGTGATCCGGCAGGAGTTCACCACGTGCCGAAGAGAAGTCTCAAGGAGCTGATCCTCGATTTGTAGGACAGACGATTCACGAGCGGGGAGGCTCGAGAAGAACAGAGGGGGGAAGGGAGATCGTCCCTTCCGGGACTGGGGAGATGGGAGAAGGGGGCAGGATTTTTGCTTCCGAGCGAGTGGAACGAGCAGTCTCCCATCTTTTACCTCCCATCGAAGTTTTGAAGGACGACCGGCGGCAGCCCGAGCGAAGCGAGTTGAGCGGGGAGGCTCGGCGGGCTTATGCCCGCTGAGGGGGTGCTGAACCCCATAAATAGGCCGTTCCGCAAAATTGATTCCCGTTTCAGCCTCTTTTCGAACCTTTAAGAATAGGTCGTATAAGTCCTATAAGACCTATTCTTAGGAAGAAGAAGTGTATCCACCGTCGACGAGGGCCATTCGCAATCCCCGGTGCCGTATGGCGCCTCGCCTTTTCTGTCAATAATGAGAAATGATTACCTTAATGAATTGCTCCTTTCGTCCGAAGATAAAGACATGGATCGAGATCTCAAATCTCGCCCAGAATTGCCTTGTTCTGACGGGCACGGTTTGCAAGAGCCCCCGCAAGGGGGGCGCACCCGTCTGCAATCGCTGATCCTGCGGCTTTACCGCTCTCCCTTGATAGTGGTTCTCGTCGGGGTCCTGGTCACATTCGGCCTTTTTTGGAAGGCCCATGACTTGGAGCTGAAGGATTTCCAGTCGAAATTCGAGGTAGCCTCGAAGAGCCGGGATACCCGTATCTTCAGCGAACTGGAGGAGATCAATTCGGTCGTGCGGACCCTGGCTCAATTCATCCAGGGAAACGGCAATCTGAACAGGGAGGAGTTCCACTTCCTGGCCACGTCCCTGCTCATGATGCGCATCGATATTGATGGCATCGGATGGGTGCCTGCAAAGGGTTTTTCCGGAGGCGCCGAACCGCCCGGGAAAGAATCCAAATCACTTACGACACCGCAGCCTCGTCCGCTCGGTCCGGCTGACCCTGCCGCTCGCGGATCGACCAGCTACCCTATTCTCTATGGCGAGCCCGCAAACGGGGCCGCGGACCTATCCGGCTTCGACCTCGCCTCCGAGCCTTCTCTCCGCTCCGCCCTGGAAAAGGCACGGGACACGGGGACGGCAGAGGCTGCTTCCTGGCAGAGGACACCCGGAGAAAGTGGCGGCACCGGTCTCTTTATCGTTTATCCTGTCTACAGGCAAGGAATGACTGTCCAAAGCACGGAAGGGAGGCGGAAGGCCCTTCGTGGATTCGCCGTCGGCTTTCTTCGTGCGGCACGGCTCTTGTCTGACCGTTTTTCTTATGCCCAGCCCGTTGGTCTTACCCTCGAATTCCTCAGTTTTTCCGAAGGCAAACGGGGCCGTGCGCTCTGCACGAGATCGACCTCGTCGATGAGCGCGAAGGGTTCCTGGGTTTCTTTGCTTCTCCCAGCGCAGCCCCCCTTTCTGTTCAGGACCTCTTTTGCGGGCAGTGACTGGGGAATAAGAGCGACACCGGGTGAGGAGTATTTCAGAATTTTCTACAGTCTGGCATATTGGCTTATCCTCCCCATCGGGCTGGGGTTGACCCTCCTTACGGCACTCTGGGGCAGATCCTTCCTTTTGCAGCGGACGAGAATGGAACGGGTCATCGCAGAGCGCACTGCCAAACTAAGGGAACACGAGCGCAATCTCGAAGAACTTGTGAGGGAACGGACCGAATCCTTGAGCTGGAAAAGTGCATTTCTTGAGGCAGTCACCGATGCGTCCGAGGACGGGATCATCGTCATCGATAGCCGTGGTGAAGAGACTTATCGCAACAAACAGGCCGCAAGGCTTCTGAAGGCATCCCAACACCTTCTTGAAGCCGATGAGAAGGACGTCAAGATAGAGTCCTTCCTTGACTTCGTAAAGAGTCCTTCCCAGTTCAGACAGGACGTCCTTTCGCTCACCGATGGCACCACCGAGTGTTTGCGCTACGAAGTCGAGCTTGTGGACGCTACCGTTCTAGATGTCTACTCTTCGCCTGTTTTCGGGCGGGACGGGACTTATTACGGTCGAATCTGGATGTTCCGCGACGTGACCGAGCGAAAAGCCGCAGAGGAGGCGGTGAGGCGCAGCGAAGCGACCCTTAGATCGGTGTTCTCCGCGTCACCGGTCGGCATGGCCCTCGCCAGGGTCGGCAGGGTTGCCGGTTGGGCGAACGGGGCTTTGTGCGCCATGACCGGGTTCTCCGCCGAAGAAATCGACGGACAGAGCCCGAGGATGCTTTACGAAACCGAGGAAGAGTTCCT
>CAVVPU010000229.1:0-4052 GCA_963750015.1 uncultured delta proteobacterium | reverse complement strand
GCTGCTAAACTGGTTGACGGGGCGCCCGTCGTGTTCATTCGGGTCCGACCTCTCCCAAGTTTTTGCCTGGTTCAAGCACGTTTTGAGAAGTTATTCCAGAACGGGTCTGAGCTGCCTTAAGTGTAATGCAGCATTAAGAAGCAGGTGAGATTGATGGCGCAAAGGAGAAGAAATGGGGCGGGGCATCTATCTGATCGAAGATGACGATAAACTAGTCGAGTTGCGTGAGCAACCGTATAATTCGGAAAACCTGATCCAGCGGCTTCTGGTGCAATATCCCGACCTTCTTGCCGGCGACCAGATGGATCCGGCACTCCCCGACGCTGGTTACTGGTGAAACATGAGAAAGAAACCCCGTCTAAAGAAGAAAATGCCGACCGTTGGACAATAGATCATCTCTTCCTCGACCAGGATGCAATACCGACAGTCGTGGAAGTGAAGCGCGGTGACAACACAGGCGCACGCCGTGAAGCGATCGGAGAAATCCTTGACTACGCTGCCAACGCTCTCCTGTGCCGGTCGGCCGAAGTGCTGCGTGAGCACTTTAAGATCACCTGTGGCGAGCCTTGCAGTCCCGATGATGTTCTCACCGAATTTCTCGGGCCGGATGCCGACGTGGAACAGTTCTGGCAACAGGTGAAAAAGAATCTGCAAGCCGGTAGGATCAGATTAGTGTTTGTAGCGGATGAAATTCCCCTGGAAATGAAACGGGTGGTGGAATTTCTCAACTCTCAGATGGCCCTTGCAGAAGTCCTCGCCGTAGAGTTGAAGCAGTACGCCGGGCAGGGACTCAAGACCCTGGTCCCGAGACTCATCGGTCAGACCGCGTCGGGTCACCAAAAGAAATCGATTGACGACATCGGGACGAAACAATGGGAGGAGACTTCTTTCCTTGCCGACCTTCTATCGAGACGAGGACCGGATGAAACGGCAGTCGCGCAAGCGGTTCTTCATTGGGCTGGAAATCAGGGTTTGCGCATATGGTGGGGGAAAGGCAGGGAGGACGGTTCCTTCTTCCCCATGATTGACCATAAAGGAGAGACATTCTGGACAATCTCGGTATGGACTCATGGCAGACTCGAAATACAGTTCCACATGATGCAAACGAAGCCTCCCTTCGACGAAGAGCCGAGACGCCTTGACCTTCTTGCCCGTTTAAACGAACTTCCTTGGGTTTCGATTTCGCCGGATGCCGTCACGAAGCGTCCTTCCATTCCCCTGGAGGTCCTGACGGATACAAAGACACGCGCGCGGCTCATTGAGATACTCGACTGGATATGCGAGCAGGTACGGACGGTCTAAAAGCAACTCAAATCAGCCTCACTCCAGAGTTGCTCACTATCATTCGCTTAGTGTTTGATGCCTTGGAAATCGAAAAAGGGTCACTTGCCCTCTCCATTCAAGGGAAATTTGAGGGAGAAGAGGCTCCCGGAAGATGCGTTGGTTTCAACGGCGATCACGCCCTTGTGCGCTTCCGCGATCCATTTGCTGATGGATAAACCGAGGCCCGTTCCGTTCTCCCGTGTTCTCGCCCTGTCCGCCCGATAGAACCTGTCGAAGATGTACTTCATGTCTTCCTCGGCGATGCCGACCCCCGTGTCCTTCACGTTGATCATTACGCTTCCATTGGTCAGGGCTGACGATATCTCAACCTTGCCACCTTCCCTGGTGTACTTTATGCCATTATCAACGATGTTCCAGAGCATCCTGCGAAGCTTCAGCTCATCGCCTTTCAGTTTCGTCTCCACAAGGTCACCGAGCGAAAGTTCCACACTTTTCCTTTCGGCAATGATTTTCATATCCATAAAGACCTGGAGGACAAGGTCTTTTACGGCTATATCCTCGAGGTTGAACTCCATCTCCCCCGTATCGGCCTTCGACAACAGCAAAAGGTCGTCGATTATCCTCGACATCCGGTCTATCTCTTCAAGATGGCTTGCGAGCAGCGAACGGTATTCTTTGTTGTCCCTATCCTTCCTGAGGGCAACCTCCGTGCCCCCCTTAAGGATTGTGAGGGGCGTTCTCAACTCATGGGAAACGTCGCTACTGAACTGATTTATTCTTTGAAAGGCGTCTCTGAGTCTGGAGATCATCTCGTTGAAGGTCTCGGCGAGCTTACCCAATTCGTCCTTCCTCGGCCCTATGTCAATGTACTCCTTGAGGTTGCGGAAGGAAATATTGATCGCAGCCCTTCTGATCTTGTCCACTGGATTCAGGGCTTTTTTTGCCATGTAATAGCCGATCACGAGAGTGGCTCCCACAGCCGTAAGGGTTGCGATTACGAGGATCACGAGAAGCTTCCGCATGCTGTCGTCAAAGTCCTCGAGCGAAGTGCCCACCTGTATGATGCTCGTGGCATTGCCTTTCTCCATGACCGGGAGGGTGATCATCCTCACGCGGCCATAACCCTGCCCGATTGTCTCGTATGTCACATGCCCGCTCATGGCTCGCTCAATGGTCGCGTAGCCTGTCGGTACGTTCTCCGTATCGAGGTCGCTGCTCTTGGCCCCAACCTTTCCCGACCTGTCAACGATCTGGATTAGTTTTCCCTTCGGCCTCCTTCCCAGGACATTCTCGAGGTAATGCTCGAAATCGCCGAAAAGGCTCGGGTTATGGGCGTCCGCCATCGATTGGGAGATGACGTCGGCGATGGACCGGAGCTTGGTATCGATACTATCCTGCAGGCTGTTTTGGAAGTAGATGCATACGCCTGTGGAAAAAACCACGAGCACTAGAGAGAGTATCCCCCCGTAGAGGATTGTGAGTCGCCATCTTATGGGCAGGTCAGACGCTCTTCTCATCTTCTCCTTTGAGGGACTATCCGATTCCCCTCACCTTCTGGATATACTTTCTCGGGGTAATCGACTCCACCCTCTTTCTCAAGAAGTTGACGTAGACGTCCACTATGCTGGTGGAGTCAATGCTGCTTTGGTTTCGTCTTCTACGATCAATACATCCATATGAGGAAACGATTCTTCCTCATTCAAGGTTTCAAAGGCCGAAAGACAATCATTCACAAACGATGTTGGTCTTCAATCTCTTCGCCGATCGGCCTGTCGGAGCAATAGCCGCAGGACGATTCCCGCATCATGATCGAGACGTCTACGAGACGTCGCAAGGAACAAGAGACCGCTGTTTCTCTACAGGCCCGCCTGGACCGACTCGTCTTCGCTTGCTTCGGCTGTTCCTGTATGCTTCTTGAGAGACTCAAAGTGGGTGATCATCAACCTGCTCGCCCCGTCACCATCCCGCTGCTGAAGACATTTATAGAGTCTTTTGTTGAGATCGAGCTCCTCCCAGGCGTCCTCAGTTGTGAGAGGAAATCGATCCAGAAGTCTTTCGAATACCGTTGCCAATGCCTTCATCATATGGCTGATAAGAGGGTTATGGCACGAATCGGCGATGAGATAGTGAAACTCAAGGGCGGCCGTGGGGTGCACCTGCCCCTCTTTCAGAGCTTTCTCGAAGGATTCGATTGAGCGCTTCAGAGCCCTCAGCTCATCATCAGTCCTCCGGACGGCCGCCGTCTTTGCGAAGAGGGGCTCCAGGAGATGGCGGCATTCCCAAAGATGCTCGGGTGTGAAATCCCCCATCCTATAGTAATTCATCACCACTTCGCCCATCTTCTCTTCCGGCGGCCGCGAAGCGAAGCAGCCTCCAAAAACGCCTCTTCGCCTGTTGAGCAAGCCTTCCGCTTCGAGGTGGTACAGCGCAGCACGGACGGTTCCCAAACTTACCTTGAACTGCCGGGCCATGCCCCTCTCGGACCATGAAATCTTCTCTCCTGGTTTCATGTCGAGAAGTGCCTCTTTGAGTGCCTCCTTGACCTGGTCGGATATACGCGTCTTTGGGATAGAAAGACTAGCGAGTTCCACGTGCTCTCCTCCATAGTTTTACATAAAATTTGTCGGAAGATACCGTTATACCAATCGGTTGGTTGGGTTGTCAAGAAAAAAAACGCCAAACGGTTGGTTGGGTAAAAAAAAAGTGGTCCTATCAATCAAATAGGATAACGGACTGACGGCAAACATCGCTTATCATCTCAATATTAT
>CAVVPU010000228.1:0-5472 GCA_963750015.1 uncultured delta proteobacterium | reverse complement strand
AGTGTGGCGATGTTCTCCATGTTGTGGGTCACCTCATTCGAGGTGGATGCCTGCTCCTCCATCCATGGCTCAACTCTATTGTCGGCATAAAATTGAACCCCAGCAAGTCCAATACCTGGTAATTTCTATAGGTTAAAGCATGGAAGAGGGGTGAATTCCAGTTCAAAGTGCACCGCGCAGGGCTTGACAAGGGAGAAGCTTCTTCAGATAATAGCCCATACAGCAGAAGTCGATCTGAAATGAAGTGCATGACCCTGCTGCACACAGCAGGGTGTCCAAAACAACGGGGCGACGCGAGCCCCACTAGAGCAGGTGAGCATCATCAAGCACTGCGCGCCTGCGGCGACTCTTCCTCAAGGGGCAAAAGAGGCCGGGACCATTCGGGACTACGTCCCGACGAGCAAGCTTTGAGGGAGGCTCTGCGGGCTTGGAAGAAAAGGCAAGAACCTATCGCGGACCAGGCTCTCGCCGGTGGCGATGGTCCGCGAGGGCAAGCCTGGATAGAGGGGGCGACGCGAGCCCCATTAAATTGCATCACGGGGGAAGACATGGCGGAACATGCATCCATGATTGTCAGGGCCAAGAAAGCGATTCTGTTCGATCTCTTTCACACCCTCGTTTCACTGAAGACAACGTGGGGAAATAGACTGCCGGGTGTCCACGAGATCCCTGGGAGTGAGCCGTGAGGCGTGGCGCGCACAGCTCGAAGGCAGGCTGCATGAACTCTACACCGGCGGAATGAAGGACGCCTTCGCTGCCATTGCCGGGATGGCCCGCGCCATAGACCCGAATATTCCCGATCCTGTCATCGAAGCCGCGATGCACAGTATTGTCGATGCCTTCGCAGGCGCCCTGATGCGGGTCCCCAGGGAAAGCGTCGATGTGCTCACCCTGTTGAAGGTCAGGGGTAAAAGAATCGGTCTGGTGAGCAATGCGTCGACCATGGAAGTGACCGCATGGGATCAATCGCCTCTCGCTCCGCTCTTCGATTCTGCCGTCTTTTCCTGTTATGTGGGGTACGTCAAGCCGGACAGGAGAATCTACGAGACGTGCATCGATGCCCTGGGGGTAGCACCGGAAGAGTGCGTGTTTATCGGTGACGGCGGATCCGAGGAACTCGAGGGAGCTCGTGACTTAGGGATGGCGACCATCATGATAGCCGGTTTCATCCGCGACGTGTTTCCCGGGAGAATCGAGGAGCGGCGGAAAAATGCGGATGTCATGATCGAGCGGCTGGCTGAACTTATAACGGACGACAAAGGGCTGGAGGCCGGTCCTCCCGGGTTGTGATTATGGTCTCATGGGTTTGGGGGACCACTCTTCTCGGGACTCCTCTGTGCAGGGCAACCTGTTCGTCCTGCCGATACCACGCTCGGATTGACATCCCTCCGGGGTTGCTCTAATCTTTTCCACGTGAAGGTCATTACCACTCATTTCAATGCGGATTTCGATGCCCTTTCGTCCATGGTGGCCGCAAAAAAACTTTACCCCGACGCGGTTCTTGTCTTCCCAGGCTCCCAGGAAAAGACCGTCCGGGACTTCCTTATGCATTCGACCCTCTATTTCCTCAACATCGCGAAGATAAAGGAGATCGACTACGACGAAGTCGATACGCTGATCCTCGTCGATACGAGGCAGAAGAACAGAATCGGCGAGTTTGCCCATCTGGTTGAGCAAGGGCGGGTCGCCCTTCACGTCTATGACCATCATCCCCGGTCCTCTGACGACATCACCGGAGACGTAGAATTTTTGGGCGAGAGCGGTGCCTGCGTTACCATCCTCGTCAATCTGCTCAAGGAGAGGGGGATCGATATATCGCCTGAAGAGGCGACGGTAATGGTGCTCGGTATCTACGAAGAAACGGGCAGCTTTCAATACCCCTCCACCACAGACCTCGATTTTGAAGCGGCCGCCTTTCTTCTTTCCAAGGGCGCACACGTCGATGTGGTTTCCGACATTCTCGTGAAGGACCTTTCCCCGGAGCAGGTCCATATGCTCCATGAGTTGATGGAGGCTGCCAAGGTAAGTAACATCAACGGCGTGGACGTGGTGATCACCGAGGGAAGCAGTGAGAGCTACCTGGGAGACCTCGCAGTGCTCGTCCAGAAATTCAGGGACATGGAGAACCTGAACGCGGTTTTCGCCCTTTTCCGCATGGAAGAGAGGATCTACGTCATCGGACGAAGCCGCATACCTGAGGTGGACGCGGGCCGCATCCTTTCTATGATGGGTGGGGGAGGTCACAAAGAAGCAGCATCGGCGACCCTGAAGAATATTACTCTTATTGAAGCGCGGACCTTACTGGAAGAGTACCTCCGCCGCTACGTGAAGCCCTTGTGGGAAGCAAAAGACATCATGTTCTTCCCTGTCATCTCCGTTGCCCAGGACGTATCCATAAGCGAAGCCAAGAACACCTTGACGAAGTACAGCATCAATTCTCTTCCTGTAGTCTGCGACCTGCGGGTGACAGGCATAATCACGAGACAGGTGGCTGAGAAAGCGGCTTTTCATAAACTGGAGGGGCAAGCGGTAAAGGAATATATGATCACCGATTTTTCGACGGTAGGGCCCGAAGAGTCGATTGAAAGGGTAAAAGAGATAATAATAGGCGGCAACCAGAGGTTTCTTCCGGTCCTGCGGGGGGAGGAGCTCGTCGGTGCCATTACGAGGACGGACCTGCTTCGCGTGCTTGAGGACGAGATTAGAAAGAGCGTCCTCGGCAAGCTCGGCTACCACGATATCTACGAGAAAAGAAAGAATATCAAAAGGCTCATGGAGGAGCGGATAACCCCGAAGGTCAGGGACCGCCTCAACCCGATCGGCAAGCTCGCCGATGAAATGGATTATCACGCTTACCTCGTGGGCGGTTTCGTCAGAGATCTTATCTTGAGAAACGACAACCTCGACGTCGACGTGGTGATCGAGGGGGACGCCATCGCGTTCGCCCGTGAAATGTCGAAACGCCTGAACCTCAAGATCAGAGTACACCCGCAGTTCGGCACGGCAAAGGTTTATTACCCTGACGGTTTCAAGGTAGACGTGGCAACGGCTCGCCTCGAGTATTATAAGGCGCCTGCGGCCCTGCCCGTGGTCGAGCACAGCTCTCTGAAACTCGATCTCTACCGGCGGGATTTCACTATTAACACACTCGCCATATCACTCAACAAAAACACTTACGGAGAACTTGTCGACTTCTTCGGTGCCCAGATCGATGTCAAGGAGAAGACCATCAGGGTTCTCCACAGCCTTAGCTTTGTGGAAGACCCGACGAGGGTATTCAGGGCGGTACGCTTCGAGCAGCGCTTCGGGTTTCAGATCGGGAAATTCACTCTGAACCTGATCAGGAATGCGGTGAAGATGAGCTTTCTCTCAAGGATAAGGGCCCCCCGGATATGGAGGGAGTTGTCTTTGATCCTCCTTGAGGAGAATCCTGTTGCGATCATGCGAAGACTTCAGGAACTGGACCTCATCAGGTTTATCCATCCCGCTCTCGTCTTCGACCATGAGAAGGAGCGGCTTTTCCGGGAGATGGATGCAGTCTTGAAGTGGTACACCCTTTCCTACAAGGAAAGACATAACCGGGTCTTCTATTACCTCCTCGGCCTCATGGACAGGATGACCACGGAGGAAGTGAGCGACTTTTCGAAAAGGCTTGCGCCGTCCGAGTCGATGGGGCGAAGGCTCGTCCAGGAGGCGGACAGAGCAGGCGAGACCCTCGTCAGGCTTTCCGGCGCCTACCGGTTTATGAAAAAGAGCGAAGTTTACCGGCAACTCGAGGCCTTGTCGCAGGAAGGACGTCTCTTCGTCATGGCCAAGAGCCATTCGGAAGATGTGAAGAAAGCGGTCTCCAGCTATATAACTTACGCCGAGACTTTGACCCCCGCCACTACGGGGGCAGACATCAAGACCATGGGCGTCAAGGAAGGTCCTGTGTATGGAGAGATCCTCGATGCACTTAAAGTTGCCAAGATCGATCAAGGCCTCTCGACAAAGGAGGAGGAGCTGGACTTTGTAAGGCGATACATAACTGAAAAGGGCATTGAGGCTCGAAAGGGGGCGATTGCGTGAACTTCAGCGCTTCAACTCTTGAATTGCAGCTCGAGTGCTTTGAAGGGCCCCTGGCCGTCCTCGTGAACCTGATAAAGAAGAACAAGATCGACGTATTCGACATTCCCATAGGCTGGATCACCGAAAGATTTCTCGAGTATGTAGAGCTCGCCCGGGAGATGAACCTGCGGGTAGCCGAGGACTTCATCGAGATAGCCTCACTTCTGATTTTCATCAAGTCACGCATGCTCCTGCCGCACGATGCGGGCGAGGATCCGAGGGAAGAGCTTGTGGAGCGGATCATAGAGTACGAGAGGATCAGGGCAATGGCAAAGAGCTTCGAACGCTTCCCTGTGCTCGGCAAGGATACCTTCGTTCGCAACGGCGCGGGCGTCGATGATGAGGACGAGGACGTTCTGGACCTTTGCGCTCTTTTTTTCCGGTTGATAAAGAGCAAAGAAGAGCGGTTCTTGACGATACAGGATATACGCCCGACCCTCGAAGAGAAGCTGGCTCAAATCAAACAGCTTCTTGCGGAGACAGGAGTCTACACGTGGAGGATGGACCTGGAGCAGGAGCTCCGGGACAGGGTGGCGACTGTCCTTGCGGTGCTCGAAATTACCAAGCTGAGAATTGCGATGTGCTCGCAACGAAGGCCGTTCGGGACTATAATACTGAAAAGAAAGTGAGGCAGATATGGCGTGGAGTCGGAAGAAGAAGGTCCTGGTAATCGTTCTTTCATTGGTAGTTCTGGCTTTTATCGTCTCCTTCACGGTCACCAAGCTGGAGACTCCATCCGGTGCGCGCATCGGCGTCGTGGAGATCGAGGGGGTCATAGCCGGCTCCAAAGACGTGAACGAGGATATCGTGAGCTTCAAGGACGATCCCCAGATCAAGGGGGTTATCTTGAGGATCAATTCACCGGGCGGAGGCGTGGGACCGACCCAGGAGATTTACAGAGAGGTGACCAAGCTCAAGGAGAAGAAGAAGGTCTATGTCTCCATGGGGACTGAGCTGCGCCTCGGGCGGCTACTATATTGCCTCCGCCGCGAACCGTCTGTACGCGAATCCTTCTACCATCACGGGAAGCATCGGTGTTATCATGCAACTCATGACCTTCGAGGACGTGCTCAAGAAAATAGGCCTGCAGAGCGAGACGATCAAGGCGGGCGAGTTCAAGGATGCAGGGAGTCCCTTCAGGAAGATGACGACCGCAGAAAGGGCCTATCTGGACAACATCGTGCAGAATATCTACGAGCAGTTCACGAAGGATATTGCGGCCAGCAGGAAGATGAATATCGATGTTGTGAAAAAACTGGCGGAAGGCCGGATATACACGGGGACCATGGCAAAGGACGTGGGTCTCGTGGATGAGCTGGGAGATTTCTACGACACTGTGGACGCCTTGAAAGAAGACCTCAAGAT
>CAVVPU010000227.1:0-103376 GCA_963750015.1 uncultured delta proteobacterium | reverse complement strand
TCTGCGGAGGGTGGCCTTTTTGTCGAGCACCTGTCCAAAACCCCGGTTCCGGTCGGTGAGTTCGTAGTTGAACTTCTTGAGCGAGCGTTTCGTCCCCTTTTCCTTGAGATTCGGAAGGTGAAACTTCTCCGTAAGGATGCGGCCGAGGTCGTAGAGGGACGTCTTTGCTTCGTGCTCTGCCTCGTCGCCTTGACCCGGCCCTCCCGCTCCTCCGCCTTCAGTTCCGTGGAATGGCTCTTCTCCGATGATATCGCCTTCTTCGCCTTCTCCCGAACCGCCCGAACCGCCCGGCCCTTCCGCCTGGTCCCGGGAAGGCGTCCTGGAGTCGTGGTAGAGCTTCTCCTCCACGGTCGTGGGGACCACGACCACCTTCTCCTTGCCGCCCCTCACCGGCCTGATGAGCTTGCCGACTCGTATCTTCCGCGGAAAGCCGTCCTTCTCTCTTGGATATCCCGCTCAAGGAGGTCTTCAATAGACCCTATGGTGTGGACATAGTGGTGTTCAGTTTTCATCGTTCTTCGTGCAGAAATACTCCATCGTCTTCTGTGCGCAGGTTCTGCAGTAGCCCAGTTTGTCGAGCATGGTGGTGATCATCCGGTCGTAGAGCTTCTGATTTTCTTCATTGGTCCGATTGGCGAGCGCGCCTATGAGGGACCCCGCGCCGGCGATGTCCGACTTGAGACGGACCTCCGTCACGGCTTTGACGAGTTCGATGTTGTCCATGAAATCGTAGTCGGGATCGACCGATATTTTCTGACCGTATATCTTCCTCACCGACGTCCTGAAGGACTCCCGTTGCTCCTCCGTCTTGAGGCCGAGCCTCTCCTCGACGCTCTGGACGAACCTCTCGTCGATTTTCAGGGCCTTCAACTGTCCCGTCTGGGGGTCCTTGTATTTCCACATGCGGTCGGTGCCGAGGTTCTCGGCGTCGATGCCGATGATCATGTTGACATAGTTCATTACATCCCGTTTGATTGCCTGGGGTTCATCCATGTAAGCGTTAAACATCTCGGTCATGATCCGCTCCCGGTAGAGCCCCCTCGCCACCTTGAGGTCTTCGAAGTACTTGGCCCGGTCGCCGGCGTCGGTCACATAATCAAGAATCACCTTCTCCAGGGCCTTGAATATGTCTTCGGCGAACATGCACTGGCCGTCGTTGGTCTCGGAGGTCTCCACGAGGATCTGGAGCGCCCTCCCCAGGTCCCTCTGGCCCATCCCTTTCTGGCCGAACCTCTTGGTGATATCGGGTTCATGGTTGAGCATGTCGATCACCTCCGAGAGGGTCTTGATGCTCTTCTCACCCGCCACCTCCCCCGCACCGAGTTTCATCATCTCCAGGGGCGTCAGCTTCTCGGACCTGGGGAGGCGCGTCAGCACCACGGCGACGGAGGCAGCATAGTTGAGGTTGGGGTCCTGGTGGAGCCGCTCCTTGGTGAGCGTCGTCTTCACCTCGCTCCCGACGGCATACTGGGTCAGATGGGACTGGAGTTTGTAGTCGGTGTTATGGGCCACGTAACATATCCTGCACCGGTCCACGATGGGCGCCTCTTCCTTCTCGGCGAGGAAGCGGTTGAATTCCGAGTTATTGCTCGTCGCGATGATCAGGGTATCTATGGGCCACCGGAACCCGTCGATCTCGATGTTCCTGTTCTGGATGACCCCGAGATAGACCTGGACCAGGTCCTTCTTGTTCTTGAAGATCTCGTCGCTGAAATGGATGCCGCCGCCCGCCACCCGTGCGAGGGCCCCCCTCCGGAGATCGAAACGGTAAGGGTTGTTGGGGTCGGAGAGGTGGAGGAGCCGCTGTATCGACTCCTCGCCGAGGAGGTCGACGGCGGAAGAGGTGATCTTGTCTTTCGCCGAATACTTGCCCGTGATGGTCCCGAGGCTCTCGCTCAAGTGCACGGGGAGGACCTCGATGAAGTCGAGGATCTCGTCCACGCTGCCGCCCGTGATGTTTCTGATATCGTTGACGATGTATTCGCTGCACGCGCCCAAAGGACGGTAGTTTTCGTAGAGGTTTTCGATTTCGGTGTCGGAAAAACCGCCGCACTGCGCGAGAAACTCCCTCGTTTCATCCTCCTGAGGGGAGAAGGTTCATGGCGAGAATGAGGGGGTCCTCGAAGGTCTGCGACTGGACGGCCGTGATCTTTCCGTAGGTGCCGATGCGGTCGAGGTGTTTGAAGCCGAAGGTGTAGCGGCGATTCTCCTCAAGGCTCAAGAACTTCCGGTAGAGGCCGCAGAGGGTCTCCACGAAGAAGGTCTTTCCGTTTCCCGGCTCTCCCACGAGAACGAAGGCCATCTCCCGGGACGACCCGTTCTCCGCCGCATCTTTGACGCTCGAGACGAAGCTATTTATCTCGTCGAACATACCGATGACGTGCTTCTGACCTTTTCTGAAGATGGTGAAATCGTAGGTGTTCTTCCCGTTGACGATGACCTTTTCGATCATGTCGCTCTTGTCGAGGATCATCCTCGAGACGCTCTGGAAGGCGTTTTCGAATCGCCTTCTCCCCTCCTTGACTTCCTTCAGGTGGTAGCCAAGGGCCCTGTTGTCGTTCATGGGGAACCTCCATTGAATCGGTCCGGGTCGTTCCGGACAAACGGTGTTCTTTTGTTCGGGGAGGGGATGATGCAGACGCGAGGGGCCTTTCGCGGTGGGGTTTACCCCTGGGGGGCGCTGCGGGAGAGATCGACCTTTTCAGAGCCTGGACCATCTCGTTCCCGACACGGAAGGGTAAAGCAAGGAACATGCCACGGCACCGCCAAAGCCACCAGCCCGCCCGGAACCTCCGCCGTGGTGCAGTTCTCTGTTCGCCCTCACAACCGCCGGCCGTCCGTTATTTGACACCGGCAACGGTCCGGGTGAGCGCCACCACCGACGTTGGAAAATAGAGTCTTAAGGATGATAGCAATAAGACCCACGGGCCTATTCGTTGAAAAACGACCGGCAGATTTTTCCCCCCTCTTTACCCACCCTTTACCCCCCATATACCCCCTCTTTACCCCCCTCCAAGGGCCCACTTCGATTTGACACATCTGTCCTTTCTTGAGAGAATTGTAGTCATGAGGTGCAACGCATGCCCCTTTCCCGACCTCCGGTCCGAATCAGCACGCTTTGATGAAGCTTGTCCCCTGACCTTGTCTGTATACAAAGCGGCCCGGAATTTCTTCAAACCGTCAAATTCCGTCAAATTCCGTAAACTTGACCGACAGGCTCAAGACGCGCTAACCCTTGGTATTGGAGGACGAGAGAGCATCGAGCGGGCCGCGGACGGCAGACTGTCACCGGGCAGACATGTACGACTGGATGGAGGATGAGACCTCAAACGAGGTGCTATGTCAGTGCAGAGTCGGGGTGATCTCAAAAGGTTTATCTGACCAGTTTGATGCCTTTTAGGCTCTTTGGCAATTGAATAGCACGAAGGAGTGGGCTTAGGACTCACACCCGCCCCTCAAGCCGGCCTCGAAAAGGAAAAGCGGCTCTGTGAGGGAGAGAGGAAAGGACAGAGGGGAGCGGGGAGAAAAAGAGCTTTTTTGCTCCCCAGCGAGTGGAACGAGCGGTCTTCCATCTTCCACCGAAGTTTCCATTTCGGGACCAGGGAGCGGGGCGGCCTTCACCGTTGATAAGGACGGAACTGCTGCGGGAAATGAAAGAGGAGCCACGATCTCTCGCTGCCCCTTGAATTCAAATGGCTGGGGGAGAGGGATTTGAACCCCCATTCACGGAGTCAGAGTCAAAAGGACAGCCTTTTGAGGATAAGTCATGAGTAAGGATAAGTAAACAAATTCAATTGTTTACACGAATTTTGGCCGTTTCCGGTCTGACTGGTTTTCCCTGCTCTTACCTATGTCTACCGGTGTTTTGGGCAAAATTTGGGCAAGAATTTTTGAACGAAAAGCGGTCTCCTTGTCGCCTGTATTCGAATTCCACCTTCTGCCCCTTTTGTGCTCGCGCCGGGCAGGGTCTCGTGCCGACGATGCCATGCTTGAATGCTCGCCTTTTCATCGACAGAGGTGACAAGTCGTCCAGTCAAGTCCCAACGGGAGTTCATCCCACACTCCCTGGTAAAGATCCAAAACCCTGCCGGCCTCGTGCTCAAACTGGGGATCACGGGGAAAGATCCAACTTCGATACTGCCATGGCTCGATAGCATCCCCGCCGAGCCATCGCCAGATTGTGGAGCCGCTCACGTGAGCTACGATGCCTCGTTAGATAGCCTCTTGTGCGATTTCGCCGGTGCTCCACCGCGACAGAGGAATCTGGCCCTTGGAGGGCAACTCACACGCCAGAGCCTTTACCTAAACGATGGCGTCCAGAAACTCGACCAGATGAAACTGTTCGAGAAAGACAGGTAGTCGCCTTCAGGCGGCTCACGTACTACTAAACCGCTTTGAGCAATTCACGGTTTCAACAAACCCCCGGCTTTGTAACCTCTGACATTATTCTGACTAATCCGTCTCATGAACGGCTGACTATTGCATAACCATCTGACCAGAGGGATTGCTCGTCTGTTGGCCACCGGAAGACCTTCATAACTGGCCGCCGCCAACCTCGTGTAGGCGAGAGGTGCGATCTCTGTGCCCTGGGCGGTCTGCCCGTCGCGGGTTTGAAAACCTCCGCTACCCTTGTCTGGCTTTCAGGATCACATCTGAAGCACCGGCATCTTCGTATCAACACTTGTCGCGGCATTCCTTGCAAACGCGTTCATGACGAAGATCCGCTCTCCACCTGCTACTGGCGTGTTTCAATGTTTCGGAATTCTTGAGGAATGCCATTAATAGCCTTGCTACCGACCCGACGAGGCCCCGATCTGATTCTGGACTATTTGCCGTGGAGCATGTCCATCCAGCGCAGGGCCTCAGCCTCGCTTATCCTCCCGAGGTACATCTGCGTGGTTTTGAGGTCCTGGTGACGGAGGATGATCTTAGAGATGACCTCAAGGGGGATCCCGTTCCTGCTCGCATAGGTGGCTGAATGGCGTCTCAGATCGTGGGGCCTAATTTTCACGTTCATCTTGTCCCCAAGGCTCTTCACAAGGGACCAGGCAGTTGAGTAGCAGATGGGGAAGATCCTTTGGTCGGGGTCCAGGTTCCTGGTTTCTACATATGTTCTCAACCTGCCCGCCAGCGTCTCCGGCATGAAGGCGCTCTCCTCATCCCTGCCCGACTTGGGTCGCCTTAAGGTGAGTCTTCTTCCGCTCACATCCGATGCCCGCAGACCCAGCACCTCCCCTATTCTCAGCCCGCAACGGGCCTGGAGCTCGAGGATGAGTCTGTCCCTCGTCTTTCCGCACCGATAGATGATTTCGTCGACTACTTCCCTGCCGATAATCTCTCGCTGTTTCACCCGGGGAGCCCGGAACGTCTTCGAGAGAAGGGGATCATTGCAGGGATTGGTCATCGACGTGTGTGTCTCCTCGATGACGAGGTTGAAGAAGGACTTGAGCTGGGCGTAGCGGAGACGGGCCGTCGATCTGGCTCGTCTTTCGGTCACAAGAAGCAGGAATTGGTAGAGGTCCTGAGCCCGTACGGCATCAAGGGGACCGTCCTCAAGAAGCGTCTCCAGATTTCGAAACAGATAACCATAGCTCTCCCGGGTTTTCTCTTTGGCATTGTCCTTCTGATGATCCTTGAACAGCTCTATTGCCTCGTGTAGTGTCATAGAACCCTCCTCGTATGATTGTTCGGGGCCTCATGACGCACTATGGGATGCGTGGCGAGGAGGGCAGATAGAGGTGAATTTCCTGAAGTCCGCGGATTTGTTAATCCGCTTCCCAATGCTGGTTATAGACGGCAATCGTCAATCTTCGGGCAATAAAGAAGGCAAGGTCGTTCACCGAACCCTGCCTCTTAATATGCCCGATCGGCTTGACTTCTTGAACTTTCTACTTATCGCAGCCAAGGCGGCGAGGCCGGGAGCGAAGAGGAGTGAAGAAGCAGGAACAGGCACCGGATTCTCGGTGATGGTAAGTTGCGTAGCCGACCCTTTTTCCCGACCACCCCAAAGCCGAAGGGGCTAAGGCCAAGAAGAATCAGGGTGATGGGTTCACCTCCACCTTATTTTCACAGGTAAATGTTCGCAGTGCTACCTTCATGTGATCTTTTCTTCCGTCCAGAGTGTAAAGGAAAAGTTAGACCGGTGCACTGTGGCCAGGTCAAAATAGGCACCGCAGACGTGAACACGTGGGCATCTAGTCAAGCCCCAGCTTTTTACGTAGGTCTTTCACATATTCCAATCCATTCGGCTTAAATGGCTCAGGGATCCAGGGCATTTCCCTCAGTGTCCGCAGCATGGAACAGAGACGGTCAAAGGGGATAGAGATGAGTCTGCATGCCCGGAGGGAACAATTTCCTTCGTCTCATGCCGAATCCAAGGCCGGTAGTGACAAAGTTTATCTTTCCCGTGAGATAGGGATAGGCAAAAAGCCATGAGCACCCTATCGCTGCGGAATAGTTGCTCGACCACATTTCTCCCGTCTCATAGCTCATAGCCCTGAAGAGGATTTCAGCCTGATCGATAGTGGCAAGAACAATGAGTACATCAGGTTCATAAGGGAGCTTATCTATTGGAGAAAAGGCAACATAGTTAACAACCCCTTTGGCTATTTTCGGGGCATAATGGTAGAGTCTGCTCGCGGCGCGGGCATCCTTGAAGACACCCAGCCCGGCGCCAAATTCTCCACTGACGAATTGTTCTTCGATTTCTCTTTTCCCCAGCACATATGGCCCTGCTTCGCAGGTATGGTTCTTCACGTCGGCATAAAAGATTTCGCCTCCTTGTGCCTTCTTGAGCATCTCACACAGTGCCATCTTTTGCTCCAGCCTGGTGATACCTTCCGGAGGCCTGACCAGATACTTGACACCGACCGGCTGTGTGTCAAACTTGAATTCATCCAATATGGCAAAATCCTGTTTTGTGAGCGTCAATTCAACCTCCTTACATTCTTCCTCAAGACGGAGTCCAAAATTCAAACCGCCCGATCTTCAGGTGAGTTTCCGTGGGCTCCGTCCATAGAGCCCACGGAATTATGGGGGAGTGATTACTAATAAATGTGGTGCACGGGGTAGACGCCCTGCTTCACCACCTTGCCGTTCTGTAACTGGTCAACACGAACCTTGTCGACACCCTCGACCTTACCCGGACCATAGGTCAACGGTGTGCTGCTTATGCCTCCAGTATCAAAATTCTTGATCTGATAAAATCCATCGTTCAGTACGTCAACGGGCCTTAGCTGTTCAAGAGGTTTCTTTTGCATGGCAAGCCTTAATGCCTCAACTTGTGTCATGACCTCGATGAAGCCTCCCATATACATAATGTGGCCCACCCATTTGTTAGGATGATAGCTCTTCTGCAAGTCGGTCATGAACTTTACCCCGGGGCCCCGGTCATCCCAGTCTGGAAAACCGCCGCCGACCACAAATCCGTCACCCAGTTTACCCATGGCCTCTGCAAAAACCGGAAGGTGGCTTGGCGTGGCGCAGGCAAAGGTCATCTTGTAAGGCTGATAAGGTCCCATACCCAACCTGACCATTTCTTTGACTGTCGGCTGTGAACCGGGATTAACCATGAGGCCGAGGGCAAGGTCAACCTTGTTTTCTTTGAGCCACATAAGCTGAGTGGTTGGAGGAGAAGTGGGGACGAGGGGCACATACTGGATGCCGACAAATTCGTACCCTAGTTTCTCGAGATAAGCCTTCATCTGGGGTATCTCGAGCGACTTACCCATGGCATTATCTGCGGTGAGATAAGCAACTCTCGGTTTTCTCGTTTCTTTCCATTTCTCCTTGAACCAATCGGCCGCGGCTGCAACGGCATCGGTGTAAATGGGGTAATAGGTGAAGATGGTTCCCGGCTTCGGCTCCATGATATATGCTCCGGTGGCCGAACTGGGAACGCCGAAACCGTCCTGCACCAGCCTGTCCTTGAGGGCCATAGCCACTGGCGAGCTCCCTACCCTGTAGACCAGCATTCCTTTTGCCTTCAGTTCCTCGTAGATGGAGAGCGCCTTTCCGGGCTGGAGCTGGTCGTCCCGCCACAACAGTTCTATGGTGACGTCGGCAGGCCATTTCTCTTTTCTCCAAGGTGCTAAGTTCTTCGTTACGTTTACATATTTGACATAGTCCTCAAAGGCAGCCAACATCGCCGCCATGTCCTCTGCATAAGCACCGGTGAGCGCAAAGCTGCCGCCGACATACACTGTTTTCCCGGCGGCCTGGGTGCTTGTGGAAAAGACTAACACTCCGACCACCATCATGATCACGAAAACTACGATCTGCGATCTGGTTCTAGCCATTGTTTCCTCCTCCCCTTTTTGTTCTCAGTCAGCTACCCTACAATGTCCTTAAAACGCCGCCGGTTATGGTGCACCTATTGACGCCCGATCATCACCTGCTTTTGGCCGGCCACTCATTCTTCCTTAATCAATAATTCTCCACGCGAACAAACGTCTTTGCGTTTGAGGACCCCTGTGTGGCCGATAGAAGAGCCTTCGCTTCTCTATCTTGAGACAGCCTCCCTCGTTCTATAAGGACGAACCTGTTTCGAAGCCGGATTGCAGCAAAAGTCCCGGCAAACCCATTAAGCGACCGCGCGCCTCATCGAGATGAATACGCATCATCCTCTTGCAGCCTTCTATGTCTTTGCTTTCAATCAATTGGATTATTTTGCGATGGTGCGAAAGAGAACTCCGGGGCGCTTCAGGCGCGCTGAGAGCAAGCGCTCTGAGCCATTGGAATTTGTCCACGAGACCTGATATGGTATCGTAAAGAATTTCCGATTTTGCCGCCCGATAGAGCAGTTCATGAAATTCCGATTCGATGCGGACGATGGCGTGTATATCACTACCTTCTTTGATAAATCGCTCGCCTTCGGCCACGTTTGCCTTAAGCGCTGCGATTTCCTCTTCGGTTATTTTTTCTACGACGAGGTCTATCACCAACTCCTCGATGGCGTATCTCAAGACAAAGAATTCATTGATATCCTTCGCGTTGAACCTTCTGACAATGAACCCAAGACTGTCAGTACAAGTCACAAGTTTCTCATGCTGAAGCATAAGGAGCGCTTCCCTCACTGGCGTCCTGCTGGTGTTGAGAGATTTTGCCAGTTCACTTTCAAAAATTTTCTCCCCCGGTTTGAGATCAAGATAAACTATTTTTTCTTTGATCATCTTATACGCCTTGAAACGAAGGGCACTTGATTCTTGTTTAGCCTTATGAGGCATACAATCTCCTGTATACGAGCCAGTATACTCAACAATATACTTATCTGTATATGACGTCAAGCCTTTTTCATGAGCATTCTTTCGTTGGAGGACAGGTCGAGCATTTGTTTCACCAAAGCGGTATCAATCTCATCGAAATCGCGGGGGGCGAGGAGCTATTATAAAGGCAATCGCTGGAAGAAATGAGGCAAAAACTAGTGCCGAAATACGGGCCGTGACGCCCATAGCCGGGTATGCAACCGGCGACGAATACCAGGCGGTATGGTTTCTCGCCGAACAGCTGTCCAAGGGCAAGAGGGACACTGCTATCAGTCACAGTCCCCTCATAAGCAATTTCAAGAAAGTGGCTTACGAGCGCGGCCTCGAATAACTCCGTCATTCATTACATAGAAAAAAGAGATGGTCACCGGGATGGCCGATATGAAGAACGCCAGGGGTGCAAAAAAGGGCCGCCCCGCCGAAAGGGATCCGCCAAAAAGCATGGAGCAGGCCCTTGGCGACGGGCACGTGGAAGTCGACCTTCACGGCAGGAGGCTTAAAGGCAGATTTGCCCTCATCCGCACCCGCTTCGCCGGCAAGAAACAGAACTGGCTGCTCATCAAGATGAAGGATTGGGCCGGATCAGCACATAGGCGAGCAGGATGAAGACTCGGGCTCCTCAGCTTCGGTGGTTGGGGCGGAGGCGTCTCAGGCGCTCATTCCGAACGGGCCTTTGCTGTCTCGTCGTGCTCCCTACTTCTTCTTCGCTCCCTTCGCAGGTGCCTTCTTGACTGCAGGCTTTGCCTTCGCCGCCGCCTTCTTCGCGCCCGCCGGTGCGTTTACCTCCTTCTTGACAGGTCCCGCAGGAGAGAACTTGACCGCCTTCCTGGCCGGTATCTTGAGCGCAGCGCCGGTCCTCGGGTTCCTGCCCGTCCGGGCCTTCCGGGTGGTGGTGGAGAAGGAGCCGAGACCGGCAAGCACTATCCTCTCCCCTTTCACGAGAGAGCCCCTGATCATTCCGACGAGTTCCGTGAGAACCTTCTCAGCCTGCTTCTTCTGGATATCCACTACCTCGGCCAGCTTTGCGACCATTTCTGCCTTCGTCATGGTGCCCCCTTCTTTTTGTGGGATGAGTAGATCATTGCAACGTTTATACTGGAACCAGGAGGATTTGGCAAGGGGAAAGTGCCGCTCGCAGCCTTTTGATGATCGCAGGGCAATGGTGAGGATTCTCGCCCTTGCTCCCGAAAGAGAGTCCCGGTAGAATATGGCCATGGCAAAGATCATCCTGTGCGTCGACATGGATGCCCTCTTCGCCTCCGTCGAGCGGGACAACCCCGAGCTCCGAGGTAAGCCCATAGCGGTCACGGGAGGCGGAGAGCGAACGGTCATCACCACCTCCTCATACGAGGCGAGAGCCTACGGCGTTTCGGCCCGCATCACCTGCCCGTGATTAAATGATTCCTATTTTCTATACCGTTGCCCGTCGGGCCATTTTTTTCGCTTTACCTGCTAGGTCGCCTACATAGGCGACCTAGCAGGTCCGCCGAACGCCGCGGCGCCTGGACGGAGGGAATTGCCAGAGGAGGTCGCCCAAGGTAGGAAAACTATGGGGCGACCCACCTATTTTTTGGATGGAAAGTCACCCTACCCGGAGCAGCAGCTTCCCGGTGAGCCGCAGGAACCCGGTGAGCCGCAGCAGCCACCGGTTTTCGGGGGAGAGAACGACGGGGCGCCGGCCCCGACATTGGCTGCGGACATGAGCTTCACGAGGTCAACACTCCCGCACTGCGTGCAGGCCGGCGACTCCTTTTTTGATAGCACCAGTACCTCGGCTACCGCCCCGCACTTCTTACAGCGATATTCATAGATCGGCATGGGTGTCATTCCTCCGCGTGGTCGGGCTTAGTGATGCCCACAACTGCCATCCGTGTGGCCGCCGCATGCATGCTGCATGGTGAGCAGGGGGAGCTTGCCTTCTTTCAGGAGATCCATGTTCTGTTTGACCGTCTCAGCCCCGGACCGGTAGACTTTGATGCCCCTCGCATTGAGTCCCGAGATGGCTCCTGCGCCTATGCCGCCCACGACGACCGCATCGACTGACTGACCACCGATTGCCTGAAACGGGTTGCACGCGCCGTGCACGTGGTTAAGGTCCTTGTTGCCGACCGTACCGACGCCCTCTGTCTCGGTATCGACCATGACGAACGTGGGCGCGGTACCGAAATGTCCGTAGACCGCGCTGTTGATGCCTTCATCCTTCTCGACTGCAAAACATACCTTCATTCTGTATCCTCCTTGTGGATATCGTTTATCTGTATTTTCAGGGCCTTGCCCCGGATCAACGCCTCTGCCACCTTGCGCCTTGCCTCGTTAACTATACGCCCGAAGGTAGCCCTTGAGATCTTCATCTCGCTGGCTGCCTCCTCGTGATACCGCCCTTCGTAATCGGCAAGCCTGATGGCCTCCAATTCGTCGAGGTCCAAAGAGACCTCCTTCAAATGCGTCAGCGGGATACCCCTGGGTTTGAAATATAACGCATCTGGGCGGCTGCTTATACATCTGCACTTTTTGGGTCTTGACATGATAGTATTATAAGCATATGCTCGTAACAATGTCAAGGAGAAGATTTTGGTCCGGCCGGCTTATTCTCGAACGGGACCTTATCCGATGGGACAGAGCAGGTACACGGGAAAAGGTTTTTTTGAACAAAACCAAGTTTCAATCGTCCTATTGTATAGAGAGGTGACTGCCACGTGCCGTGATTGCCTCTCGGGCGACCGGGTCGGGACTCGTGGGAATGCAAGAAAGCGGGTGAAAGTTTGATTTCAGATAAAGTACGTAACTGCTCAAGGGACATATCACCGATCGCGGCCGTGTTGTTCGCAACCGTTGCGTTTTCTTTTTCTACGCTGATGTCGCATCGCTCACGAACTGGCAGACTGTCTTTAAAGCCCCCTTATACCTATTTCATAAAGAATAGGGTCGGGGTGTTTCTAAAGTTCCATGAGAGGGGAGGCGGGATCCAGCAGGAAGATCGAGACCTATGAAAGCCTTCGCCGACGATACGGAGCTGGCAAAGCGGCTTAAGAGTGGGGATCTCCGGGCATTTGCGGAAATGGTGCGCAAGTACCAAGACAAAATCTACTTCATACAGGACCCTCCCGCGATGACTGTTGCGCCCGACTGCATGAAAGCGGAAAGCTTTTTTGCGAGTGTTGTATCGCCCACCGGATAGTTGTTCTTTGCCACAGCCACCTTGACGGCATCTATTCTCAGCAGCATGGCCACCGCGTGCCCCCGTTGCAATGCCACGGTACCGATCGTGATAGCGCCGTCGAATATAGCCACGTTATCAGTAGACATGGCCAAGAGAAGGGTGCCCATGGGTTCTTGCGGGGTCGCCTGTTTGTCGGCAGCGTATGTGGGCCATATCCAGCAAATGGACAACAGGATAGCGAGAAGGACGGGGAGGGGCCTGATTTTCATAGGGATTCTCCTTCTATAAGGTATTCAAGGAATTCCGATTCGGTGTTCCTTTGATTTTATTCATGGAGTGGCTAACCCAAATATGCCAAGACCCTTCCGTTCTCGAACCCGATGCGGTCTCGACAAGGGGTCGACCGTTATTGTAAATAGAACATAATGAAAAGATTATTGCAATGATCTTGTGGCCAGGGAGCTCATACGATGATGTCTTCTTGTGTGGAGTTCTCCTCTAAGGATTGTCACGCAGCACGCGCGGGTCCGGCCGCATGACTAGATAGCCTCCGTACGTGAGTGAAGGCCCTACTTCATCGGTCTCGTCCGTACGAGGCTTGATGAGTACTATATCAACGCCGCGGACGATTTCATACGCAATTCCGAGATGAGGGCGACCCTATTTCGTAATCTGGATAAGGATTTTCCCCAGTGTCTGCTCAAGGTGTTATACGCCCTGAAGCCTCATGCGCTCATCGAGTGTGAGGTACTCCTCCCTGACCCGCCGGTTCAGGGTGCAATTCAACGACTGGCTTTTCGGCTTCATCTTTTGGAGCCGGCTCGGGCCTGCTTCACTTTTGAGGCGTGAGAAACGCGGCGGTCACACCACCGATAGCGAACTGGGCGGCTACAGAGACCAGCATAAGCCCCAATATTGGGAAGGCCATGGGTGACGGTTGAAGTATGAGACACGACTTGCTAACTTCATCTTGTTCCATTAGACCATCCACAAAGGGGGTGGCCAGGGCTGTCGGCGGCGCCAAGAAAATAGGTCATCCTCATGGTGAGGTGAATTCAGATCGCGCCGTACCCGTCAAGCTTCGAAGTATCTGAGCCTCCCCAACTTGATGATAGTCGTCGTACTTAGGGCGACGCTACCTGGAATGTAGGGAATGAGGGTGCGGAAATAAGAGCGACCTACTGCTTCCGCTCTTATAATAATCATGTATTGATGAGCAAATAAATCATAGAAAGTGTTCTGCATGTTAACGCACATATCAGCCATCGTTAAAAGACGGAGGTCGTCATGAAAACGGGAATATCGAGGCGCGGCTTCTTGTTGTCGGGCGCATCCCTTGCAGCGGCATCCACCCTTCTCGGGCCTGTCCGGGCGGCAGCGGCGGCAGACCGGGAGGACGGCGGCCATTTTGTATACGATGGAAGCGCCTATCCCTTTCCGATTCCATGGCTCGACAAGAACGGCAGTCACAATCAGCCGGCCGGGCCGGACAAGGAGCCGTCACATATCTATCACTTCAAAGGAAAGGTAGCCCGCTGCGCGGATTTTATGGGGATGGGAACCGACAACAATGGTAACCGCCTGGCTTTCGGAAGCCCGACGACCGACAATGGCGTCATGGACGGCTCATACCACACGGGGAGAACCGAGCAGTCCGGCGCGTTCACGCACATATGACTTACCCTCTTCAAGGGGCAGGTTGCCCCGGCGAACCAGGTCCACGATTTTCATCCCCCCGTGGGGTTCTGTGGTCTCTACTGGGTGGTCCCAATACCGAAGGGGTCGCTCTTTTTAAGTGATGATGGAAAAACAGCCACCCTTCAGATGAAGGGAATCGAGATAATAGACCAGCCGAAATGGCCGCAGTTCAGGGCTGAAACAATGACCGCCAGGATGGACCTGCGCATAGTCTGGCGGGCTACCGGCGAGCAGATCAGCTACGACGATCCCCAAAAACAATTCCGTGTGGATGGTTTCAAGGCGACCTCGCAGCTCGAGGCTTCCGTCGAAGTACCATCGCTCGGCTTTTCCTGGAAATCCGATCCCCTCGAAACCTCGAAATGCAATTTTGCCATCATCGGAAACGAGGTCAACGGAAAGTACTACGCTTCAGGTTAGGACGAGGGATAGCCTGTCCGAAGCCGGGACTGACAAAAGCAGCCTCCCGTTTCATCTTCTCGTTTGTGGCTACCCGAGTCTCATAGATCTCGGCCCGGGGTCATGGCACCTACCGCTGTGCTAACCTTTTGGCTTCCGGGAAGGCAACGAGCAAATAGTGGAACGGGCCGATGTCGACCACCCGGTCCTTGACGAAGCCGTATTGCGCGATTACCCTTTCAGTCTCTTCGGGCGCAAGGCGTATGCTCAGGGGAGGCCCCGGGCCCTCCTCGACCTTCTTGAATTCGATGATGCAGAATCGGCCTCCGGCCCTCAGAGCCTCTTGATATCTCTTCCATTACAACCTTACCGGGGCTTTCACGAAGCAGATCGTGAAGGACCGTGGCCACGAAGCAGACATCAACTGTGCTGTCCTCTACCGGAATACGTTCATTGAGATTTGTCTGAATAGTCTTTATGGTGTCGATGCCCGCAGACGCGGCCCGGCTGGTCAGATCGTCGAGCCCCTCCTGCCATGCGTCGACGCCATAAACCTTGCCCCTCGGTCCGATGGCTCTTGCCACGGCGAGCGTATAGTTGCCTCTTCCGCAGCCAAGATCGAGAAACACAGTCGAAGGGGTGAGCGCCAGTGCCTCGAGTACCCGGTCGAGATTCACAAGCTCAAAGGTGCTCCTGCCTGCGCCGTGCGGTGGGTGACCTTCAATCACGGTTCCATATCCTCCCGTTCATGAGCCTGAACCATGCGAATGTCCGTATCCACGTTTTCCCTATCATCCGAATCCGCGTTTCGCAGGGTTTAGACCTGCAGTTCCTGCTCGCCTATCTCGACGAGCGAACGACCGCGGTATATTGTGCACTGCGGACGTTCTCGCAACAAAGCCTGTACAACAAAGCGATCTAGCTCTGCTTGTCCCGGCAGGAATCCTTCCCGCCCCGATTAATTCACGTCTTTACCCCCAGCTTCGGAAAGACGTACCTATTGAGCACGTACCAGGCCACTGCGATTGCGATGAGAGCGATCAAGCCATTCATTCCCTTCTCCTTCTTTTTATCCTGCTACCCGGTAGCCTGCTTCTTCGACCGCCTTCTTCAAATCCTCTTTTCTGATCCTCAAGTCGTCATAAGTGATTATTGCCGTCCCGATCTCCACCTGAGAATCGCTCACGCCAGGAAGAAGACCGACGGCCTTCTTTACCCGCATGACGCAGTGTTGACAGCTCATACCTTCAATCCTGAGCGTAACCTCCGACATCGTCTCCTCCTTGTTTGGCTAAGCGAACCTCGTAAGTCATCGCCGCATTAGCTACCTCACTACTCTAAGCCTTCGACGCCTTTCTTAGCAACCGGATTCACCCCCATGAACGAACCAGACGCACCACGAAACCAAAAAACCTATCAAGAGCCGGGGTTGACGGGATTATGACCATATGCCTATAATTGTATAGGTTACAAGCAAAGGCAATACTTTATCTATCCGGCCGGCCCGGGATTGCCTAGTGGAGAGACATGGGTAAGCTCTTTGACGTCCTGATTGTCGGTTCGGGCGCAGGGGGCGCGGCAATCGCCTTCGAGGCGCGGGAAAAAAGCCCTCGTACTCGAGGCCGGGCCCGAGGTACGTGACGACCGGCTCGGGACCATGACTGCTGCGGCAGCCTGGCCCGGCTACTTTCACCGTATGGCTGTTTTCAGCCGCTCTGTCGAGGGTTCCCTCATCTACTACACGAGCAATCTTGGAGGGTCGACCGTCTTCGCCTGCGGGAACATGATCAGGAATAGCGCAGTAGAGAAGCGCCTCTCTCTCGAATTCGGCATGACCGGCCTCTCGGAGTGCTTCGATGAAGCGATAATCGAGTCTTCCCTTCGGCCGCTGCCGATAGGAATGATGTCGGAGTCTTCGAGAAGGCTCATGGAGCAGGCCGTCAGGCTCGGATACGACGCGAGGCCGGTATCAAAAGGGATTGTTCCCGGAAAGACGTGCGATAGATGCGGAAGGTGCATGCTTGGATGTCATAGGGGAGTAAAGTGGGATTCACGGCGCTACCTGGTTTCGACGCCTTTGGCGGAGGCGACCGTAAGGACCCGATCGAGGGTTGACAGACTCCTCATCGAGGGCGGTAGGGTAGCGGGCGTTGTCGTGAACGGAAAAGAAAGGATCGGAGGGGGAACAGTGGTCCTTGCCGCAGGTGCCATGAATACCCCTCTTATCCTCCAGAAATCGGGCATCGATGCAGGCATCGGCCTTTTCGTCGACTATTTCAAGTGCCTTTACGGAACCGTGGATGACAGCGATCAGTTGCACGAGCGGACAATGTCGTTCGTGATCGATAAATCCCAGGAGCACGGTTTCATAATCTCACCATTCATCGATGATCGGCTCCAGTATCTGCTCTTCTGCCCTCGGCCCTGGCGTCTGAGCGCGTGGTTCCCAAGGAAGCATGCCCTTGGCCTCATGGTGAAAATCGCCGATGAGCGGTCAGGGAGAATAGAGACAGACGGCAGGGTTCACAAAAGGCCGACCCGGGCGGATCGGATCAGGATGGAGAAAGGATTGGAGGTTGCCTTCGAGATACTTAGGGCTGCCGGAGCAAGAAACCAGATTGCGACAAGGGTCTGGCGAGGGGCCCATCCAGGGGGAACGGCGGCGATCGGCGAGGTAATCGACAATAACTTGAGGGTTCAGGGCTTGCAGGGGCTGTACGTCTGCGACGCGAGCGCCCTCCCCTTCGCGCCGGGCCTTCCCCCGATCCTCACCATTACAGCCATGGGCAAGTGGCTCGGGAAAAGAATATAGGAAAGGGACGCAAAAAAATGCTTGACAGAATAATTCTTGCGGCGCTATATTTGTTAATAGTATGAACGATACACCATACGATTTTCTCGAACATCAAACCTCGAACCTTCGAGACCTCATCTCGGAGATGGTACGCTGCTGCGAGGACCGTAATCTCCTCCAGGCAAAAAGATTTTCTCTCCCTTACGCGGAACTGAAGTGCCTCCTTCTTTTCAAAGGAGAGAAGTACCTGACTGTCAAGGGTATAGCCATTAAGCTCGATGTGGCAAAAAGCAGGGTAACCAAGCTCATCGACAACCTTTCGAAGAAGGGCCTGGTAAACAGAATCGATGACCCCGAGGACGCCAGAATAAGACTGATCAGCCTTTCTGTCAAAGGAAGGGCTCTCGCGGATGAAGTCGAAGAGTTCCAGGAATATCTGTTTCAACAAATCCTCCTCCAGCTCGATAAACGGGAGAGGGGCGTGTTGCTCTCCCATCTCGGTACCTTGAGGTCTGCCATGGAAGTTGTAAAGAAGAAGTTCCTGGCGTGACAGGTCGCTCCCAGGAGGCGATTTATTTTTTATGTCTATTGTTCATAGTGTTAACGAAATGGGCGAAGAGAACTAACCGAGAGGAGTAAACATGGGAAAGATTACGAGAAGAGACTTCATCAAGATCTCCGGCGGTGCATTGCTCGGGATGGCGGGGTCGGGTCTTCTCTTCGGGCCCCGTGGGCTTCGGGCCGGCATAACAGCCGATTCGGAAACAACCGCCGACCGCATTGTGCCCAGCTACTGCGGCCTGTGCTTCTGGAATTGCGGCATCCTGGTCCACGTGAAGAACGAGAAAGTGATGAAGATCACCGGCAATCCCGACCATCCCCTCTCGAACGGCAGGCTTTGCCCCAGGGGCGCGGGCGGGACGGGGCTTCTCTATGACCCCGACCGCCTCACAAAACCGCTCATACGCTCATCCGACCGGTCAAAACAGGTTTTCAGGGAGGTCGATTGGCCCGAGGCCCTCGATTTCACGGCCGCGAAGATGCTCGACATCAAGCGGAAGTACGGGCCGGAGGCGTTCGCCTTTCTCACTCACGGCGTCGATGGGTCATGGCTCAGACGGTTGATAACGTGCTTCGGGACGGCGAACATCGGCGTGCCGAGCTATGCCCTGTGCAGGGGACCTGTGGAGACGGGCTTCTCCCTGACCTTCGGCGACAGCCCTCCGGAAGTGGAGAACACGGACATGGCCAACAGCAGGTGCATCACACTCATCGGGTCACACCTCGGCGAGAACATGCACAACACCCAAGTGCAGGACTTCTCGAAAGGCCTCGAGAAGGGCGCCAGGCTGATCGTCGTCGATCCCCGCTTCTCCGTCGCCGCATCGAAGGCGCACTACTGGCTTCCTATTAAACCGGGAACGGATTTGGCACTTCTGTTGGCCTGGATGAACGTCATCATTCGTGAGAAGCTCTACGATGCCGATTACCTGGCGACATATGCCGTGGGTTTTGAGGAGCTGAAACAGCACGTTTCGGATAAGACTCCCGAATGGGCCTACCCGTGGACGGGCCTCAAACCCGACCTCATCCGGGAGACTGCGCGGGTTATCGGCACTTCCAGGCCGGCGAGCGTCATTCATTGCGGCCGTCGCGTCACCTGGTACGGCGACGACACGCAGCGGCTCCGCGCGGTGGCAATCGTCAACGCCCTGCTTGGAGCATGGGGTAGGAAGGGAGGCTATTATCTGCCGGCAGGAATGGATGTTCCGGAATATCCCTATGCAAAACCTGCCTACAAGCCGAAAGCTCCCGTCGACCAGCCGAAAACGGGGGGCTACCCCTTTGCCGAATCCGTCCTTGCGACAGGCCTGAGGGACGCTTCCATCCCCGGAACTGCCGCTTACGACATTCACGGTTGGATGGTCTACGGCTCAAACCCCCTCAATTCGTTCACGCAGCCAAAGAAGACGATTGAGGCCATACAGCATCTCGATTTCATTGTTACCGTCGCCAACCTCCCTATAGAGATGGCCGGCTGGTCCGACGTGGTCCTTCCGGAATGCACCTATCTTGAGCGCGACGACGATTTTTCAAACCCCCCCTTCAGGACGCCTTTCGCGGCGCTCCGGCAGAAGGCCGTCGAGCCCATGCGCAATTCCAGGCCGGCATCATGGATCGCCAAGGAACTGTCAAAAAGGTTGGGAATGGGAGATTGCTTCCCCTGGAAGGATGTGGAGGAATACCTCAAGACGAGGGCAAAGGCAGCCTCTATCGACTGGGACACGCTCAAAAAGAAAGGCGTGGTAAAGGGGAAGGCGCAGCCGATCTATGTCGAGGATGGAATGACGCCTTCTTTCGATACGCCGTCCAAGAAGATCGAGCTTTACTCCGCAAGGCTGAAGGCGGCGGGGTTCGACCCGGCGCCCCAGTTCAGACCTCCTGACGAGCCGCCCGACGGCATGTTCAGGCTGCTCACCGGCAGGGCGCCGCTCCATTCGTTCGGCAGGACGACCAATAACCGGCTCCTGGGCGACTGTTTCCCGGAAAACGAAGTGTGGGTGAACGACCGGATCTGCGACGAACTCGGCATCACGGATAAACAAAAGGTAGTCCTCGTGAACCGGGAGGGCGCGAGGAGCAATCCGGTGAAAGTCAAGAAAACCCGGAGAATCAGACCGGACTGCGTTTACCTTGTTCACGGTTTCGGTAGCAGACAGCGCAAACTGGGATACGCTTACAACAAAGGGGCAAGTGATACGGACCTCATGAGCGGGGAGAAAACCGACCCTCTCATCGGATCGAAGGCCCTCAACATCGCCTTTGTCAGGATCGAGCAAGGGGCATGATCATGGGTAAAACACGCTACGCAATGGCAGTGGACACGAAGAAATGCGTCGGTTGCAACGCGTGCGTCATCGCGTGCAAGACGGAGAACGGCGTGCCGGTGCACCGTTTCAGGGACTGGGTGGAAGAAGAGTTGAGCGGGGAATACCCGAATCTCTTCATGGAGATCCGCTCGCAGCGCTGCAACCAGTGCTCGAAGCCGGCCTGTGTAAATGTCTGCCCCACGGGAGCAAGCACGGTTTCGGACGGCGGCGTCGTGCTCGTCGACAAGCGCAAGTGCATCGGATGCAAGGCATGCATTACGGCATGTCCCTACAACGCGCGATACGTTCACCCCGAGGGATACGTCGATAAGTGCACCTTCTGTATCCATCGGGTGAGAAAGTCGCTTCCGCCTGCGTGCGTCGCCACGTGTCCCACGTCGAGCCTGATCTTCGGTGACATGGAGGACGGCGACAGCGAGCTGTCGAAAATCCTGAGATCGAGAAAGTACAAGGTGAACCGGCCCGAGAGCGGCTGCGGGCCTAATCTCTATTTCTTGCTCTAAAGGGAGGGTGTAACGAGATGAATGGCGCAGAATTCATGACAACAAGAGCCAATGAGGGCATCGACCCCGTTTTGAGCGTCTGGGGCTGGCAGATACCCGTCTATCTCTTTCTCGCCGGGCTGACGGCAGGGATCATGATCGTCGCCTCCATCCAGGAATGGAGGTTCCCCGCGAAATGGGAGAGCCGTATTGCGACGACCCTCCCTCTGCTCGCCATGCTCTTCCTCGCCATCGGAATGTTTTCTCTGTATCTCGATCTCGACATAAAGGGGCTGAAGCTCAACGTTTTCAGGCTCTATATGACCTTCAGACCTTCTTCGGTCATCTCCTGGGGCGCCTGGATCCTACTCATCACGTATCCGTGCCTTGCCCTTTGGTTCCTCGGTGCCATTTCACCTTCCGGCCTCGCCCGTTTCGCCTCGAAGCGCCGCTCCACGCGGTTCCTGATTTCTGTGGGCAGTTGGGCGGCCCGGATGAGAACGCGCCTTCTCGTGGTCAACATTGTCGTCGGGACGTGCCTCGGCGTCTACACGGGCGTTTTCTTGAGCGGCATGGCGGCCCGCCCCATGTGGCATTCCGGAACTCTGCCTCCTCTCTTCCTCATCTCGGGCATATCGACGGGCGCTGCCTTTCTCGGGCTCTTCAGCGTCCATCACGACCTCGCGAGAAGCTTTATCAGGTGGGATATAGCCGCCCTCGTCGCGGAATCGGCGTTTCTTGCCCTGTTTCTTTTGGACCAATCAACCGGTACAGAGTCCCATAAGGCGGCAGCGGCCCTTCTCTTTTCCGGTCCCTATTCGGGCGCATTCTTCGGCCTCGTGGTTTTCGGAGGTATTCTCGCGCCGCTGGTCATCGGTTGGGCCCATCTTGCCAAGAAAGCAAAAGCTCCGCTGCTCGCGCCGGCTCTCGGTCTTATCGGCGGCCTGGCGCTTCGGTGCATCATTGTCTTTGCAGGACAAGGAATCTAAAGGAGGCACAGATGAAGAAACCATGGAACCCTTACCTGGCAGGCATTGCCCTCGGACTGGTGCTGCTTCTCGCCTATATCTGGCTGGGGCATGGCCTCGGCGCATCGGGCACGGCGTCAATCCTCGGCGCGGTCGCGTTGAAATCGTTCTTCCCCGCCCATACGACCGCTCAGGGAAGCTACTTCGCCCATTACTTCGCTAACGGTCAGAACGCGTTAGCCGACTGGATCATCTTCATGTCGATCGGCACGTTCATCGGCGGCCTCATCTCATCCCTCCTGACAGGGCGGTACAAGGCGGAAATCGTGAGGGGCGCGCATACGACGGGGAGAAAACGGCTGCTCCTCGCCCTCGCGGGAGGAGTGATCATGGGCGTCGGGGCACGGATCGGCCGCGGCTGCACATCGGGGCAGGCTTTGAGCGGCGGCGCTTTGCTCTCGGTAGGTAGTTGGATATTCATGATGGCCGTCTTTGCCGGGGCTTATTCCCTGGCCTACTTCGTAAGGAGGGAATGGCTATGAACACGCTGCTGCCTTTTTTTCAGGGCTCTTATCCTCCGTCGCTCGAGTTCGTTCCGGCGTTGATCGTCGGCGTCCTCTTCGGCGCCGCCCTCGAAGTCGCTGGCTTCGGCAACGCTAAAAACCTGGCCGGCCAGTTCTATTTCCACGACTTGCGCGTTTTCAAGGTCATGTTCACCGCCATCATCACTGCCGCCGCGGGAGTGGCGATACTCAACGCCGTGGGCCTTCTCGGAATAGACTTGCTTGAAGTGCCGGAGACCTTTCTCGTCCCCCATATCGTAGGCGGCTTCGTGCTTGGTGCAGGCTTCATGATTTCGGCATATTGTCCCGGCACGAGCATCGTCGGCGCTGCTTCCGGAAAGTTGGACGGTCTCCTCACTATTGTCGGGGTCATTCTCGGTTCGATCGTCTTCGAGGAGATTTATCCGCTCATTCAAGGCTTCTATGAAAGCACGGCCAGGGGCATCCTGACCTTCCCCCAACTTCTCGGCGTTTCTTTTTCAGTTCTCGCGACCCTGCTCGTTATCGTTGCTTTTGTCGCCTTTCTGGGCGCCGATAAACTTGAAGGAGTATTCGCCAAGAGAATGGCCATGCCCAGGGGCGAAAAAATGACCGGCAGCGGAAAGAAGGCCCTTGGAGCAGTTTTTGCCGTTGCCGTCATTGCCATTGTCTCTCATTACGCGGCAACTACTGTTTCTTCGGCCGCCGCCTCAAGACAGATTTCCGCAATCACGCCGGTCGAGCTTGCGCAGATGCTCATCGAGCAGCCCCGTTCTCTCTACGTGGTTGATCTGAGGAAGGGCATCCTGGCCGGGAACACGGAGAGCATTCCCCACTCGGTTCGTTTCGACGACATAAAGGGAAACATGGAAGCCATGAGCAAGGATCGGACCATGGTGGCATATTCACAGAAAGGGAGTTGCGATATGCCGGCCGAGCTTCTCAAGTACAAGGGGAAACTTGCCCTGCTGGCCGGAGGATACGAAGCCTGGAAATCGGACATCCTGGCAGAGCCGGGTCAGTTAACAGAGACGACTGCGAATGGCGCTGAGGACAGGGGTACGAGAGCATCCCTCCATGCCTTCTTCACGGGAGCAAAGGTTGAAGCCCCGGCCGAAGCGAGCGGCGCTCCGGTCCTTCCCATCGTCATGCCGACCAAAAGGAAGGCAGGAGGGTGCACATAGGAATACTGACCTGAGAAGGAGGCGTATTCCGCATCTACGTTGGTTGGCGCCCACGAGCCTGTTTTTCCATCACACAGGCTCGTGGGCAGCCCGTGCTTGGATTTCACAGCAGGACCCACAGTTGGCTCTCTGACAACGACGACGCGGTCAACAGAGCTTCTATCGCCAGCCAACGATAGGACGATGACGGAGGCCGCGGGTCGAATACGCACCGGTCGCTACCCGGAAAACACTACCAGACTGCGGCGCTTCGCCGTCGAAGTGATCGAGCATAGAGGCTCACGAAGCGTCGCACGAAAAATACATCGGGTCACGGCAATTGCTCTCCTTGAAACAAAAGATACGACATCATGGACACCATGCGCGATGGGCCACTGACTGTGGCAAATGAGGATCGATGATGATATGATCATTGTTCGAAGACCGGACAGAAATGAGTGAGAAGAGGTGGCTGCATCCATGGCCTCTATTTCCTGCTTGAGGATATCATGAACATCAAACCCGGCGTGGGATCCGCTCTCTGGATGGTTCCAGGGGCTGCGGTTATGCTCGTGTTCATCCTGGTGGCAGGTCATTTCCAGAAAGAGCAGAACCCCGCTTTGCAGCTTGCCTTTGAGGCCCGGCGAGTCGATCTCGTGAGTCGGATGCAATTTGCTCTGTCATCTGCCACAGAAGGGGCATTTGTCTCTATTTTCATATTAATTTCTATACAATATATTTGTATACAAACTAATTTATCTTATAGTATCATTGGCTATGGCCAGTTTGTCAAGAAAAAAGTAGGTTGGTCGCTAAGGTTGAGCGATATAGAAAGAAGCTGCTTAAGTCGAATGTGCGGTTCGAGGAGGCTTCCAAAGGCAGATAGGTCCTCGGGGCTCACAAACTGGGTTTCTTTAAGGGTCGCGAGCGAATGGTCGATGCCCAAGGACCACAAACCTCCTTTCGCAACAAGACGAGCGAATAGTGTGCCAAAGGGGCATGGCCCGGATTTCAGGTCCGCTTCGCCTTTTGGGAAAAGAGCCGTAAAGGAACCGGGGAAAGCTCGGTTGCAAGAGTTACCGTAATCTGAACATATATAGGTCGGGATTTCCTCCGTGGGGTAAATATGCTTACGTTGTCCGATCTCAAGAAATTGACGGAAATGTCGTCTTCCGATAGAGCTTTCTTGAGTCTGTATCTTGCGGGACCGCATTCTGTGACAGGGCTTGAGAAGAAATTTGAGAAAATTCGGCATCTCTTAAGAAGGGGTGGCCCCGAAAAGGATGAAAAAGAGCATTTCAACGAGAACGTCGGTGCGGTAGGGGACTATCTGGGTCACCATCCGCTGAAATCCGGGGCCCTCTGCATCTTTTCGTGCCAGGCCCTCAATGTCTTTCGGGCAATGCCTCTATCGGCACCCGTTGAAGACCTCATACGCATAGACTCGTCGCCTTACATCCGTCCCCTTGCTGAATTAATTGAAGAGCATGCGACGGCGGCCGTGGTCGTCGCCGATAACAAGAAAGCCCGCATATTTGTGGTTTCTATGGCCGAGACGGGTTCCGAAGAGATGATCAGGGGCAATGTGAAGAATCATGTCAAGGTGGGCGGATGGTCGCAACAGAGGTATGAGCGGCGGCGCGACAACGAACTCCACAAGTATGCCCTGGAAATAGTCGAAACCCTGGAAAAGATCGCCGCCTCGGAAGAAATCAACCATGTTCTTCTGGTCGGCAGTAAGGAAACCTTACGTGCCATTCATGAGAACATGCCTCATGAACTTCGAGATAAGGCTGTAGAAAAGGCGGCCGACCTGAGTAAAGGAGACTCCTCGGTAAATAGGGACATAGAGGAGCTTTTTCGGGAAGAGGAGCTGACGACCGGACAGGACCACTGGGAAAAAATCCGTATGGAGTACCTGAGGGGTGGTTTGGCTGTCGTCGGCCCGGACGAGGTCTTGCGTATGGCGAAGGCGCAACGAATAGAATTTGTCGTTCTTGATCGCACGCTTCAACCTTCCGGGATGCGGTGCCGCGCCTGCCAGAATCTCAACGTTGGTCCGGTCAATTGCTGTCCGGCCTGCGGCTCGGAGTTTTTATACGAGGTGGAGGTTTTTAACGAGATTCTTGATATGGTGTATCGGTCCGGAGGCGCCGCTCACTTTGCCGACCCCATTCAGGCATTGACCGATTCGGGGGGCATAGCGGCCCATCTGCGATACTGAGGTGAAGCTGTCCTAAGAGGACGAAAAAGCGGCGATAAAGAAATAATATTTTGCGTCCGGGCAGGAAGCTTTCCTGGTGGGCAAGAACAGGCTTTTGCGGCCCCCGCATTTACGTGAAGGAGGCGGAGTTACAGGCAAAAAGCTGTCGTTGCCGCAAAAAATTCATCCTTAAGTGCTGGTATTTCGTCCCGCTCTCCAGGCATGCCTGTTGGAAGTGGATAGCAAACAGATAGTGAAGCAGGACGCCAAAGGGGGAGGCACACATGTCTTTGATAACTATTCGGGGTCAACTGGGGAGCGGAGCACCTGTAATTGGCAGACAGGTCGCTGACAAACTGCGCATCCACTATGTCGACAGGAAGATAATCGCTGACGTTGCTGAGCGACTGCAGCGGGATGAAAGTGAAGTTATAAGAAAAGAAATGCCGCCGGGCACTCTCTTCGGTCGAGTCGCGGAAGCCCTGACAAACAGCTCGGTGCTGGAGCCGAGCGGTGGCGGCGCCTATCTTCCCGCGGATCTCATACCCCTTGGCGACATACGCTACCTGCAGGCGCTCGAGTCTGTCGTCCGGGAACTGGCGAAGGGACCTCCGCTCGTGATCAGGGGGCGGGGCAGCCAGTTCATCCTCAGGGATCAACCGGGGTCTCTTCATGTGTTCGTGATCGCGCCCTATGAGATACGGGTGGGACGAGTCATGCGCGGCCGGGGGATAGGCGAGGAAGCTGCCCGCGAAGAGATAAAGCGATTCGATTCGAGCCGCCACGAGTTTGCCAAACGCTATTTCCGGGCGCACCTGGAAGACCCCGTGAATTACGACCTAGTTGTCAATACCGGAGGTCTTTCCTTCGAAGCAACCGCCTCCCTCGTCGCCGATGCCTTTCGCATAAAGGCGGATCAAATGGGCATTGGATAGGCCTACGACGGGATAATCGCATCTGGGGTCCGTCCCCAGGGGTCCAGTTGGATAAGAAAATTGTGTAAACTTGCCCTCTCCTTTTCCGGTGTAGCTCTCGGGCGCCTGCAAAGAGAAGGCTCAGTTCGCGATAGGCTCTGAGATACGGGTCAGGTTGCGGCCTGTGCCGCGCACACAGGCCCTTCAACAGAGCGGGCGACGGTTCGTCTCGGAGGGACTGTTCAAGACGGACTGTCAGAGAGAGCACGCCAACAGATTAAAGCAAGCAAATAGATCAAATAGGGGTCCCATCGAGGTTCGTTATGTCTGAGAGCCAATCGATGGCGTCCTCGAAACTCGTAAAGATTTCGAACCGGAACGGATAGTCCACTACGCGGAGACAGGCAACCAACAGCCTCGCCCCGAATAAACTCCACAAATCATTTGAGGCCATGATGGCTGCCTTACCAGTAAACATCGATTTGTAATGAGCCAATTCGAGGGCCAGTTACTACGCACGGGACACCGAGGGTCCCCAGCCACACCGAATGGCTCAAGCACGCCGTTGCCCCGACAACGACATTGGAGAGCAGGTGTCTTTCCGAAAGATGGTGCTTCAGCCGCTCGGTATCAATTTGACATTCACCTGGAAGGCGGCGATCATTGCCATCAGTGATCGACTTTCGTCTCATGGCGAGACCTATGCACAACGCGATGGAGGCCAACTAACGAGCGGCTCGTCCATGTCTCCCGACTCCAGAGGGGAGCAACGGGGGGTCGCCACAATCGCCACCCTCAGCGACAGAAGAATCGCCGAGTAATCGGCAGACGTGAAACCGGCCACGCGCGACTACTTGACGATGAAGCCGTGTTTCGTCAGGACTTTTCTTGCCTCCGCAGACTGAAGGTACCTGAAAAATGCTGTTGCATCGGCCTTACTGCTGCCGGCAACCGTCAATCCCACGGGATACGTGACCTGGGGGTAAAGACCCTGCGGTACAGTAAAAAGAATCTTTACATTTTTGGCCATCTCCTCGGCATCGGTCTTGTAGACAAAGGCACCGTCCACTTCGCCACGGTCCGCGTAGGTCAGGCACACGCGCACATCCCGTGCCATTACCAGCTTACCCTCAAGCTGTTTGTCTATTCCTGCTTCCTTGAGGGCCTCCATGGCATATTCACCAGCTGGCACACTTTTTGGACTGCCTATCGCGATTTTGTCCAGCTTTACCAGGTCCTGCATCCCGCTCACCTTCAACCCCGGCTTGCCGACGAATACCACTACATTGTACCCGAGAATGGCGATATTCTTCTCTTCGACGAGCCTCTTTTCCTTTAGGTAATTGATCCACTCCACATTGGCGGAGAAGAAGAGATCGGCCGGAGCTCCGCTCTCGATCTGCTTGGCGAGACTGCCTGACGCGCCGAAATTGTTGAGGAACTTGACGTCGGCGTTCTTCATCGCAAAGTTGTGTGAAAGTTCGGTGACTACGTCCGTGAGGCTGGCCGCCACAGACATGTTGAGGTCCACGGCCATCGCCGGGACAACAAGAAGAAGAACAAACAAGAGGACCGGAACTAAACTTAGGATGATTTTTTTCATTGCTTCCTCCTGAATTGAATTGATCACACCACCGGCCAAAACCGGTGGGTTCCTGCGGGCCAAACACGCCTCGTCGATTAAGGTCGCCTTCGGCAGCCCGTTGGAAGCCATCCCGGTATGCCGGTGGTCTCCCAGTGTCACGGAGGGAGAGACCTTTGAGTTTGTCGGAAAACCATATCGCTCCGGCAGGACGTCTGTTTTCGGAATATCTTGCCCAATGCCGCTAAAGCCTTCGCCTAGAGCCGGGGGGTTGTCTCCCTAGAAGGGGGACATTAAGTGGCCAAAGTCGCTCTCCACCGGCTGAGCCTCCCTCTCTCAAAAAGAAAGAACCAGATATACGTTCGATGTTGATGCCTCGCCTCTCATGAAACTCTTGGCTATACCTCAAGTAAAGGGGGACCATTCCCGGCTTCATCGAGGGACGGCTGGTCATGCCGCAACATCGGTACCGTGGGCGCGGAAGCATCCGAAAACCCTTTTTCCTCCAGTGTCCTGCCTTCGTCCGGAGACCATTAACAATGCCATTGTTATATACAGTGCAATATAATGATCCGCAAGTCAAGCAAACGGCCAAGGGCTCGTGTGCCTTTTTGCAGGGCATCGGGGTTTCAATAATAATTTTTCATGAACCCGTGTGCCGAACGGCACGTACGTTGGTGTGAGAGGCCGGGGCCGTCAGGCCAAGCCTCGGCCTACTCGATTCCCCACACGCCCCGAGAGGGCGTGTGGGTAAGGGATCAATCTCCCTTTTTGTCTTGTCGGATCCATTTTATTTTCGGTGCTCATTGTTCTCATCTCCCCGAGCACTTCCCGCTTGGTCTCGTCTTTCACACTCGCCCGGACATCCTTCTTGACCTCGTCCGTGATGGGTCTCAGTCATCTTCTCCGGGTTCTTCTGACTCGACTGCTTCCCGAATCCGATTCGTCTCATCAAGAATGAGAAGTATAGAGAAAGGGTGACGCGAGGCTGGGGATGGCTCCTGCGACAATCGTGTGGGTAGGTCAAATAGACTGTTGACACGGTAATCCTCACTTTTGAGTATGGTCCAGGCGGCCAAGGCGAAGGCGAAGGGCTACAGAACCTTCGAGAACCTCAAGATCAGGAAGGACCCACATGCTCACGGGAAAGCTGGACTACGGTAAAACTGGGCTACCACATGAAGTGAGAAGGAACCAAGAAAGCAGATTGGTCGCTAAGATTGAGCGACATAAAAGTGAAGCTGCATAACTCGGGAGTGCAGTCCGAAGAGGTTTCCAAAGGCAAGTGAAATGTCCAGTTCCGGGAGTTCAGCCCCGAACGTGCCCGCCAGCTGGGCGCCAATAAACATGCCAGCCTGGCGGTGGCGGGAGTGGAGCCGGGCGGTCCTGCGGGCAACGGATCTGTCCAAAGGGGCGAAATCATCACCGAAGTGAGCCGTCAGCCAGTGAATAACGTGGCAGATATGAGGGCCAAGATCGAAAAGGTGCACAACAAGGATTTGCTTTCACTTCTCGCACAGTGTGAGGGGAACAGCCTCTATGCCGTCCTCAAAGAACAGCCTCATCTGGAAAGAGGAACTCCTCCTCCCATCAACGCCACCCGCCGCGGTTCGTGGCTCCCTGCCTACCTTGAAAGTTTTTCGGGGGCCTGTAGGGAAGGAAGTGGAGCGCCAGGTGTCGAGACAGCCGATCTTACATCGCTGTTCGGTGGTAGACTGTGTCTTTCCCTGCAAGGGGATGGGCTTATCCCGGATGGGCGAGGAAGGCCGCGGTGATGCCTCCCACGAGAAATTGGACGGCCACCGAAAGAAGCATAAGCCCCATGATGCGGATGGCAACCGTGGTGCCGGTTTTTCCCAGGTATCTGATAATGCTTCCTGATTTCACCAGGATGACGTAAGAGATGAAAAAAACTATCCCGATGGTAAGGACCAGGATGATACGGTTGAAGAAGTTGCCAGCCGTGTCGTACAGGACGATGCCCGTGGTGAGGGCACCGGGTCCCGTTATCAGCGGGATAGCGAGGGGCAATACGCTGATTTCGTCTCTTTCTGCATAGTGCTCTTCGTCGTCGACGGAGGATTGGGTTCGTGTCTTCCTTCCGAAAAGCATCTCGATGGAGACAATGGCGAGGAGAATCCCCCCTGCGATCCTGAACGAGTAGAGCTCTATACCGAGAAGCCTGAAGAAGAGGTTCCCCGTGACCGTGACGATCAGAAGAGCTGCGCCTCCGACGAAGATGGCCTTCCTTATGATCGATCTCTTTTCGTCCGCGTTGTACTTTTGAAGAAGGGTCGAGAAGATGGCAGCATTCCCGATAGCGTTGACGATGACAAAGAGGGATACGAAAGAGCGTATGAAAAAGGAGATCGTTTTCGACGTCTCAACCGATCCGAGAAGATGGGCTATAGATCCGGTCACCATGAGAGAGAATACCGCCTACTTGATTCTAAATGTCCCTCCGGCAGAGATTACCGGAGCAAGTCCGTCCGAAATTCATCCGATACATGAGTGTCATGCAAATCCTATTATTGCAACAGCCCGGCCGTCGAATCACTTTTCCTTTATCCGTTCCTTCTTCCGCGCATCCGCAAATCCTCGGGAGGAGGCGTTATGATGCGGTCATCCTCCACCTGAGTGCCTTCTCTTGTCATTATATGCCGAGGCCGCCGATCTCACAGGTGCCTTGGGCTCTCCGAATACGGTCTCGGCCACCTCCCTGGCGATAGGGGCCGCCGCGGAAGCCCCATGGAGCCCATGTTCTACGAGTATGCTTGCGACCATCGACGGAGAGTCAGTGGGAGCAAAGGCTATGAACCACGCGTGGTCACCCCCTCCCGTTCCCGATTGGGCCGACCCCGTTTTTCCACTCATGCTCACGTTCTCAAGACGGGCGCTGCTGTATGCCGTACCCCCTGGTTCATTCACCACACCCCTCATCGCCTCCTTCACGAGGGCTATGTTGTGCTTATTCAGTTTCACCTGAGTTCTCATCACGGGCTCGAACCGCTCGATCACCTCCCCTTCGGGAGAGACTATCCTGTTGACTATCCTGGGCTCGAACGTGACACCCTCGTTGCCGACGAAAGAGGCGAGCTGCATAAGCCCGATCGGTGTGAGCCAGACGGCGCCCTGACCGATCGCCACAGACACTGTCTCTCCTTCATACCATTTCTCGTGGTAGGTGCGTTCTTTCCATTCGGTCGATGGGACAAGTCCGGCCTTTTCGCCGGGGAGGTCTATGCCGGTGGCTGTGGTAATGCCGGCAAGGGCGGCCATTTTGTGTATGTCGTCTATCCCCACCCTCAAACCCGCATTGTAGAAAAAGACGTCGCACGACTGGACGATGGCCTTATGAATCGAAACCAGACCGTGTCCTCTTTTCTGCCAGCATTTGAATACGTGGCCTCCGAAGGCGAAATGCCCCGGGCATACGAAGCTTGTATGCTCGTTGATGACGCCCTTCTCCAGAGCAGCGAGTGCCACGAGAGGCTTGAAGGTCGATCCCGGCGGAAACCGCCCCTGAATGACCCTGTTTTGGAGCGGGTGAGACGGGTCGGTGGCGATTTCCTTCCAGTATGCCTTTGATCCTGCGGTGAGCAGATTGGGATCGAACGCGGGGTGGCTGACGAGGGCAAGGATACCGCCGGTCCGGGGGTCGGCCACGACGGCGCCCCCTTTCTTTCCCTCGAGCGCGTGTTCGACCGTTGTCTGCACATCCATGTCGACGTTGAGATAGAGGCTGTTGCCCGGCACAGGATCTTTCGTGTCAAGGACCGCAACCTCGTTTCCGAACGCGTCGACTTCCACCCTTCGTTCACCATCAACACCCTTCAGGTATTTTTCATACATCCGCTCCAGGCCGAACTTGCCTATGCCGTCGCCCATGCGGTAGTTTTTGTAGTCGGGTATCTTCAACTCCTGCGTGCTGATCTCCGAGACGTAGCCGAGCACGTGGGAAAGCATCGTCCCGTACGGGTAGTTCCGCTTCGGCTCGATCTCTATAGATACGCCCGGCAAATAAAGCTTGTTGGCCTCCACCTTGGCGACCTGGTCCATGGGCATGTCCGACGCTATCCTCACGGGGAAGGAAGCGGGGGAGTCTCTCGCGTCATTCAATTTTTCGATGACTTCGTCACGCTCGATGTGAAGCAGTCCGACAAGGCCGTCCACGGTCTGGCTGAAGTCCTTGATATCTTCCGGGACAAGGTAAAGGTTGAAGGAAGGGCGCGTATCGGCCAGTATCTTCCCCTTCCTGTCGAAGATCGTGCCCCGGGGCGCCACTATTTTCTTAACCCGTACCCTGTTCTGCTCGGAGCGTCTTTTCATCTCGTCACCTTGCAGTATCTGAAGGTCAAAAAGACGCATGGAAAGGATGATCATGGTAAGGACAAGCATCCTCTTGGACCATGTGTGCTTTTTCTCCTGAGCTGTGAGCAGCTCCGGTCTATATCTGCCGGACCGGCTTCTCATCTCGCTGACCGATCTCTATGTCATAAAATTGCATGCCCCGCCCTGTGATCCGACCCGAGTGAGCAACTATATTTGTTTACAAAATATATGTCTACAAACTATTTAGTCCTTGCCACTCAACAATGTCAAGGGAAATCGACTCTTATCGCGTCAAGAACAAAAAGCTTTGATCAGGTAAGCGCCCCATCTCCTCACATTTTGCTTGACAAGAGGTTTCGTAAGCACGATACTATTTCTGATATAATTTGTATGGAAATAGTTTGCATACTGATGGTAGGATAAAAAGTGGCGACGCGTATCAGCCGGGATGATGAGATTTCCGAAACAGTCCAGTCATTGCGAAGGATCGTCAGGGCCATAGAAGACTATTCCCAGCAGGTGTCGAACGAATTCGGCGTCACGGGCCCCCAACTCTGGGCACTTAAAACCATCTCCGACCATGACACGATACCCCTCGGTCAATTGAGCACGCAGATGCTTCTCCATCCGAGCACGGTCACCGGCGTGGTCGACAGGCTCGAGAAGAAAGGCTACGTGATAAGGGGCAGAGATTCAACTGACAGAAGAATCGTCACCGTTTCCCTCACGGCCGCCGGCAAGGAACTAGTCAAAAAGGCGCCCAGCCCGGTTCAGGGCAAGCTGATATACGGTTTGAAGAAAATGAAGAGAGAAGAGCTTCACCTCATCTACGAATCCGTCCGGAAACTCACGGAAATCGTGGAAGCCGAGAACGTCAAGGTCACCTTCTTCTTTGACAAAGAGTAAAGGGTCCTGATGGGCTTTCAACATTATACGATAAGCGATTAAATCAAAGAGGGAGGGTAAAGAATGGCACGATCGGCAGGGATGGTTTTTCTAGGTACTTATACTGGTCGCAACGCTCAGCGGATGCGGGTGTTTTTATCAGTCGGTAAGGGGCGAAAAGGTACCGCCCGCTCCCACAGCCGCCGCAGTCCAGAAGGCGCAGCCGCCACAGGAGATGGCAGTGGTGCCTGTACCGAAGAGTACGGGCGCTGCGGAAGCGGCGGTTGCGGTCCTGAAAGACATCAACTTCGACTTCGACAAATACGACATAAGGCCTCAGGACGCGGCCTTGCTGAAAGGGGACTACGGGTGGTTCCAGCATAACCCCAGGACCCGCGTAAGGATCGAAGGTAACTGCGATGAGAGGGGCACCGTCGAGTACAACCTCGTCCTTGGCCAGAAAAGGGCTGATTCCGCGAAGGGCTATCTGACGACTCTGGGCGTAGACCCGAAGCTGCTCGATACCATTAGCTATGGCAAGGAAAGACCCGTCGACCCCGGACATAATGAGACGGCCTGGGCAAAGAACAGAAGGGACCACTTCGTCGAGGTGAAATAGACAAAGAAGTAATCACCGCTGAGCCGCACAGGACTTTCGCGGCTCAGCGGTCGGATCGCCTCAAAAATATGGTAAAGCTACACTTAGGTCTTCCATCGCGCCGCATTGGGCGCATCTGGCGGGGCACGCTCGTCGGCATCCTGATCGGGGTCGTGTCGGGACTGGGCGCCATCGTCTTCAATTTCCTCCTCCAGACGGGAACCCGTTTCTTTATGCAGGACCTCGTCGGCTTCATTCTCGGCCCACGTGCCGGCCAAACATTCTTAGACATCCCTCTCACCCGATGGATGATGTTCTGGATACCCGCCCTTGGCGGGCTCATCGCCGGTCTGTTGGTCTTCACCTTTGCCCCCGAGGCTGAGGGGCACGGGACGGACGCCATGATCGACAGCTTCCACCGGAAGAAGGGCGTCGTCAGGAAACGGGTGCCGGTGATCAAGACCATCGCCTCCGCCATCACGATCGGATCGGGTGGATCGGCGGGAAAGGAAGGGCCTATCGCCCAAATAGGCGCGGGCTTCGGCTCCATCCTCGCCTCTGCTTTGAAAGTGAGCGACAGGGAGCGGCGCACCATGCTCCTTGCCGGGGCGGCCGGAGGGATCGGCGCTATCTTCAAGGCCCCTCTCGGCGGCGCATTTTTCGCTGCGGAAGTCCTCTATCGGAAGGAGGACTTCGAATTCGAGGCCATCATTCCCTGTATCCTCTCTTCCATCGTCGCCTTTATGGTCTACACCTTTTACAACGGCACCGAAGTCATCTTCCATATCCCCGCTTACGCCCCTGCCACCGCCGCCCAGCTCCCCTTCTATGCGGCGCTCGGCGTGCTGTGCGCCTTCATCGGGTTCCCCTACGTCCGCTTCTTCTACGGGATTCGCGATAAGTTCTTCTGGCGCCTCAGAGCTGCCCAGGGCCGTCAAGCCGGCACTCGGCGGGCTCATGGTGGGAGCAGTCGCCCTTTTTCTGCCGGAAGTACTGGGGGGCGGATATCCTTGGATGCAGTCGGCCATCGACGGTCACCTCGCAATTCGGCTCATGGCCGTGCTCGTCTTCGCGAAAATCGCGGTAACCTCATTCACCATAAGCTCGGGAGGTTCGGGCGGGGTCTTCGCCCCGTCCCTCTTCATAGGCTCCATGCTCGGCGGCGCTTTCGGCAACGCCTGCCAGAGGTTCTTCCCCCACATCGTGACCCAGCCGAGCGCCTTCGTGCTCGTGGGCATGGGAGGGTTTTTCGCCGGCGTCGCCAAGGTGCCGATTGCCGCTCTCATCATGGTCATGGAGATGACGGGAGGCTACAGCCTCATCGTACCCATGATGATCGTCACCCCTCTGGCCTATCTCCTTCTCGGCAACACCTCGCTCTACGAGAAGCAGGTTGCGACGCGCATCGACTCTCCGGCGCACGTCGGCGATTTCGCCGTCGATATTATGGACCGTCTGAAGGTGAGGGATGCGGTGGTGACAGACAAAGTGGTGCAGACAATCCCCGAGGCGATGGCCTTCGAGGATGTCCTTCGCCTCATGAAGGAGTCGAGTCAGCAGGATTTCCCTGTCGTCAATGCCGAGGGAAAGCTCACGGGCATCATCTCCATGACCGATCTGCGGCAGGCCATGGCGGAGACGCCAGCCCACGGACTGCTCGTGGCGAAGGATATAGCCAGTGCCGGAGTGGCGACCGTGACTATGGATGATTCGCTGAACACTGCTTTGCAGCTCATGGCCAGCCTCGACGTGAGGGAGCTGCCCGTCGTGAGCGAAGAGAACCACGGCCGGGTTACCTTCGTCGTGAGCAGGAAAGATGCGATAGTAGCCTATCATTCTGAGATGGAGAGATTGAAAAACCGGGGGAAGAAATAATCTTCCCCCGGTACGTCTTTCCAGGTTGAATCGTGGAAGGTTATCTTTCCGGTTCTATGTGATCCCTCCTGTTCTTTGCCCACGCCTGTTCATCGTGGCCCGGATCGACGGGTTTCTCCTTCCCGTAGCTTATAGTCTTGAGACTATTGCTCTGCACACCGAGCCTGATCAAAAAATCCTTGGCAGCGTCCGCCCTCTTTTGACCAAGGACAAGATTGTATTCGATGCTTCCGCGCTCATCGCAATTGCCTTCAATCATGACTCGTTTACCCGGGTTTGCGGCGAACCAAGCGTAATCGCCCTTGAGTATCTGGACGTCTTCAGGCCTTATGCTGTATCTGTCGAAGTCAAAATAGACGTCCTTGAGCATCACGACTGGCTGACGGGATTCTCTCCCGGTCGTTGCCATCGGTGTCGTGGGTCCCTTAAGCGCACTTTGATCTGTCCCTGCCGGATTGGCTTTCGACTCCACCGCCGCATTCGGTCCCGTGGGTACCGTCTGGCTCGTCTTGACCGCCTTGGAGCCCCCGCATGCAGACAGCAGTGCAGCAAGCCCGACCAGCAAAATGACAATTAATGCAAGCTTCAGTTTCATCCTTCCTCCTATTCAATATTTTGATGATGTCCTTTGGTTCTTTCGAAAGGTCATAGCTGACCCGTCTCTTATGCCTCCAGAATTTTCGCAAGCTTCGCTGCAGACCGATAAATAGCGTGGAGCTCTTCACTTTCCAGGCTTCGCAGGGCGTATATCACTTTTTCGTGCATGGGACTTGGCCCTTTCAGGACCAATTCTTTCCCGGCGGCGGTCAAGTATACTTTGACAATCCTTCGGTCTCCCGGCCCCCTGTCTCGGGACACATAGCCCTTGGCTTCCAGCCGGTCAACGACCCCGGTGACGCCACTGGGGACCAAGCACATCTTTTTGCCGAGATCGCCGAGAGACACATCCCCATGCTGGGAGATCGTCCTGAGCGCCCACAGTTGAAGACCAGTTACTCCAAAGTCGCTCGGTGTATTCGCAATGTATTGCATTGCCTTGAAGATTCGGCGGAGAGATTGTACGGTTTTGGAAATCTGAAGATCTCGTTCGGTCTTAGGCATCTGTCTCCTTGGCCTTTCGTATACTCTGTACACATAACGTATGTATACAAAACATCGTTATAGCAAATATAAGATTACTATTCCTGGTTGATTGTCAATAAAAAAGTTTTTCGTTTTAATTCGAAGCATGTTTTTACCCTCTGACAGCAAGGGTCACAGGCCGCAGGCCACGATTCTTCCGACTGGATGCGCTCATGCTCGTTGAGAAGCAATATTGCGCCCCGACAGGAGCCGCGGGGTTCGCCCTGGCGGAAGTCCCGGTCGGACTTCAAACAGTCTTCCGTGACCTTGTCGCTCCGGGGATAAAGTTATAGACTTGTGTATGCTGTACCCCATACTTGTCGTAGAGGACGACCCGAAGATAGCCCATATCGTTCGGGTCTACCTGGAAGGAGCCGGATTCAGGGTGAGGCATGTCGAACGGGGAGGAAATGCCCTGGCCGCGGCCCTCGAAGAGAAGCCCCTCCTCGTGATCCTGGACCTGATGCTCCCCGACATGAGTGGAGAGGAAGTCTGTCTTAAGCTGAAGGAAATCGGTGATATGCCTGTCATCATGCTCACCGCGAAGGCATCGGAAGAAGAAAGGGTGGCAGGTTTCGCCCTCGGTGCAGACGACTACGTAGTAAAGCCTTTCAGCCCAAGAGAGCTCGTCTTCCGGGCGAAGGCAGTCCTGAAAAGGTCGGAAAGGAAGAATCTGGGAGGATCGGAGCCTCTCAGCTTTAACGGAGGCGTTCTCATTATTGATGGAGGGAGCTACAAGGTCAGGCTGCGGGGCCTGGAAATTGGTTTTACGCCCACCGAATTCAAGGTCCTTTTTGCTCTCGCGAGCGCCTTTCAGAGGGTCTTCACGAGAAGCGAGCTGGTGGAGAAGGCTCTCGGTTACCAGTTCGAAGGTTATGAAAGAAGCGTCGACGCCCACATCAAGAATATCCGGCGCAAGCTGGACGATGACCCTCAAAAGCCTGCATTTATCCAGACGATCTACGGTGTCGGCTACCGGTTCTCTGCGAGCAAAGATGTTTAGAAGTCTCCGACGCAAGTTCCTCCTCCTTCTCCTCGGAATCGCTGCCGTTGCCCTTTCAGGCACCATTATCCTGAGAGGGTTGATGTTGGGAGATTTCAAGGCCTTTTTGGAAGGTGACGCCGAGGACAGGATCTACTGGATCACCGCTGCGCTCGAAGGAGCTTACGAACGTGATCAAGGCTGGAGACCGGATGTCCAGGCGCAAGATGCATTGTGGGCACTCACGCTGGGCTTCGAGATAAGACTCCTCGGCCCTGATGGGAAGATGATCGTCGATACCGACAAAGCCGTCCGCAACGCTTCTCCCTCTCTCAAGAGGAGGGTCGAGGCACTTTCCGAGTACAGGGCGGCGACGGAGATAGGCACATTTGTACCCTATCCGCTTTTCCTCTCGGGCAGCAGGATCGGGACACTCGAGGTCAGAGAATTGCGGGCGGCGAAGGAGGAACTCTTTCTGTACAGGGCCGATCGTTTCCTTCTGCTGTCTATAGCGATCGTGGGAGTTGTTGCCATACTCGGCAGCATCCTTTTCTCGCGGCGCCTTACCCGACCCATCAAAGAACTGGCACGGGCAGCTTCCGCCATCGGGCGGGGCAACCTCACCACGCGAGTCGAAGCCCCTACCTTGGACGAGGTGGGCGATTTGTCGAGGACATTCAACACGATGGCGAACGCCCTTGAGACCCAGGAGTCATTGAGACGAAGGCTCATTGCCGACGTCGCCCATGAGTTAAGGACTCCCCTCGCGGTGATCAGGGGTGAGTTGGAAGCGATGATGGACGGCATGGTTTCGGTCGATGAGAAGCACCTCCAGTCGTTGCACGAAGAGACCGGCCGTTTGAAAAACATGGTCGAGGGGATCGAAGAGCTTAACCAGGCGGAGGCGAGTACCCTTTCCATTAATTTGCAATCCCTTCTCGTAAAGCCGTTCCTCGGGAACATCGTCGATCGGTTCAGGCCGCTCTTTCTGGAGAAGGGGGTGGCATTGGACCTCTTCTGTGAAAACGATCCGGAACTGATGGCGGATCCTGAGCGGATGAGCCAGGTCATGGTGAATCTTCTCGGCAATGCACTGAGGGCCACGGAAAAGGGCGGTCGCGTATCGATTATCGTAGATCGCCTCCCTGGAGAAGTGAAGATCGTCGTTGAGGATAACGGTTCCGGCATCAAGCAGGAGGATCTCCCGTTCATTTTCGAAAGATTCTATCACGGCCCCGAAGGCGGCCTCGGTATCGGTCTCACCATCGTGAAGGAACTTATGCAGGCGCAAGGGGGCAGCATAGAGGTGAAGAGCGCGCCGGGCGCGGGCTCGACATTCTCCCTGCATTTTCCCGAGAGTGTCGTTCACAATTCTTCGTAATCCCTTCGCTACCTCTTCACATTCATCACCTATAATTATAGGAAATCTGTGAAGGAGGTAGAAGGATGAAAAGGTTGTCGATAGGAGTAATGGTAGCGGTAGCGGCTTTCTTGTTAGGCACGGTCGCCTATGGTGCCTGGCAGGGCTCCGGCCCCGGTGGTGGCCAGCAAGTGGATGTGAACGCCCTCAGACAGTTCCAGAAAGAGACACTTCCCCTGCGGGACGAACTCCAAGACAAATCCCTCGAGTTGCGGAATGAGTACACCAAGGAGAACCCTGACCAGGCCAAAGTAACCAAGCTGCGGAATGATATCGAAGGTCTGGGGGCCAAGATACAGACTGCGGCGGAAAAAAATGGGCTTCCGGAGGGGCGCTACGGAACCGGTATGGGGTACGGCATGATGGGCCCGGGAGGCTCGGGACATGGTGATTGGATGATGGGTCGCACCTATGGCAACGGCGGCTACGGACGCGGCTACTGTCCGATGTGGTAAAATCAATTCGGGAGCGGGTCCGCAAATACGGATCCGCTCCCGGACGAGGGGCGGTAATGAGGGTTATCCTGTTCGTTGTCCTCCTGCTTGCGACGCTGACGGCTCCCTTGATATCCCGAGCCCAGCAGGCTGGTGGCGGAATGATGTCCGGCCACGGAATGATGTTCCGGGGCATGCCTTACGGCCAGCTCTGCCCGGGGCCGGGGTCGCGTCCCTACGGAGCGCCGAAACCGGTCAAGACGGCCAAGGAAGCAAGGCAACTGGTCGAAAACTACTGTATGGCCTGCGGCCGGCGCCTGCACTGCGGCAGGATCGAGGAGAAAGACCTCTATTTTGAGGCGGATATGCTCAACTCCGACGGTTCGGTCATCGACAAGGTGATTATCGACAAGAGGACCGGCCGGATACGCTCGATATACTAGGCTTTGCCGGAAATCACCCCCTACCGGTTGGATCATGTGCAGCTAACCCCCTGACAAAACATCGACTATCCCGGGTAAGAGTTGAACCATTGCCGACTGAAGCGTCTTTTGCAGAGAACTTGTGACGGGCTCGCCGGTACGGTCCATGCCCTCATCCTGGCTGCTGACTTTCACCGTAAGTGTTTTCGAGATACGACCGTCTTTCCATATCTCAGCCGACAGCTCCATCCCGGTCGAGGTCGTCAGGATGAATCCTTTGTCCTCCTGCTCTGCGGAAAGCCCCTTCACCCAAACCAAGACACCTCTTGAGGTATCGACGGGAAGGGTGGGTACTGTCCTGATCTCGTAGCCCGCATGATAGAGCTCGTCGCTCAGCGCGCCCATTATCCAGTCGGAGATATCATCCGTGGTTACGATCTGGGTGCCGGTGTTCCCCACCGAACCCAGGACGGTCCGTCCAGGCATCCTGCCGAGCTGTACGTCGATCACAGGCTTTGCCAAGTAGATCTCTCCCGACCCGCCACGAACGTCTGTGGCCCGCTGATACGTGAGATCGGCTCGTTTCTCGACGGCGGCGCAGCCGATCAAAAGGCATGCCGTAACAGCCAGGACTGAAATACGGAGCAGACTGAGGCAATTCTTCAGCTTCATTGTTCCTCCTCGAGACATGCTATCGTCTTGCGCTTATCGGGTCTCGAGCCAAGACACTCGGCCCGAGAACTCTTTTCCTTGAAAGTCTCCGGATTTGATACTCGGGTGTCACCTAACTTGTGCCTGTCCTGCCTCCATGCTGGGCAGGGTCATTCTAAAGGTAGTCCCTTTGTCAGGATTCAGCGAAGCCGTGACATTCCCTCCATGGGCCTGGACGATCTTCCATACTATCGCCAGCCCGAGACCGGTGCCCTCGTTTCTGGTAGTAAAAAAGGGGAGAAAGATACTGTCCAGTTTCTCTTCCGGTATTCCCGGGCCCTGATCGATGACATCCACGACGGTGCACACCTGGTCTTGCCACGACTTTATCCTCACGTGCGTTCCTTCCGGCGAAACCTGTAGTGCGTTGGTAAGGAGATTGAGCAAGGCCTCCTTGATCCGCCCCTCGTCGCACTCCAGGCGTGACATGGCTTCATCAAATTCGATATCTACGCTCAAGCCCCGGTTCCTTGCCTCGTCTTCGACAAGGAACATAACAGATTTGACGATCTCTCTCATGTCGCAGCTCGAAAATTTGAGGCGGAGGGGCCGCGAAAAATCGAGCATCTCCCTCGTCATTGTCTCGAGCCTCTTTGTTTCGCTGATGATGATCTCCAGTTTCTCCCGATTGGGATCGTTATCCGACAAGCGCCCATGAACAAGGCGGGTGAAACCGCCTATAGCGGTGAGCGGCGCCTTCATGTCGTGGGCCACCCCGGCGACCGCTTTCCCCATTGCCGCAAGGTTCCTTGTCTCGGAAAGCTCTTTTTGACTTGCCCGCTCCCTATCCGAAATAATGCCGAGAGTGATGGCTACGACGTTCAGGAGCGCAATTTCAAGGACCCTGTCGAAATCGAGCAGTGGAACGTGTTGCCATGTCATGAGCATGAACGGGAGAAAGAGGATCGTGATAGAGGCCGATGTAATGAACGCACCGCCAAGGCCGAACCATAGGCCGGCCATGATCAAGGGCAGGTAGTAAAGATCCCGGTAAAAGAGATGATAGTAGAGCCTTCCTTGACCGGTTGTGTAGTGAAGGGCAGTGATGAGTATGACGAGCGCGGCGACGAGGACTAATCTTCTCTTCCGTATGGTGACTACCATAATGTCACGACCGACCAGGGAAATATATCAAGCTCCGGCGGCGAGGCCAAATGAAGTACGGGCCATGTTTTACCTTGAAAAACTCGAGGCCGTCTGGAACCCGAGGAATGCCCGATTAAATAATATGAAGCCCATACCATCGAGATCCGTCGATAGAAGGGCCATTCTTCCCCTACCCCGTCAATATCTTTGAATTTCACCACATCTTCTCGGACAGTATCAGCGTCTTCCGTTTCAAAGGGTAAGGAACGTAGTCCACGTTGACTCTTAACTTATCAAGCGTCTTCACTGCTGCCCGGGGAAAGCTGACATCGAGAGGGGCCTCGGAGGAGTCCCCTGGTTTCAGTGAAGAAAGCATGAGGGACGAATTCGCAACTTTTTCCCCTGACTGAAAGGCGATCGGCTTTCCTGCCCGGTCCATATATTCGATCGTCACACTTTGAATCCAAAGAAGATCTTTTGATATATTGTCGATCCTGAAGATGCCCTTCAGCGTAGGTGTCTCCACTATCTCCTTGGTAACAGGGTCAAGTATCATGCTCACCTTGAGATCGTCGATCGTCACGACAAACTTGTCTCCCTTTTCCTCAACCTTCGGCCGTGCGAGGTTCTTAATCACCTTGTTCGGTCCTTCCGCACTCTTCCCTTTACAGCAAGGAATGAATGCCAGGGCTAAGGATAGAAGTACGAGCAGACCTGATGTAGGGTACTTCATACACGTCTCCTGTTCGTTCGGGATCGATTATCCGGGCGAGCACGGGATAACGGATGAAACGAAGGCACCTGGCTCACTCGTCCGTCTACCTGTCCGAAGATGCCGCGGAGCCAACGGCAAAAGAGTCCACTTCTTCCTATTCCCCTTCCGGCATGAATTTCGGCTGTGTCTCCTCGGTCCCCGTGAACTTGAGCTCCCTCTTGTTCTCCCCGTCATTCCACATCAGATGGATAGAGGTCTTCTTCCCTTTCTGGGACGAATAAAGTATATATCTTCCGCTCGGTGAAAACCGAGGCGAGTCGTTGATGCCGCCGTCGCTCACTACCCTGGCATCCGAGCCATCTGATCTCATGACGCATATCTCCAGGGCACCTTCCGTTTTCGAGACGAAGGCGATGAGATCGCCCTTGGGCGAGAAGGCCGGTGAGGTATTGTAGCTGCCGGTGTACGTGAGGCGCGTTATATCACCCGTTGCCATATTCATCTTGTAAATGTTCGCTCCGCCGTGCATGTCGGAGACAAAAACCATTGTGCTGCCGTCAGGGCTGAAAGTCGGCGAACTCAGGATACCCTCCTTTTTCAGGAGGTCCTTCCGCTGTTTCGTCTCGACGTTCGCCGCACAGATTGTCGAGACCCTTCCGAGAACATGGACGTAGACGATTGTCTTTGCGTCCATCCAACTGGACCCCACCTTCATTCCTTCCCGCCGGTCCGCGTAGACCGTCTCGTTTGTCTCCAGGTCGACCACGTAAAGGTTGGGCGCCCCCTCCCGATAGGACGTGAAGGCCATGTATCTCCCGTCTGGCGAAACCGAGGGTGAAACGATGATTTGGTTTTGGTTCGTGAGCCGCCTGATACCCTGGCCGTCGAGGTCGGACACGTAGATGTCTCTGCGCCGGCCTTCGCCGGCGACGAAGAGGATCCTGGAACTCATGATGCCTTTCTCTCCGGTCATGGCCAGAAGGATCTCGTCGGCGAGTCTGTGGACGACCCTTCTCCAGTCAGGTCTCGGTGCCCGGTATCTCTTCGCAAGGAGGAGCGAGGCATCCCTCGTGTCGTAAAGGTACGCCTCCAAAGTAAAGCTGTTCTCGTCCCCTTCGACGTGCGCCGTGCACAAAAGTTCCACGCCCAGGGACTGCCACTGGTCGAACTTGATGTTACTCTTGTCGAGCCCTACGCTGACGAGGTTGCTATCCATGAGCGAACGGGGCGCAACTGTGAAGAAGCCGGACATGTCGAGGTCCCGGGAGAGAAGATCGCTCGCTCCTGGGCCTGTTTTCGCCTCACCGACGAATGGCGGCACCGCGATGACGAACTTTTTGTAGGGCTGCCCGTACACGTCGAGATAGGCCTTGGCCTCGGCGTGAGCGGAAAACAAGATGAGGGCAGCAAAGAGAACAAAGCATGTGAGTCTTCTCATATCGTCCTTTCGCCGCCAATGGTTCCGCTTTCACGGCGGACGAATGCCGTAGAATCGGGCCCCGGGTGGAGCTCCTCTTTAGGGGAAGCGACTATCCGCCCTCACGAGGGCCTCCATAAATTCACCCAATAACAACGCACCGAGGCCCGTGATCCCTACCTCTTTACGATCTCTTTGGCATAAAGGTCGTCCGATTTCAGGTAGCGGACCGTGACCACGTCACCCACAGCTATATCCCTGAGGGTTGCCGGCTTTCCGTTGGCCTTGACCACGGTATTCCCGTCCACGATTACCCCCACGTCCATCACTTCTTTACCCACCTTTGCCAAAAGGGTCATTGCCGTCCCGTGCTGGTCGACTGCGATGACTTTGCCTGTTTCGGTCTCCATTTTATTCATTTCCGCAGCCGCCACCACATTCGTAACAAAAAAAGACACAATTGCCAAAGCACAAACAACTATCACCGTCCGCTTCATGATATCCTCCTCTTCAGCGTCGAATATAACGGACATCTTGCTGGTCCCCCGTCAGTTGCGCTGCTCGGCCATGAATCTACTCACCCTTATTTTGTATGGCCGGTTCATGATCCTCAGCGCGGCGTAACAGGGCACACACTGCATCCTTCGGTTCGCCATCCGGATCATACAGTCCTCGCTGCGCTTACTGCACCTGAGCATCCTGCACGTTTTCCTCACGTCATCCTCGTCGAAGACGAGGGAGATCATGCCCTCTTGTATGATTGGAACGTTCATATCCACTCCTTCTTTCCGCGGAATGCCTCGGTTGCGCTCATTCCATGGGTCAGCGGGACGCTCTGAACAACCGGGAGGTAGATGTTGAAAGTGATTTTAGCTTCACGGGCGGATAGCCTGAAACAGCCATGATGCTTTTCCACAATAGTCTTTACGTTAAAAAGGGCCCGCAGAAGTCCGTTTCGCCCAAGGTCTTGGAAATTGGCTATCCGCTCGCCCTTGGCGCCTGCCAGACAGAAGGAAAGAAGAGCGCAGCCGTTGCCCATCCTTTTCGAGGGTAGTCCGATGTCAAGTGGCAAGAGAGTGGAGATGATGGTCATGCTGCCACCGGGAGCCAACTGGTTGGCGCACGTAATGAGGGTGGCAAAAACCGTCATTATCTGCGCCGGGATTCCTCTGACGAGTATCACTCCTGATCCGAGGGCCGGATGCAGTCCGGCCCTTCCTTTCAGTGACGGGGAAAAGACACGGGCAAGGTGCCTGAGATAGCTATTCACGTCAAACTGCACGGAACCTTTGTTTATCCCAGGCACAACGGGAATCTCGCCCCCCATGGACTCAAGGTCATGCATTATCGTTGGTCCTGTGTCACCTTCCACGCGATTTGTCTGTCCACGTATTTCCATAGATCCTCCTCATTCCTTGCAGGCATAGTTCTCTCGCCTGCGTATTCTCCGAAGCGCTCTCTGCCCTGCTTTCAGGAACAAAAGCGAGGCTTCTATAGCAGGCCCGATTGCGGGAATAAGGACAAAACGGGGGGGGACCGCGGTAGCGGTGGCTCAAAACGACGGGTGAGTCAAGGAAACAGGTGGTTGTGTCGGGGGTGAGGTAGATGGCCTCTTTTGAGACCGGCGGATCGTCGGTATGGCGGACAAGCGTATCTGAATCCGCCTTATCCAAGGCAGCCTGTATCTGATTATCCAAGCAGTTTGCTTCAAACGTTATGAGCTTCTTTGCGGGCAGCAGTGTGAGCAACGCGAGCAGGACGATGGCGAGGTCGAGCGACACTCGAAGCAGACGGTTGGCCATTGGGGAGCCTTGTCCCATTCTTTGTAAGCCTCCATGTGCAATGGAAATCTAGCAACGTTTGTGCCATTAACTCATCGGGGCGCAAATGCGTGATATTCCCGTTGTTGACACATGTTCCAGGCACCCTATCATAGACAAAATTGTCGATTTTTAGATGGAAAAGGCGACAGAATTGTATGAATACAAATTGTATGTGTGCAAATTATATTGCCACAATGCGCTAAATGAAGGATATGGATACGGTGGTTTTCGATGTCCTTTGGCAAGGACGCAGATCGAATCATCTCGTCCATCGAGCGATGAGCCTTTCAACCGTAAGCCCCTGCAAGACGATGGAAAAAATCACGACGACGTAGGTCATCATCAGCAGGACACTTTTTTCAGGGACAGCCGGGAGAGACAGGGCGAGGGCGACGGCGAGGCCTCCCCTCAGTCCACCCCACGTCAGAATTTTTATGGTGTGCGGAATCAAAAAACGGTGATGGCGAATGAGGGCGATGGACACGGCCACGCTCACAATCCTGGCGAGTAGTACTACGGGGATGGCGAACAGACCAGCGAGAAGATAAAAGCGGGCCAAGGTGAATGAAAGCAGTTCGAGGCCTATCAACACAAAGAGCGCAGCATTCAGAATCTCGTCTATGAGCTCCCAGAACGAGTCGAGGTGTAGTTTGGTACGCTCCGACATTCCGTGCCGCCCACGGTTCCCGATGAGCAGTCCCGCGACCACCACCGCCAGGGGACCGGAAAGTTGGAGGGCGTTCGCAAGCGAGTAGCCGCCAAGAGCGAGGGCAAGCGTGAGGAGCACTTCAACCTGATAATTATCGACGCTTCGGATCAGTCTGTATACCGCGTATCCGGCGATCGCGCCGAACATTACTCCTCCGACGGCCTGCTTCAAAAATAAGATGATTACTCCACTTAAGGAAGCGGAGCCCCCTCCAGACGCCACCTGGAGCAGCGCGATAAAGATGACGACGCCCACGCCGTCGTTGAAAAGCGATTCCCCTGCCATCACCGTCTGCAGCGCCTCGGGCGCCCGGAGCTTCTGCATGATGGCGAGGACCGCGACCGGATCGGTAGGTGATATAAGCGCGCCAAAAAGGAGGCAGTAAATAGCCGGAACAGGGTTCCCGAGAAGGGAGAAAAACGTCCACGTGAGAGCGGCAACGATGGCGGTCGAAAGCAACACACCGAGCGTTGACAAAAGAAGGATGACCCATTTCTCCCGAAGCAGTGACTCCATGCCGAGGCGCAACGGACCGGCAAAAAGCAGGAAAGCGAGCATGCCGTGGAGCAGCAGTCGGTTGAAATCGACGCGGCCGACCAACTCGACTGCGGATTGCTTGATTGCCGGGTGAAAGAAACCTGCGGCAACGATGCCGAAGGAGAGCAAGAGTCCGAAAAGTAGAAGGCCAATCACCCTGGGCAGACGGAGATAACGATAGTTAAGGTAGCTGAAAAGAGCAGAAAGAGTGATCAGAAGCGTGATGATATCAAACAGGTCCACGTTGCGCCTTTCGAAGCTTCATGAACTTTATCATAATGCAACCCACAGGACTACACATACAAGTCTTGGACCGCTTCGGATGTTATAGGGGACCGAGGACTGCGCGCTGCTGGAAAAACCTATCTTGTAAGCCTTTTCACGTCTTCCGGGCGACGAGCACCCCTGATGGAACTCCGAAACGAACTGCTTTCCGCAGGTGCTTGATGTGCCATCCATCTTTGACGAATTCCTCGAGGTGCAGGGGGCGACAGCCACCGACAAGCACCGGATGCATCCGGTGGATAGCCGACCACAGCATTTCAACGATCCATGATGAAAAAGTTGTCCCGTGAGTAAGGCTGACGAGCCCAAGGAGGCCGCCACCAACCAGTATCCTGTGGGCTTCCCTGAGAAGACACTCAATATCATCCTCGGCAAGAAGATCGAGGACATACGTGGAAAGGAACCGGTCATACCCGTCGGAAGGTGCATTTACCCGCGTTTCGCCGGACGTCAGACCAACTTCCGCTCGTGGTCTGAAACGACGGAGGCGGTTTGAAGATAGACCAACCATAGTGGCACTTACGTCGATCCCGAGGTATCTGTCATCGGGGGGCAGACAGGTCTGGAACAAGTACTCTGCGAGCCGCCCGGTCCCACAACCAAATTCTAAAATAGAACGGGCCGATCCCAATGATAGGTGCTCAACAAGGTCCATGACGGCTCGATCCTCTAAGAAGCGCTGCCAGTCCTGTTTCTTCCCGAACCCATCATAGAAAGCACGCGCCTCTTCGTGGGATAACATCGAGGAGTGTCCCGGAAAACCCATAGAATGTGCTCCCGGAGTTGCGGGTTATTCCCCCGGAAAATTTCTGGGAAAACAAAAGCGTCCGTAACAACATTTACCACTGACCCGCATCGGCATACGGGAAGTGGAGGGTCTAAGGCTGATGGGTAAACTCAGGGCAAGGTATCCTATGCCGTCACCCAGGTCTTTGCCTCCGAAAAGCCGTCATTTCCGAATATCCTCACGTCAGAGGGTATTACAAAGGAAAAAATCCTGACGGCGCGGTTTATCCATTCCACGTCCGAAACAACCGCGACCTTTTTAAAGGCGGTAAGGTGGCGCATGCCGACCTTGGCATCGTCCCACATGGCTTCGGCGGTGAACCCTTCGAAATCCGGGCCTATCTGATAAAGGAGCCTGATCTTATCGTATCTCGCGAGTTTGTCTTCAATGGTCGGGACGAGTACCTTATCATAGTCTTCGCCTGTTACCTTTCCTGTCGCTTTTACCGCTACCACATTATCGGGCATGTTCTCCAGAATCTCTATCAAAGCGTCTCACCTCCGATCGTTGGCCTGTACGCGCAAAGCATATTGGTCCTGTCACCTGTCATATTCATGCGGACACCGTGTGCCTGAAAGCGTCGGTTCGATCACCCCCTTCAGAGACATGTTAACCATCAGATCGACGATGTGCAGCCGGGATGGCCCACCTGTCAGCTAATAGATGGGATCATAACCGTTCTTTGGCTGACAATCACCTTGCCCGCTGTTTTACCTTCGGGATCGTGTACGTCCGTTCGAAATACTCGTTCTTCTCCCCCGTTTTGCCCGAGCGCGGGTGCAGGCACCCTGCCCTCTGTCTTTGATCATTCAGCAGAAGGTGTATCGGTTGGGCTAAAAATGACCGAGGGTAGCCAAAAGTGGCACACACCGGATGGGCCTGGAAACAGGAGATATTTGATCATCCTTCCTGCTTTTTCCGAGCCGAAACGGCCATTGCCGGCGGGCGCCTATTGACGGGCTCCGCCTTCTCTTGTGGCAAATTCCTCAAGGACTGCCACCAGACGCCCAATCACCGCCGAAAACGTGAAAGCCCGGAGCATGATGGGATTAGACATCACCAGCACCTTCTCTTCAACGGCCTATCTCCCGCTCGCCCGAACACATTGCCGTTCTCTAAGGCTGATGGCATGACTTTTGCGGTGATCTGGCGAGACATGTCACCAAAACAGGGAGACGGTCATGTTCGTGAGACCTGCGTGCTGACATAAAAAGGGAGAATTACGAATCCACCTCTCATAAGTGAAGCTGCCGAGGCTGCGATTCTTGACGACGAAACGCGGGTCGCCGCGGTCCGGTCGGCTGATACGCAGAGCCGGATAGATAGTACCGACTGGGTGGTCTGCGTCGCAACCATTGCTGCTGTACTAGCGGCTTCCTATTTCGCCTTTGCGGACAATATGTTTCACCCGCTCTTCCTTAAGCTGTTGCATGCAGGCTCCCTACAAGCCCTGGTTCGCCCCAGCCTGTTGTGGGCGTTGGCGGGGAGTCTTTTCCTCGTATTGAGAACGGTCCTCTGGCTGTGCTACAGGCCTCTTCCTTCGGCGACACGCGAGGGCGCCCCCACGCTTACGGTGATCATCCCTGCATACAACGAGGGTAGTATGGTCAAAAACGCAATCTACTCTGTCCTGGAGGCGGATTACCCTCGGCGACGCTTGGAACTCATCGTCGTAGACGACGGGAGCACGGATGATACCTGGCAGTATATCCAGGAAGCGGCATCAAGGTATCCCCACGTGATAACGGCGGTCCGCTTCACGAAGAATAGAGGGAAGCGGGCGGGGCTGGAAGCGGGTTTCAGGCGGGCACGGGGTGAAATCGTGATCACCGTCGACTCGGATAGTGTGGTGGAGCCGGGCAGTCTCCTCGCTATGACAGGCCCCTTTGCCAATCCGCGAATCGGCGCGGTCGCGGGCAAGGTGGTCGTCTACAACCGGACGCAGGGCTTGATCCCCAGAATGCTGCAGGTCCGCTATGTGCTCTCCTTCGATTTCTTGAGGGCAGTCCAGTCTACTTACGGTACGGTCTATTGCTGTCCCGGGGCCCTCACGGCCTATAGGACGGCGGTCGTTCGGCAGGTGCTTCACCGATGGATGAACCAAACTTTTCTCGGCAGACCCTGTACGTTTGGCGAAGATCGGGCAATGACGAACTTCATCCTGGCCGCAGGCTATGACACGGTCTTTCAGCGCACGGGGAGGGTGCAGACGGTCGTTCCGTGGAATTACCGAAAACTATGCAAGATGTATCTCCGGTGGGATCGAACCTACGTGCGCGAGTGCATCCATTTCATGCGCATCGTCTGGAAGCGATCCCCGTGGGCTGTCGTCGTTTCCATCATGGACGTGGTGATAACGAATCTCAGGTTTCCGATAGGGTGGGCAAGTCTGGTGGTCCTCACGGGTCTTGCAATCCAGGACCCGGCTGCTGTGGTCCGGTTCTTCTGCGCCATGGCCATTTTTTCGACGCTCAACATGTTTTACTACTGGTACACGGAGCGCTCGTGGCTCTTTCCTTACGGCATCATTTATTCGTTCTTCTCTCTTTTTACCCTTATGTGGATCTTCCCATACGCCCTCATAACGCTGAGAGTGCGAACCTGGGGTACGCGTTAGGCCGAGGCGTAACCATGGAAATTTGAACGGTCTCCCCTGTCCCTTGCGGGCCCGGCCTGCCTTATTCATAGTTTACCCCAAACACTGCTATCGAAAGCAGTCTTAACATGTTTGGCAAGACCAGCGTAATGCACACAAACGTTCAAGATGAACGATGCAGAGACGAGCAGGTTATAAGGTGTAGAGGTCGTTCAGAGCAAAACCCACTTTAGAGGGACCGGTGGAGAATACCTATCACCGGATCGTTCACTCTTACATAACAAGATTCAGACGGATATTAGGTTCGCCTTCGATTTCAGCAACTGCGTAAGGGGTTCACCCCAGAACTTCACTTCTATGCCGAGGCCTTCCAGAACCCCGGTCACGCCTAACTGATCCGCGCATGCCTTACAGGCAGAAAAACTCACCCCATTGTCCAACAGTTGTCTAATGGCATTGCCGATCTCTTCGTTTTCAGCCACAAGCTTTGCCGGGGCTCCCCAAATGATGATGGTGACGTGGTCCCACCAATGGCGTTTCAGACTAATGAACTACCCCGCCGCAAGCAGCGGGGTATCAGAATAACCTTAGTTGCCGATCTTCGTGCAACTTGTGGTAGGTGTTTCCTTGCTGTTTGACATACCTTGCAATCGTGTTTTCACTGCCATGCTTGCCTACGGTGCTTGCGAAATACCCGTCCGACCAGAACTCGCCTCCCCAGAGCTTCTCCTTGACCTGAGGGCACCGCTTGAAGATCTCCCGTGCGGTAAGGCTCTTGATGGTGGATACTATTTTGGTCACTGTGTATGTCGGAACGGACTGCACGAGGAAATGGACGTGATCCTTGTCTGTCCCGATCTCCAGGAATTTCATCTGGTATCGATCCTCTATCTCTACACATATTTCTTTCATCACCGTATCCACGTCCTCATCAAATACCGCCCTTCTGTACTTTGCCGGGAAGACCACGTGGTATATCAGCACCGAGACATTGTGGCTCTTATGTATATACTCGCTCACATAGGTACTTTACGCCGCAAGCGGCGGGGAATACAACCCGGAGAGAATTCAATCCATGCATAAAAACCATTTTTTCGGCGGTAATAGGGTCGGTGGTTGTCCATAAGATATAGAGATCGTTCGAATTATCCATGTAATCCTCCAGCTATCGATTCAACCTTCATCCGAGGTGTACCATTTGAAATCCCCGGACAGTCCTGCTTTTACCTCTAAGACTGCATCCGTTGAAGAACAGGGCAAGACAGATATCTCAGAAGAAGCCATTCCGCGTAGTTTGGGCGCCGTCGACCTATAAGTATGACTCCCCCGTAAGTGACGGTACAAGTGCGATTTCGTAAGTACACCCCTAATGAGATCGGATCTTTTTCTTACCAGCCGTTCCGTTTCTTGCGGCCATTTTTGTCTTCGCTCTCGCCTCGTGCGTGTTCGCCTGCTTCATCACCTCCAGTTCCTTGCCGAGGGTTGCAACTTGTGCCTTGAGGTCGTAGAGAGTCTTCCCGTCCATCTGGCTCCTTAACAAGGCGACTTCGCGGCTCAAATAGCTGATTTTCACCAACGCAGTAAAGCACAGTACAAGAAGACCTACTGCCACGACGATCGCGGCAATGAGCCATCCCCGCGTCCTCGGTGCGTCTTCTCGCTCGTCTGCCACACCGTCATCGACCGGGACTCCGGTGCTCTGGCCCGTCACGAATTCCTCCACGCTCATTTCGTTCCTACTCTTTCGAGAACCGAACATTTTCCTCTCCTTGAAACAGGTGTGCAAAATGAAACTTCTTTAGTCTATCTTCCACAAAAGCCATTTTTCAACGCATTTGTTGCCGGTGCATAACCCGATACCTCATTGCGCTCACGCCCACGAGATCGCCGACCTGATCGAGACACATACGCGTGGGAGGAGAAGACCGTTCCTCGGCCGCCAGACACGGCGCGGGTTGCTCGAAGAAATCGGGACAATGTTTCTGCCCCACTGATCCCAAATTTGGGCTCCCCTTACTAAATTCCATGGCCATCAAAACAGAGTTTGCCTCCGTGATTGTGGCAAATAATCCGAATGATACCTAAGTGGCAGACAATTAGTTCAGAATCCGATAATAAGTGGATCTGTGAGCCTTTCGCTGCCGGCGAGGCGGGATCGGTTTGCCCCCCACAACCAAAGTGATTAGATTTCTCTTTGTGCACGATGAACGGGCCGCGACTGAGGGAGCGAATATAATCCCTCGCGTGGAGGGTCTTGAGTGCCCCGATTCTGGAAACCTAAGAGGCAAACACAACTATTTCCTCTTCTACGCCTTTTCGCGTGGTCACTCCTCGTCGGCGGGGTCGCCGGTATAGGGGCTGTCGCCTTCATGGGCCTGATAGGTTTACTCCACAACCTGTTTTTCCTCGGCAAGCTATCCTGGACATACGATGCGAATCTGCATACTCCGTTGAGCCCATGGGGCCCGTTTGTCGTCCTGGTGCCGGTCCTCGGGAGTCTGGGAGTAACCTTTCTTGTCCGGAATTTCGCTCCTGAAGCAAAGGGGCACGGCGTGCCGGAGGTCATGGAAGCGATACACTACAACAGAGGGGTTATCAGACCGGTGGTAGCGCTGGTCAAGGCACTTGCCTCTGCTCTTTGCATTGGAAGCGGAGGGTCGGTGGGCCGTGAGGGACCCATCGTGCAAATCGGATCCTCCTTCGGCTCGACTTTGGGGCAGATCATCCGGATGCCCGCATGGCAGCGCATTACGCTGATCGGAGCCGGGGCAGGAGGAGGCATCGCAGCGACGTTCAACACCCCCATCGGTGGAATACTCTTTGCCATGGAACTGGTACTTGATGAAGTAAGTGTCCGTACGATTGTCCCCGTGGCAATCTCCACGGCTACGGCTACATACATCGGTCGGCTTTTCTTTGGCCGTCGTCCCTCCTTCGTGATACCGAGTTTCCAGGTGCCTTACTTTCACGTGGACAATCCCGTCGCGCTTCTCTGCTATGTGGGACTTGGCCTGATGCTGGGAGGCGCCTGTGCTGCGTACATCAAGTCTGTATATGCCGCCGAGGATTTTTTCGACAAGCACGTGCGGGTCGGCCATTACGCGCGCCACGCGACCGGAATGCTGCTGGTCGGGATCATCATGTATCTCCTCGCCCTCTTCAGGGGTCACTACTTTGTGGAGGGAATCGGGTACTCCACCGTGCAGGACGTGCTCACCGGCACCCTTTTGCAGCCTTCTTTCCTCATGCTCCTCTTTCTTTTAAAACTGCTCGCAACGTCCCTGACCCTCGGCTCCGGCGGATCAGGGGGAATATTCTCGCCTGCCCTCTTCCTTGGCGCGACACTGGGAGGGGCATACGGAGTCATGCTTCATCTGCTCTTTCCGGGCCTCGCCATCCAGGCACCGGCCTTCGCCGTGGCGGGAATGGCCGGCCTGGTGGGCGGAGCAGCGGGTGTGCCCCGGTGACGGCAATCGTGATGATCTTCGAGATGACCCTCGATTACAATGTGGTGATTCCCATGACCGCTACCGTGGCCCTCAGTTACGCCGTGAGAAGGCTGCTGTCGAAGGAAAGCATTTACTCGGCCAGAGTCGTCCGTCGAGGTCGCATGCTGCCCGAGGCCCTTCATGCGGACCTGCAGCGCCTGAAAAAGGCACGGGAAGTCATGGAGAGGAACGTGGTGATCGTGCCGTCGCCAACGCCCCTGCGTGAGGCCATATCCTCGTCTCAATAGAAAAATGCGCCCTCCCTGGTCGTGGTGGCGGATCCCGAGGGCGCGATATGTGGCGTCGTGACGCGGGAAGATCTCCTGAAAGGGGCTATTGAAGCCGCAGAGCGTGCCATAGGCGAGATCGCCAGCACAAACTATGCGACAATCGCCCCGGAGACGACGCTCTTCGACGTCATGAGTAAAATGCGAGTCGACGGGGTTCCTGTCGTGTTGGTTGTGAATGATGCCGAACCCGCTACGGCCCGCGACGTAATCGGGTACATTACCGACCGAGAGGTGGGCAAGGCCGTGATGGAAACTATTGACCCTTTTCCGCAGTAACCCCTCGGGGAGCCTAACATTTCGGTGTCGAACCCTGCCGATGGTCATACTCTCCATTTCAGGAAACTATCCACAGCGGGTTATAACAGCCACGTCAGACTTTCCAGTAGAAATGCAGTATGCGAGGGCACGCAGCGAGAAACACCACTTCAGGAAGTGTACCTCCGCCGTCCGTCCTCGGTCAAACCTGCAGATTACACTCTGAGGACCACGGCTTCCCCATCTCACTTTTCTTGAATACCCCGACAAGGAATGCGCCGGGTTGTCGGGACGAGGGTCAGTGTAATCTTGCCTTGGAAAGTACCGACTCCAATGCTTCTATCATCTCCGACTCCGTGAACGGCTTCGCAACTATCCTCCGAATCGACTCCCATATGCTCCTTCGCACTGTTCTTCTGATAGTATCTAAACTGCTCGATTGCGTCCCGCAGTGCCATAGGCACCTCCTTGTATGGTGTTCGGGGCCTCATGATGTAGTACGAGAGGTATGTGGAGGAGAAGCGGGGAGGACCCTCCTCAACAATTTGTATTCTCGCCAATGCGACATTCGCAAGTCTTGGAGCTTATGCCGAGCGATCACAGTCGGTGGGGGATTCGGGGGGGGACACAGTGGGGGATTCTCCTTGCCCTTCTTGGCTTAGTCGTGGTAATTAAGTTGACGTCCATGTGGTCATCCGGATTTGACCCAATTTTCGTCCTGCATGGTTGGTATTATGTGTCTTGCGATTTACGACCCGCGTTCCTGTAATTCCGTCTTACTGCAACGAAGGTGCTTGCCATTCGACATCCTTACCTTGGTCGTCCCGGGTCAGTCGGCCGGGGCTTCCGTTTGTTGCGATTGTACCGGGAGAATTTCTTATGCTTAGAATTTGGTGGGCTATCGGCATCGTCGGCGTTTTGCTTTTTGGTAGCATCGGAACTCTCGCGGCCGGGGAGGCACCAAAAGGGGTATCCTCTTGGGGTATCTTGATCACCGATGCCGGAGGCCAGGGAGTGGCTGTGGTGGGTGTCAATACCAGCTCTCCGGCCAGTACGGCGGGCCTGCAAACAGGGGACGTACTGCTGTCGATCGACGGCGTGGCCGTTCGTTCCGCGCAGGAGTTCAGAGCCATTAAGAACAATTTTCCGCTCTATACGCCTTTGAAGTTGACTGTCAGGCGAAGCGGCAAACCTATCGAGGCTGAGATTCTGCTTTCCGGCGTCGTTCCGCTGGAAGTGAAGCCGGTAAAATCCGAGTTCATCATCCCCGGTGTACCACCCCCTCCCCCTTCGGGCGAATTGTCGGCGATTGAAGCGCTGGATCAGGTCAATGTCCTTGACCGGGTCATCCTTGATCCCAAGACCGGGCAGGTCGCCGTCATGGGGCACTACGACGCCGGTTTCAACACCGGCCCGATCCCTTACCTGGACATGTTAAAAACAGCGATGCTCTATCCCAAGCCCAAGTTCAATCTATACCATTCTGAAGAAGTGAAGAAGTCGGAAGAAGAGAGCGACGTGTGGCGATGGAGCGCCAATGAATTTATACTGGGCCATCCGGCCTTGGATCAGGAGCGTCAGCTCCTGATCCGCCTGTGGGCATCCGCCTGTGGGCTTTCGCCGGAAGAACTGGTCGCGCTTTACAACTACGTCAATTTTGCCTCGAAACAGGCGGTGCCGCCGATTGACATACGAACGATTCAGAGCAAGATGCTAAGAAACCTCGGTTATTCGGATGCCGCGAAAGCCTACGACATGGTAAATCAAGGCGGCCCGGATGCCGCAATGAAGGCATTGCAGTTTCTGGGCAGGGATGTCGAAGCCCAGGCTATCCTGGCCCGCAGCGGCGGCGACCGCTCCAAGGCGCAGGGGAGGATGACGGCGGCCGTTTATCTGGCCATTCTGGAGAATATCCGCGCTCCGGAGGCAACGGTAGGGAACTTGCGGGCCGATCTGGATCAGGACCGCGGCACATGGCAGGAAGTGGTCATAAAGGCCCAGGGGCGCATGCTGCCGACCATACCAAACACCGACAAGCGCGATATCGTCATGCTTGCTATTAATAAAATACTCATATCCTCAAAGGGCACGAGCGCGATAATGAGAACCCCCTTGGTGGGGGAGGTGGCGCTCGCGCCCATAAACCTCGACCGGACTTCGCAACTGACCCGCATCATGTACGAAGCCGACTATTCGCTGAAAAGCCTCGTGGTCATGCCCCAACTGTTCTGGCAAATACCGGGCAGCATGAGCCAGCAGGAATACTACATGCACAAAGGTTTGAGCAATAAAACTCTGCCTTCTACAAAAAATCTCGCTTTGATGAATCACATAGGCTCCACCGAATTTTGGCTCGAACCCAAGATGGTAGCGATGATGGTTTCCCCCGATCACCGGGTGATATCCTTCGGCTTGTCCCAGATGGACAACAAGAGCATTACGTCTCTGGATAAAGAGTATGCCAAGGACCACAATGACGACGTCAGTAATTACTATGATGAATGGTGCGCGGGATTCATAAACCACTTTGACGAATATGCCCACATCATACCTGCTTTTCATAAAGTTAGGGAAGCTGCAAAGGTCATAGCCCTGGCCAACTGGCTGCTCAGCACGAAGACGCCGGTTGACCTCACCGGCGTGAGTCAGGAAAAATGGGACGCTCCGCAGAAGGTGCCCGGTTTTTGGAAGTCCAGCTTTATATATACGCAAATGGAAGACGGAACATATGCTTCATTCATCAGCAGTAAGGCTGCCTTTTCCGGCGGCGTTGTCTTTACCAAGTCCAACTGGACGCAGGTAACACCCGCACCGCAGAGTGAAACGAGGGTATTGGACCAACTGACGTTGAGCGCCGGCCTTGGGCAAAAAGCAGTGCTGGCGGCAAAGGCCGGCAACCTGGAGGACGCCAGATATCTGGCGGAACTGAGCGCTCAAGCTATGAACGGCCGACTGTCGCAAAGCGATCTGGCGAAGCTGAAGATTTCTGTCCCGGAGGCCCAACCGATGCCGGTTTCGCCGGCCAACGTCCAACTGCAGAAAGAGATGATCAAAAAGACCCACCAGCAGATTACCACCCTGGGCCGGAACCCTGCGTCCGCCCAAACCGCGACCGTCATGCTCGACCAACTCGACAACCTCTATAACCAGATGCGGGAGAAACCGGCTGCGGCAAGCGACTACCTGGTCCAATTGCAGACAGGCAAACTCCCGCCTCCGCCTCTTGCGACGGTGCAGGCAAATGCAGCCAAACCGCCGGCCGAAACGGTTTGCGGCGAGAGCTGGTTAGGAGATCCAAAGCTGCCGGCTGAGCGCTTGGCGTACCTGACCAAGAGAATGCAGGAGGCGCAAAACCGGCTGAAGTACATTAATGAAGCGCTGAGAAAGCTCATAGCTCTCAATGCGGCGGACCAAGCAGAAATAGACAAGCTGACCAGGGAGATTACAGAGCAGTACAAGAAGGCCCAGGACCGTGCCTGGGATGTGGTCTTTGACCTGCTGACGAGTGTGTCGATGGATGCCTTTGAAGCCGAGCAGGTCAAGCGCGTAAAAGCCATTGACGATGCCATCAGCGCCAAGGTTGCATTGAAGACGGCAGCCTTGGGTAGCGGAGGCGTGCAAAAGGCTGCGGAAGAGACCCTTGATTACGATATCAAGCTGCTCCAGTCTGCGAAATTCCACATGGAAGAAGCCTACGAACCTACCAAGAACCTGATCGCCCTTTACAGGGGAGCAAACTATGGTAAAGATATCGACGAATGGCAACGGGAGAATCAGGGCTCCTGGGAGCGGGCGAAGACCAGCCTGGCTTTGCTCGGCAACCTTGCGCTCGACCACCCGCTTCTTGAACAGTGGCTGAGCAAAAGGGCTTTCTTTTACGGCGAGCGCCTCTGGCAGGTGGCGGCGATGGGCAGGATGGCCTATTATGCCTGGGGGTTCCTTGAGGACATTGCGAGCCAACTGGCAGTGTGGGAGCCAATGGCTAATAATCTACAGAATGAACTGAAACAAAATATGCAGGGCATGGAGCATCTGCGGCAGCGTGCGGAGCAGACGTCACAGGAAATTGAATGTCTGGAGAAGCTGTTACGCTGATTGACTAATGCCAAACCCTTGCAAGAATTAAGGAGGAAGTTGGTATGAGGAAGCAACTGTTATTAACGGCGATGATAGCCATCCTTCTGGCAGTGGTTGGTGTCTCCGGCGCGATCGCTGCCGAAAACTGGCTCACCACTGCGGAAGGCGCGAAAGTCTTGATGCCGGGAACGGGCCCCGGTGACAGCGCGAAGTGGACAGGCGGCCACGATGCCGACAACTACGCTGAAGGACCGGGTGTCCTGCAGCGTTATGATAACGGCAAGCTTATTCTCACAAGAGAAGGTACCGTGAGGAAAGGCAAATTCGAGGGGTTCGTCAAACAGCGAATAGGCGACGGCACGACCTATGAAGGGGATTTTACCGACGGTATCATGGCAGGTAAGGGTATCATGAAGTGGCCGGACGGCCGCGTCTATGACGGCCTCTGGTCCAACGGTATGCCTCACGGTAAGGGGTTCATGAAGATACCGGACGGCCGCACGTATGAAGGTGACTATGTCAACGGCGCCCAGCAGGGCAAAGGCCTAATGAAATTTCCGAACGGCACGAGCTATGAAGGAGACTGGGTCAAGGGCGTTCCCAACGGTAAGGGCGTCTTCAAGGATAAGAGTGGAAAGGTGGTCTACGAGGGTGATTTCCTAAACGGCGACCACACCGGAAAGGGTATCCAACACTTTCCCGACGGCGCCCGCTACGAGGGAGACCACCTGAAGGGCGAGTTCCATGGTAACGGCACCCTCTATGGTCCCGATGGTAAGATCATGATGCAGGGTAAATGGGAGCATAATAAGTTTATTTCAGGATCGACTGAAGCTGAATGAAATAATCGGTCATTACCGAGCCCCGGCCCTTTGGTAGGGCAGCTCAATCATGTGTCCTTCGCCAGGGATGGGCGAACTACCACAGGCATGCGGCGTCGTCGAAGACGTTCGGAAAAGTGAGACGCGCGATTTGGTAGACACTGTGGCGGTGGTCGCGACGGAGGCACCCAAACAAAGGCAAAAGATGGATCAAGAACAAGTACTTCCCCAGGGAAGGAACGAGGATATGGGTGTTTGCGGCATCAAAAAGGAGAAAGGGCGGACGGTGATGCGCAGGCTCTATGAGATAGGACGCACGAGGATCGCCCGCTATGTAAGAATCAGGGCAGAAGCGAATCCTTTCGATCACAGGTGGGAGCCGTACTTCGAGCAGAGGGCTTTATCCAAGCTCTTGCAGGGAGAGGAAGGAAGGCTGATGACGATCTTATGAGAATACGAACCCGGGCACGAAGCCTAACCTCCCGCTTTTAGCCGGACATGCCTCACCTTTTCTTGGAACATGGTCCACGTGCACGGCGCGTGCAAACACGTTTCAGCCATTGGAGGCAGGGGCAAATCGATGCGGCGGCGGGAAGCATCGGTGCCGGAGGCTCTCAACAGGCTCAACGCCGGAGGGATCAGGGTCTACGCGGCAGGAGCGGAGACGGTCGGAGAGAATGTGAGTTTCCTGAAGGAAAGAAGACTACCTGTCCTCAGGCTACAGCACTCCCATACTGACTTCCTATCTTGTGAATAAACGATAGACCGTCGATATCCGGACATTGCTCTATTTTGACCTCTATAAGGGAATCGATGGCGGCGAGTCCAAGGGAGGCGGTGGACACTTCGTCGGACAGGGTTTAGTAAGCCAGTTTTCGGGCCGTCATCTCCGTGTCGGCCAATTCCCGCTCTTCTCCATACCGCTCGAGGCAGGCATCAGGCGCCATAGTCGAAAACAGGCCGCAGAGCCTCTCCCCACCACAGTCGAATGGATACCCCGCCGCACTTCGACGACCGACGCATGCGCCGAAAGGCTTCCGAGAATATCGTGCAGGATCTTCATGGATACCTCCTCATGTCTTTCCTCTTCCTGCCTCTGCCATCAAATATCCCGCGATTTTCTTACCTTCCGGCCTCACCATTTGGTATAGAATAGAAACTGGTACTGGGGGCACAGTCTTTCAAGGATCATACAAAACGATTCCGTCCCGGCCAGGGAGCCATGAAACATGGAGGTAGTGACGGTGGAGCAGTGGCTGGACGAGATAAAGAGGCAGGCCGATCCCGAGCAACTGGGTATGATACTCGTGCATAACGGCATCGTGCGCGGCACTTCCAAACTGGGCAAGGAGGTCAAGGGGATGCGCCTTTCCTGTGACGAGGCAAAGCTCACGGCGCTCGTCGACACACAGAAGAGGAAGCCAGGCATCTCGGCAGTCAAGGTGTGGATCAACAAAGGGGACCTGAAGGTGGGGGATGATCTCATGCTCCTCCTTGTCGCCGGCAGATTCAGGACAGACGTGCTTCCGGTCTTCGAAGAGATCCTGTCGATCATTAAGAAAGAAATCATCAACGAAGACGAGGTCGGATGATCGGCTCCCGTCTTGTTCCCTGCGATCCAGTCCCCACCGGGTAAAGAGCATCTGGTAGAGAGTCGGCTGAGGAAAATCGGAAGCTATCCGCCCCCTCCATGGCCACGGCCTCTTTACCCATCACGGCAGCTTCTTTGTGATTCTCTAACCGGGATCGACGCACTGGTGCGCGGTCCCGGGGCTTTGCCTTGGCTTTGCGCAAATTGACAATATTATGGTCATATGCTTATATTAAATGGCGTGTCAAGATGCACATCTCTATTGAAACTTCTGATAATCCGAATGACGTGAGGTGTACCGCTGTCATCGTGGTGCCGGAAGAAGCATTGGTTTCTCCAGGACTCATCCGAGCCCTCACCCTCGATAAAAGCTCGGGACGCAAGCACGACCTCTATGCTCTCGCGCAAACGGCGCTTCTCCAGTTCGAAGAAGGGGTATTAGGGCCAATCGCCGTCGATGGAAAGATCCGCGTCGCGATTGACGGCGAAACCTTGGAACTCGACAGTGGACTCCTGATCGCGCGTCTCCTTTCCGGTCAGATTGCGGTTTTGATCAACAGCGATCAGCAGGCACGAAGGTTCCTCGTGACAGCCCTTCGCTTTTGCACGCGCTGGATACGGCTCGACCTTTGACACGTAACCTATCATTGAGGATTCCAAACCCGCTATAAGGAGGTGCAGAGTTGTCCGGAAAGAATATGCCCCGAATCCTTGTCATCGGCGCCAATGCGGCAGGATTGAAAGCAGCTTCCAGGTGCAGGCGGCTGTTGCCGGCAGCCAGTATAATCGTGATCGACCATTGCCAATACATCTCGTACGGGGCGTGTGGCATGCCGTACTTCGTCTCCGGGGACGTGCCAAGCGTGGACAGGTTACGCGAAACGCCCTACGGGGTTATCCGCGACCCCGAGTTCTTCGAGAGGGCCAAGGGGGTCGAAGTCATTGTTCAGTCAGAGGTAAAGAAGATCGACCGGGGAGCACGAAAGGTTACCTGCGAATCGATCCTGACCGGAGAGACCAAGGAATACCCTTACGACAAGCTCATACTCGCGGCCGGAAGCACACCGGTTCTCCCACCCGGCGTCCCGCGCCAAAGCGCCAGGGTCTCCACTTTCAAGGTCCTGGAAGACTCAATTACTCTTAAAGAAGCGTTGAAATCGGGCCATATTTCAACAGTGGCAATAATAGGTGCGGGGGCCACAGGGTGTGAGCTGGCAGATGCTCTCGCAGTCTGGGGCGTGCACACCCTTCTACTCGATGCAGCCCCGCACATCCTACCTGCCATGCTCGATTCCGAGATGGCCCGACCCATAGAAGCCTACCTCGAAAGCGAAGGGGTGGAGATCCACACAAATTGCCTTCTCAAGGGGATAGTCGAGTCGGATCAAGAAATCACCCTCAGAACGTCCGAAGCTGAATTACGTGTGGATCACGCGATCTTCGCTATCGGCGTGAGGCCAAACACGCGACTCGCCGGCGATTGCGGCCTGACGATCGGTGCGACGGGCGGAATCGTGGTCGACGAGAGGATGACCACAAGCGATAAAGACATTTTCGCCGCCGGCGATTGCGTGGAATTGAAGCACCTTGTGTCGGGGAGTCCTGTAGTACTCCCGCTCGGCTCTCTTGCCAATCGACAGGGGCGGGTAGTCGGGTCAAATTTGGGAGGCGGTGATGAGCGGTTTGGTCCGGTCGTGGGCAGCGCGGCAGTAAAGATATTCGATATGAATGTCGCGGCAACGGGACTTACCGAAAGAGCGGCCCGAGAGGCGGGATACGATGTAGGGATGGCCTGGGGAACCTTTACGGACAAGTCGGACTATTACCCCGGACGGGAGAACCTGTACTTGAAGCTCGTGTACGATAAGAAGACGACACGATTGCTCGGTCTCCAGGGCTACAGCAAAGGCGAAGTGGCCAAACGGGTGGACGTCTACTCTGCTCTTCTGAAACATGGGGAAAAGCTCGAGGGTCTGCTCGATTCCGAATTTGCCTACTCTCCGCCCTACGCCCCGGCCCTCGATCCCCTCTATTCACTTGCCTGTGCAGCCCGGAACGAGCTTCTCGAGGGCGTTCAGGCGCTTTCACCTGACGCCAATATCGACGACTATCTGGTCATCGATGTGCGGCGCACAAAAGAAGCATCTGAAAGGCCGTTTCGGGAGCAGAATACGAAGAATATCCCCTTCGAGCAGTTCCGCTGCCAAGATCACGGTATGCCAAACGCCAAGGGGGTTGTCTGTGTATGCTCCAAGGGCGCCCGTGCGTCCGAAGCGGTGCGCATCTTGCAGCAGGAGGGCCGTACTGACGTGAAGTACCTGGGGGGAGGCTCCTTAATGAAGGTCGCTGGCGAATAGTAGCGGCGAAGACATGTCGGCGTATAGCCACATGATTTCTGAAAGAGAGCGAATAGGCGGACCTTAAGGAAAATTTGGTCCTTGGCCATGCCTTGGCACAAAAGGGCTTTCGATATCTCGAACGCGCGGGTGAACGGGACGGTTCGGCCCGATGAAAATGTCATGGTGAGATACGATGCGAACAGCGGGCAAATGGTTGCCTCTTCCGCCGAGGTCGTTCAGAGTCAGACCTCGAGGAACGAAACGGGCGATTATGGAGCTCAGGCAAGTGAGCACGCGCCCACCGATCAGAATCTTGAAGGCCAAGGAGGATACGGACCGAGATTACGTCTCTACGGAGGCTAAGACTCCCATTCTCATCCGGCTTTACAGCCACAGAATGGAGGCGCAAGTGGTAGTTCTGTGAGCAAAGCTCGCCGTCCCTCTGTTCGATATCACGAATCGAATAGGGTGTACAGGACCGTTGTTTCCTCTTTCTTCCCCCGCAGCACCTCCATGTGCCGCAGGACAGCGAATTCTCTCTTGAATTCCTCTTCGGTCAGGCCAAGGTGCTCCGTGAGGTCTTTGGCCGTTACTTCGCCTTTTGCCTTCACGTGGTCGACGATCCGGTTCTGCAGGGGTGTCAGTGCGGAGAACTTGTCATTGCTCTTGAGAGAGCACTTGGCTGCATAAACTGCCCAGGGATCGCACGCCTTGGGAGGAGAGAGAATATCCATATAGCAGTCCTCGCAATAGCTCCTTCCAAGATGTTCGTAGGGCTCTTCTGTCTGTTTGCCGCACTTTTCGCATGTACGGGATGTGCTCACTACCTCCTCCTTATGAAGGCCTTGGTCCCTTCGCGGCGCTCTTGCGAACCTTCGCCCTAGTGTAAGACAATTGGACGGCCGATTCAATACATCGGCTGTCAGGGCGGGTTTCCTTTCAGAAAGGTTCTTGATGATCGGGAGAGGTGCCCATGCGGGACCTTCTTGTTTCATTGACATAATTACGATCATATGCTTATAATACGGACGAAAAAGAAGCGCTTCGGTTCACACCACATTAGTTGGAGGACTCATGAAGATTTGTTTTGCGGTGGAGAAAGATGAAGGTGTCAAGAGCGCGGTTTATGGCCATTTTGGCTCTGCCCGATTATTCGTCATGGCAGACACTGAGTCTGGTGATATGGCGGCAGTCGGGGACCGGGATATGATTCATGTCCACGGAGTCTGCAACCCTATTGCGGCCGTCGGGGGCCGTGGCATTGACTTGGTCGTGGTAGGAGGCATAGGCGCAGGGGCCTTCAACAGGCTCAACGCCGAAGGCATCCAGGTCTACGCGGCAATGGCCGCAACGGTCGGGGAGAATGTCGATCTGATAAAGGAAGGCAGGCTGCCTGTCCTTACGCTGCAGCATTCCTGCGCCGGCCACGCCGGCGGCTGCGGCCATCACTCGTGAGAACCGTCGGATCGATGACTGACAGGGAGCGTGTCGAAGCGCTCCTTGGCCGTCAAAAGCCGGACCGGGTTCCGATTTGGCCTGGTGCGTGCAATGGCTTTGCAATCACCTACAATAACCTCTCCATCCGCCAAGCCTACACAGATCCGGAAGCCGCTTACTATTCCCTTCGGAAAACCTGCAGGGATTTCGGCTGGGTCTTCGTTCCCTGGATGTCCTACGGCTCCTTTGGCGCCTGGGAGTTCGGCGGCGAGGTGAGGATGCCTGAGGGCGAATACGACCAGGCACCCATGGTGATTCGTCACCCAATAGAGCGTGACGAGGACGTTTACAACCTCAAGTGGCCCGGGGCTGATTCCGGCTTTTACCCTATTGCCAAGAAATACTCCGATCTGGCTCGAAAGGAACGACTCGACAATGAGCCGTGGAATGCGACCATATCGAGTGGCTCTGCTTACAGCCTGGCCTGTCAGCTCGTGGGACTCGAGAAGTTTCTCAAGTGGCTCGTCAAGAAGCCCGGGCTGGCCCATTTTCTCATCCAGGAGCTTAGCGAGTGGAGCCTTTCTTCTCTCAATCAACGAAAAGATGCATTGGGCACGGAAGCCGTACTGGCCCTTATCGGTTTGCCCCTTGCCTCGAACCAGCTCATTCCGCCGCACAGATTCGAGGAATTCGTCCTGCCCGACCTGAGGGAGGGACAGGCCCGTTTGCGGACTCTCGGCTACAGAACGACCTTCGCCCATATTTGCGGGGAGCAGAACAAGAACCTACCTCTCCTCGCTGACGTCGATTTCGGCGATCCGGGCGTCATCAGCATCGGCCCCGAGATAGAACTGGAGACGGCGGCACGTTACTTCCCCCGTCACATCATCGCCGGCAACCTCGATCCGACCCTGGTCCAGACGGCTACTCCCAACCAAGTCTACGAAGCGACGAGGGTTATTGTCGAGAGGGGCAAGCGCATAGAAGGCGGCTTCATGTTCGCCCCCGGCTGCGAGCTTCCGCCCCGGGCGCCAATCGAAAATGTGAAGGCGATGACAAGGGCCGTGGAGGAGTTCGGATGGTATGAGTAGGTTCGAGGAGGAAGGCGCCATGGGTAACGGAAACCACGAGCTCGTGAGCAAGCTCTACGACGCGGTCGTCAACATGGACGAATACGCTGCTGCGGCATTGAGCAGGTCGATCCTGATCGAAGGGATCGACCCTGAATCCGCAGTGAAATACGGGCTTATGGCGGCCATGGAGAAAGTGGGCGAGCTCTACGCCTCCGAAACCTACTACATCTCGGAGCTCCTCCTGTGTGCGGACGCCCTCCACGTCGGTCTCGAAATACTCGCTCCCCATATTAGGAACCAATCTGACTCAACAAAAGGAAGTATCATCATCGGGACAGTTGAAGGCGACATCCACGACGTTGGAAAGAACCTCGTCAAGATTGTGTTCGAGGCAACGGGATGGTCGGTGCGCGACCTCGGGAAAGACGTAGCCCCCGAGCGGTTCGTGGAGGAGCAGGAAAGGACCCAGGCCGACATAATCGCCTTCTCGGCCCTCATGTCGACCACGATGCTCGCCATGCCAAAGGCGATCCGGATGATCAAGGCCGAGTATCCCGGGGTTCCGGTAATGGTGGGAGGGGCGCCCCTCACCAGGGAGATCGCTGCTGCATATGGCGCTGATGGCTACGCGCACAATGCGGGAGAGGCGATAGCGGAGGCGAAGGCTCTGCTATCGCGTCATGAAAACCGGATAAAAGGGTAGACTGACCCCGCGGTATCGAGAGCGGCCGTCAAGGACCTGGGGGAGATCGATATGACCCTAATCTACGCCCCCTTTCCCTACAAGCGGGAGGATGTGATCCTACCGGAAACGGTTGGATAGACTCCTCGCTGCTATCTCTTGGGGCCATCCGGACGCATGGGCCCCAAAAGCTGCCGGTAAATGCTTTCCCACGATGCGCAAGCAATGGTTTGTGGGCCACGATGAGAAGACGGAACGTTCTTGGATGGGGAAAAAAAAGGTAACGCAAGGTGTTTCGGCGACGAAACTGCACTTGATTTCCTCGCCGAGAGGTACGAATAAAACAAAGCACTCAAGCGCGGCCCCATGGAGCGGCGACTGTCTTCAGGCCGGTTCGACCATCTCCATGCCCAGCCTGCAGTACTTAGCCGCGAGATCGACATAAATCTGCCTCGAATAGGCCCAGAATGCAATATCCCTCTGTAACATATCCTTGATCTTCTTCGCCGGGTTGCCGGCCACTACCACGGACTCAGGCACCATTTGCCCCTGCTTCACTATGGCGCCTTCCGCCACGACGGATGCCCGGCCGATCTCCGAGTGTATGCTGAGAGTGGCACCCATTCCGATCCCGGCAGAATCGCCGATAGCCTTCACGTGGATGATCGCTCCATGGCCCAGTATGACGCCGTTACCGATAGAGCAGCATTCTCCGGGGGGCGCGTGGATGATAACGCCTTCCTCGATCGCCGTCTCGTCCCCTATCTCGATGGTTCCGTAGTCGCCACGCAGGATAGCGCCATGGCCGACATAACAACGTTCTCCAATCCTCACGTCTCCTATGACCGTCGCCGTCTCGCTTATGTAGGTGCCGGCGCCTATGACCGGCTGGCTGCCATCAAACCTGTAGAGCATGATGGATCCCCTTCATGATCGCTCCCCGATCTTTCACCATGGTGACGAAGCGGACCGCACCCGTCTTTTTAAGGCGCATGAAATTGGAGCCTTCGCTCACGTGCTTGAGGACAACGTCCTTGTCAATCACCATACTTCCCGAAAGGACGTCGATGCCATGGTCGAAGAGCACCCCCGTCATAGGGGTGGTCGGTCCCAGAAGCATTCTGACGCTCCCTTTCCTGCACAGGGCCAATAGGCCCGGCAGGGTGTGGTTTATGAGGGTCGTCGCCGTGACGACGACGATATCCGACTGGGGTAGATACTCCCGGCTGCTCTGTTCCGGAAGATCTCCGGGGAGCGGATGCTTTTCTATTATCCAAAGGTTCCGGGCCACCTCTCCAAGAGCTTCGAGAAAAGGGAAGTGACCGATGACGGAGATGTTCTTCCCTACGCCAATCTCGCGAACGAGTTTAAGCCCATCGATATCCATGCATTCTTCTGCCCTTATCTCGATAAGAGAGTTGATCGCGGCAAGGCCGAGGGAGGCTTTTGACACATCGTCCGAGAAGGCATACCGGGCAAGCTCGCGAGCGGTCATCTCCGTAAAGGGCTTTTCCGGCTCCGCCCCTTCCCTTTCATGGCAGGCGTCGCGGAACATGGTAGACGAAAGGCCGCAGAACCTGCTCACTACGGCAGTCGAGTGTATCCCCCGCCTCACTTCGGTTATGGGGGCGTCGCCCGGTAGATTTTCAAGTATCTCTTGTAATATGGGCATAAAAATCCTCCTGTCCGTTCTTGTTCTCCTATTTGCCGAAAACGTACGTCGTCCCCGCGGTATTGAGGATAAACTGCTCAGGCATCTCCTCACGAAAGCGGGTAATAGCTTCGAAGCCCGTGCAATGGGTCGGCACGATGTAGTCGGGCGCCATGGCCTTCATGTCTGCCACGGTAGCCTCTATGCGTTCCGTAGGAGCGTTCACCAGATGAAACCCGCCGACCACTGCATGGAGACGGGTAACGCCGGTCACCTTCCGGGCATGCCTTACGGTGTTGACAATTCCCACGTGGGCGCAGCCGGAGAGAACTACCAGTCCCCTCCCCTTTACCAGGAAGGCAACGGCCTGTTCGCCCCGGAACTGATCCTGCTCTCGATTTTCTTGCCGGTCGACGAAAAAAAGAGGAGGCACTTGTTCGTACTCGGTAGTGCGCTCGATGGGACCTGTCAGATAGGCTCCTGGTATCACTTCGGTCGTTTCGTCGATCTCCACGATGCGCACACCGAGGCCTTCGATGGCCACCCTATCGAGCTGTCCCAAGTCCCGAAGCTCATTCTGAGGAGACAACGCGTATCTGTGGGCAAAAGCCTCTTCACCCACGTAAAGAGGTATATTTCCGGGCATGGTCGGATGATGCTCCTTCAGTATCTCCACCAAGGCACCCCAATGGTCGAAGTGGCCGTGGCTCAAACCGAGTGCATCTATCCTATTGAGCTCGACATCGAGAAGCCTCATGTTGTTCAGGACACCCCTGCCGTCCACGCCGTAATCGAACATGAAGGTGCACGTGCCTGTGCTCGTGGAGGCACGGATGAAATAGGAGAGGCCATGCTCGGCATGGATGGATGTGCAGCCTCCCGCTCGGTATCTTTTGCCCACCGCCGTATCCGGCCTCAAGCCGTCAGTGTAATTGTCGGTGACGATTGTGATGGACACCTTCTCCACTTCCTGAAATGGCTGGGCTGCGACGTGCGTCATAGGTTCCCCCTCTCTCTTCCTTCCGGCTTTCCGAGCCACTTCTTACTGTGTGTTTCCTGCGTTATTCAAAATGCCGATCAGGCGCCATCCGCTTTTCCCAGCAGGCTTGATATTTCATATCCCAATGACTTACAACGATGTATCCTATCGCTATTATAAACATATGCTCATAAGGTGTAAATAGAGAGCTTCTTCTTGTCAAAGGTCCCGTATACGGAATGTTAACACAGTAGCCGTCGGGGGCATCGCCACTCACTTCCGCGTCTTTGCCACAGCTTTCCACGAGGCCTGTCATGATTTCAAGTCAGTTATCCTCGAAGACTCATGCGCCGCCCACAGAAGGGATACCCAGACAACGCGCACAACGCATACCAGCATTCTCCCATGCACCCTGGGTTCGGGGTAACGACCTCTCCCGAGTTTCTGGAGGCTTTCGGGAGAATTTGAATGAAAACGGACAAACCGGAAGAAAGATTTAAGGGTCCTTTTTTCGGATGATGACAGACATTCAGAATATTCCGGCATTAACGCCTTCGGCCAGCGTTCTGCCAAGTTCAAGGCATCTTGCCAGCACTTCCTCGGTTATCTTGCCCTTGCAAATAATGGGAGCCTGAACTTTTCTTAAGCGATAGCCCTTGCAGATCCGTTCAATCTGGCTTAACGCGCCTGATCCGTCATTGCCTGCGCTCACAATGACGCAAAAAGGTTTCTTGCGTACGGTCGCGTCATCCTTCAGCTCCTCATACGTTCTGTCGAAGAAATCTTTTACCATGCCTGCCATGTACCCGAAGTACTCCGGGGAGCATATTACAACGGCGCTGCAATTTCTCAGGTCTTGTGCCACAACGTCGGCGGCCCATCTAAGGATTGCCCTCGCGTTCCCCGTTTCATCCACCCCGTCCGCGACGGCCCTTGCCAGTCTCTCCGTATTGCCCGTTTGAGAATGAAACATAATAAGTATATCTGCCATAAACTACTGCCGGCCCCCGTTGCCCTTGTCAGACATCTCCTCGCCCCACACAACCCACGCAAGGCGAGATCATTGGGAATCTGCTTTTTGTCGTTTCATCTCCGATTCCTCTGAAGGATCGGGAATTGTGAGTGGTTCGATCTCGCTATTACGGTATTGCTTCACAATCTCACGCACTGTTGAACCTGCAACCGCCCTGTAAATATCGACAAAATTGTCTTTCAACATGTAAAAAGAGATTTCTCCGATCTTAGGGGTGAAAACGATATCCAGGTTATGTTTGATCACGGCCTTAATGACTTTGACTCCTATGTGTATGCGGTCCTTTTCGCCGAGGAATTCGTTGTAATAGAAATCCTTTATTTCCGCGCCTCCTTTGTCGTCCAGGTTCAGAATGATAAAGCAAGGCGCCCTACCGAAATGGTCGTGGACCCTTGAATCTAGTCCATTGATCTCTTCGACCGGCATGATCACGGACAGAGTATCCTTTCTCGCCGGTTCCACGTGAACGAAGATCGATTCGATCTGGCTGTAATCCCTCGATATGATGTTCTCGACCTTGTCCGCAAGTTCATGTGCCTTATATACGGAGACCGAGGGGCCCGTTGCGATGCTGCATTCTACCATCTTGAATGGCCTGGACTGGCGGATCTTCACGTCACTCACGCCCTTGACGCCGTCAATGGCGGAAATTTTCTTCTCTATTTCTGCCCGTAGCTTTGGGTCAAGGCTTGCATCGAGAAGGACCAGCATCGGCGTCCATACGTTTTTCACACCGAGCCTGATAATGAGCAGGGCGATGAGCATCACAACGGAACCCTCGACATAAAGAATTTTCGCATAGGCCAACAGAATACCTGCGAGAACGACCAAAGAGGTGCCAATATCGAGAAACGCCTCGGACGCGTTAGCCTGAAGGGCTCCGGAATTGATGAAAGCGCCTGTCGCTTTTTCCATCTTTGCCACAAAATATGATACGAAGACAGATACCCCGCTTACCAGGACCGGAAGCGCTGGGAACGCATGATGAGGAGCCGGGAGAAAAAGCTTCCTGTAACCCTCAAGGAGGTTTTCAAAACCGGCCCATATGACGAGAAGGCCAATGAGAAGGGTTACAAAGGTTTCGGCTTTACACAGTCCGTAAGGAAATCTCGCACTCTCTTTTCGGGAGGCAAGCCAAAGGCCAAACCACGAAGCAAAAATAGCAAGCACGTCAACGCCGCTGTGAAAAGCGTCTGCAATGAGGATTCGGGAGTCAAAGAGGTAGCCGGTGACGAATTTTGCGACTGCGAGGAAGAGTATGGCAATAGTTGCCTTTATAGCTACTTTTTGACCCCGCTTGAGCGACTCGCTGTGGCTACTTGCGCGTTCCATGGCTCACCCTATAGATCACTAATCGACTTTCGCAAATTGACGGGCCATAAGGGAACCGCATTGAGGACACTTTCTCTTATAGCAGGGGACGCCTGGTTCACGAGCCGCCACGAGACCGCACTGAGGACATATACAATTAGCAGGAGGTCCTCCTGGCCCAAAGCCTCTCGTTCCTTTCCCGGAATTGCCTTGCTTGTTCATTCCGGCTGAATGTCTTCCCTTTCTGAAACCGAATGGCACCGTAGCCTCCGCTGTAAATGTTTGTTGTGGGACTACTTGAAGGCTGTTTTCCGTAAAACTCTTGGAATACCTATTTCTCGTGTCGGGCCTGAGTGCCCCATATGTTTTCAGCCTCCCTTTGTGGACCTCTCGAAATAGTCCGTGAGGGCCATCTTCAGCCCAGAGGCCCCTAGGGCCGAGCAGTGGACCTTGAACTCGGGAAGGCCGTCAAGGGCGGCCACAATGTCATCGTCCGTGATGAAGAGTGCGTCATCCAGCGGCTTGTCCATGGCAAGCTCCGTCATGGCGCTCGCACACGCTATTGACGCCGGACAGCCCTTGATCTGGTACTTCACATCCCTGAGTATGCCATCCTCTACCCTGACAAAGACCTTCATAAAATCGCCACAGTCAGGGTCACCAATCTCACCGATCCCGTTGGCGTCCTCCATCATCCCCACATTCTTCGGATTCTTGAAATGTTCTATTACCTTTTCGCTGTATTCGACCATCCTGCTTCATGCCTCCTTGGGTTCAGGTTGTTGTATTTCTTGAGTGATTCTGGTGTCGCGGTTGAGCATTCTTTCCTTGCTTCATGCCCGGGTCTCTGCCGTTTCTGACCGCCACCAATTCGGCCGCAATGAATATGGCGATCTCTTGGGGCGTCTCGGCATTGATAGGAATGCTCACAGGTGCGTGTATGCGGTTGATCGCTTCATCCTCGAAGCCGAGATCGCGCAGATGGTTGAGGATGAACTTCACCTTTCGTAGGCTTGCGGTCATCCCGATGCACTTCAACGGCCTTCTCACGGATTCTTCGAGGACCTGAGCATCGTACTCATGGTTCCTCGTGAGGATCACCACGTATTCGTCGCCCGTAAAAGGCAAGCGGCCGAGGGCGTCCTAAATCCACCGCCTCTCTTTGCCCGGGTCCCCCGGAGCCCTGAAAAAACGAGTTTAATCAAAGGCTACCCCGAAAAAGGTATCAGAAAGAAGCCCTCAGGTCGGCTTTGTCATCCAGGCATGTCTTAAAGCCCTCCTTGGGGGCAATTTTGGGTAGTGCTCTCCTGAGCACTCTTTTGAAACGGTCACTCGTGGCTCTCTGATGAGTCTTGGCTCACCCTGTTGCATGTCCAAGCTCCATGATCCGCTGCCGTGCCAAGGTGAGCGCCGTGAAAGACGGATGTCCCTTGGCGAGCCTTACCACGAGTTCTCGTGCATGATTGAGGATGCGCCCCGGCAGATTGATAAGAGAGAACCTCAGCGCCTTCATTCTTTTGGTGGCCCACGATGTTTGAAGCGCCAGATGCTTCATTGCCGACGCGAGGTTGAAGGCGAGGATCATGATCCCCCACCACGCGGCATTCTCCCCGAAGTCGGATGAAGGAAGCTTCCCTCCCGCAAGGTCTTCTTTCATGACCGAATGGGCTTCTTCGCTCTTGCCGCAGCGTTTGTGGAGCCAGTCGACTACTTCACTGCCATCCAAGTCTCTGTTGGTGACAATGCCGAAGACCTTGTAACGCTTCTTTTCAAAGGTCACGGTGGGAAAAGGAAGCTGCCCCTCCATGCCGGGAAGTTCCTGCTGCCTCATAAGTTCCCGGGTGGCGATGTACCGGTAGACCGGGGCGTTCTTGCTGAAGGCGATCTCCTGGGGGATGAAGCAGATCTCCGCCCATTCCTTGCCCGTCTCTCTCCCGTCCTTCATGACAGGTTTCCATTCTTCCGCCTCGGCGACCGCCTTTTTGAACTCTTTCGTCACATCGGCGCCGATGGCGAACTCGATTCTGCCGAAGCGCTTATTCTCCCCTTTCTCGCAGTACTTGAGGAGATCGTGCTGATAGCCCGCGGTATCGGAACGGAGGTACACTCTTTCCACCCCTTCGGGGAGCATATCGAGGGCCTCTTTGAATACCCGGAGCTGCTCAAATCCCGCAGGGACGTTCCCGTCCCTGAACTCCGAGCGGAGGACGAGTTCCTGTTCGGCCCAGTATATATTGAATGGCTGGTATGCTCTATACCCCTTGTAGGAGAAAAGAGCATCTTCTTTCTGTGTTTCCGCAAGGGTGGCATCGGCATCGAGGGTAGCTTCCGCCTTCGGACGGTGCCTCTGGATGGAGGCGACAAGGTCCCGGTTTACCCTTGAAAGCCCCTGCATGTGTTCGTTGGGAGCAGGGATGAAAGCCTTACCCTTTTCGCGCTTCTTCTCTTCCTTTGGGTCATGGAAGGCTGCAAGATACCGGAATACCGCGGAAGGAGAAGGAACCGAACGGTGATGTCCCTTCGTCCACCGTCGTTCCTGAGCCCTTCTCTGCTGACGGGAGAGTCCCTTCGTTTCTACCCGGCCGAGCACTTTGCAGAAGCCTTCATCCTTGTCGAGGATCCTGATGTCGTCGACGGAGTCTCCTCCTGCGAGATTGAGTAATACCAGGGACGTAAGGATCTGCTCATCAGTCCATCCCCGGACCTTCACGTGCATATGGGTCCCGATATGATCTCCCAAGCCGAGGACGGAGGCAAGGTCGAGGTAGACGGGGAGGCCGGCAAGGGAGGTCATGCCCGCGTTCATCTTCTCTTCTTCGTACTTGTACGGGAGAACGCCTTGTGGCATAATCGAAGCACCTCGTTGGTGATAGTTTTGGTTCCGCAAACCTATTCTATCATCCCTGTTTATCAGGGCCAACGAGGTTTTTGATTATTTTTGGTGGTGGATCGGGGGGCGTCGTGAATTCCCGCTGCAAGGATTTTCCCTGCTTCCGGAAAGCGCTCCCTATTTGCAAACTCGGTTCTGTCGTCGATCACGGTGACATCAAAATCGGCAATCTTTGCTATGGTCACAACGAACTGGGCAACGTGTCCTACCCCGAAGAGATAGAGCGGAACGGATCCCTGTATCGGGTCGGACACAATCCCATCCCCCAAGACAAGTCCTTTCTCGGCAAGAGCACGTCTGCACCAGTCAAGGGTTTCGCCTTCGATCGTATTACCCGTGATGGATAGCTCGTCGTGCGGACAGGACTTCCCGAAGGGGTTCGGGGCAAATTTCGTTACCATCACGCCCCGGCCCCGCTTCTCTATGGTGTCCCGTATCTTCCGGTACACGTCGAGATGCTCCGTTTCCACGGGTTCGAGGAGTACCTCAAGGTTGCCTCCGCAGAGCATCTCCTTTTCTTCTACGTTTCTACCGTCCATAGCCACGCCGAAGATCGTCGTGCCGTCGCTATCCATACCGGCCCAACGCCCTTGTGCGGGCCTCCGACTCGAGAAGGCCGCCGCCGACCGTTCCGAAGGTCCTTCCATCCTCTGCTATGAACATCTTTGCCCCACATCCCGGGGGGAAGACCCTGTTCGGCTGATCTCGGTGGCAAGTACACCTTTCCTGCCGTTTTCGAGATACTCGAGGATGGGATCGTATATGTTCATTGGCTGCTCCTCTTATGCCCGCCCGCAGGGGCAGATGCGGTTCAGCCCCATAAGGGCAGACACGCCGGAGGAAGTGACGCCATAAATCAGATATTCTTTCCCCTGCCGCCGAATCTCCCGCATAAGGGCGTCAAAGGTGCCGTTCACCAGTGTGGTGCCGGTGAGAAGAACGACATCCGACACCTTCACCAGATCCTCCGTTCGTGTCCTGCCATCCCAGATTTCAATGCCGTATTTCAACTTCCCCACATTATCGGGGTTAAGGTCAGTGACCTTCACGTTTCCGGGGCCGAGGGCGTCCGAGAGGGATTCTGCTATGGCAGGGTTGAGACCTACGAGCCCCACCGTGGCATCATGGTATTTACACTTCATAAAGGCGGCGATTTCAACGGCACATTGTTCCGGCTCTTCGTCTCTGCAATGGAGCGTTTTCTCGGTCCAGTCCAGATATCGGAGCACTGCGTTGAGCACTCCTGCGAAGATCGCACGGTGACCGTTGGAGTCGAGCGGTAAGTCCACTACGTCCGCGAGTTTCCCGATGAACTCCTTCGGCGAGTCCGAAAAGACGTGTGCCCTGGCCCCCGCAAACTCAGCCTCCATCACCCTTTCTTTGCCGAGGATTATGGGAAAATCCCGTCGTCCCTGGGAGCCGATCGCCTCTTCAGGCGTAAGGGCCTTCACGAGCACCCTGATTTCCGGATCGGGCAGACTCACCCGAGCGACCACCTGCTCAAACCGTTCCCGTGCCTGTTCAAGTATGGGCATGGTCATGACGTTACTCTCTTTCATCTTTGATCTCCTCATCCGCCTGAAGACGGGCAGGTTAAGGTATTGCCATACGACTTCATCGTACCGACCCACTGTGAGGGCGCCTTGGAGCGATCACCCCCTTCCTGGCCAGCCATGATTGAGCGATCCATAAGGCCCTATTTTATCGCCTTCACCGCCACGAAGCCCCCTTCTCCAAAGCCGTCTTTCGCTTCTTGGGGTCCTTCGACGACCTGAGAAAAGAGTGTTTGCTTGAAGTGAAAGGTGTGAAACCCGGCCTCCTTCAGGTGAAGAACGACCTCTTCCGCTGAATAGAAGATCGCCTCTTTATAGAACCTGCTCTTATCTTTTTTCATCAGGTATGACCGCCCGAGCTCGCTTTCCCTGTCTATGAAGCCTATGATAATGGGTCCGCCGGGCTTTAAGACCCTGTACGCTTGTGAGAACGCTCTTTCCACATCGTCGACAAAGCAGATCGTTGTCACCATGAGAACAAACTCAAAGACCTCATCAGGAAAAGGCAGGTCTTCTGCCGTGGCTTCACACACTTCCAACCCCGAGCCCTTCGCTATTGCCCCCATTTTCGGGGATGGATCGATTCCGATCTTAATGCCCAGAGGCAAAGCGAATTTTCCCGTTCCTACCCCTACCTCCACCCCACGCGCGCCGGAAGGGATGAGGGCTTTCAGGACGCTCAACTCCGATAGATAGGCCGCACGGTTCTCGACAAACCATTCGTCATATTCCCGATAGTACGCCTCGAAAGCAGCGACCTTCGGCATCAGCTTCCTCTTTGAGCGATGCTATCGCTCACTTGCCCCGGAGGTCTAATGGTCGCAGGTGTTGGTCCCGGTCACAAGGGTTCCCCTCAGGTAGTTCTCCACGACCTCCCGTGGGTTCTCCCCCTGCGCGCCGGTAACTACCTTCACCCCTTGCTCGGCGAAGAGTTGCTGTGCCCGTGCACCCATGCCGCCGGCTATGACGCAGTTGACGCCTTGCCCGGCTATCCACGGGGGCAGAAGACCGGGCTCGTGGGGTGGCGGGGTGACATAGCTTTCGTTGCCGAGTTTTCCTTCCCCGTCCGCGTCGATAAGGGCAAAGGCTTCGCAATGGCCGAAATGGCCGCACAGCTTCTTGTCGTTCGTAGGCACTGCAAATCTCATGGAAACCTCCTTGTTAGGTTTTGGTGTCGAGCTTATTTCCTTCTCGGTAGACGATATGCCGGAATGGCCGGCCCCGGCCGCATGACTGGCAGGACCTTCCTGACCCAGAGCAGGATGCATCAACGCCAGATGCTCGACGATTTCATCGAAGTTACGGGCCGTCTTCGCTGTAGCATAGTGCTTCACATAGGGCATCTCCGCGTCACCGCTCTTCACGATATCAGGGTCCAGGGGAATCGAGCCCAAAAAGGGAATCCCAAACCTTTCAGCCAGCCTTCTGCCTCCTCCTGATGAGAAGATTTCCGCCTCCTCTCCGCAATGGGGGCAGACAAAACCGCTCATATTCTCTATGATGCCGGAAATGGGTAAGCCGAGTTGCCGGCAGAAGGTGATCGATTTCTCCACGTCGATGGTCGCCACCTGCTGGGGCGTGGTTACGATGATGGCGCTGCTTGCGTCGGGGGAAAGCAACTGGGCCACTGAGAGGGGCTCGTCGCCTGTCCCCGGAGGAGAGTCAACGATCAAATAATCAAGGTCTCCCCAGGCGACATCGCCGAAGAACTGACGTATGACGTTTGCCTTCATCGGTCCCCGCCAGATGATAGCCTTATCGTCGCCGTCGAGGAAAAGTCCGATGGAGACCACCTTGAGGCTTTGCGAATAGTCGAGGGGGACGATGCCTTCGTTACTTACCGCCAGCTGCTGATGGGAAAGGCCGAGGAGCTTCGGGACGCTGGGACCGTGGATATCCGTGTCGAGAAGACCGGTCCTGAAACCCCGTGTGGCGAGACTCAAAGCCAGATTGACGGCCACGGTGCTCTTGCCTACCCCGCCTTTTCCGGACAGCACCACGAAGGTGTGGCCGATCCTCGCGAGCTTCTCTTTGATGGCGCCCTCGTCGCCGGGCTGTGAATGTTCGCACGATACGTTGTCGCTCATAAGTCCTCCGTTTCTTCCATGAATTTATCGCAAATGTTGCGTATCTTAATGCTTGCCTGACATTCGGGCGCAAACTCGAGCACCGTCTTGCCCTGACGCTGCGCTTCGGTGATCAGGGGCTCGTAAGGGATTGACCCCATGAATCCGATCTGCCTCACCCGGCAGAAGGACTCGATATCATTCGTGCACGACGGATTCACGTCGCCCTTGTTCACCACTACGGCCGTCGGGATATCAAAATGACGGACAAGTCTCAGAATCCGCTCCAGGTCGTGGACGCCTGTCATGGTCGGCTCCGTCACAAGGACCGCGAATTGTGAACCTGTCAAAGACGAAATAACCGGGCATCCGATGCCGGGTGGGCCGTCTACCAGGATGACGTCGATTCCACGGCCTTCGGCGATCTCCCGGGCCTTTGTCCTCACCATGGAGACCAGCTTGCCTGAGTTCTCCCGGCCGGGAAGCAGCTCCGCGAAGACTACGGCATCTCCTTTTTCCGTCTCCGCAGTATAGTAGTGACCGCAGAGGGCCTCGCCGAAGGAAACGGCACCTGCCGGGCAAAGGAAGTAGCATGCTCCGCAGCCCTCGCACGAGAGGGCGTCGATGGCGTAATCCGGGGAAACGGCATCGAAGCGGCAGACTTCCCTGCACCTGCCGCAGGCTGTGCACGCATCCTGATTGATTGTTGCCTTGCGGCCCGCAAAGAACTCGTAGCTGTCATGCACCTTGCCGTTCAGAAGGAGATTCAGGTTCGCCGCGTCTACATCACAGTCGGCGACTACCTTATGCGGAAGCAACGAGGCGAGGCTTCCCACGAAAGAGGTCTTGCCCGTTCCACCTTTGCCGCTCACTATCACGACCTCTTTCATATTCTCCACCCGGGGTGTTCCAACTCACCGGCACCCTGAAGCAGTCCCATGTTTATCACGAGATCGACAAAATGGTCCCTGAACTCCGGAAGCGCCTCGAGAAGGAGTCGGCCGGCCGAATAGGTCTCGGCTATCCTTCGGTCCTCCGGGATTCGGGCCAGCACCTCCAGTTTCTGTTCACTGAAATACCGGGTGAGCGGGCGAAATTCTCCACGCTCCCGGTTGATGACGACTCCCGTGGGCTTTCCGCACGTGCGTGCGACCTCGACCATTATCCGGAGGTCGTGGAGACCGAACGGCGTAGGCTCCGTAACAAGGACCACCAGATCGGCATCGGATATGGTTTCCACCACCGGACAAGATGTTCCCGGCGGTGCGTCGATGATTTGGACATGACCGGGAAGGGCTTCCCGCTTTACTCCCCTGATGACCGGGTTTGCCATAGGTTCGCCGACATTGAGAATCCCGTGGGCGAATTTGATGCCTCGCAGGCCTGTGCCTGTTTCTATCTGTCCCGTTTCACGGTCGGCTTCCGTGATTGCCCTCTCCGGGCAGATAAGCTCGCACAGGCCGCATCCGTGGCAGAGCTCGGGGAAGACAAGGGTGTTCCCCGGAAGAGCAACCAGCGCGTGAAACTGGCACTTGCTCGAACATTCGCCGCAGGAGATACACCTGTCTTGATCCACTATGGGAACTTTTACCAAGGCAGGTCTCGCCCGGTCGAGCACCGGCTTGAGAAAGATGTGCCCGTTGGGCTCTTCCACGTCACAATCCAGGTATTGCACCTTCTGACCGGCGCTCACAAGGAAATAGGCCAGGTTGACCGCGACGGTCGTCTTGCCCGTTCCGCCTTTTCCGCTCGCCACCGCTATTTTCATCTTCTCTATCTCTTCCTACGCCCTTGCCATGGCGCTCCCGCATTTCGGACATTTCTGTTCGAAGCAGGGGATGCCGCGCTCGTGGGGTGCTCTTGTTCCGCATCGAGGGCAGACGACTTCTGCGGTCGGTCCCGCTCCTTTCGCCCCTATCCCGGCACCTCCTGCGGTCCTTCCGGAGCCCCCGGCCCCGCTGCATCCGGCGCCCCTGCCTCTCGTAGGTCCCGTTCCTCTTGGTCCTGTTCCATCTCCTCCAGGCATGATGCATACCTCCTTATTTTTACCAGTGCCCCTGCACATCAGCACCGGCCAGTTTGTTAAGATTTCCCTCCCGGTACTGTTTTATGGCATCGGTCACGGTCATATTCACCGCACTATACGCCTCGAGGCCCGCAGACTGAAGTACCTGAAAGGCCTTCGGGCCGAGATGACCGCTGATGATCGCCCGAACGCCGAGGTTTACCACGTTCTGGGCCGCCTGGATGCCTGCCCCCTGGGCGAGGTTCATCTGCTTCGAGTTCTCCGCCACCTCGAATGTGCTTGCGCCCATATCGTAAACAATCAGTTTCCTGGCTCGTCCGAAACGCTCGTCCACCATTCCTTCCAGTGTTCCGTCCATGCTCGTGATCGCGATCTTCATGGCATCTCCTTCATGCTGTTGATGTATGCTTCCCGACCTCCGTGCCCTGCCTTGGCGTGAACGTGCGCACATCCTGCCTTTTCCGCATGAGGGCCAAGAAGCCTCGGGAACGTTGATGTTACCACCCTCGATCCTCAGGGCCTTCCCGTTCACGATGGCATCCGCTATCTTCTCGCAGGCGGCGGTAAGAAGGCGGTGGAAGGTGGGCTGTGAGATATTCATCTGCCCTGCTGCTTCTTCCTGGGACAGGCCTTGCAGGTGTTTGAGCCTCATGCCCTCTATCTCATCGTGGCCCAGAACAATCTCTTCCAGCTCTGTCATACGAACGCCCGCAGGCTTGAAGTAGGTGACCCCGGGAAGAAATCCTACGTTACGTGGAAAAGTCGGTCTTGCCATTCTCTCGCTCTCTTCACGTCGAAACTATGTTCCGGTCGGTCATGTTATGAATATATATTCAAAACTACTTCCTTGTCAAGAAAAAGATACGGTGTCTAAAACGTCAAGCCGGCGTTGACAGAATAATGATCATATGCCTACAATTGTAAATGTCCGGACCCAAAGGCTTAAACCACGGGAAGGAGGCACGTTATGTTGCTTATCGAAGACCTGCAGGTGGAGCTTGGAAGCAAGATCCTCCTCAAGGACATACACCTCGAGATCAGACCCGGCGAGACCCACATCCTTTTCGGCCCCAACGGCTCGGGCAAGACCTCTCTTCTCATGACGATCATGGGATATCCCCAGTATGAGGTCAAGAAGGGGAGGATCGTCTTTAAGGGGCAGGACATCACCCATTTCCCCATAGACGAAAGGGCAAAACTGGGGATCGGCATGTCCTATCAGCGACCGCCTACCATCAACGGCCTGAAAACCAGACAGATGGTTGAGATCTGCGCGAGGAAACGGGTCGATGCCGAAACCCTTGCCCGATCGGTCAATTTCGAAGACTTTCTGGAGAGGGACGTGAATGCGGGTTTCTCGGGAGGTGAGATCAAACGCTCCGAGCTTCTCCAACTCATCGGGCAGGACCCGGATCTTTTCCTCTTCGACGAGCCGGAATCGGGGGTGGACATCGAGAACATGGCTCTTATCGGGAAGACCATTGCCCGTGTGCTGCAAAAGACCCCGACGGACGACAAGACAAAGACGGTCGCGGGACAGTGGCGTGAGAGGACGAAAATGGGTCTTATCATCACCCATACCGGCTACGTGCTCGACTATGTGCCCGCAGACAAAGGGCAGGTCCTTTACGACGGTGTCTTGTCCTGTGTGGGGAACCCGAGGGAGATCTTCGAGTGCATCACAACGTCAGGTTATGAGGAGTGCGTCAGATGTTCGACCCAGCAGAACTGAAGGAAAAGGCGCTCCGGGCGCTTGAGAAGCCGGCAGCCTTCGGGGAAGACATCGATCTCGGCGAGTTCGACCGGTCTTTCGTTCCCCATCACTATATGGCGCAGGAAGAGATGTGTAGACTGCCCGAAAAAGAGATAGAACGGCTCATGATGTCAGGTCTCGACGTGACCGGCAAGGAGCGGGGCGGGACATATTTCCAGAAGGACACAGCGGTCGTTCACTGCGCGAGCCTCCAGGAGGGGATCGAGGTTATGCCCATGCGGGAGGCGCTGCAGCAGCACGAATGGGTGAAGGAGTACTTCTGGAAGCTCGTGCCCGTTGACCAGGACAAGTACACGGCCTCGGCCTTTCTCGACCTTCACGACGGCTACGTGATACGCGCCCTTCCCGGAAGCAAGAGCGTCTATCCTATTCAGGCGTGCCTCTATATCGATAAAGAAAATCTCCAGCAGAACGTGCATAACCTCATAATCGCCGAAGAAGGCTCCGAGCTCCACATTATCACAGGGTGCGCCACCTCTCCCTCTATGAAAAAGGGCGTCCACGTCGGCATTTCCGAGTTCTTCGTGAAGAAAGGGGCCCACTTGAGTTTCACCATGATACACAATTGGGCAGAAGAGATGGCGGTACGCCCCCGGTCCGTCGCCCAGGTCGAGGAAGACGGCCTCTTCATCAACAACTACATCTGCATGAAACCCGTCCGCTCAATCCAGATGTATCCCACCACCTACCTCGTGGGGGACAGGGCGACGGCGATGTTCTACAGCGTGATCGTGGGAAGCCCGGGGTCCAACTTCGATATAGGCGGAAGAATCCATCTTTTGAAGCCGGGCTGCCGGGCTGAGATCATCCAGCGCGCCATCTCGAACGGCGGGAACATCATGAACCGGGGTCACCTCATCGGCAAGGCGCCCGGCATCAAGGCACACCTCGAATGCAAGGGGCTGCTTCTCAAGGGCGGCGTGATCGATTCCATCCCCCAACTCGAGGGGCACGTGGAAGGCGTCGACATGTCCCATGAGGCCGCGGTCGGCAAGGTCGCCCAGGAGGAGATCTACTACCTCATGTCGAGGGGCTTAAGCGAAGGGAAAGCGATATCCACCATCGTCCGGGGCTTTCTCAACGTCGACATCAAGGGGCTGCCCCGGGAGCTCAAGGCCGAGATTGATCAGGCGATAATGGCAAGCAACGAGGATACGATGTAGAGACCCTCTTGACGGGACCCTAAAGCTGGATGAAATGGTTTCCATGATTGAAACAGAGGATAACCCTTACCAATCGGAAGTTGAACTTAAAGTATTTGAATTGCAGGCCGAGATTTGCCAGACCCTCGCCAACCCCAAGAGGCTGCAGATAGTCAACCTGCTGAAAAATGAAGAGCTTTCAGTTGGAGACATAGTCCGGGCCATGGACGTTCCGAAGGCCAATGCTTCGCAGCATTTGTCCATCATACGACAAAAGGGCCTTATTATTTCCAGACGCGAAGGTACGACTATCTTTTACCGCCTTGCCTCGTCAAAAATCACGGAGGCCTGCTCGATCATGCGAGAAGTTTTGCTTACTCTGCTCGCGGGGCAGGAGACTCTTTCAAGAAATATCCGAGGCGTCAAAAAGACGCCCTAATCTCTCCCGGAAGGTCTTCTTCAATGGTCTTTGCCCCCGCCCTCGCGACGTTGCTGCCATTCACGAGGACACGGGCGCCGCATCTTACGTGACATATTCCGCACGTAGACCTGATGGCGATCCCGCCTGGCCGTTCCGTTCCATCATTTCGTGAAGGATTTCTACCGCCCTCAAGGCGAAACTCGGCTCGCTTATGTGGACATCCATCTCCTCGATTGGGATTTTCGAGTCAAGAAGCTCCTTCAGCTTCTCCGTGAACACCAGGTTGACCTCTGGGTCGAAAAGAGCCATTCCCTCCTTGTCCGCGTCCGACCACCCTTTCGTCGGTATGAGGACCCGGGTCGAACCACTGGACTTGTTCAGCTTGTCTGCAATAATCCTTGCGAATTTCTCCATTTCCCGAGGGCCCATGCGGACAAGGAACCGTATGTCGTGGGTGTGTGTCTTTCTACCGGCGAGTTCTTCGGGCATGGGATAGAAGGGACTGAAGACGGCATTGTCGAGGCCGCCGGGTGCAAAAACCAGAGGAACGCCCATTCTTCCTGCGGTTTCGAGGCGACTTGGCCCAATCCCTTTGCAGTAGCCGCCGAATATCTCGTCGGCTATCTCATGGGGTGTAAGGTCAAGGACCCCCGAGATCTGCCCTTCGGCGATCAGCTCTTCCATGGCCATTCCGCCACAGCCGTTGGCGTGAAATGCGATCATCTCATAACCCTTGTCACGGAGAAAACCCTCCGCGTAAAGGGCGCATTGGGAATTGATGCCGTAAGCGGTGACTCCAACCATCGGCCTCTCACGAGAGACACTGCTTCCTCTCTGCATCATACCGCAGACGGCATGGGCGGCCTGACCAAGGATGAGACGCATGAAGGTGTTGACACCGAGGAGATCCGCGACGGAATGGAACATGACAATATCCTTCGTGCCTACGTATTCCCTCACGTCTCTCGATGCCACAGTTGAGACGATCACCTTCGGCAGGCCAAACGGCATGGAGCGCATGATGAAGGAAATGAGGCCTGTTCCCGAACCGCCACCCAACCCGATCACACCGTCCACCTTTCCTTCTTTGAGCAGACGGTTTGCAATCACCGATCCTCCCTCTTGGAGCGCTTTGAGGGTGCTCGATCGGTCCCGTCTTAGGACGAGTTCCCCAAGATCGTAGCCCGCTGCCGCGGCAACGTCCGAGTTCATTATGTCCGGATCGATTTGTGGCGCGCCAATAGCTCCTATGTCCATAATCGTCGGCTGTACACCTAACTCGAGGACAGACTCCTTCACGCACCCCGCCTCTCTTCCTTTCGTGTCGAGAGTCGCTATTATGAGCAAGTTCTTTCTCATATGCCCTCCAAAACGTCAACGGATCACTATCATGGTATTCCCAATGATACCAGTTCGGCAGCCAAATCAATAGTTTCTTAATCGGAAGCGGGCCGAGGTTGTTCATCGACTGGCAGTGGAGGGCTTTCACCTCATCAATGCGGCGCCGGAGATCATCGAGGCGACGATTGCCGAGGTCTTCGATATGGACCCCGAGTGCGTCGTACCGACTCACTGTAGGGGGTTCTAAGCAACTACCTGTTTTCGCGAGGCGATGCCCGAACAGCTCATACTCAATGCGGCAGGGACAACCTATGTCTTTGAGGGTTCATAGCAGCAGTCAGATCGATCAGCCACATTTTCCCCTTCTTGAAGAGCCTGTTACCCTGGTACATAGAAGTCTTGCTCACTATGCTTCAATAGTCTATTATTATTGGAGGTTTAATGAATGCGTGATTTTAATAATAGAGATCGCACCAAGAAGTCCTCACGAATACAACTGGGAAATAATCCCGCCGATCTTCCTTCCGAAACACTCGCCCGGTTGGAATCCTCTGTCAAAGCCGCGCTGAAAGACGGTTACCTGCCCTGTCCAGTGGGCTGGAAGATAGCCAAGGATATGGCTATACCCAAAATTGCCATAGGGGCGGTTATGGATAAGCTCGGTGTGCGAATCGCCAACTGCCAGCTCGGGTTTTTCAGGGTGGAGAAGACTCCCCCGTATAATGAACCGCATGAGTCATCACAGGAAATCGTTACCGGTTTGCGTGATCTGAATACCGCCGGTAATCTGACATGTGCGGCGGCCTTTGAGCTTGCCCGTAGGCTCAAGACAACACCTATGAGGGTGTCGAAAGCGGCAAATATGTGTGGATTAAAGATACGCAACTGTCAACTCGGCTGTTTCTAAGGAAGAGGAGAAGACGCATGACCGACGCCCAAGTCATTCCCACCTTCTGCGGCATGTGCGGACCCAGCGCCGGTTGCGGCATCTATGCCCACGTGAAGAATGGAAGATTCATCCGCATAGAGGGTATGAAGGAATCTCCGCTGAACAGAGGCAAGAACTGTCCCAAGGCCCATGCGGCACCTGAATGGGTCTATTCCCCGGATCGGCTCCGATACCCCATGAGGCGGGTGGGAAAAAAAGGAGAGGGGCGGTTCGAAAGAGTGAGCTGGAATGAAGCCCTCGAGGCCATCGCGGACAAGCTGAAGGAACAGAAGGAAACCTTCGGTCCGGAATCCCTCGCGATTCTCTCGCCGGCGCGCCGGAGCTACAGCGAGTATCTCTATCGATTCCTGATGGCCCATGGCAGTCCCAATTACTGTCACAGCGGTATCTGTGCCATGCAGAACGCCTTCTCCTTTGCTTACACCCTCGGTGTACCCTGGCCTGTGGCCGATTATCAGAATAGCGATCTCATCATCATCTGGGGCAAGCAGCCTGTCTACTCGGGTGCAAGCAAGGGTGCCACAAAAGCCCTGGTGGAGGCCAGGGAGCGAGGAGCGAAGATCGTCGCAATCAAGCCTACCCTGGAACCGGATGCAGCTCTGGCGGACATATGGGTCCCCATACGTCCCGGGACGGATGCGGCCCTGGCGCTCGCCATGCTGCATGTCGTCGTCACCGAAAACCTCTTCGACGCCGAATTTGTTTCCCAGTGGTGCTATGGCTTCGACGAGTTAAGGGAGCACGTTCAGCAGTACACTCCTGCATGGGCGGAAACCCTGACGGGGGTGTCCGCCGACCTGGTCCGTGAAGTGGCGAGGCTCTACGCCACAACAAAACGTGCAGCAGTCGATTCCGGAAACGGGTTGGAGCACGCCCCATCAGCAAGCGATACCACACGGTCGATTGCCATCTTGGTTGCCATCACCGGCCATTTCGACAGGCCTGGGGGGAATGTTGTGCCGATGGGGAGCACAATGCCCATGCCGAAGAGCGTCCATCTCAGAGAGCGGTACACGCAGGAATGGGTCGATAAACTCGTCGCCCCGGAATTCCCGAGACCGTTTCAGCCGTTCCTGGAGGGAACCTCCTCCGCCTACTTTCGGACGATTGAGAGCGTCCTTACCGAAAAACCCTATCCGGTGCGAACGATCATGGCCCCGGGGACCCAGCCCACGGTGAGCACCCGTGGTTCGAAACGGGTCGTCGAAGCCCTTCGGAAGCTCGATTTCTTCGTTGTCATCGACGTCATGCGTACCGCCGAAATGGCCTTCGCCGATGTGGTTGTGCCGGTCGCAACCCCCTATGAGACTGACCACCCCTTCGAGTTTACGCCCAACTGGATCATGGCGCGGAACAAGGTCGTCGAGCCTCTGGGCGAATACAAATCCATGTACGAGTTCTGGCTCGACCTGGGGGTTAGAATGGGCTACGGCGCCGACTTCTGGAACGGCAGCATGGAAGAGTGCATGAACGATCAGCTTGCGCCCCTCGGAATGACTATCGATGAACTGAGGACCCATCCGACAGGCATCGTCTATCCAATGAAACCGATGGTCTACGAGAAGTATGGGAAGATCTTCTCTACCCGGAGCTCCTTGCTTTCGAAACAGCCATATCTGGCGCAGGGTAAGGTGGCGATCTACAACACGACCTTCGAGAAAGAGGGTTTCAGCCCCCTGCCCGGCTGGCACGAGCCGCCTGAGAGCCCGACGGCCACACCGGAGCTGTTGAAAACCTATCCGCTCGTTTTTTCCGATTTTCACACATCCAAGGTGTATAATGCGGGCTGGCTGAGGAACGTGCCCTCTCTGCGTGAGATTCTCCCCTTCCCGACGGTTCAGATGCATCCCGATACGGCAAGGGAACGGGGGATAGAAGAAGGGGACTGGGTAATCGTCGAATCCCCTCATGGCTCCATGAAGCTCAAGGCTGAGCTCATTCCCGGCATCAGCCCCGACACGGTCATGGCACTCCACGGCTGGTGGCAGGGGTGCCGGGAACTGACCCTTCCAGGGTATCCTCTGTTGGACGGCGGAGCAAATACAAACAACATGTACTGTGTCGATCCGGACAAGGCCTTTGACCCCTTGGTGACGGCCATGTCGAGTCAAACGCTGGTCGAGGTGCGGAAGGCGTGAAGGGATTGGCAAAAAAAGCATCCGAAGAGAAGGCCCACTAAGCGGCACGTCGAATGGGCATGGCAGAGATTGCGCGAGGTATCTATGACGGCAAAACAATATGGCTTCGATTTCGATCCGGACAGATGCGTGCAGTGCCACGCCTGCGAGGTAGCTTGTAAGGCCTTGCATCGCGTCGAATGGGGCGTCAAATGGAGAAGGGTCGTGGCCGTTTGGAACGGTTCCTTCCCAATGGTCATGAGCAGGGGCATCTCCTTTGCCTGTCTGCACTGCGGGAACCCCCCGTGCGCAGGGGTATGTCCACGGGGTGCCATCAGGAAACGACCTGAAGATGGGATTGTGGTGGTGGATCAAGAGAAATGTTTCGGCTGTCATCTCTGCCTCATGGCCTGCCCCTTTGGCGTTCCTCAGTTTGGCACCGACAGAAAGATGCAGAAGTGCGACCTGTGCGTGGATCTGGTCGCCCAGGGAAAGGAACCCGCTTGTGTCGCAACCTGTCCTGCTGAAGCCCTTCGTTTTGGCACGCTGGAAGAGTTATCCGAATGGGCAATCAGACGGTCTGCACGGAAGATGGCCGAAACGAGCGATCCGCCTGGCTGAGATCAGACGTAAGGGAATGGCAATATGAGAGAGTAAAGGTTCAAGCGCGTGTGATTCATGGAGCTGCGAAGAACTCTCTTCTTATCTGAGACAAGCCCTGTGGGTGGCACTCGGATCGACCGTCAGGCCTCTTTACTCCAGGACTTTTTGTTCCCTTAAGAGCCCCATCTCTGAAATCAAGCTTTCACCCGCTTTCTTGCATTCCCACGAGTCCCGACCCGGCCGCCCGAGAGGTAATCAAAGCACGTGGCAGTCACCTCTCCAACAATAGGACGATTGAAACTTGGTTTTGTTCAAAGAACTTTCTTCCCGTGTACCTGTCCCATCGGATAGGGTCCTGATCGAGATAAGCCGGCCAGACCAAAATTATTTCCTTGACACTGTTACGAGCCCCCGACCTGACGGCTCTTGGTTCAGCGACCGAAAAATTGCCTCTTCCACATCCACAATCGAGATACACTCTCGAAGGGGTGAGCGATAGGGCGTCAACGGTCCGGTCGAGGTCCACGAGCTCAAAAGTGCTCCTGCCTGCGCCGTGCGGTGGGTGACCTTCAATCATAGTAAACTTTACCAGCAGCATTCCGTAATTCCCGTGAGACATCGAGGATGAAGACTCGTAGGTGCTATACGTAACTTCTCTTAGTCATTGCTTATTCAGCAGTACACCAACTCTTCACTATAGTCACGGTTGAGAACAATGAATAGTAGAGTAGACTACGGGCGCCGTGTGACCTCACGGCCATCGGTTTCCCGCAGCCCCTCACCGAACCGGACGTACACGTTTCCCTATGTATCCGGCTCTCCAGAGGCCACGGCCTGCCTCAAGCTACACCGCTTAAGAACGTCTCTCTGCACGCTGGGGACAGGACCGTGATGGCCCTTGCTTTGTGTACACAAAGTATTCCCCCGGCTTCAAAACGCCTTAGCCTCCTGCCCCCCTTCGCCATGTGGACGGCTTTCCCGTCCTCGGACTATTACGAGGGCTCCGCCCCGATCCATGTCCTTCCCCGGTCTCCACGGATAGCCTGTAATTACAGGCGGACACGATGCGGTTCCCATGTTCCCGTCCTCAACTCTTTGGATGGTTAGGTGCCTGCTTTACCCCTGGCGGCTCTGAGGAGAGACAAAAGGAGTAGGTCTATCCCAGATACGGGCTTATTCGTATCTTCCAGGTGAGATGGCAAACCCCACCCGGATCGCACCGCATTCCTCTCGTGCCATCACACTAAGAAGAGAGGTCTTTCATAAATACAGAGGCTTCCACCACAGATTCGTTGTCTCACCATACATCCCTCGGTAGCCCGACCCGGAGGTGATGGCCTCCGTTGGGTACATTTCAGTCCGTTCTGCTAATGGTAACCCCAGCCGCCGGAACACGGCAGAGCTTCACGGACCCCTTCTGCCCGATCTCCTTATCGGTACAGGGCACATCTCGTGCCGGTCGAGAACGAGCAAGTAATGCATGTATATGAAATGCACCACGTCATGGCGCACTTGCCAGATGAAAGAGTGAAGACATTCCACGAAGTTTATCGGGAGACGTACCAAACGGCGGCGGAGGGGATGGGAGACTGCCGGACCCTTTCTCGACGCAAGGGAGGGGTCCGGGGCTTTCGTGAGTCCCCGAATGAGGTGTTTCTTCATTCCGGCCAACTCGAGAGGCGTGTCTCTATGGGTTGCGATCTTTATGGTCGGCTACATACTTTCTGTACTCCTTCAGCAGGGCATATGCGTACTCTCTACGGGCACGGTCAGAAGAGGGGATATAGTTCTTTTTGGCTTCCAACCTATCAATGATCTCTCCGACGGTCTCGTCATTCGCCTGTTTGCCTTGGGCGTAAAGGTCGGCCAGTATTTCGTCAAGGCCCTTAACACGGACCTCCGTATCATCGACAAATCTCAGTACGCGCCAACCAACGGTTGGCGGCTCAGGGATTCACCCTGCCCCTCAGCCATGCTCTTCATGCCGTAACAGATCCTCCTCATTTTCCGACATATTGAACCTCCTTAGCTGTTTCTTTGCCGGTCCAGCAAGCCGTCCAGGAATAGTCGGCTACGCCCCGTCCATCCGTCGGACTGCCGCAACGGATGTCCGCTCCGCACAGCTCGCCGCCGTGTAGTACTCCATATTACGGGCATTGAACAATGCCTTGCGCCCACAAACATCCGCCACAAGTAGGAAAAGAATTGCCGAAGCAATCTTCCTCGTTTGTCTCGGAGAGCTGGCACTCGCAATGAGTACATGGCGGAAAGTCGAATGTCTGCACTCTCTCCCGGAAAGCGACATACTCAGGAACATCCCACAGTTCCTTCAACGTGTTCTCCGAAACATTCCCGATGCTGTACCTTCTGGTGAGACGCTCTCGCCGGTCGACACCGTATCTTTCGGTGTCGTACATGAGTGAAAGGCAGGGGCTCACGTTTCCCTCCCGGTTTACCACGGTGGCTCCTTTCCGGATGAAGGGGCAGTGATTTTGTGACCCCGCGCGACTGCCGACGGGCCAAGTGAAGTCGTAGAGGCTAGCGATTTCCCGAATGGCTTCGGTACTCACCTCGTTCCGGTCGATCAGGGGCAGCGTCACGCGGAAGAAGGGGGACCTGAAGCCCGTTCGGTTGAGCGAACCGGCGTAAAGGGCTTCGGCGCACATATCTTTGCTGTAGGGAAGGACGTTGGTGACCAGAAAGCGGGTAGCGCCGAACCGTTCGCCCAAAGATACCACCAGGGCGAGGTCGGCGACGTTCCGTTTCATCGCCACGAAGACTACGCCGATGGAGACATGCTCGGGAAAATAGTAGCCCTCGGGTGCGGGCCTCACCACCACCAGGCCATCCGGGCTGCTCTCGACAAAGAACTCCGCGCCCGGGGCCAGCCCATGCCGTCGCGTATCTTCCGGATCCAGAACGAGGCGCCCATCCCGGTCCACTTTGCCTCTAAGCCCCATCTCGGTCATTTCCGCCCTTGTCTTCTATGGTTCTTTTGTCCTTCTGTTTCACTCGAATTCACCGCCCTCACCGACTCATTTACGGTGCGGTATAGATCAGATATGCTCCCCCCAGGATCACGAGGACTCCGCACACGGCCTTGACGATCGTCGCTCCCGCCGATCGCTCGTTCCAATTCAGGTAGCGTTGCACGACCTCTGTGAAGGTGCCGGCTACAACGATGACCGAGCAATGCCCTACGCCATACATGATCATTAAGAGGAAGCCATACAGAACGCTTGCCCCCGCGAGAGAGAACGCGATGGAGAGGATGGGGGCCATGTAGGCAAACGTGCAAGGACCGAGGGCGATTCCGAAAACCAGCCCGAGGACGAAGGCAGGCACGAGCCCCTTGCGTTTGACCGGGATGTTCGAAAGCCCCGACCAGGGCATGGGGATGATGCCGATAAGGTGAAGCCCCACGAGAAGGAAGACGACGGCTACCAGGTAGTTGCCGTAACGTCCCACATCGCCCATCATTCGCCCGGCAGCGGATGTAGCAGCGCCGACGAAGGCGATAGAGACGAGGATCCCTACCGCAAAGAGCGTCGACACGAAGAAGGCGCGCTTCGTCGATATCGGCCCTTGCTTATCGATAAAGCCCACGATCAGCGGTATGCTCGACAGATGGCAGGGACTCAGGAGAATGCTCATGACACCCCAGAGAACGGAAGCGGCAATGGCGATGAGCGGGGTGCCGTGTACCGCGTTGCTCAGAAAGACGAAGATTTGTTCGATCATCCGACGTTGCCTCCGGCGGGAATCCTCTCTACTTCCCCGCCGGCTTCTTGAGGGTTACCCCCAACTGCTCAAATCCCTTGAGGATGTCTTCCTTCCCTATGAAACCCATGTGCCGGCCCAGTTCCTTGCCGGAAGCGTCGTAGAAGATCTGCGTCGGTATGCCCCTCACGCGATACTTATTGGCCTCTTCCGGCTTCTTCCATGCATCGACAAACCTGACCTCGAGAACGCCCGCGTACCCCTTTTTCAATTCTTCCAGGATGGGGCCCATCATTTTGCAGGGGACGCACCGATCCGCGCCGACGTCGACGAGGAGGGGCAAACTTTGGAGAACGGGCGCCGCACCTGGTGTCGGCTCCTTCGAAGAGGCCGCACCCGCCACGATTGCGGTTGACACAAGGAGGATGCAGGCAACGGCGAAACCTCTTCGCAGAATAGCCTTTGATAATTGATGCTCTTTCACTAAATACTCTCCCTATTCTTGTGGTTTTGATCTTTACCGCTGCTGGAGCCGAGAGCGGCCACTCCCCGTGCGCAGATCATGATCACGTCAACGCACCTCTTCGTGATCGGACCAAGCCCTACTCCTCCCCTAATCTGATTTCTTTGCTCTGCGTTTGAGCCTTTCAATCAATTCTTGTTGCCTTCTCAACGCCTCGCGCTCCTTTTCATCCTCTGGTTCGGCCCAGGGTTGAAACACTCTCCACGTCAGCGTACCGCTCAAGGGGGGTTCCGGATAGGCGCCGGGGTCACGCAGAAGCACGCCCCGAAAGTCGACGAAGTCTTCCTGGTAACACGACCACACAGCCCGACGGATCACATCAGGGCTGTCCTCAAACTGGAGATCGATAGGCGTGAGCTGTTTGCGGAATCGTTCTACCAGCTCAATCGGCACATTGAAAAGAATCGGGTGAGGCGCCTCCGTTCCAATTATTCGTTTCTTTTCATCGATACCATTTTGGAGAAGGGCCTTAAGCGCCTCCCCGGTCAGGTGGCCTTCCGACTCGGGACCGCCAACGATGAGGTACCGGATATTCCGATTTGCGACGATATTGCAGATCATCTTTTCGAAACCGATGTTTTCCGTCTGGACCGTTCCCGAAAGGGCAGTCCCGGCTTCGACGCCGGCTCTGACAAGCGATTCGATCTCAGGCGGAATCCTCTCGGCATCACAGTTGAGGATGATAGCGACGGCGACCGGGGAGAAGTCGTTGCCCCTGACGTACCGGCCCTCTTCAGGCGGATAATCGGGATGGGGGTTCACCTTCAACATGCGGCCCCTTCTTTCCAAAGATGGCAGGCACACCCGGGCGGGGTTGCTTGATCGTCCTTCATCCTGTCAAATGGCGTCTTAGTAAGACGCTTCATTGTTCGTTCTCCCTCGCGCCGTTGCCGGCAGAACCGTGCCCTTCCTCGAAGCCGTCTGCCTGACGAGGCTTATACGAAGCCTCGAAGACAGGCACTCAATGGTCCCTCGTCGCTTTGTCGAGTTGCGGCCTCAGGCATTCCTTCAAGAACAACATAGCCTCGTCTTTGTCTTCGTCGAGAAGAATCCTCGTCAGGCGAAGCGTCTCTTCCGGCCCGAGCTTCATGACGACTTCCTTGACCACCATAGCCGTTCGCCTCCTCCGTCCATGGATCTTACCGTCCCGTGGATTGCGACCTCTTTCGGTCGAAGCCGAGGTCCTTGAATGCCCTGAGTATCTCTTCTTTGGACATATACCCGTAATGGCGCTTCACGATCTTCCCCAAGGCGTCGTAGAATATCTGGAACGGCACCGCCCGGACGGGCAAGCCCAGTTTCTTCATGACGTCGGGGTTTTCGGCTATGTTAATGTACTCGATGTCGACAATGCCCGCGTACTCGCGTTTCAGCTCCTCCAGCGTAGACGCCATCATCTTGCACGGCATGCACTGGTTTCTGCCGAGATCGACGATGCGCGGGAGGGCCGTTCGAGTCGTGTTTCCCGCCGCCGGAGCGTTGGACTGAGCGAGGGAAGGCGACAAAAGAAGAGTCACGGAAATTGCCAAAACCGCTATCCAAAGAATGCATTTCTCATGATGCGCGGTTGTCATGTTTCCTGCTCTCTCACCTAGTTCAAGCGCCCGCAACGCGTCCCTCATCTCTTGTCCCCCTGGTCGTCTTTCTCGGTGGCTTGGTCGTACGAGTACCCGCCAAGAGGCGGAACTGCTGCGCACTTCGTCGTGCAGGAATAGACAGAGCAACAGCGCACATCATCGGTGCAACGATCAATCGTTTCATATTACCCTTGTCCGGATCGCCTCCCCTAAATGTTCGGGATGATGGCATTCATCGCTTCCTTCGTCTCCCTCTCCAGTTTCGAAAAATCATGGCTCTTGGCAATGCCGAGCTCAGTCACCACGAAATACCTGGCCGGCTCAATCCCGTGCTTTTCGAAGGCCTTTTTGCCGCATGCGACGGGGCATCCGTCGATGAGTATAACACGTCCGGCCTTCGCGCTTTCGATGAAACCTGACAGGGCGGCGCCGATCCCGGCGAGGCAGAAGGCATCGCCGTAGCCGTGCCTGTCGATCTCGATCATGACGTTGTTCGCAACCTGGCCCGCGTTCGAACCACCCGAGCAGGCGACAACGAGGGTCTTCTTGCCCTCTCCGCAACAAGTATTGGCCTTTTTTTCATCCGCGCGACGCGTATCGGTTTGCTCAGCCATATCGCCTCCGTCGCCCTCACGGAGGTTTGGTCCGCGAGGGCATTTCCTTAACCTCAACCCAGCAGCTTCTTGATCTCCTCCACGGAGAGCACCTTGCCGACGCTCTTCACCTGGCCGTCGATCGCAAAGCCCGGCGTCATCATCACTCCTAACTCCATGATTTTCGTGATGTCCGTCACCTTTTCGACTTCGGCGTTCACGCCGGCCTGTTTCACCGCCTCTTCCGCGTTGCGGGTCAGCTTTACGCACTTTGCGCAACCCGTGCCTAAAATTTGGATCTTCATTTGTCTATTGCCTCCTTTCATCGATTTTGTCGCACTATTCCAGGCCCACCTCTTTGAGGGCCGCGACGAGCGACTCCTTGCTGGGACAAAAGCCCATCATCTTGATCAGCTCTTCTACTACTACCGCGGGGGTCGACGTGAGATTGTACCTCTCGAACTCTCCGGCCCGCCCCTCCTGCCTGACAACTTCGACTTCGCTGCCATACTCTTCCTCAATCTCCTTGAGCAGCCGGTCTAAGGCCATGCTGTTGGCACACGGAGGAACGGAAAAAAACGCCTCGATCTTTAATCCCATAGCCCCGCCTCCCTGAGCGCGTTATTCAGGGTCTCCTCACTCGGGCATATGCCTTCTATCCTTATCGTCCTGTTGATGATTACCGTGGGCACGCAGCCGAGTCCGTACTCTTCGAATTTCGACGTCGCCTCATCCCCGACGAACCTGATCACTTCGAGCCTGCCCTTGTGCAGGCCGGCATACCTGTCGGCAAGCTCCAGAACGGCCGTGCAACCGGGGCACAAGGGACCGCCGCTGAATACCTCCATCGTTACCATGGTGACTCCTCTACACGGATATCTCACTCACCCTTTGCTTAAGCTCGACCGCGATCCATTCCCTGATCTGCTCCCTCTGGGGGACGTAGCCGCTCGATTTCACGTTTCCATTGATTGCGAGGACCGGGGTCATCAGGGACCCTACCTCCGCCGCCTTTTGTCTGAGGGGCGCAACCGTCTTGTCTATCTCCTCGAGCTTCGTTTCGATCAGTGCCCTGTTCTTCGCCTCGTCGCGCTCAAGTTCTCCCACCTCCGACATCAGTTTCTGTAACTTATTGCCGTCGGTCTTCACCTGTGCCCGTTCGGCTATGTCGTGGCCTCCCTCGACCCTGCCGTAGTTGCCGGCCTCGTCCGAGCGAGAAGAGATTTTCCTGACCTCGATGGTTTCGCTTGCAAATTGCTGTGCCGCCTCTTTGGCGAACTTGTACGTGTTCAGGCAGCGGACACAGGGCGGCTCCGGACCTATGACGACAATCTCCATTTTGTGATGCTTTTTTTCATGACTCGATTCCATGAATAGACTCTCCTTTCGTGCTGAGTTATTTCCTCGCTCTGCCGGCGCGGGAGGGTGCGGCCATCCATTCCCTCAATCGGCCCGGGACCTCGTCTTCATCGGTTCTCACCTCCTTCTCTCGCAATGGTGGTTACCTCAAAGGACGGCGTTGAACAGGTATCCCACGATGATAATCGCCCCCGCTACTATGCCCGCAAAGATGCCTATCAGCTTGGGCTTGATGACCTTGCGAAGGATGATCATCTCCGGCGTCGATATGGCGACGATGGACATCATGAAGGCGAGGGCCGTGCCCATGGGCAGCCCTTTCCCGACAAGAGCCTGGACGATGGGTATCGTTCCCGCCGCGTTCGAATAGAGGGGGATGCCTATGAGGACCGCTATAGGCACGGCGAAGGGGTTGCCGGGTCCGGCGTATCTGACCACGAAATCGGTGGGTACAAAACCGTGGATCAGGCCGCCGAATCCGATGCCGATGAGAACAAAGAGCCAGACGCGCCCGAGGATGTCCTTCGTGTAGTCTCGCGCGTACACCAGCCGCTCCCCCCAGGTCGGAACAACTATCTCCGTTTCTCCCATACGGATCCGGTACACGTAATCTTCGACGAGGTGCTCCAGCTTGAGCTTCCCGATGGCGATACCCGCGAAGAAGGCGATGACAACGCCCGTGGCCGTATAAAGGAGGGCGATCCGCCATCCGAATAGTCCCCACAGCATAACGAGAGCCACTTCATTCACCGTTGGAGAGGATATGAGGAAGGAGAAGGTGACCCCGAGGGGCAGTCCCGACTCCAGGAAGCCGATGAACATGGGGATCGCGGAGCAGGAGCAAAAAGGGGTTACGATGCCGAGCAGGGCCGCAAGGAGATTGCCGACGTATTCCTTGTGGTTGCCGAGAAGCTTCCGGGACTTTTCGGGGGGAAAGAAGCTCCGTATGATTGCAACGCCAAAGATGATCACGATAAGAAGCAGAAACACCTTCATCGTGTCGTAGAAGAAGAAATCGAGGGCCTCGGCAAGCCTCGTTCCGGGCTGAATGCCCATAAGCCCGTACACCAGGGAATCAGCGATGTACTTCAACATGCCCGTTATCCTCCTTATGTCTCGACCGCACCTGTGATGGCATATTGGCAAAAGTCCCAACAGATAAGCGCAAAAAAAACCTTACCCGGATCGTTTGCACAAGCAGACCTGCTGCCGTTTTACGTTGCTCTCAATGACGGCGGTCACGCAGCCGAAGAAATCGGTCACGCACGGGACCTCCAGACGGTAGATCATATCCGCCCCTTCTTTCCTGGACGAGAGTATCCCGGCCTCCTTGAGCACAAGGAGGTGCTTCGAGACCGTCGACTTGTCTAGATTGAAAATCCCGTTCAACGAGGAGAAGGTCCGCTCGCCCTCCTTCAGCGCCTCGATCATCATGAGGCGGACCGGGTGGCCCATCGCCTTAATGATCCGGCTTCTGATCTCCGCTTCTTCAAAGGTTATCATGGATTACCTGCCTGTAACATGACTTATTGGTAAATATACCAACAAGCCAATACTTTGTCAAGGGAATTTTTCATCGTGAAGAGGGGAGCTAGAGGAACGCTCTCAAGAACTTACATATATTTCGCAAGCTACCGCAATCATTACCAGTTGAATCACTTAATATCGCGGCGGTCGACCAAACTCTATCCATTACAGGAAGAAGATATGCCACCGGGGTGATGTTGCTTCTTGTGAGGAATACACCTGAAAAGAATCTTCTCCGAACACACGGTGGCGGCCCCGGTGACCTACAACTTGACACAATTCTCGTCCGATTATTCTAATCTGACTGATCGGTCGCCTCGTGCAAAAGATTATGAAAAATGGGCGGTCTAATCAGAGAGGACTAGACAGTATAAAGAGAGACGTTAAACGGTTGCCGAGGGACGAGTGATTTCTGGTACTTCCACACACTTTCCATCGGTTTCTATCACATTCACATAGTTTTACCCACGAGGTGAAGGTTGAAAGTAGCAGAAACCGTGTGAATCTGTGTGAATATGATAGAAACTGCTAAAATCCCAAATAATACCAAGGGAGGAGGTATGCCCACGAGTGGATGTGTCGTTGCCGATTACAAAAGGCCGAGCACGTCAGAAAGACCAACCGAATCGTTTTTCTGGTTGTCGTGGGGGCCCTCCTTCTTCTCCTTTACCATTCTTTTTGGTGGCCGCTCGCCTTTCTGGTTGCTGTTTCCCCGCTCGTCTACAGGTCATCTATAAACGAGGACTTTGAGACGTGGAAACACGGCTGAGAAGGGGAGATGCTTTTTCGCGGGACCCTCAGGAGCCTCACCTTTCCGACTCCTGGACCGCATGGTATGGAGTCCCCGTAGGAAGGAACAAAGACGGCGAAATCATCAAGAAGCCATCAAGATTGACCAACTCCCCGAGTCATTTCACGCGAGCGCAAGGTCCTGAGCAACGATGTCCTGGGTGCGCTCGAGGGCGCCATTCAGGCCTATTGTCGCCGGCCCGTCTGACACACCCACCTTTTCGAAAATCTCCCAAGTAATATAGCTTCAGTTATTTGCGTAGGCCGTTGGGCTGAATCCAGTTTCTTCTGTAGGCCGTTGGGCTGAATCCCTTTTTGAAAGGGATATTGTGATGACGATTTTTGTTTGCGCGGCATTGGGCGTGATAGAGAGTGGCCAACAAATATAAACATTATTGTTTAAATCGGGAGGGCAGAATGGATGAAAGACTTGTGGAGTTGCGGCGGCAGATGTTGGAGGTTGACCGTGAAGAGGGCTTTGCCCTCTTCCTTGAGTGGATGCTCGCGCAGAGACGTGAGGTTAAGCTCACCTTTTTCGTGAAGTGGGCGGAGGCGGAACGCGTCGACCCCGTGTTTTTTAAAAAGCTCACCTTCCTGGCTGCCGGCGCCTGGGATACCCGGGGTTTCACCCGGCCTGACACGGCGAAGATGGAGGCGCACTTCGAGGCCGTCTTCATGAAGAAGTACGACCAGCCTTCCGACAGGGTGGCCCTGGTCTACATGGCACAGGTCGGAGCACCCTACAAGATGCGGGGTCTTTTCAAGAAGGCGGCTTCGAGAGCGAAGAAACGGGTATATACACGGCTGTACATGCGGAAGGTGAGGGGCTCGAAGAAGGCCATCAAGCAGAAGAGCACCTCCACCGTCGACTTCCTCCTCACAGCTGACACGGTGCCGATGGGGGCTGAAGTGAGGGAAATAGTAAAGCGTGGCCCTCGCCCCCTGCCCCCTCACGGCAAGGGCACATGGGACCTCGTACCAGAGTACAAGTTCCACATCGAGCACAGGGCGCGTCCGGAGGATTTCGAACGGGTCCTCGCCCCCTATCGGGAGCAGCTCCGCGCGGGAAAGGTGGCCGGACTGGTCGAAGGTCTCCTCGAGATCCTCTACGAGCACACGGACTGTCCGTCCATCATGGGCAAGAGCTACGATATCGAATACCGGAAGGTGAAGCACTACCCGGACAAAAGACTCTACGAAGCCCTTGCGAAGGTATCGCTCTACGACCACACGCTCCACGTGCTGGAGCACGCGGTGTCCGCCATCGCCCACGACGAGAGGGGTCATCTCGCGTGGTTCGTCCCCGCCATCGTGAGCGCGGCCCTCGGCCACGACATCGGGAAGATCCCCACCCTTTCCGAACGGAAGAAGAAAGGAAAGGCCGATCACGCGGAGGTCGCGATCGAGGAGCTGAAGAAGATGGTTCCTGTCACGATCAACGCGGAGCTCCGCAAGTACATTGAAACCGCAGTCTACTTTCACCACACGAACGTGGTGGACACCTCACCCGCCCAAGTGGTTATGGAGGCGGACGCCCGGGCGAGAGTCCAGGAAATATCGGAGGCCTTTCCCGTGTACACGACGGGAAGGCGGATCGACGAGTGGCTCGACTCCGGTCGGTTCGCCGAGGCCCTAACGCCCCGGATCAACGAAAGCGTGTGGACCAATGTATGGAAGGCCATGTCCTTCAACGGCATCGTCTATTGCATGCCCGACCTCGCGCGCACGGTTATCAAGACGCTCGGGGCCGAGGCGAATGCCCTCGACTGGCGGCTCGTGAGAGAGATCAACCCGAGCGACACCCAGGGGGTATTGACCGAGCTTGCCGATTCGCTCAGGGCAAAAGGCGCCCTCGCGTGGCGCATCGAGCATCCCCACTTCGGAACGAGCTTCATCTTCCACGCGCGTATCGCCGACATGTCGGAGAGGAAGTACTTCTGCATACCCATGAACGAGACCTTCTTCCCCGGGCCACGGGATGTCCGCGAGTCCCGCAAGCGGGGTTATCTTAGTCTGGTTTTCGATGTTAAACCCGCGCGGGCGATGTCATAAGGCTTTCGGTTCTGAGCCAGCCGCGCAATTCATGACCGCAGGTTTTCGCACGCCCGCTCCCGGGGCCGGGATCTCCCTGTCGACCCCGGGAGTGTGGCACAATTGACTGTGAAGTCTCTTCATCCCCTTTACCGATATTTGTTTCATGAGAAACAAGTCGAAGATCCGTAAGGCGGTCCTCGCCGTGGCGAGCGTTGTCTTGTCTGCCTTCGTCATCTATCTACTCTTCGTTCCCGTGGTACCACTATGCCCCTCGCGCGCAGGCGGTCATTGAGCACCTCACACACTATTCCTCGGGGCTTTGCAGGGTGCTCAACGTGAAGGCATTGCGAAGATCCGGCGAACTGCGTGGATAGTGGTGCGCGACAAAAGGACCAACGCGACGGTGGAGCACGTGAGGGCCTAGAAAACGGCGCAACCATCGATCTGGTCTGCCCGGCCGAGAGGTGCGAGAAAATCGCCCTGTGCGAATCGATCACCATCGCCGATTATGGACTGTCCCCCGGTGCCGCGCACAGTGGGCTCTGCAAGGCAGACAACTACGAGCTCAAGAACCGGCTGTTCCTGAGGTATCTCGATACCGCCCTGAAGATCAATAGAATCCTCGACGGGGTTTGAAACCTCTCGCCGGCGGGGCATTCTCACGAAAGAGAGCGCAGGGCTCTTTTTGAGGGGTGCCGCTCATCCCCGATTACCCACTCTCTCGCGGAAAACCCCACGAGGCTCATGTGCATTCCAGCCTCTTGTGCCCAAGATGCTCCCCCACCCCTCAAAATCGATCCTGGGGCATTTTTGAGCGTTTTGTTGTGGACCATCCGTGAGGAAGAAAGATTCTCTACGGTTGCGGACTCGTCTGAGCGGCATCGGTCGGGCTAAGTCCGACCTTCTTGCGGACATGACAAATTTCCTCCGGCTCTGACTTCATCCTTGTGACGGTCCGTTCTTTTGCGCCTTTCCCCTATAGGCTTTGAAAGCTTTGAAAGAGGGTAGGCACAGGTGCCTATGCTCGACGCGGTGGTCGCATTTTGACCTCTTTGAGGTTTTCAACAGTCGGGGCTCCCCGGCTATATGATTTACTATATGAAGAACTATATGGATATGGCTAGCGGCGATGTCACATAAAAAGTGACTGCACTAGCGGCGATGTCACATACCAGTTAGCGGCGATGTCACGTGGAAAACTTTCCTATTTTTCCCGTTTTGCACATTCAAGGGGTACCCGGTATCCCATAGCCGCGAGACTGCTGCTTTATCGTTTGCCCTTTGCCCACTTCTTGGCGAAGCCGAGGAAGACCCTGCTGTAATTTTCCGGGGGTTTGTCTTTATGGCAGAGCCAGGCGTCGAAATCGCCCTGGCAGGCGTAGGGGTCAAGCCCCGCATAAAGCTTTCTAAAACGCTCGACGGCGAGAGGTGACAGGTTGGGCTGTCGCTGTGGGAGCGGCAGGTAAGGTAAACGCTCTCGGGCCAGTTCCTTTTGGCTTCTTGCGATGGCCTTACAAACAGGGGGGTGTGAAGGATGCAAAATAAGTCCCCCTGCCGTCAGCTCAATCTTCGCCGCCGGGTAGACGCTTAGAACTAATTTGTTGACGGAAAGAAGCTCTTGCTTGAAATGGAGGTATGCGTATTTGCCTTTGTATTCTTGCCCGAATTGCTCTTGCAGAGAGACGAAAGGAATCCTTACGGCCCTTTCTATCTCATGTAAACGACGGGAAAGAAAGGAGTACCAGTCGAGGGCCAGGGCCGAATGGGATAGGGCTCTTAAGGCGCGGGGATCGAGGGGAACGGCATGGCCCTGCAGGCTCTCGAAGTATTCTTGCGACAGTTGCAAACGACCAGGCCAGAGGGGTTGTAGTCTTTCATCGTCGGTGAGCCAAGCCCTGAACTCTTTGATCGGCTTGGCGTCGATAGTTATCGCCTGATTGTGAACGGTAAAACCCATGGTGAGCCGTGCGGCGGCCAAGGCCATCATCTGACGTTTGAACAATCCGTAAGTGCGGCCGTCCTGGTCGGGCAGCCCTATGCGTCGGAGGAATTCGGCGCAACTATGACCGATTTCGATTGTAGGGCTTTGTGTCCTGACGGCCTCACTGTTGATGTGAATGAGGGCAAGACGCGGTTTGGGGCCGTATGGTATGGGGTATTCGACCCATTGCTGGCCATCCCAAAGCTTTCCGGCTTCAATCAGAATGGAAGCATTTTTGAAGGAACGCTCGAACGTGCGGTCCTCGGGTTTGCTCCGAGGAAGGGCGACTTGGCAGAAAATGCCGTGCTGATAGACGAGTGGCCCTGTCTCCTCCTGCGCGGTAAACCTGGTGCGGGCTTCGATCAATCGCGTGTCGACAGGTCCGCCCGTCGTGACCATGTCTTTCATCTATGCCTCGGCGTTTATAAGTTTTTCGGCGGTGGGATGCGGTGCCTCCCCGTCGTCGAGGTATATTACTTTCGCGGCCGCACTGGTAAGAATACCGTCATCAACGGTGTGGATGTTCGTCGCCCTGGAGTGCGACTTGAAAAAGAGGACGACTTCTGTGA